>JABRVT010000064.1:0-7952 GCA_040048245.1 Candidatus Brocadia sp.
TAACCCGCATTTCTCACGGAGGGTAATTGTGATATCAAATGGTAAATCTTTTCTGAACTTCAACAGAGTATTGGATACGCTTTACGAATGTTTTGAAAAGCAATCTGAAAGATTTCTTTATAGGGATAAGCACTGGAACAGGCAAACTGCTATCCTCCTTACACTTACCTTTACCTATGCACCAATCTTGAACAGTTTTGTTCGGATCATGATGCACTGTGCTTGTGAGAATTCTGTTGAACAAAGCCCTATCCGTCTTAATTCGTTGAGTAACACATAAGCCACTGACGACGAGAACCACAGCCTCAGTTGATTGGCACGCATCGTCTCTGTGCTTGTTCGGTCGGCAAATAAATGTAACTGCTGTTCCTTGATCCTGTTTTCCATCCCCCGTGCGCAATACTCTTGCTCATAAAGACTCCCGGCATCTTTCTCCTCCGATTTTAGTGATGTTACCACAAATCGGGGATTTGGCCCCTTCTCTAAATATTCCGCCCTGCCAACTACCCTACGATCCTGGGACCGACTCTTCACCGTTTTATAGAAAAAATCCTTATACACCCTGGATGCTCTTCCTGTCTGCCCATATTGCCTTCTTGCCTCTTCCATTTCGCCCTGTATCTCTTCTTGTAATCAAGTGTTCCTTGCGAGCCTAAAGGGATAGTCTGCATGGTTTCCTTCACACCAACTCATGATTTCTTTCCTCGCAAACCTCGAATCACCCCGCACCACAATTTTCACCTCCGGCCACCGGTTCCAAACGTGATTGACGACCCGCTCTATTTCCTCTTTTGCCCCTTCGTTTGCGTTCACCCTGACGTCCTTAATTTCGCACATAACAAATACTCATCACAAAATATGTGCAGGGGTAAATAACAATACTCCACATAATATCCATGGGAAAAACGACCTTCCTGATTCCCGTGTACGGATCATCGGTTGCATCCAAATCCAGGACAATTCGCTCTGGATTCTCTTTGTGTGACCTCACAAAAATACATCAATAAAAAATCGCTCTATCCTCTCCCCTTGATACACGAAATCTTCTTATATCGACTCTCTTTTCCTGCATCTGCAGGCGTTAACTCCAGACGGTTCAACGTACTCTTCCCTGCCAATGCCTTTCCCTTTTCATTCTTGCTTCGCCTATCCTCCCCTGTCGGGTCTTTCTTCTTGCACAAAACTGCCAATAAAGGGGGTCTATCCTTAATTGATCATGATCGCTCAAATCCTCATATCCTAACGCTATCCCATATATCCTCTGCGATAAATAATTCTTCTACCGTATGCTCTATTGCGTCTTTACACCTTGCTTTCACCTTCTCTCCATCCCCCTTTCGACATAATCTGTTACCCATTCACATCTTATACCATAAACAACGGAGGAGTGTCTATCTCTTCGGCGAGAAATCCGGGCTAACCGGTTTTGAGAATTCTGTAACATTTAGTAAACCTCTTTTTTGCACCCGCATTCCACCCCCAATGGACATATATCGCACTTTCGTTTCTTGCAAAAATCCTTTCCCAGTTTTAAAAGTGCAGCTTCGAAGTCGCATAAATCCTGGCCCTTGATCTTCTGTTCTGACCATATCTTCTCAAAAGCTGTTAAAGGGTCCTTGCCTTGCTTTATAAATCCCAAATTTCTTGCTGCCAGCATCACCAATTCAGAGGGCTTTGGCCTTGCCTTTGCCCACACGTTACGAAGCTCTCGTAAGAATATGTTTACCGTTACGTCACCGATGCCTTTCCCTAAACCTTTCAAAAGATTCTCGAGATCCTCTTCGTCTCTGGCTTTTTGGTGGAGCCTATTCAAATCTCCATCGTAGTCTCTTATTAAATCCTCCACGATCTCCAACAGTTTTGTTGCTGTGGAAAAGTCGTATCTGACATATCCTCCGTCGTCCAGTATCCTCACAAGCCCATCCCAGCCCGTCTCAAGGATCTTTTCCGGAGAAACGACGCCGCGTCTTTCAAATTCCTTATAGGTCTTTATGGCGATATTCGTGCCAATGCGTGCGCCAAAGAGCTTTGAAGCGAGAAACCACTTGAATATTTCGGTGGATTTTCCACTGGATAAGTCAATCCCAAGCTCACTCGAAAATTTTCCGCCGATGGTGGAAATGAGTTTTTTAATTGTATTTTTTGTATTTTCCATATTGTGGCAATTTTTGTGGGGAAAATATTAGCTTAGTCACTAAAGTTCGCAAGCAACGTAGAAATAAAGCACTCAGATTGTTTTACATTATTTATGAATAATATTCTTTTTCATCATTCGTTATTCTTTCCATATTTTTCTAATTGACCTTCTTCGGATTATAATTGTCAGGAAATGAGTTTTTTGAACGACAGCGCATCGTCATACATGGAAATATTGTTAAACATAACGTAAGAGTTGGTCTTTTCTCTTATAAGGCCTTTTAATACAATTAAATCCTTGTGTGTATATTTGTACCGGTAACCAGTTATACCATGCAAACGGTAGTAACGAATCTTTCCATAGGATGATTTCGATTTAAAGGGGTCTACGCAGTGGACTAGATTGAGTTCCCTGCAGATAGTTCCTACCTCCTTTTCTTTCCAATTTCCACGTGGTTCCCAGGCAAGGATATATTTGTCTGATTGAATGGAAGAGAAGAATCTCTTCAGGTTACTCTTGTTTTCGTTTGTAGGCTCAAAGGAGGCGGGACATTGAAATATGATGACCTTTGCATTCAATATATCCGCAATCTCCTTTGTCTTTTCCCATGCCCCACATACCTCATCAGTCGGCCTAAATGAACCATAATTCTTTTTCTTCAGTTGTGGGATTTTTATCTTCAGCCTCCGATATGTAGGAGAACTTGGTTCGTGGGTTATCAATTGCCATGCCTTCAGGGTAAATTCAAAATCAGTCGGGGCCTCTTTCCGCCATTTTTGAATGGTTGATACCTGTGGGGGTTGATAAAAGGACTGCTGGAGTTCTACGACACTGAAGGTATCGAAGTATTTTTGCCTTGCAACAGGAAATCCGCAGCAACCAGTCCGTATCATAATTTTTTGAAAACCACAGATTGAAATAAATCAAAAATCAAAACTAAGATTTACCTGAGTTTTAATTTACACCTGTTACAGAAATCAGGCCCTTTTATGTCCGTATCTCTGAGGGAATTGGAAAAGTGCATAATACATTTCGGATCTTCACAGTGGCTCAATTTAAAGGTATGGCCGAGTTCATGGATTGCCTCTTTTAGGGTACGCGATAAGAAGAGATTTTTATCTTTAGGAAGTCCGTAATACTCCTGGCGGAGTCTCACGAGTGATATGACGCAAACTTTGTCTGCAATATGTGCCTCACCGAAGACGAAATTCAATTCCGGCACATATAGATCAGTATCGATAATACCGAGAATCCGTTCATCGTCTGTTTTCAACTCCCTTAAATTTTCCAGAATCTTTGTAGAGTGATATTGATTTCTCCAGGGGTTAAAGGCATATTGTGGAAGAGGATCGGCCTTATTCACCCGTACATGAAAGCCCAACCTTCGGGTTAGTTCAATTTGCAGAAAATCTAAGACTTCTTTTGGTATCTGACCGAATGGGAGGATGAAAAGTGCCTCTGTTTTAGACGCTTTTCCAGTCTGCATAAACAAATTATATCAGAACATGCTGAAAAAATAATTGAAAAAAGAGAAGATATTGGATCGTGATTACAGTGAATGCTGTGTCCCAGGATAATTCTGTAATTAGTAATGAAACAACGGAACCTTAGACAATCTTACGCCGTCTCTTCGGTGCCAAACGTATGATACTTGCATTCCTATTTATTCTGTGCTAAACTCTTTTCTGCTTCCAGTTCCTTTCTCACAGATCAGCCACACAAATAATCATGCCATCATGTCATGAAAGGGGCATTGCTTTTTCAAAGACTTCGGCATTATTTTATAAAAATGGGTCGTTTTCCTTATGTAACAGGGACATCTTTGGATAATGAAAGGGAATCGAGAGGCATTAGATAAAGCATGTGAATATCCTTATTGTCATTACTAATCGTTATAGGAACCCTGCGCCTGTGTTGCCACTTGGTGCATGCTCAGTGGCTGATGCAGTTGAGAAGTCAGGCCACAAGGTTAGGGTATTGGATTTGATGTTTGAGCGAGACCCTTTGAGAGCCCTGGAAATGGAACTTGAAAAATTGAATCCGGATATTGTGGGTCTCTCAGTTCGGAACATCGATAATAACGATATGCAAAATCCGGTGGCATTCTTTAAAGATGTGAAACCACTGGTAGATAGTATTCGAAGCAGGACGCAGGCAACTCTTGTCCTCGGGGGTTCTGCAGTTGCAGTAATGCCCGAAGAATTAGTTCGCTACACAGGTGCAGACTGGGCGGTGCTGGGAGACGGAGAAGTTGTTTTTCCGGAATTAGTAAAAGCACTTTCACAAGGCAGGAAACCCGGCAGGATGCCAGGTATTGCATGGCGAGAAGATAATACCTTTAAGAAGACTGTCGGTTCTGTCGTCCGTTTTTCGGATGGCTGCCTGATTCCCAATTTTCATCGCTGGATTAATATACATGCCTACCTGTCCAGGTTATCGACTGTTCCAGTTCAAACAAAACTCGGGTGTCACTTCAAATGTGTATACTGCACGTATCGAAAAATTGAAGGACACGACTATCGTTTGTCCACATCAGTGAGTGTGGTGGATGCTATCAAGCATCTTGTTGCTCTGGGGCTAAGGGATATCGAGTTCGTTGATAATGTGTTTAATTCGCCGTATGACCATGCGCTGGCTGTGTGTGAGGGCCTTGCAAGGGTTCAAGCTGATGTTCGTCTTCAGAGCCTGGAGTTGAATCCGCTTTTTATCGACGACGACCTTCTTACCGCAATGGAGAAAGCTGGTTTTGTTGGTATCGGTATTACTGTTGAAAGTGCGTCCGATATTGTTTTAGAGAGGCTGAACAAAGGTTTTACTGTGGAAGATGTACTTAGCGCTGCCCGGGTCATTCAACGGCACAGGTTACCCTGTTTATGGATATTTATGCTTGGGGGGCCGGGTGAGACCGAGGCAACAGTGCAGGAAACGCTCCTCTTTGCGGAACGCTTCATACGTCCGGAAGACGTAGCATTTTTCAATATTGGAATACGTATTTATCCCGGCACAGAACTCGAACAGATAGCGCGGAGAGAAAATATCCTGGCACTTTCTTCTGAAGAAATGCTGGAACCTGTATTTTATTTTTCGCCTGCCCTTGATCTGGGCTGGTTGATACGTACTTTGCACAAGGAAATGGCCGCACATATGAACTATATCAACTCAGATACCATCGGATTCTCATTTCTGCCGGTAATGAATCGCCTGGGATACAAATTGGGTGTTAAGCCTCCTCTCTGGAAACACACGCGTTTTATCCGGCGAGGACTCAGATTTTTTGGATTGGACGTATAAAAAGTTTGATGATGAATAATGATAAAAGACTATCCTCGAACTCTACGAATGGGAAGGCTCACATAGCATCGATCGCAGTTGCCACACCACCTTACACAGTAAATCAAGCCCAGGCAGGGGCATTTCTTGTAAAATACTACTCGGATAAACTGAGTCCTAAAAGTTTAGCGATCTTGCGAAAGATTTTTGCTCATCCAAGCGTATTATATAGACGTCTTGCGGTTGACGATCTCGCATGTCTTGTAAATGAACATCCGGATAACCGCGTTGCCCGTTACACACACTGGGCAGTTAACCTTTCGTCTCAGGCAATTGTTAATGCTTTAACACTGGCTGGATTGACAACGGAGGATGTATCAGGATTGGTGGTTAATACTTGCACTGGATACATTTGTCCTGGCATATCAACCTATCTCATAGAAAAGTTAGGTATATCAGATAAGGTACGAGCCCATGACCTGGTCGGTAGTGGCTGCGGAGGGGCGGTTCCAAACTTACAGATATGCGAAGATATGTTAAAAAGGTCTGGCGAAGGGGTGATCATAAGCGTTTCAGTGGAGATCTGCAGTGCCACATTTCAGATGGAAGATGATTTGAGTTTAATAGTATCGAATGCAATCTTTGCCGATGGCGCCGCTGCCTCTGTGCTCTGGCGACGTCCGGAAGGACTGGTACTGCTCGATTCGGTCAGCCGGTATGAACCCCGGCATCGTGATGATATACGCTACGTTTACAGGAATGGGCAACTCCACAACCAACTTTCCATTTCTTTGCCTGAGATAGCAAGTAAGACGGTCGCCAAAGTAGTGACGGACTTGTTAAAACCGAGAGGACTGCGGATCGAGGATATTAAACATTGGGCATTCCATCCTGGAGGCGAAAAGATAATCACCGCAATCAGAAATGAAATAGGGCTTTCTGAAACTCATCTGCGTGCAACCCGTGATGTTTTGGCAAGGTATGGGAATATGTCCTCGCCAACAGTATTTTTTGTGCTGCGAGAGATCTTAGATAAGGGTGATATTCAACCCGGGGATTGGTGTGTAATGGTTACCTTTGGCGCGGGGCTTTGTGCCCACGCCTGCCTCATCAGGGCATAGGGAGTCATTTGGAACGTGTTCATGAATGTGGGTATCACTGTAACTTTATTCAGGATGAAAGAAACGAATTTTCACGGGAGTTATCTGAAGAAAGGGTGAAGATGACCAGCGATGATGCAAAATTCATGAGACTCGCCATCAGCAAGGCACGGCAGGGTATTGAAAAGGGACAAACACCCTTTGGGGTATGTATAACAAAAGGAGGGGAGGTTGTCAGTTGCGTTCATAATATTGTTTGGGAAAGTATGGACATCACGGCACATGCCGAGATTCACGCAATCAGAGAAGCTTGCAGAAAATTGAATACTATAGACTTATCTGGTTGTGTAATTTACTCTACCTGTGAACCGTGTCCCATGTGTTTTAGCGCCTGCCACTGGGCAAAGATTTCGAAGATTGTTTATGGTGCACGGATAGAGGATGCAAAAAAACTAGGATTTAGTGAACTGACCATTTCGAACTGGGAAATGAAACAATTCGGTAATAGTCCGATAGAACTTGTTGGAGATTTGCTTCGGGAGGAAAATTTAGAGCTTTTTGAATTTTGGTCCAAACGGGAGGATAAACGGGTTTATTGATATTACAGGTAGCCATGCATGCGGGTGTTATAGTAAGCACCAATAAATGCGGTACAAATCTTCCATCGCCTCCATTTTGCCTGTGCGTTTTGTAGAGCGAAGGGCCTTTTCGATCTACACTGGAAAAGTTACCAGAAAGGTCTCATTTGATACTAAGAATTTCAAAGTTTGTATCATTGCATGCCAGACAACCCCCTGAATCCCCCTAGTTTACGGTTTGTTTCATCAGTGGGAGGGCTTTCTGCTTCTGCATTTTGCAATATCGTACGATACCTTTGCCAGTATTTTTCTGACTCGCCAGCTTCCAACATTCCCCCCTGGCTGCGTTTGTTACACGATTTGTCTCTTCAAGCAAGGCTTTCATCTCTTTCGCCCATTTCTGCGTATTGCCCACTTCCCACACCCCCTCTAATTCTCTCAGGCGGTGCGCATTACAAAGCGCGCGCGTACAGGGATAGGCGTAATACGCCTTTCAAATGGTCGCGACAAAGAATCCCGCGAAATTGGGGCAATATCCCTATGCTATCCATTGCCTCTGTCCCACGCCTTTCGCGAGGATAAAAATACGTCCACCGCCTGTTGGATGCGCTATGCAACCAATATCTGTCTCCGTTATTGTTAATACTCGTTTCATCCACATGCAACGCCTCTGACTTAGCCAGTTCCGCCTTGCTTTTCCCCTCGAAGGTTTCCAGGTATTCGTAGGCTTCCTGATTAAAATTATACAAAAAACCTTTACTCACCGCTATCCCCATCTGCTCTTCAAAATACTCCAGGATTCTTTTACAGGGTGTTAATTGAACTGTGACATATATACTGCAATGCCCCTTCAAATCCGCCCCGTAC
>JABRVT010000065.1:0-1751 GCA_040048245.1 Candidatus Brocadia sp.
GGTTTCGGTATTGAAGCGGGTAAGCCGCTGGCGTCGTCTCCCAGGGTGGGAAAAGTGGCCTTTACTGGTGAAACGGCCACCGGGCGGCTCATCATGCAGTATGCCTCAGAGAATATTATACCCGTTACCCTTGAACTGGGCGGGAAGTCTCCGAATATCTTTATGGAAAGTGTTTTGAGGGAGAAGGATTCCTTTTACGAGAAGTGTCTTGAGGGTTTTGCCATGTTTGCGTTGAACCAGGGAGAAGTCTGCACATGCCCCTCCCGCGCGCTGATCCAGGAATCAATTTACGATGAATTTATGCAACAGGCATTGAACCGCGTCAGCAGGATAAAAATCGGCAATCCACTGGATACGGAGACCATGATGGGGGCACAGGCATCCAGAGAACAGTATGAGAAGATTATCCATTATATCGATATCGGGAATCAGGAGGGAGCCAGATGTCTTACCGGCGGTAAATCATACCGCAATAGAGAATACCCCGACGGTTATTATATCGAACCTACCGTCTTTGAAGGGAATAATAAGATGCGGGTCTTCCAGGAAGAGATCTTTGGGCCGGTAGTTTCAGTTACAAAATTTAAGGATGAAAAGGAAGCGGTTGAGATAGCAAATGACGTGCTCTATGGACTGGGGGCAGGTCTGTGGACACGTGACATGCATCAGGCCTATCAGGTAGCGCGGCAGATTGAGGCTGGCAGGGTCTGGGTAAACTGCTATCATCTGTATCCGGCACATGCGGCATTTGGAGGTTATAAACAATCGGGCATTGGCCGTGAAACACACAAGATGATGCTGGAACATTACCGCCGCACAAAGAACTTGCTCGTATCATACGACAAAAACCCCATGGGCTTTTTTTAAGATTTTAGAAATTGGGTGGCACGGACAAACCTGTTTGTCCGTGCTCATTGTTGTTCCAAAGCCATCTGAGTATTAAAAACAAACAATGTTTTTTTCTTGTGGCGTTTTTATGATACAAAAAGAACCTGACTATGCAAGCAGCGTTGCTACAAGCCCTGACAACACAATCCCATCAAATGTTCCTGCCCCTCCAATACTTGCAATGCCAGCATGCATCCGCCGTACGTCTCGCAGGTGAAGCAGGTCTGCACCTATAAGTGGACCAAGGACACCTGAGGTAAAGGCGATAGAAGGAGCGAGTTCACGGATAAAGAATAATCCACATGCCGCTGCTACAAGGGCAGGCACAAAAGGGGGTAACGCGAGGCCGGCCTTCGGTATTGGGCGGACAAGCCGGTAACATACCGCTGTATTAATAACAATCGAGCCAATTGCGACAATGAGTGCAAAAGGTCCCTCATGGGCAATCCGGATCAGTTCGTAGGCCGCAATGAGGCATGGAACGATACAACCACCGACATTAACGGCGATGATGGTATATGACCTGAAACGTACCGGTCGGGGAAACATGCGATCGAAGCCAAAGAGTTTAAATGGCTGTACCTCTATCTGTTCTTGGCGGGGGATTCGCTTGATGGGTATGTTTACCATCCCTCCCAGAAAGATTGCCAATACCGTAAATAATGAGGCTTCCGGACTGAGTCCGAGTTTGGTAAGGGCCGTGATCATCGTCTGAGTAAGAAATATCGGAAATAAGATCAGCAGCCCAAACAGTACCACCAGTGATAAGCATCCCGAAGGCATTAATAACCACATTTGCTATTACTCCTTGCAGTAAATGGCTTGAAAATACCCCTCACCTGGACCATCTCCCACAAGGTACC
>JABRVT010000066.1:0-16402 GCA_040048245.1 Candidatus Brocadia sp.
TTTCAAACAGAAGAAGGCTGTCAAAAGAGACTTATTGAACTTCGTTGGCCTGATGGTTTTGTATGTCCCCATTGCGGAGGGAGAGACTACTATGAGTTGCACAAACGCTATCTCTACCAGTGTAAGGGATGTGGGTATCAGGCAAGCATAACGGCCGGGACAGTGATACATTGAACAAGAACGTCTCTTTTGAAGTGGTTCTGGGCTATTTTTTTTATGAGTACTGACAAACGTGGGATTTCCACCCTCGCTCTTTCTAAAAAGATTGAAGTAAGTTACTGGGCAGCATGGACGATGCTTCAAAAGATACGACGGGGTATGAAGAATCGGGATTCGAGATACCAACTCTCTGGAACAATAGAAATAGACGATGCCTTCTTTGGTGGTCCGAAGGAAGTCGGAGACAAGCGGGGGCGTGGTAGTTCTAAGACCTCCGTGACCGTCGAGGCGTCTACAAATGGAGAAGGCATTAGTTACGCCAGGATGACCGTAGTGGATAAGGTAGATGACAATACGGTTAAGGAAATTGTTAAGGCGGATGTCAAAGAAGGCCAGACGATCGGATCGGATGGCTTTAATAGTTACAATTTTTTGTTTTACTCAACTATCGGTAACATATTAAGATGACAGCCAGAATGGCTGGCATGCTAGAGGACATAATCCCCCATTGTCTCCAAATATATGGATAACACCAACTATCATTTTATACTCGAGGGACTCATAAGTTGTGATTTGAACAGGTAAATTTCAAAAAAGTTGATTCGGGCACAACATTGTACAAATACGGCACGGACAAACGTAGTTTGTCCGTATTAATAAACCCTTATATATCAGAAAATCCACGATCCTTAACCGTGCGGACAACTTCGTCTGCATCTGCCAATTCCTTATAAATAACAACCTTTAATACACCTTTGTCAGTATCTAAATCGGAGGAGACAACACCAAATAATAATTGTGTGTCTCGTACCAAAGAAACACGGTCCTCTTTCACCAAGTGTTCAAGGGTTTTCTTTTTAACAGGCTTGCCTGCTTTTCCGCATGCATTGCATGGGGTTGCGAAATCTTTATGACTATTTTTTGAATTACAGCATTCTATTAATTATTTCCTCCTATCCTACACAGCAATTCATTGTGCCGATTCCTTCCGATAAGCCTGGGCTGCAATCTTTAGAAGAAATAAGGAAAAAGTAATAAGACAACAGCTATTATGGCGATTACCCAAAGGGCGATCTTTTTTGTCCTGTCCCTTTTTAAATCACAGCAGACATCTGCTTCTTTTTTTTTACGGTCGAATCAAATCATGTAAGACCTTTTTTATCTTTTCGAGATCATGGATGCGGACTTCAACATCTTTTACCTTTTCTTCTGCAAATGTGAAAAAAACATTTTTCTGCAGACAAGCATCTTGACAATCAGATTTTCAATCTATATTATATCAACATAATTTGATATGTTTTTATGAATGCTTTTCAAACCCAACAATTTGCCAGATTACTAAAAGCGCTGAGTGGTGACATCCGCCTCAATATTATTTCCTATCTTGCATCCGGCGAGAAATGCGTGTGTCATATCTATGAGTATTTTAAGCTCCCGCAAAATCTTGTTTCTCACCACCTGGGAATTTTACGGGAAAGCGGTCTCATTAAAGACCGCAAGGACGGTAAATGGGTCTACTACTCACTCAATGAACGAAATATAGAAAAAGTAACACATTTTCTACAGAAGATTGTGCAGAAAAAGAAAAAAGTAAGAGATACATGTTAATGTATTTCATGCGTTAGGCAGCAACATGCCATTGTGTTGCCCGAAGAATATGTACACCGATACTCGAAGGAAAAACCATTGACGAAACACGAAACCGACGCAACACTTGGACGCTTTGAAAAGTATATCTATGTCTGGATTGCTCTGTGCGGAGTTGTAGGGTTATTCTTAGGCAAACTCTTCCCACAATTTATAGGTAACCTTAATGCCCTTACCGTAGGCAGTGTGTCTGTCCCTATCGCTGTCCTGATGTTCTTTCTGATGTATCCCACGATGGCAAAGGTCAAACTGGAAGAACTGTCATACGCTGTCAGAAATGTTGGCCCGACACTCATGACGTTGATTGCCAACTGGATTATTGCGCCACCGTTAATGGTATTATTGGCAACACTCTTCCTGCGCAACCAAGACTTTCGGGCTGGAGCAATCCTGTTAGGCATTTCGCCTTGTACGGGAATGGTGCTGTTCTGGATAGCCTTCGCGCGTGGCAACGTTACACAGGGCGTAGTCATCACGGCCATTAATGCCGTCTCAACCCTCTTGCTCTACGCTCCAGTTGCCTCATTTTACCTGGGTGTAGGCGGTGTGCCTGTCCCATTCTCGTCGGTCGCTCTCAGTGTGTTCTTATTTGTCGGATTGCCCTTAATTGTTGGCTAGATTTCCAGGCGTCTCTTGGCCTCGCGCAAGGGCGAACACTGGTTTACCAACCGCTTCCTGCCCGTGATGAATACAACAGCAACTGTTGCCCTTCTGGGAATGTTGGTGCTTTTGTTTTCATCGGAAGGCCAGATGATTCTTGAGTATCCGTTGACAGTTGCGCTGATTGCTATACCTATTTTGTTACACTTTGTCCTTATGCTGGGTGGAACACATTTTTTTGCCTGGTTATTCCGCTACCGTTACGAAGATGCAGCAATGGCGGCTTTGATAGGCTCCAGCACGCAGTTTGAAGTTGCCATTGGTACAGCAATGGTTGTATTTGGTCTTGGTTTTGGCGCGGCCATAGCTACTGTTGTTGGGCCATTAATAGAAGTGCCAGTAATGGTAACAGCCACTAAACTACTCAAGCGCACTCAGTCATATTTCCCACGCAGTGTATGAATCAAAGCCGCCGACTAACAGGCGGTTGTTATATAAAAATATTTTTCAAACGGCTAAAATGTTGCAATGGTATTTGATTATGGGTTCAAGGCCAATTTATTTGTTTGTATGCATAGAGAATGCCTGCCACAGTCAGATGGCAGAATGTATTTTTAATATGCTGACTGATAAATAAGCAATATTTCGTTGTAGTCCGGGATTTAATTGAAAGACACATTGTTGAGTTGCTCAAACAAGATAAGCTTTAAATTTTTAAAGAAAGGAGTATAAAATGAGGAAAACAGGCACTTTAATCATGGTGATTTCTATTTTTAGTCTTCTTCCAGTTCCTGAGGGATATGCACAACAGGGGATGAAGTGGCCAGGAAGTGGTGGATGGGGATTGGGGTCGCAGTATAGTCGGATGTACGACCTGAAAACTGTTGAAACTGTCAGCGGAGAAGTAGTTAGCGTAGATATAATTACTCCTCTGAAAGGAATGTCTAGTGGTGTACATCTTATGTTGAAAATCGACCAAGAAGAGATTTCCGTTCATTTAGGGCCGTCATGGTATCTTGAAAACCAGGACACCAAGATTGAAAACTAAAGGACAATATAGAGGTAACGGGTTCAAGAATTACCTTTGAAGGAAAACCTACCATCATTGCCGCCGAAGTAAAGAAAGGTGACGAAACACTAAAGCTGCGCGACGAAAAAGGGTTTCCTTTTTGGAGTGGATGGAGAAGACGCTAATTAAGGTGTTAAGGAATTGAAAAGCTGTGATTGTAGAGCGAAGAGCCTCGTTGTTTTACACTGCACAGAGTATCTACCCAATCAACAATAACTATTTTTAATTACTTCAGGAATAAGGATTCGATGGTTATGGATAAATCAAAGGTCAATCTGGTAATTGATGCCCTGATGTTTTTCTGCATAATGGCAATGACAGGGATCGGACTTCTTGTGAAGTTTGTCTTGTTGCCCGGCAAGGATACATGGGCAGTTTACGGAAGAAAAGTGGAATTGTTCTTGTTTGGAATGGACCGTCACAAATGGGGAACGATTCATATGATCATTGCCTTTGTTTTTTTGGGTTTAGCCGTGCTTCATATCGTACTCCACTGGAAGATGATATTGTCATTGTATCCAAGGTTAATAGGGAACATGGCTGCCAGGTGCATCATCGCCGTGATTATTGTCATTGCTGGTCTGTTTTTTGTGGTCTTTCCATTTGTTTTGAAACCGGAGGTGCAAGAACTTGAAGGGAAAGGAAGGCATTATCGTGAAAGTAGTGATATTAAGAGCAAATAGGCGAAAGGTAGCACTTGATTTACTTAATTTTGAGGTAGTTGCTGACTTATGAGATTTGGCTGCAACAGGTACGACTTTTAAGAAAGAATATGGGAAAAAAGATATTTTTAAAAAGGAGATGCTATGAGTCGTGAATGGAAAATATTCGGGGCGTTAGTTGCCATCTTTGTTGTTGCTTATACATTACCGTTGGAACGCCCAACGATTCAAGAGGCGATCCAGGAGTCGTTTCGTCTGTTACAGTGGTATGCGCGCAACCATACGCTGTCCTGTGTAGTGCCTGCGTTATTTATTGCAGGCGCTATTATAACTTTTCTTTCACAAAATTCGGTGATGCGTTATCTGGGCCCGAAAGCGAAAGAGGTACCTGCTTATGCTGTGGCATCGGTATCCGGTGGTATTTTAGCCGTTTGCTCATGCAGCGTATTGCCCATGTTTGCGGGTATCTATCAGCTTGGCGCTGGTTTAGGGCCAGCCACTGCCTTTTTGTATTCGGGTCCTGCTACCAACATCCTTGCAATCTTCCTGAGCGCCAAGGGTGCTGGGCTTCCCCATTGGATTGGGACGAGCTGTGGGCGCTATAATTTTTGCCGTTGTGATGGGTATAATTATGGCATGCATATTTCGTAAGGACGAACGTGCGAAGGTTGCTGCTGCAGTGCAAATGCCGGAGCCGGAAAAATCCGGAAAATCTGTTCTCAAGACAGCTTTGCACATTGCGTGTATGATCTTATTTCTGATATTCAGTGATTGGTACAACCCCGGCAATGTTACTGTTACCACTACGGATAATCGTGAATTTAATGCCGTTATTATTCATGAAACGGTGGATTCGATACGCTTCCAGCTTGAACAGGACGTAGGAACGGCTAAATCAGGCGACAAGATAATGCTTGCAAAAACAGAAATAACCGACATGAAAGAACAGCAAACATGGGTGATTGCCCTTTATCACATTCGTTGGTATTTGGCTGGTTTTATGGGATTGATTGTTCTTTTGATGACGTGGCGGTGGTCAGAATGTGACGAAATTCGCCAGTGGATGCACAACACGTGGGACTTCGCAAAAATGCTGATACCACTGCTGTATGGAGGAGTATTTATTGTTGGTTTTGTAAGCGTCTTACTGCCGGAAAAACAGGTGGCGCTATGGGTAGGCGACAACAGTATCAAAGCTAACTTCATAGCCAGTATTATCGGGGCATTCTGGTATTTTGCAACATTGACCGAGATTCCTATAACAAATGCACTGATGAACTTGGGCATGCACAAGGGGCCAGTGTTGGCGCTGCTGCTGGCGGGACCAGCGCTGTCATTGCCCAGCATTTTAGTCATCAGAAAAGTAATGGGAAACCTGAAAACGCTTGTTTTTATAGTATTGGTGGTCGTAATGTCCACATTTGCGGGGATGTTATTTGGCACGTTTTTGGGGGGGAAGAACACTATTCCAAGGAAAAAGTGATACCGCAAGTACCTCAAAACCAGAAAAAAGAAACGCCTTTGTCTCTGCGCACCAGACCGTAACACACGACTGGAGACAAACAATAAACCTTTAGGCTATTCACACAGGTTTGTTGTCCCGTTATGGCATGCCAGAGTTTCTTTCTATAGCACAAATAAATGATAAGTAATTGCCTGTTGGGCGAAGCTCAACACATCAGCCTTTAATTTGTTGGGTTCAGTATCTCAAACGAACACAATTAATGAGCAGGAGGATTCATTATGAATGAAATTGCAAATACTCGGCACCGGATGCGAAAAGTGTAAGAAGCTTACCGAAAACTCGGAAAAAGCAGCAAAAGAATTAGGAATCGAATACGAAATTGAAAAGATAACGGATATTAACGAGATACTGAAGTTTGGTGTAATGGTAACACCTGCTTTAGCAGTTGATGGCAAAGTTAAAGTAGCTGGCAATATCCCTTCACCGGAAGCGATAAAAAAGTTGATAGCTTAAGTGTTAATGAAGTTCACAGAGAAAACATTGGATGTATACGAAACATGGGTAATCTAAAGGAGCGACTCAGAAACGAATCTTTACGATTATATGAAGATTTAGAATATGCCTTTATCGCCCATTTTATTGTGGCGAAAAGGCTGGGTAATTTAAATCTCTGGTTAGGCATTCCTTCTATTATCCTATCGCTAGTAGCGGGGTGTCTTGCATTAAGCAAATTAGTACCTCATTTTGAGGTATTTGCTGGTTTGTCAGGATTTGCAGCCGCAACCCTTACGGCTCTTCTCGTATTTTTAAGGCCAACCGACAGACGCGTGCGATACATTAAATACGGCAATAAATATCGGTCTTTAGGGGATGATATCCGGCGTTTTTTTGAGATTGAGCTTTACACGGAAAAGACGGACAATGAGTTAAAGGCGCTTCTCGACGCTCTCATTTCCAAAAAGAAAAGGCTTGATATAAATAGTCCTTTGCTTCCGGATTGGGCCGTTCGAAAAGCCAGAAAAAGAATTGAAGCAGGAAAACCGGAATACGAAAGAGAAGCGAAAGAGTTCCCGGAGAAAAAATTAGCTTTTTTTGAGAAATACTTAACGTTCTGGGTTTTGCTCTGTATCGGGGCAGGCATTGTTCTGGGAAAGGCGGCCTCAGAGGTTGCAGTCAAGCTTGATTCCCTTGCAGTGTATGAAGTTTCTATTCCCATTGCGGTCTGTCTTTTTTTTATGATGTACCCTATCATGGTGAAGATAGACTTTGCGGAGGTTATCAAAGCAGGGAAGACTCCCAAGCCTGTTATTCTGACGTTATTTATCAATTGGTGCATTAAACCGTTTACGATGTATGCGATAGCGACATTTTTTTTAGGGTATATGTTTAAAGATTTTTTACCCGGCACAGAAGTTATTAAAGACGGAAGCACTGTAGAGTTTTACCGCTCGTATATATCAGGCACTATACTCTTAGGAATCGCGCCCTGCACAGCAATGGTTTTAATGTGGGGATATTTAGCGAGGGGCAACGACGGGCTAACCCTGGTGATGGTGGCCATAAACTCTTTGACCATGCTTGTTTTGTATGCCCCGCTGGGCGGTTTCTTATTAAAAGTAAACAGGATGCCTATTCCCTGGGAAACAATAGCGCTCTCTGTTTTAATTTACGTTGCACTTCCTCTGGTAGCGGGGTATTTTTCCCGGAGATGGATTATTAAAAAGAAGGGGTTGGTCTGGTTCCAGAAAAAATTCCTGCACTTCTTAACGCCGGTATCCATAACAGCGCTTCTGGCCACGCTGGTTCTTTTATTTTCATTCAAGGGCGATGTGATTATTACCCAAAAACAAGCGATTTTGTGTATAGCAATCCCCCTTTTTATTCAAACCTGTCTGATCTTTGCAGCAGGGTATGCGCTGGCGAAATTTCTCAGGTTAGGTTACCGGGATGCGGCGCCCGCGGCAATGATCGGTGCAAGCAATCATTTTGAAGTGGCCATTGCCACCTCAACGATGCTTTTTGGCCTGTCATCAGGGGCGTCTCTGGCCACTGTTGTGGGGGTATTAATTGAAGTGCCTGTGATGCTCATGTTGGTTAAGATATGTCTCAGAACACAAAATTGGTTTGGATCAGATAAGAGGACGGAAAATCATGTATTCAAAAGTCTTATTAGCCATTGATCTTTAACCTGTAAAGTTTCATGTAAAAGAAGGGGGGATGCGGCATATTTTGCGAGAATATCTTCAGGGCGATTCTCTATCCAACAGATTTTTCTCCTGAAGCAGGGAAGGTGTTGCCGTATGTTAAAAAGGCGCTTGATGCAGGATGTGAGAAAATAGTGTTGCTCCACGTGCAGGAAGGGCATAAAATTGAACATTATCTTGAGAAAGGACTGGATGAGTGTAATAAGATTGATCAAGAGAGGCTTGATAGGATAAAGAAAGAACTTCTGGATGCTTGGAGCGAAGGATGTTAAGACAATTATTGAATCGGGCAAAACCATTCCTACGATCTTAAAGGTATTCGAGTTAGAAAATGTTTGCCTCATAGCGCTTGGGGCAAGAGGCGTATCTTTATTTAAAGAAATATTTATTGGAAGCGTTGCCAATAACGTTGCCAGGTATGCTAAAATGCCGGTGTTATTTGTGACTTAAAAAATCGATTTTATGATTATAAATATCTACACCCTTATCATGTTGTTTGTTGCCTTTTTGTCTCTCTTCGTAAGCGGATTTTTGTTTTACGCAGCCTTAAAGATGTTTCTTAGTTCTGAACCTGCGATACCATTAGGGGCAAAAAATAAATTTGAACAGAGGGGCTATCTGGTATTTCTCCTGGCGTGTGTCGTCCTATCTATAAGGATGCTTGCCTGGCCGTGGTTCTACTTTATGCTTCAGAGCTTTGTGTCTGAGGTGCCCGGGGCGATGTGCATGTTCGGTGTTACACAGATTTTACCGTCCACGGTCACTTTTTTACAAATTATCAAACCCATCTCCTTCTTTATCATGGGCGGCTGGCTGCTGTGTTATTACGTAGATAAATCGATACCCACAACACCTCTTGCAAGGAGGAATCTCCTCTTTCTCCTCATCGTCTGTGGTATCCTTCTCACCGATAGCATTACGGACATCTCTTATGTGCTCCGTATGAAGCCATTGATGTCCGTCTCCTGCTGCGCCACATTTTTTGATGCGCCTCTGAGACCTTCAGCCATGATCCCCCAGGCCATCTTTGGAAGGCACTTTCAGAAGATTTTATTTATCATATATTATCTGACAAATATAATCCTTATTGCTTTACTATGGATACCTCTTTCAAAAAAATGGCCTTCATGGGCGCCATTATACAGGAAAATTATTCTTTACTGTCAGGCTGCGATTGGGACTATCAACATTCCAGTTGTGATCTATACGTTTATTGAAAACATTGTCCCCAGGCTTATGCGGCTTCCCTATCATCATTGCATTTACTGTTTTATGGGGAATGGTATGGTGCCTGATGCACCTGTTATGCTCGGATTATTTGTTATTGGTACCTTTGCAATTGGCTGGATGGGTATCCTGCGTCTTTTTTGCACGGTTACAGAAACGCAAAATGTAACAGAGAGGCTTTTGGTGAAGGTAAATAGCTTATCTGTCTTTTGCCTGTTAGGTTCTATTATCATGGTAACGATACATTTAATTTTGATTTAGAAAGTATGACAAAAAAATTCTGGATAGGACTCATCATTATTTTGATCGTTGCACTTGCAGGGGTATCATATCAAAAATTCTTGAAAAGCCCGCGTTGTGCCTATGATGGATCGGCAGTCCCACCAATCTACGAAGTGGATATTATCCTGAAAGACCATTCAGCGAGAAAATTTTGCTCTATCTACTGTGCAGTGCAGTGGTTCAAAAATAATATTACGCTGGTTGACCACATTGTAGTGACTGACGAAATCCGCGGTAGCAAGATCGACTCATACATGGCCTATTTTGTGGAAAGCGAGCTCATTACTAACGAGACAAACGATAACCGCATCCATGTCTTTCAGCAGCGGCAGGATGCCCTCGCCCATGCAGAAAAGTTTCACGGCACGATAATCGATGATCCGTTTACGATGGATGAGTGACCAGGCGTGCGATATGTTGGCAATTGGGGTACATTAAATCACTGGGCCTGGTATCTCCGCAATAACTACTATAGTTAACGTCAAAGAAAGGTCATCACTGTAAGGAACAAAACTACAAAGTGTTCTTTGTTTTTAAATGTTACTTCTATCATTCCCTTTCAAAGTCAAAAAGGGTAACTGTATAGGTAATCTTTGTTCCTTCGCGCTCAATTTCTACAATGCAGCTATCCTCGAATTGTTTTGTCTGGAGGTAATGAACCAGTTCCATAATATTCTTTAATACCTTGTTGTCAATTGACAGGATAATGTCTCCTTCCATAAGGCCTGTCTTTTCAGCCGGACTTTTTGGTGTTATTTTTTCTATGACCAGCTTGTTGTCGTCTCTTTTTTGAAACAGGACTCCCATGTAAATCCTCTTTTTCCCGGGTTCCGGGGAAGCAAGAACCCAGATGAAATCTGCAGGTTCTAACGGTATCTCTGGTATGAACAGGTGCTGGGCTGACGGTTTGCCATCTTTAAATTCGGATGTGTATATAGTATAGTATGGCAGGAAGGTACGACGGAATGCCCTTTTGGGAACGCCAAAATCATAAATGATATGGCCGTTTCCAACAAAGGCGAGAAACTTTCTGCCTTTTCCCTCCCATGAAGACAAATAGTCCGTTATGGTGTGCGCCATGTATTCTTCCCATAAGCATTGTATCGTATTAAATCTCTCAATGTCTTCCATACCTTTTGTATGTGAGGGTAAAACTTTTTCCATGTAGACCCTGTGAAAAAAATCAGTGGTATCAATTTCGGGCAAGAGCTTTTTTTCGTCTTCGCTTAAATCTTTTAAACCCTTTGTCCTTACCATGGCCACAATATCCCGTGGCGCATTAAGGGCAATCACAGGGATCTTTTTTTCCCTGGCAAAGTCCAGGATGTCTTTATACAGGGCGTAATCGTACCCCCATTCCTTATACCATCTGGTGGCTTCCAAAAACTGTTTTTCGTCGATTTCGCCCGCAATCCACTGGTCTAAGAAAGGTTGATATGGTCTGGTAAACATCTCCATGCCGATGGCTAAATTACTCCCGAATCTTTCATAATGCGCCTTTAAAATTTTCAACTGCACATCGTGGGATGACCTGCTGGCATGAATTTCTCCCACGTAGAGGATGCTGGCGCAATCAAAGAAAAGGGAAAGTGCAGAGACCGGTATCTTTTGACCTGTCGGGACATGGATGATATCGTCAATATCAACCTGTGCAGGGAAATTTTTCGTTCTGTCTGCATCAGGAAAGACGCACATCGGCAGTATAAAATGAAATGCAGGGAGAAAGACGGTAAGCAAACCAAAAAATTTTAACCAAAAATGTCTGAGTTTCTTCATAACCTCACCGGTACGACAACCCATAGTCTGTCATCAGAATAAACAATTTTATTGGAAACTAACATACTATGTTTCAGGCCATGAGTCAAATATTCATTTCCAAAAAACGAAGCTACATGTTTATCTTCATGATAAATGCAATAATAGCCAATGCCACTCCAATAACTATACGATAATATCCGAACCATTTAAAACCGTGCTGTTTCAGGAAGCCAATAAAGGCCTTGATAGCGAACATAGACACAATAAATGCCATGAAACTCCCAAAAAGCAGGATTGAGGCGTCATGATTCTGGATCGTCCCGTACGAACTCATCATTTTCTTGGCGCCGGCGCCCAGCATGGTTGGAACAGCAAGAAAAAATGAAAATTCAGCGGCTGTTCTTCGATTAAGCCCCGTCACCATCCCCCCTATGATAGTAGCTGCTGACCGGGATACTCCCGGTATCATTGCAATACACTGGAAGCAGCCAATTTTAAAAGCCCGGAACCATGATATTTCCTGTTCTTCAGTTCCTTCTGCGTGTTTAAATAACCGATCTATAAAGATCAGGACAATTCCGCCGAGAAAGAGTGAAGCAATTACTACCCATACGTTTGCAAGTAAGCCGTCGATATAATCCTCCAGGAGGAAACCAGCAACTGCAGCCGGCAGAAATGCAAAGGCCAGTTTTAAATAAAACTGATAAGAGGTGAAAAACTTACGCCAGTAAAGAACCACTACCGATAGAATAGCGCCAAGCTGAATGACGATTTCAAAATTCTTTGTCATGGTATTGTTGCTGATACCCATAAATGTGGAAGCGATTACCATATGGCCAGTAGACGAAACCGGCAGAAACTCAGTGATGCCTTCAACAATAGCAAGAATCAATGCTTCTAAATAGGTCATAAATTTATACCCTTTCGTGTTTAAAGTGGAGACTTTTCAATGTACTGCCTTTGAAGCCTTCGCGGGTTCAATTATCCCCGATTGAACCCACCTTGAGGGCCTTCGGCTGCTGTAATAGTGACTGGCGGCAATTCATGAATGCCACTACATGGTTGTTTTGAAACTCTTTTTCGCTAAATTATGCCCTCTCCGACTTTCTCAATGTAATGTAATGTATAGCGACGGGGCTCGTCGCTATACAACCGCAACTTGCCTGCTCCCGATCCATGTGTTGAACTTGTTGAAGCATCCATCTGGAAACATAAATTACAGAGAAACTAAGTTTCTCGTCCATTGCATTCCCAAATCATGTTCTTATGAAAAGGGGGAAGGAGTTTGGATGCTGGCAGTTGAAAGATATCGCTCAAAAGTTAAATGGTTACTTTTTGCATACGGAAACACCCTTGCAAAGACGGCCTTGAGGTATCGCCCCTCCGGGAAAATACTGGAAAAGGGGTGATCCGAAGATGCGCCAGCGATCTTGAAGAACTGCAGCACAACTCCGGCTTCCGCTGCAGAACGAGTCAGGATGGAAAGAAAGTCTCTTTCCGACACAAGACCCGAACAGGAACAGGTCAGTAAAATGCCGCCAGGTCTAATCACCTGCATACCAAGTCTGTTAATGTCGCCATATGTCCGATGTGCACGCCTGATCTCTTCGGTACAGCCGGCGAGTTTGGCTGGATCAAGGACCACAACATCAGCATGAATACCCTTGCTGATCATCATACGCAGGTGGTCAAATACATTGGCGTGCTGAAACGTCACTTTTACAGAGTTCAGACGCGCATTTTCTTGCGCCGTTTCCAACGCTTTTTCATCCAGGTCTATTCCGATAGCCGACTTTGCTCCTGCCAGCATTGCAGAAATGGCGAATCCACCGGTATAACAAAAGCAATCAAGGACTTCTTTATCCCAGCAATACTGCGATAGTGTCAGTCGGTTCTCACGCTGATCAAGGAAAAAACCGGTTTTGTGGCCTGTTTTGAGATTCACCTTCATCGCCAAAAAATTTTCTTTGATTTCGACATAATCGGTACCTGAATAAACCCTGGCTACCCTTGAAAAATCCGCCCCTTCCTTTGCGGCAATTCGTTCATCCGTGCGCACAACGATACGGCTGCCGGGGTAGAGGGATTGCAGAGACGATACAATCCATTCCATAGTTCCAAGGTATCCGGCAGAATATGGTTCCACGACAAAGACGTCGGCAAATTTGTCAATAATCAGTCCCGATAGGCCATCGGCTTCGCCATGGACCAACCGGTAACTGTTGGAAGTCTTCTGAATTCCTAGAATTTCCTCCCGCAGTATCCTGGCTTGTTCCAGTTTTTTGAAAAAAAACTCGCGGTCTAATTGTTCCGATATATTCTCTGTAAGCAGACGGATACCAATGTTACTTTTGTAATTGTAGATGCCCCTGCCAATAAAGGTCCCTTCTCTGGAAATGACTTCAACAAGAGTGCCAGGCGGTAAGCGTTTCCGGGGATGCCGGATCATCCTGTTGAAGATCCATGGATGGAGTGAGTTCCTCTTAGCCTTTAATGAGATTACCGGTAGTTCCATAATGTAATGTTAGATAGTTTCGCTCGTAAGTTACGGGTCTTTAATCGGGCCTCTGGCAACTTTTCACTGCAGAGCGAAGAGTCTCTTCGCTCTACAAACCGCATAAACAAAATTACAACATGCCTTTGTAAGGAATAGAAACATCCCGGCGCCGGTAGAAACATTAATGGAATTGACGGCTTCGTTGCTTATCCATTTTCTTCGCTCCATACTTGCACCTAAAATACTTTCACCCGTTGTGACAACAACCGACGCAGGCGTTACAGTGACTATTGACTGAAGATTGATTGCGGCACGTTCGCTAAGCACCAATTAAAGCTGCAACAACGGCCGGCATAACGGATTCTTTACCGCCCCCTTGTCGCATTTATGACATTGTTTATAATTGACAGTTTGGACCTATCAGGCTGTTTAAATCGATTCTGATTACTGGCTATCTGTAAATGCCGTCTCATGGTTGCCAAATGTTTAGTCTTCCGGAACGGTCTTTTCCCTCAATTCCCCGAAAATGACCTTTAAGATATCTTTTATCTCAATTAAACCTGATACAATGCCTCTGTTATCTCTGACAATGGCAAGGTGTAATCCTTTTTGCTGAAATTCTGTAAATATCTTACTAATCTTGTTATTCTCCGAGACGAAATAGGGTTCCATTATAAGATCTTCAAGGACGAAAAGTAAATTATTGGTTACCATATTAATAATTCCTTTTGCATGGACGATTCCGATTATATTATCAATGGAATGCCTGTATACCGGATAGCGGGTATAGCCTTCTTCAGTAACGATTCTTACTATGTCCTCTCGTCCCATGTCTGCGTTTATAGCGACAATCCGTTGTCTGGGCACCATAACCTCTTTGGCAAGTTTATCGCTGAATTCAAATATTCTGTGCAGCAATTTGTGTTCGCCATCAGCCAGCGCGCCTGTTTCTCCGCTTTCCTTAATAATATGCTTTACCTCTTCACGGCTAAAAATGGTTTTTTTATACTCAATTTTCACTCCAAATAGTTTAAAAAACAGGTATGTTATATAGGTAATTAATGAAACGCTGGGTGATAATACCCATCGTATCCACTCATATGGTCTGATGATCAACAGGGAGAGTTGTTCAGGATACTGGGTAGCCAGCACTTTCGGGAACGTTTCTGCAAACAAAAGCAAAATAAAGGCAACGATTATAGGCGCCAGGATTACGCCCCACTCATGTAAATAATATATTGCTATCGTCGTTCCTATCGTTGATACCAGGGTATTGACAATATTATTTCCTGTGAGGATGGTGCTGAGGAGCTTGTCCGGCTCATTGATGCTGTTATAAATAGAGACAGCCCTTTTGTTCCGCTGCTTGATCAGATAATCCAGTCGTACCTTATTAATGGAAAAAAGAGACGTTTCGGTTAATGAAAAAAAGGCTGAGACAATCAGGAGGGTAAGAAAGAGTATCAACATAAAAATAATTGTTGTGGTGGAGAAATGCATGTGGTCCATAAAGGCAACTCCTTCTTACTTCTTTCTGCATAATTAATATTATTCCTTTTCTTTTTCAATGATAAGATGCATGATCTCTTCCGGGGAATGAGATTTAATAATTCTTTGCTTGAAGGACTCGTCAATGAATAAACGGGCTATCCGGCTCAAAAGGCCGAGATATCTGCTGTCTGTTCGTTCTTTGGTAGCAATCAAAAAAACCAGATGAACAGGTTTTCCGTCTATTGCATCGAAATCAATCCCCTGTTCCGAAACCCCAAGGCATGCAACAATATCAGTCACACCAGAGGTCTGGGCATGGGGAATCCCGATTCCTCCGCCAATTCCTGTGCTTTTAATCTTTTCCCGTTCAATTACCTTTTTCAGGAGGTCTGTTTCGCTTGTCACCTTTTCCGATGTCCTGGTTACGTGCACCATCTTTTCCAGCACATCGTATTTATCCCTTCCGTTTAAGCCGATAATTATGCGTTCCCTGGTCAGAACATCCGAGAGTTTCACACTCCCCCCTTTCCCCACATAATTCCTTTTTCATCAGGGTATGACAAACTTAACCACAGTTATCGTATTGCGTAAATCAGCATAACAGCAGCCTAATAGTCATTTTCTCCAGATAATATACAATATTTTTGTATATTCTAATTTATGCTTAATAAAAATCAATGTATTTCAATTATTTAATCTTTCCTGAGTCTTGGTCCACGGGAGACATTTTAAGTCAGGTCTTTATAGAAACTCAGACCACACCTGATGTTTCTAAGACCGAATATTTCTGTGATAGTGGCTCCAAGGTCTGCAAAGGATTTGCGAATACCCAATGATTTGGGATGGTTCAACCCCTTCCCGTAAACCATCAAAGGTACATATTCCCTGGAGTGGTCAGTACTGGGAGTGGTGGGATCACAGCCATGATCTGCCGTGATAAATAAAATATCACTTTTGGCAAGTGCTTCCATGATTTCAGGAATACTCATATCAAAGGTTTTTAGTGCATCCGCATATCCTTTTACATCGTTTCTGTGGCCATATTTCATGTCAAAATCAACGAGGTTGGTAAAGAGTATTCCTTTAAAATTCCTTTTTATACATTTTATCGTTTGCTGAATGCCATTCTGGTTATCCTTAGTATAGATCTCTTCTGACAATCCCCTGTGCGCAAAGATATCTCCGATCTTGCCAACTCCAATTACCTCAAATCCATTCTTAAGCGCATGATCCAGAACTGTAGTTGACGGTGGCGCCAGAGAAAAATCCTTACGCCGTTCCGTTCTGATGAATTGACCGTTTTTTACAATAAAAGGGCGTGCGATAACCCTGCCTACGGCG
>JABRVT010000067.1:0-3474 GCA_040048245.1 Candidatus Brocadia sp.
CTACCTCCAGGTACTGGACGATATCGGCGTAATCCTTATCCTCCTTTGTGATCTTTGCGCATTTCACCATCAGCGGATTGTTTGCAATTACACGAGCATTTTTCATCCTCTCATGCATCCAGGTAGTGACTAGTTCTACCTGCTTATGCCCGATACCATCAAGATTTCGTATGAGAACTTCCTGAAGGTCGGCCTGTATCCTCGGATAAGCAACAATTCGTAACAAGACAAATGGCAGTAACGTAAACACTATCAGCAAAAAAACAATTCGATTTTTAATCGAGATATACATAATTTTCTCCGTAATTTAACAAATGCTCAACCAAATCCAAGAACAAGGAACTCTTTTACGATTGCGATACTCGTTTACCACCAGTGCGTTGGATAATCCCTTTTCGTAGCCTTATTAAAGATAACCGCTATCACTAGCATGATAAACACTCCCAGAACGGTGGGATTCAGGATAAAAAGATACCCGACACCCAACCCTCCCGTTTGAATAGCTACATATGCCGTAGCGCCCGCAGGGGGATGGATCGAGTACGTCACAAACATAAGAACAACAGCAAGGGAAACGCCAAGCGCAAGCGACCACCACGTCACGCCAAAGAAATCATGGACAACCACCCCGATACTTGCGCCAAGAAAATGCCCCAGCATGACATTCCTTGGCTGTGCCAGGGGCGCCTTATACGCACAATAAAGCAATGGTGCGGTAGATCCTAAAGATCCTAATAACATCGGGCACTTCCATGTAAAGGCCAGCAACGCCGTTACCCCTATCCCAAGAAGCGTTCCCCAGAGAGAAAGCCACGTCTCCCTTGTAGTAAGTACGGGTTGTGGCGCTCTGGGCAACTTTTTAACATACGCACTAATCTTATTTATCCCTTCCAATACCGGCATTTTTCTATTCCCCCCTGTAGAAGCCCTTTTAAAACCTCCTATTAAACGAGCAGAAAAACTCTCTTTATCTGTCTCAAAATCTTCTTTTACCTCAAACTTAACATCGATAACTTTTTTAACCTCAGCGACTTTTCTCCTTTTAAACATCGACAGGCATCCGTTTTCTCTCCGCAACCGCACAGAATAAACTCTTTCCAATTACTCATATCAGCTTAACGAAAGATATACCAACCACAGCCAAAAAACAAAATGCCACATATGTTTCACATAAGTGGCACTGAATCAACATCTTATTAAAAACCAACGTATTTTTATATCATTACACACCGGGGCTTATTCATTCACGAATACATTCCATTATGCAACAGTAGTTTCAGTATGAAATTATTTCTCACCCTTATCTGAAATTTCGTGTTGTGGTCTAATCCCGTATTTCTTTATCTTCCTCCAAAGGGTTGTTGTGGATATACCGAGCACCTGAGCAACCTTTGTTTGATTGCCGCCATATTTATTTAAAGCCTCAACAATTGCATTCTTTTCCTGCTCTGCGAGAGACGTTACAATAAACGACTTCCTTTTCCGATCTTCAACCAAATCTTCGGTAAGCACGGAATATTCCTCCACAGGAAGCGGAAGCTCTTCCACAGAAATAGTCTCGTTCTTAGACAATGTAACTGTCCTCTCTACTATATTCTGAAGCTCTCTAATATTGCCAGGCCAATTGTAATTCATCAATGCCCTCATCGATTCTTTAGAAAATACCCTTTTCCCCTTTTTCAGTTTTTCTAAAATTTTTTCTAAAAAATATTCCACCAAAAGCGGAATATCTTCCCTCCGTTCTCTCAAGGGAGGAAGATGGATACGTATCACATTAATCCGATAAAAAAGGTCTTTTCTGAATTTCCCCGACTCAACGGCTTTTTCTAAATTTTCATTGGTAGCCGCAATGATTCTTGCGTCTACGTATATGGCTTTGTTTCCACCGACCGGACGGATCTCGCCATCTTGTAAAAACCGCAAGAGTTTTACCTGGGTAGAAGGTGAAGTCTCGCCAATCTCGTCTAATAAAATTGTTCCCTTTTGGGCCTGCAGAAATAACCCTACCTTGTCCTTAATAGCCCCCGTAAAAGCTCCCCTCATGTGTCCGAACAGTTCGCTTTCCTGCAAATTTTCAGGCAATGCACCACAATTAATAACGACAAACGGACCATCTTTTCGAAGGCTGTTGTAATGAATAGCCCGCGCAATTAACTCCTTTCCTGTCCCACTCTCCCCCGTTATCAGGACTGTACTTTCAGTACGACACACGTGCGAAGTTATTTTTAGCACCTCAAGCATGGCATTGGAATTACCCACAATGCCCTCAAATTTATATTTATCCCGAATTTCTCCTTCGAGATACCTGACCCTGTCCTTCAAGCTCTTCTTTTCGAGCGCCTTTTTTGCCACTTTCAAAATTTCCTGGTGACGAAAAGGTTTCGTCACATAATCGTAGGCCCCATCCCGGATCGCCTGAACCGCTGTGCTAATGGTACCATAAGCAGTAATCAGCACCACTTCCGTGGACGGATTTGCTGCCTTCACCGCCCTGAGCACTTCCAAACCGTCAACTTTTTTCATCTTTAAGTCGGTGACTACCAGGTCGTATACATTCTGACTATCCAATTTCTGAATTGCCTCTTCCCCGCTCGCAGCACCCTCAACCTGATATCCCTCATCTCTAAAAGCAATCACAAGGGATTCTCTCATGGCATCTTGATCTTCCACAACAAGGATTTTACCGTTTTCCATAACTCTTACATCATCCCATTAAAAAGTTACTCTGGGTTGCCAATTTTTCGTTTCCGACAGGCAACTTAATATAAAAGGTTGTCCCCTTGTCCTTTTTACTCTTCGCATCAATAGTTCCTCCATGGTCATCAATAATACGCTGGACCACCGAAAGACCCAAACCTGTACCTTCCGATTTCGTCGTATAAAAAGGCTCAAATATTTTGTCCAACTCATGGGCAGGTATACCAATCCCGGTATCTGATATCACAATCTCCACAGCGTCTCTTAAAAAGAGATTGGTTTTCCTCACCATTATCTTGATGTGTCCTCCATTTGGCATAGCCTCCAGGGAATTTACAAACAAGTTCCACAATACCTGGTGGATTAAATCCGTATCAATGTACACCTTCGGCAATATACTCTCATAAATCTCTTTTATCTCAATCTGATCCGTAAACCGACTATCCTGCTCCAGCAGGAAAATGGTATTTTTAATTACTTCCCGAATATCCTGCAGGGAAAAGGAAGGTTCACGCGGATGAGCAAAGGTTAAGAAATCACTGATAATCCTATCCAATCTTTCGGATTGTCCTACAATCATCTCCAATAAATCCTTATCCTGACCTGTCAATTTCAGATGGGCATCCAGAATTCCCACAGAGTTACATATCGCCCCCAGGGGATTTCTGATCTCATGTGCAATCGCAGCGGCAAGTTCACCCATAGAAGCCAATTTTTCTGACCGCCGTACCTGCTCCTCCATCTTTTTCCTTTCAGTAATATCCCTCACAAATGCCC
>JABRVT010000068.1:0-1065 GCA_040048245.1 Candidatus Brocadia sp.
GCTTAAAGAAAACCTCAATACTCCATCTCTCTTTATAAATTTGAGCAACTGTTTTTGCTGTCCAATATAAGTTGTTGGTTAAAAAGCTTAATTCTTTATTTTCTTTTTCATCCAAAAAGGTGACTATCCTCAATTTACCAGGGTATTGTTGAGAGGATTTATAGCCAGAAAGTTCAATAAGAGCATCTTCTTTAATGCAATTCTTGTCATCTTCGGGGATTTCTCTGCTTTCAAGATACCAGTAATCCATATTTTTTTTAACTCTGGTTACAAAGAAAATTGATTTGCTGTCCAATTTATTCATCCATTCGTAATCAAAAAAACCTCTGTCAAATACCACTATGCTTCCCTTGGGAAAATCAACCTCTCTGGCAACATTAAGCTCATGAACTTTTCCATTTGTCAGATCAGCAAAAACAGGCAAACATCCATCGTAATCTAAAACAAGGTGAAGTTTTATCGCTCCCTTTCTTCTCCGGTATCTTGCCCAATCAAAGATACTTAAGCAAAGAGGTATTAAGGAAGCATCAATGATGAATATCTTTTTTCGAAGCCTTAATAATTTCTCTCGTTTAAAAGTATGAAAATTTTGAAAATGATCTAACAATTGAAAATAGTAATCTCTGAATAACTTCCAATCCCTGTGTTGATTTATATACGATAATGATGACTTTGAAGGGACCCTTTTCATTCCTAAATGACTGATATTCCCTGTGATACTTCTAAGTCCATTACTTATATCCCTAACCGATCCAGCCTTGGCCAGATGACAAAACAGCATACTGACAAGATGTGTCCAACTATCAACTCCTTTGACGTATTTGTTTGAATTATACTTCCTGACAAGTTTTATGAAATTTTCTCTTGGAAGTAAACTGATGATTTGACTTAAAAGCGTTATTTTTACCATGGGTTGGTTTGTTTGTTTTTTGCAAAAGTTGCCTGTTTTCAGGCAACTTTTGCCAACCCTTTCAAATTTTTTTTATTTTGGAGAGATGTGAATAAAAACGAATGTTTTATCTAGTAAATTTCCAATAATTCACTTCCTCTTCAGTTTCTTTGTTG
>JABRVT010000069.1:0-2603 GCA_040048245.1 Candidatus Brocadia sp.
TTACAACGCCTTCAGGAATTCAACCAGGTCCTGCAACTCCTGCTCGCTCAGATGCGATGTCCTTCCATGCATGTCTTTATCATTTACCGTGTTGTTGATCGTATCCATCAGCGTCATTGCCCCGCCGTCATGGAAATACGTCCCAGATGCATAGATGTCTCTCAGGGTCGGCGTATCAAATTCCTTCACCAGGTCTAACCCAATGATCGGCACATCATGCTCCTCGCCATACGGGTCCACCCCAGCCTCCAGCGCCTTCTGGTTGAATACCTTGCCAGGGGTCGACCTGAAACCCTTCACCCCTACACGCCCCGTACCCACATCATGCGTCTGCGCATCGCTAAACAAGGCCTTCGGGTCCATCGCATCGCCAGGATGACACTCCGCACACCCTACCTTCGGGTCGTTAAATATCTTCTCGCCCCTCTTCTGCGCCTCTGTCAGCGTACCATCAGGATTCCTGAACGGACTCCCCGTAAACTCCAATGCCCTGATGTAACATATCAACGCCTCCAGCCTCTCCGGCGAAAAGTTCTCACTCCTGAACACAAACCCAGGGTCCCTTCCACACACCCTGTCCAGCGAACTCGTCGCACCTACAATCTCATCGGGATGCCCCGTAAATCCCTCATGCCTGAACGGCGGCAGATACCTCCCGCCACGAATATACTTCACGTTCTTCCAGCTTCCCCATCCCTCATCTCCAAGGTCCCAAATTAACCCGGTCGTCTGTCCCCTCTCGTAATGGCAGCTGGCGCATGCATACTCCCCCTGCAATCCCCATGATGCATCGTTGAATATGAACTGCCCGTACCTCACCAGCTCACTCTTGAACGGCGAGTGTTTTACCCGATAATGCACCTCAGGCACCGTTAATGGCTCACCCCTTGGAAGAGGCTCCCACTCCGGCCCCGTCTGGATCGTTGCCACCACCTGCGGCGTACCCGCCATCAACTCCCCAGTCGTCATCACCCCCGCTATGCCAAGGGCTGTGACGAGACCTAATTTTAACGTTTTCGCAAACATGTTAAACCTCCTTCACTACGTAAAAAATTGCAAATCCCACAATAAGACCGACAAGAATAGTAAAACACATCATGGTTAACCCTCCTTCTGTTACTCACTCCTCTATGCAATTCCTCCACAACCACCTCCTTTCATTCAAAATTCCACTTTTCTTTTCATTTGCAGCAATGGTCGCTATTAACATCTGTGATGTTATTTTAGCAATGGAAGTGCCAGGCTATTTCTAAAAAATTATTTTATTTATAAAGGCTTATTAAAACATGACTTATGAAAAATTTATGAAAAGTCAGTTATATTTTCCCAGAACAGGGGATATTTTAAATTTGACTGATATAAGTCCGGGTGGTTTATTGGGATGAAAAAAATTGTAGTAAATCTTTTTAAAAAAGGGACTTATAGTAGTGCCTAAATGTGGGCAATATTTAGCCCATTTGGTGGCATCTATTTTCACAAATATATTTTTTGACGTAACAGTTTCCCCATAGGTGGCGAACTGTTACCTTTTGATAAAAGTAACTATTCAGCGAAAATATTATAAAATTTTTCTGCCCATTATCCTGTCAAGCCTCGGATGTATGAGTTTTCATCGAATTTCATTATTTTCAAGACACCAGGAAGTGTATGCAAAAACATACACAATTTTCATTGAAACACCATAATTCAGTTGAAATCGCGCTGCTTATGTATAATATTATTATTTAGAAAGGCTGGCCTTGTCGGGAGCGTTCCTGGCGGCTGGGCTTAAGTTTCCTGATACGAGGAGGAGAAGGAAATGTTGAAGAAGTTTGGTTATAGTTTGCTTGTAGTGGGTGCATTGATGGTGGGTGTTGGTGTTGTAAATACGGCATTTGTCGGATCTGCCATGGCAGAGGAAAAGAAGTGTGACAAATGCGGACACACCGCAAAAGAGGGTAAAGATTGCAAGTGCGAGTGTCATCACAAGCACTAAAAGAGTGAGCCAGGTGTAATTATTTGGCAAACTTTGAAAAGTAATAAACAAAAAGGCAACTCGTGCGAGTTGCCTTTTTGTTTTATTGAGATTGACCGGCATTAATTATTACCATGATCATTAGGTTGCAAGCTGATTAATGGTAGAATTAGCCGTCAATGAAACCCTTAAAACTAAATACCATTACTTTGCAAAGGGTTTAGGGCAGCCTGTGTCATCGATGGCGAGAAGTCCGTCTTTGGTGGGAGCAGTGGTTCTTTGTTTTTGAATGATTTCCAGTCTTGCGCGTTTGATTGCCTGGATATCCCATTTTGAATCTGAGAAGAAGTATTGAAATTTCTGATAATCGGTATGAGTGGCTTTTGCCATTGCATCCAGGGAGTTTCTTTTGTAGTCTTTGAACAAGGCATAGATGACAAGGGTAAACATGGCCATCTGTTTTTTGCTAAAGCAAGAGGCGAAATTTTTCAGAAACGTATTTAACAGAGGGATGTTTGCGCCAAAAATACTCAAATCCTTTGCTCCTGTTATTGGTTGGCAGAAAAGTTCACAAGTGCAATTAATAGCGGGAGCAAGGGAGCAAGTCAAGTATAAAATAAGTCGCAAAGCATTGATTTGTAGTAAGTTG
>JABRVT010000070.1:0-1233 GCA_040048245.1 Candidatus Brocadia sp.
TTTAACCTGAAACTTGGTAAGCCGCCTACGCACCCTTTAAACCCAGTGAATCCGGATAACGCTCGCATCCTTCGTCTTACCGCGGCTGCTGGCACGAAGTTAGCCGATGCTTATTCGCAGAGTACTATCATCGTCCGACAAGTCAGACTTATTTCCCCCCTGCAAAAGGAGTTTACAATCCATAGGACCTTCTTCCTCCACGCGGCATGGCTGGATCAGGCTTCCACCCATTGTCCAATATTCCTTACTGCTGCCTCCCGTAGGAGTCGGGCCCGTGTCTCAGTGCCCGTGTGGGGGATCTTCCTCTCAGAACCCCTACCGATCATCGCCTTGGTGAGCCGTTACCTCACCAACTAGCTAATCGGACGCACGCCCATCCTATACCGTCTCGCGACCTTAAACTAAGCAAGATGCCTCGCTTAATTACTATGGAGTATTAATTCCCGTTTCCGGGAGCTATCCTCCTGTATAGGGTAGGTTGCGTACGCGTTACGCACCCGTCCGCCGGTCATCTGTGTATTGCTACACAGACAGCCCTCGGCTTGCATGTATTAGGCCTGCCGCTAGCGTTCATCCTGAGCCAGGATCAAACTCTTCATGGTATGTTTTTCTTCTCGCCTCCTCCTCGCTCTGATGTATATCAATGTGCCTCTTATTATCTTCTTTTTATACCCGCCTTTCTTAAAAACGGGGGTGCAAATATACACACAATTTCCCCTATCTTCCAAATTTTTTTTCACTCCCCCAAAAAATTTTTTGCCATCTACTTGATTTACAATAAGTTATTTTTTTACTTGGTGGGAGTAATAAGAGAAAAATACAGTGAATTACTTTATTGAAAACAGCAGTGCAAAATACAGCAAGTTATAAAAATTTGTGATGTCCATATTTAATGATAATCACTATTGTCCAAAAAAACCACCGCCCAATCCCATCCCTACGCAGACATCTTCTATGTCTACACATCTCTGAAACATCTGCGATTACTTTGATTTTATTGATATTAAAGATTTTAATATTCAAACCACAGAGGACACAACCCCTCCCCAACTTTGTTGGGGATCGTGCTCTTTGTGGTTTAATAAAAATTTGCATCGCTTATATGTTGCAAATTTTTCAATAAGATAAAAATTGTGTGCGTAGAAGAGTTTCAAAAGGAGAGGGGAATAAAAGGGGTGAGGTCTTTAAGGATTACAAATAAAAGTGGTTTAATAAAATAAAAATATTTTGGAC
>JABRVT010000071.1:0-14856 GCA_040048245.1 Candidatus Brocadia sp.
GCTGACGCCGATAGCAATGGATGAAGGATTAAGATTTGCTATCCGGGAAGGCGGAAAGACTGTCGGCGCCGGTGTCGTTACAAAAATTATTGAATAAAAACTCGGGAATGTGCAATGCGTGAATATGTGACCATGGTGTGTAAGGAATGTTCTAGAAGGAATTATAGAACGCCGAAAAAGACACAGCAAGCGGAAAAGTTAGAGTTGAGGAAGTTTTGTAGATATTGCAGGAAACACACGGATCACAAGGAATATAAGAAGTAGATTTTTGTGTTAATGGGGCAGTTTTTGGTGTGAAAATAAAGGTCTGTAGCTCTAATTGGTAGAGCACCGGACTCCAAATCCGGCCGTTGGGGGTTCGAGTCCCTCCAGACCTGCCATATTATAAATAATATTATATTAGAGACTCTGGGATGTCATTTTTTGGGATTTACAGAAAAGGATTAGGGGTATATAGCAGAATTACTGTAGGGATTGCACTGGGTATTCTAGCGCTTTTTGCTTCTGTTTCGCTTCATAATGTTTTGATAGATTTGCCAAATATAGCCGGGAGTGCAAAGGTTCCGCTTATTGACGTCAGTTTGTCGTGGGGATTAGTGTGTGCCTTTTTACTGTTTGTTTTTTTAGGTTTTTTGATCGGTATTTTTGTTGCAGGTTTTGAAACGGGGATTAAGCCCTTAGATAATAGCGGTAAAAAGACAGTTGAGTTTTTGATTGATACTCAGGGCGAACTTCAGAAAGTTTCATGGCCGTCGAAGTATGAGTTGGTTGGTTCGACTGCGGTTGTTATAGTGTCAGTTGTTGTAATAGGGATATTTATACTGGGTGTTGATTGGTTTGTTGCCTTGATTATGGAGTACATCGGTGTGCTGTAAAGTTATTTATAGCTTGAATGAAAGGATGGGTATTGCATCCGTTGTGATACTAATGCCGGGTAAAGGGGCACCTCAAAACTATCAACTCTTTTAATTCCTTCCTCCGAGATTGAATAAGGCCTAATGATTTTATTTATTGCAGTTGCAGGTGTTTCTGGTAGGTTTTTTTCTGTAAGGTTGAAACATTAAAATGCCTAAGCAATGGTTTGTTTTGCGTGTTCAGAGCAATAAAGAGGACAAGGTTAAGAATAGTCTGGTAGAACTTATTAAGGCCCGGGGTTTGGAAAAGTTGGTTACAAATGTTTTGGTTCCCAGCGAAAAGGTTTCGGAAATTAAGGGTGGTAAAAAGAAGATAACAGAAAGAAAAATATATCCTGGGTACATAATGGCAGAGGTTGAGGTGGATGAGCAGGGGCAGATACCAAAGGAGGTTTGGTTTTTGGTCCGCGAAACACCCGGTGCCGGTGATTTTATTGGTGGTCAACACAAGCCAGTGCCCATGGCGAGTTATGAAGTGGAAAAACTGTTATCTGAAGTGGAGCATAAAGAGGAAAAACCCCGTGCAAAGATTGAGTTTCGTGAGGGTGAGAAGGTGAGGGTGAAGGAAGGCCCGTTTGAAAATTACGATGGGATTATTGAGGAAGTATTACCTGCTAGCGGTCGTGTAAAGGTAATGCTTACGGTGTTTGGCAGAGCAACCCCTGTTGAGTTGGAATATTGGCAGGTTGAGGCAATTTGATAGCAGGAGTATATAATGGCAAAAGAGATATTAGCAAAAATTAAATTACAATGTCCAGGAGGGCAGGCGACACCTGCGCCGCCGGTGGGACCAGCCTTGGGTCAGCACGGAGTAAATATTGGTCAATTTGTGAAACAATTTAATGATAAAACAAAAGATTTGCAGGGTATTTTGACACCGGTGGAAATTACCGTTTATAAGGACAAAACGTTTACTTTTATCTTAAAATCTCCTCCCGCCTCAGTGTTATTAAAACAATTGGCCGGAATTGCAAAAGGTTCTTCTGAGCCGAACAGGCAAAAGGTGGGGCAGGTAACTAAGCAACAGTTAAGGGAAATTGCAAGTAAAAAACTGGCGGATTTGAATGCTGATAATCTGGACGCTGCCATAAAGATAGTGGAGGGAACCGCCCGTAATATGGGGATTAAGGTGGTGGATTAACTTTCATAAATATGGCATGGTGCATATTCTGGTTGTTTGAAAGGAAAGTATTCAGATGGCAAAAAGAAGCAAAAGATATCTGGAGTCAAGAAAAATTGTTGATTCCGGGAAAAAATATGATTTAAAAGAGGCGATTAAGCTGCTTAAGTCTTTTAAGCCTGCAAAGTTTGACGAAAGTGTTGAAGTTGCAATGAAGCTGGGCATTGACCCAAAACAGTCTGATCAGCTTGTCAGAGGTTCTGTTTCGTTGCCTAAGGGTATTGGTAAAAGTCTTAAGGTGATTGTTTTTGCGGCTGGTGAAAAGGCAGCAGTTGCAAAGAAAGCGGGTGCAGATGAGGTTGGTGCCGAGGAATTAGTAAAAAAAGTTGAGGGTGGGTGGACTGATTTTGATGTGGCAATTGCAACTTCTGATATGATGAGGTTGGTTGGCAAACTGGGCAGGGTTCTTGGGCCACAAGGTAAGATGCCTTCTCCTAAATCTGGGACGGTGACAGATGACATTGAAACGGCGGTAAAGGAGTTCAAGGCGGGGAAAATTGAGTACAGAACCGATGCAGGAGGAAACGTACATACCATTGTTGGGAAGGTTTCGTTTTCAGAAAAAGATTTAGAGGATAATATAAATACCTTTATTAAACATATTGTTAATTCACGTCCGCCTTCAGCAAAAGGCGTGTTTTTGGAAAAGGTTTCGGTATCTTCAACGATGAGCCCTGGAATAATGGTGCAGGTTTAGGGTTGGAAATCACTGCGAAGGGAATGAAATAAAGCGATGGCAAATGAATTGAAAAAGCTTGTTGTAAAAGAACTGGTTTCAAACTACCGCAACAGAAACAATTTTCTGGTAGTTGGTTACCATGGAATAAAGGCATTGGAATTCGATCAGCTGCGTAAAGATTTGAGGAAAAAGAAGATTCGCATGGAAATAGTCAAAAATTCACTTGCGGCAATTGCATTTGGAGAGCTAGGGGTGGTAGGAGTTGCTGACATTTTCAGAGGTCCTACTGCTATAGTGAGCGGTGGAGATGACCCTGTCGTTATGGCAAAAGAAACCATTGAGTGGTCGAGAAAAATACCATTTTTGACTTTGCGTGGCGGATTTGTTGATGGAGCGATGATCTCTGTTACTGATATAAATAACCTCGCAAAGCTTCCAACTATGCCGGTGCTCCGCGCGCAAATTATAACGGCTATCAATGCTCCTATCGCAGGAGTTGCGGGTGCTTTTAATGCTGTTTTGCACAGCCTGGCAACGGTTTTCCAGGCGGTTAGAGACAAGAAAGAAAAAAGTGGAGAATAATTTTATTACAGGATTCCTGAAATGTAGGAGGGGAAAATGACTCAGGTTAGTGAAGAAAAGACAGTTGAGCCTTCTGGCAAAATCGCGCAAGTGTTGGATCTAGTTGCCGGTATGACGTTGCTAGAAGCCTCACAGCTTGTTAAGGCATTTGAACAAAAATTCGGTGTTTCTGCGGCTGCTGTTGCAACTATGCCTGTAGCCGGTGTAGCCGCAGCCGCTGAAGGTAAGGCGGCTGTTGCGGAAGAAAAGACTGCTTTTGACGTGATTTTGAAGGATGGGGGCGCAAATAAAATCCAGGTAATTAAGGCTGTTCGCGCTGAGACAAATTTGGGCTTAAAAGAAGCCAAAGACCTTGTTGAGGGTGCTCCCAAAACTGTGAAAGAGGGCGTCTCGAAAGAGGAGGCAGAAAAGATTAAGAAATCACTTGAAGCTGCCGGTGCAAAGGTAGAAATTAAGTAGTGAGTTTGTTTTTTTATGTAAACACGGGGATATTATGGAAATCCGTAATTATGGCAAGATAGAAGAGGTTATAGAAATACAGAACCTTGTACAGATTCAAACAAGGGCGTATCGGGATTTTCTGCAGGCGGATGTGCCCGCTTCGAAAAGGAAGAATCAGGGAATCGAGGCGATATTAAGAGAGATATTCCCAATAAGTAATTATGACGGGACAATGTCTCTGGACTACATCAAATATGAGCTTGGGAAACCGCGATATACGCAAGATGAGTGCAGGCAATTACGGTTGACATATGGTTGCCCGTTTCGGATCTGGTTGAGGCTGAATAAAGCAGAACCTATCGAGGAAGAGGTGTACCTGGGTGAAATACCGGTAATGATTGGTGGTGGTGAATTTATTATTAACGGGACTGAACGGGTGATAGTAACACAGTTGCACCGTTCTCCTGGCATAGATTTTATCGAAGAATTTCACGCTGAAAAGAGATTGCATTCGTGCAGGATAATTCCAGAGAGAGGGAGCTGGATAGAACTGGAAGTGGGGAAAAAAGACAGCCTCACGGTAAAAATTGACCAGAGTGGAAAGTTGCCGGCTACCTGTTTCCTCAGGGCATTATCAGAAGAGTATACGAATGATGAGGACATTATCAGGCTCTTTTATGAAACGGAAGTGGTAAAGATAACCGACTTCGCTTCAGCCACAAAATTAAGAGGCAGGTACACGGTTGACAAGATTGTAAATCCACAAACCGGAGAAATTGTTCTTGATGCAGGTCGCCAGATATCTGACACACTGATAAAGGCGATTGTGGATCTGGAAATAAAGAAGATTGAAGTGATCAAAAAGATGGAGGATCCGCTCATATTGAATTCTCTTGAGTCAGATTTTACGAAATCCCATGAAGATGCCCTGCTAAAAATTTATGCTCGGTTTCGTCCGGGAAATCCCCAGCAAGTAGAGAAAGCTAAGCAGTTGTTCTACGATAAGTTTTTTGATGTGAAGCGGTACAGACTTGGATCAGTTGGAAGATTCCGGTTGAACAGGAAACTGGGACACAATATCCACGAAGCCGAGATGACACTACAAAAGGAAGATTATGTAGAGGCCATCCGCTATATGATGAAATTACGCAAAGGCGAGACTGGAGTGTCCGTTGATGATATTGATAATCTGGGTAACCGAAGGCTTCGAACCATTGATGAGTTAGCCGGGGAAGAGTTGCGAAAGGGTTTTCTGAAATTACGGAGAACTGTGCAGGAAAGGCTTAGTGTAAAGGATTCAGAACAATTAACCCCTCGTTCCCTTGTGAATTCAAAGGCTATCTTTTCAGCGATAGACTATTTTTTTAGCAGAAGTGAACTGTCTCAGGTACTGGATCAGACGAATCCTTTGGCTCAGCTAACTCATGAAAGACGATTGAGCGCATTGGGTCCTGGTGGATTAAACAGAAAGAGGGCTGGATTTGAAGTCAGGGATGTCCATGTGTCTCACTATGGCAGGGTGTGTCCTATTGAGACTCCTGAGGGTACAAATATAGGTTTGATTGCATCCTTGAGTATTTATGCAACGACAGACGAGTACGGCTTCCTGATTACTCCCTATCGTATAATTGAGAAAGGAAGAATTACTGATAAGATAACATATTTGCGGGCAGATGAAGAGGAAAATAAATTAATAGCCCCGGCGGATGTGCTAATTAAAGGGAAGGAAAAAGTAGAGAAAGAAAATGTATTATGCAGATATAACGGCGATTTTCATCAGGTGAATTTTAAAGATGTAAATTATATGGATGTCTCGCCAAAACAATTGGTGGGGGTTTCCGCCAGTTTGATACCTTTCCTTGAACACAGTGATGCGAACAGGGCACTTATGGGTTCTAATATGCAGAGGCAGGCCGTTCCGTTATTAAAAACAGAGCCGCCCATAATAGCGACTGGTATGGAAAGATTTGTTGCACAAAATTCCAGCATGACTGTTCAGGCAATGAGTGCCGGAACGGTGACAAAAGTGACGGCAGATGAAATTGTTATTGATGATAGGGATATCTATAAATTAAGAAAATTTGTAGGGTTGAATGAAGGTACGTGTTTAAATCAAAAACCCATAGTTGTTGAAGGCCAAAAAGTGAAAAAGGGAGAGGTGATTGCTGATGGAGCCGCTACGTGCAAGGGTGAATTGAGTTTAGGCAAAAATGTACTGGTGGCCTTTATGACATGGGATGGGTACAATTTTGAAGATGCTATCGTTATTAGTGAGGCGTTGCTTAAGGATGACCGTTTTACTTCCATCCACAGAGATGAGTTTGAGGTGGAAATTAGGGAGACAAAACTGGGGAGGGAGGAATTCACCCGTGATATTCCCAATGTTTCTGAAAAAGCGTTAAGTAATCTTGATGAAAATGGAGTAATACGGATTGGAACAAAGGTAAAGCCTGGCGATATATTGGTTGGTAAGATTGCTCCGAAAAGCAGAAGTGAATTATCTCCAGAGGAAAAATTGTTGCATGCTATTTTTGGTCGTGCGGGCGAAGATGTCAAAAATGAATCTCTTGAGGTTCCTTCAGGTATGGAGGGAATTGTTATAAATACGCAGGTGTTTTCCAGAAAGTCCTATCTGTCTGATGATAAAAGGCAAAAAATTCTACAGGAAATAAACGAGATAGAAACAAAATACGATGAAAGCATATCAAAAGAATTTGTAAAAATGTTGAAAGCGATAGATGAAGAGATAAAAGAACCTTTGAAAGACATGCAAACAGGGCAAACTTATGTGATTGAACGGGGTATGCCAGTAAAGTCAATTCTTATGCTGGAGGAGCGTTTTGATATTGAAAACGTAGAGTTTAGCAATAAAAAGAAAAAAGAGAAGGCCTTAGAAATTAGCAGAGATTACTATGAAAAAATAGAACATTTAAAAGACGAAAGAGACAGAAAGATTAATCATCTGAAACGTGGTGATGAATTACCTACCGGCGTATTGGAACTTGCAAAGATTTCGATTGCAACAAAAAGGAAGCTTTCTGTTGGCGATAAAATGGCCGGGCGGCACGGTAACAAGGGTGTGATTTCCAAGATTCTTCCGGAGGAAGACATGCCTTTCCTTGCAGACGGTACGCGGGTGGAAATGCTGTTGAATCCCCTAGGTGTGCCTTCGAGAATGAATGTAGGTCAAATTCTTGAAACCCATTTGGGGTGGGCTGCGAAAAAAATGGGGTTCCGTGCAGTTACACCAATTTTTGAAGGCGCGAATGAAGAGGAGATTAGGGCTACCCTTAAGGATGCTGGCTTGCCGGAGGACGGAAAGGCTGTTTTATACGATGGGCGCACGGGTGAACCCTTTGAACAAAAGGTTACCGTAGGTTATATGTATATGTTAAAGCTCCATCATCTGGTAGATGAAAAGGTACACGCAAGGGCAACAGGACCGTACTCGCTGATTACTCAGCAACCGCTAGGGGGAAAGGCAAGGTTTGGGGGACAACGGTTTGGAGAAATGGAGGTCTGGGCGCTTGAAGCTTATGGCGCCGCTCACAATTTGCAGGAATTGCTTACGGTGAAGAGTGATGACGTTGAGGGGAGGACAAAGATTTACGAATCAATGGTAAAGGGTGAAAATATCTTAGAAGCAGGAACTCCGGCGTCTTTTGAAGTGCTTGCGAATGAAATTGCCGGACTGGGCTTGAGCTTAAAATTAGAAAAGAAAAAAGTGGACGTATTAAAAGAAGGCTGAAGATTGTTTGTTTTCTGGTGATGTCAGATTGTAATAAGATAAGTTGATATTTTAAAGAAGGACTAATCAAGAGATTTTTAAGATGGCAGATATAGTGTACGATAAAATTAACGAATATAGTTCGGTGAAAATATCTCTCGCGTCGCCTGAGGATATACGGAGTTGGTCTTACGGTGAGGTAAAAAAACCAGAAACGATTAATTATCGTACGTACAGAGCGGAAAAAGACGGTTTGTTTTGTGAACGAATTTTCGGCCCCGAACGTAACTGGGAATGTTTTTGCGGGAAATATAAAGGGATAAAGCATAAAGGAATAGTCTGCGACCGTTGTGGTGTAAAGATTACACACTCACGCGTCAGAAGAAAACGCATGGGGCATATCAATCTAGCTGCTCCCATTGTTCATATTTGGTTCTTTAAGGCTATGCCATCCCGTTTGGGCACACTTTTGGGGATGAAGACTACTTCGTTAGAAAGAATTATCTATTTTCAGGATTACGTTGTAATAGATCCTGGAAGTACACAGTTAAAAGAATACCAGATGCTCAGTGAAGAAGAATACAAAGCAAATAGGGAAAAATACGGAGAGCAGTCTTTCAAGGCCGGAATGGGTGCAGAGGCAATACGGACATTATTGCAGAAACTGGATTTAGTAGCGTTATCTAAGGAATTACGTGATGAACTCGGCCAAACGAAATCGAAACAGCGTGTCAAAGAAATAATTAAGCGATTAGAGATTGTGGAGGCATTTAGAGATTCCGGAAACAAACCTGAATGGATGGTACTCAGTGTTATTCCGGTTATCCCTCCTGATCTGAGGCCGTTGGTTTTGCTGGAGAGTGGAAACTTTGCTACTTCTGATCTTAATGATCTTTATCGGAGGATTATTAACAGGAACAATCGGCTGAAGAAGCTGATCGATTTAAATGCCCCGGAAGTGATTATAAGAAACGAAAAGAGAATGCTGCAGCAGGCGGTAGATGCCCTGTTTGACAATACGAGGGGAAAGCGTCCGGTATTGGGAAGCAATAACAGGCCATTAAAATCCCTAACCGACATGATAAAAGGCAAGCAAGGACGTTTTAGAGAAAATTTGCTTGGGAAAAGGGTCGATTATTCTGCGCGCTCTGTGATTGTAGTTGGGCCTGAGTTAAAATTACACCAATGTGGCCTGCCAAAGAAGATAGCATTGGAATTGTTTCAGCCATTCATAATTCGAAGGTTAAAAGAGCTTGGACTTGCAGATACGATTAAGAGTGCGAAGAAGATGCTGGGTCGTAAAGATAAGGAGGTATGGGATATCCTTGAAGAGGTAGTCAAGAGGCATCCGGTACTACTTAACAGGGCGCCCACATTGCACAGGATGGGTATTCAGGCATTTGAACCTATACTTGTCGAGGGAAACGCCATTAAATTGCATCCGTTGGTATGTCGCGGATTTAATGCCGATTTTGATGGTGATCAGATGGCCGTTCACCTTCCCCTTTCGGTAGAAGCCCAGGTTGAAGCCATTACTCTGATGCTATCCACAAATAATATCTTTTCGCCGGCATCAGGTGAACCCATTATTACTCCAACGCAGGACATTGTTCTTGGCTGTTCTTTCCTTACCACAAGTTTGCAGGATGACCAAGAAGAGAAATGCAAAAAATTTAGTGGTCCTGAAGAAGTTGTTTACGCGCTTGCTTTGAGAAAGGTGCATTTGCACACGAAAATTGAGGTAAGGATAAAGCAGACAAAAATTATAAAAGACAAACAGGGCACTGAAGAACCTAAGAATAATTTATGCAGAACAACAGTAGGCCGGGTTGTTTTTAATAGTATATTACCTGACGGGATGCCTTTTTACAATTACACACTTGATTTGAAAGGTATCAGTAAGATAATTCATGATTGTTACAAACTTCTTGGCAGAGGAAAAACAATCGAATTGCTAGACAACATCAAAGAAATAGGTTTCAAAGAATGTACGAAGGCAGGGCTTTCATTTGCCATAACGGATGTGAAAATGCCTGCGAAAAAGCAGGAAATTATCGATAAGACTCAGGTAGAGATCGAAAAAATACAGAAACTATACCGAAAAGGCATAATAACTGAAGGTGAAAGGTACAACCAGATTATCGATACTTGGACATACGCTGGTGAAAGAATTGCCGAGGAGATGTTGAATGAGCTGAAAAACGATGTGAGGGATGGGAAGCGCTATCTGAATCCTGTATATTTGATGTCGTCATCAGGTGCGAGGGGTAGTTCCCAGCAGCTGAGACAGCTTGCCGGTATGCGCGGTCTTATGGCGAAGCCCTCCGGCAAAATTATTGAAACCCCGATAAAAGCTAATTTCCGGGAGGGATTAGGAGTACTGGAGTATTTTAGTTCCACTCACGGTGCGAGAAAAGGATTGGCTGATACCGCATTAAAAACGGCGGATTCCGGTTACCTGACGAGGAAGTTGGCTGATGTTGCTCAGAACGTGGTTATAACTGCTCAGGACTGCGGTACTACCAACGGTATTACCAAAAGTGTTGTTTACCGTGGGGAAAAGGTAGAAGTACCTTTAAGCAAGGTAATTACAGGGCGGGTTGCGAGGAACAATATCGTAGATTTAGTAAAAGACGAAGTAATTGTGCGGGAAAATGAATTGATTACAGAAGAGAAAGCAAAGAGGATAGAGGCCTTAGGATACGAAAAAATCAAGGTTCGATCGCCGCTGACCTGTGAAATGCCTCTGGGACTTTGTGTAAAATGTTACGGCATGGATTTGTCGAGGGGACAATTCGTAGAGGAAGGTATGGCGGTAGGGATCATTGCGGCGCAATCAATTGGTGAACCTGGAACACAGCTTACCATGAAGACGTTCCATATCGGTGGTACTGCTACCCGTTCGGTGGAAGAATCAGAGATAAAGGCAAAGCGCTCCGGAACGGTAAAATATAACAATTTGAATGTAGTAAAAAATCCTCAAGGGAAAAATGTTGCCATTAATGCAAACGGTGAGATATTACTTATCGATTCTAAAGGTAGGCAGATTGATAAACATACCGTGGTACTCGGTGCTGAGGTATTTGTTAAAGAAAATGATAACGTCGTTGCACATCAGGTGCTGTCCAGATGGGATCCCCATATGATCCCAATATTAACGGAAATGTCCGGGAAGGTCCGATTTGAGGATATAGTGATAGGCAAGACCATGAGGCAGGAATCTGATGTTTCAACCGGAGTTAAACGGAAAGTGATTATGGAGCATAAGGGAGATTTGCATCCTCAGATTATTATTGAGGACGAAACTGGTAAAATCCTGGGTTTATACCCAATTCCGGAGAAAGCGCATCTCGAAGTGGAGGAAGGTGAATATGTTACAGCAGGAACATTACTTGCCAAAACACCGAGAGAAATTTCGAGAACTGAGGATATTACCGGCGGCTTGCCGAGGGTAGCCGAGATTTTTGAGGCAAGAAAACCGAAAGATCCGGCGGTAATGAGTGAAATTGATGGTGTTGTGGAAGTGGGTGAAAAACGCAGAGGGAAGCGTACGATATTGGTTAAGAGCGAAACAGGGATGGTGCTAGAGCATCTTGTTCCCAGGGGTAAACATTTGAAGGTGCACAGAGGCGATCATATTAAGGCAGGTAGTCCGCTGGTCGAAGGGCCTCTCATATTGCAGGATATTTTAAGGATAAGCGGTGAGGAGGAGTTGCAGACGTACATGCAGAAAGAAGTTCAAAATGTTTATCGCTCTCAAAATGTACCAATTGATGATAAACATATTGAGATTATTATTGCTCAGATGCTCAGGAAGGTGAAAGTGGATGATGTGGGCGACACGAGCTTTCTGCCTGGGCAGATTATTGATAAATTCAGATTTAAGGATGAAAATAAGAGAATAATAGAAAAGGGTGGGAAACCGGCAACGGCAAAACCGTTGTTAATGGGCATAACAAAAGCATCTTTACAATCCGACAGCTTTATATCTGCCGCATCGTTTCAGGAAACGACCAAAGTTTTGACCAGAGCGGCGCTTGAGGGTAAAGTTGATGGCCTGGTTGGGTTAAAGGAAAATGTTATTTTGGGGCATTTGGTACCTGCAGGCACAGGTTATAAGACTTATTGTTCACTCTCTGCGGTGCCGGCGGAAGTGGCTGCTTCAAAAGAGACGGAAAAAGCGTGAGGGCCAAAGAAAATCATTACACCAAATAATTAGCAATAATTTAAGATAGGAATAGGGGAAAATATGCCAACGATAAATCAATTAATCAGGAAGGGCAGGAAGGGTGTTAAAAACAAAAGTAAAAGTCCCGACCTGGAAAAGTGTTCCCAGAAGAAAGGTGTCTGCCTTCAGGTTATGACCAGGACACCTAAAAAACCTAATTCCGCCTTGCGAAAAGTTGCAAGGGTTAGGCTGTCTAATGGACGGGAAATAACTGCTTATATTCCTGGTGAAGGTCATAATTTACAAGAACATTCTATCGTTTTGGTAAGAGGTGGCCGAGTCAGAGACCTTCCTGGTATTAAATATCATATCATTCGTGGAACGTTAGATTGCGCTGGTGTTGATGGCCGGAGAAGATCCCGTTCTAAATATGGGACAAAGACACCCAAGTAAGTTTTGATGAAGGAGAATGTTGTATATGGCGCTTGCATATAGAAGCACAGAGGTATATTTGCAGCCGGATATAAAATATAAGAGTAAGCTGGTATCCAAGTTTGTTAATTGCCTTATGCGAAAGGGTAAAAAAAGTGTTGCTGAGAAAATATTTTATGATGCAATGGGAATTATAGAAAAAAAGATTGCAGATATTGAGCCTTTGGAAGTTTTTGAAACTGCAGTAAATAATGTAAAACCATTGGTCGAGGTCAGGTCGAAGCGTGTTGGTGGCGCAACGTATCAGGTGCCTGTAGAGGTGCCAAAACAAAGGCAAACATCGCTGGCAATTCGGTGGATAATAAATGCTGCAAAAGGGAAAAAGGGACGTCCTATGTTCCAGCGATTGGCCGATGAATTGGTGGATGCGTATAAAAAGCAGGGAGTAGCCATAACTCAACGGGAAAATACACATAAGATGGCTGAGGCCAATAAGGCATTTGCACATTTTGCATGGTCAAAATTTTAGTACAGGAAGTTTGATAAATATGAATATTGAAAAAATGAGAAATTTTGGTATCGCAGCACACATCGATGCCGGTAAGACAACTACTTCGGAACGCATTCTTTACTACACGGGAAAATCGTATAAGATGGGTGAAGTCCACGATGGAACTGCGGTAATGGACTGGATGGAAGAGGAACAAAAGCGCGGGATTACTATCACGGCTGCCGCTACAACATGTAACTGGAATGACTATCAACTTAACCTAATCGATACGCCGGGCCATGTGGATTTTACCATAGAGGTAGAGCGATCACTCCGCGTGCTCGATGGGGCTGTTTGCGTATTTTGCGGTGTGGGCGGTGTAGAGGCACAGTCTGAAACGGTTTGGCGTCAGGCCGACAGATATCATGTACCCAGGATATGCTTCGTGAATAAAATGGACCGTATTGGTGCGGATTTCATGAAAGTGGTTAATGAAATTAATGAGCGGTTGGGGATGAAGGCGATCCCTATTCAGATGCCACTGGGTAAAGAACAGGGGTTTAAGGGTGTTATTGACCTTGTTACTATGAAGGCCATAGTCTATTCGGATGATGTTGATAAATTGGGTGTCAATTTTACTATAGAAGAGATACCATCAGAATATAAAAAAGATGCTGAGATTCAACGTGAAAAGATGATTGAGGGACTGGCAGAACAGGTTGATTGGTTAACGGAAAAATTTTTAAATGGTGAAACCATAACAAATAACGAAATTAAAAAGGCGATCAGGGAAGGGACGATTAATTTAAAACTTGCGCCTGTGTTGTGCGGTTCTGCATTTAAGAAAAAAGGGATACAACCACTCCTTGATGCTGTATGTGATTACTTGCCTTCACCAATCGATAGAAAATCAATTATCGGTACGAATCCCTATACAGATGAAGAGATATCAAGAAAACCGCTTCCTACGGAACCTTTCAGCGCTCTGGCTTTTAAAATTGCATCTGATAAACATGGCGACCTGACATTTATAAGGGTTTATTCCGGGAAAATAACTTCAGGTACCAGGGTCATAAATCCAGTGAAAGATAAAAAAGAATTAGTAAGTCGTATTTATAAAATGCATGCAAACATGAGAGAGCAGGTGGAAGAACTTTCTGCTGGCGATATAGGTGCGGTCATTGGTTTGAAGTATACAGTCACAGGTGACACCCTGTGTGACCCGGATAATCCCATAGTTCTTGAGAAGATGGAATTCCCCGATACCGTAATATCTATGGCGATAGAGCCCAAGACAGATGCAGAAAAGGAGAAGCTGGGAGTAGCTTTGTCAAAACTGGCAAAAGAAGATCCAACGTTCAAGGTTCGCATGGACCAGGAGACTGGTCAGATGATTATTTCTGGTATGGGTGAATTACATCTGGAAGTGATTAAAAACAGAATGCTTAGTGAGTATAAAGTGGATGCCAATGTTGGTGCTCCCAAGGTGTCTTATAGAGAGACAATAGGTAAAAAGGTTGAAGTTGAAGGTAAATTCATTCAGCAGACTGGAGGACACGGGCAATACGGACATGTGTGGATTATACTGGAACCGTTTAAGGGTGAGGAGCCGGTAACTTTTGTTGATGCAATTGTTGGCGGGAAGATACCCAAGCAATATATAAGGTCCGTTGAAAAAGGAATCAGGGAAACAGCAGCAACCGGTGTCGCTGGTGGATATCCGCTTATTGATATAAAAGTTACGCTGACCGATGGTTCAACTCATCCGGTGGATTCATCTGATTTGGCATTTTATACTGCCGCGAGTATTGCGTTGAGAAAAGGTGTGGAGATGGCAAAGTCAATACTGCTGGAACCGATAATGTCTCTGGAAATTGTTGTGCCTGAGCAGTATATGGGAGATGTAATTAGCGAAATTCATAGCCGCAGGGCAAATATACTTGAAATGGGTACAAGAGGTGGTCTCAGGATTATTAAGGGTGATGTGCCTCTTGCGGAGATGTTTGGGTACTCAACGGTATTACGGTCAATTACGCAGGGCAGAGGAACATTTACCATGGAACCGTTAGAATACAGACCTGCACCTGCAAAGGCGTTCAGTAGTGTCGCATAATGTAACTTCAGATAATTGGAGGTTTGGACGATGGGTAAAGAGGTATTTAAGCGTACGAAGCCGCATGTGAATGTGGGGACGATAGGGCATGTGGATCATGGGAAGACGACGTTGACGGCGGTGATAACGC
>JABRVT010000072.1:0-1880 GCA_040048245.1 Candidatus Brocadia sp.
GTAAAGGAACAAGTCAGGTACAAAATAAGTCGCAAAGCATTGATTTGTAGTAAGTTAAGTCAGACTCGACTTATGACTTAAAAATATTTTTTAACAAAGTCATGCTCAGGAAATTCGATGCTAATGATGGCATGGACAAACCATGTCCCTGTGTGTTTTGAACAAGGATTGTTTTTCCGTGCTAATTTAAGAGTATTAAAATTTTCCTCTGTGACCTCTGTGGTTAAAGGTCTTTATTCATGCACAATACAGCAATCAGTCTTATCGGAGCAACCTTTTTTATCGCTTTAACCCATGCCATCATGCCGAATCACTGGATGCCCTTTGCGCTAATCGGAAAGGGGCAAAAATGGAGCCTGACAAAAACCATTTCCATCACCGCAATCGCTGGACTGGGTCATTCCATAACGACAACTATATTGGGTTTCATCATCGCCTTTCTTGGATTTCACATAACTAAATACGCTGAAACCATTGCAGAACCACTGGCAGGTATTATCTTAATCATACTTGGTATTGTCTTTGTTATTATTGGAAGATTAAGACACGGCACGCACAACCATAATCACTCAAAATTCTCGGACAAGACCATTGCCATCTCATTATTTGCCATGCTGAGTTCGTCACCCTGTGTTGCAGCGTTACCTCTCTTCCTTGCGGCCAGTACCTTCAGCTGGAGCACGCTTGTATTACTTTCCATCATTCTGTCCACAACAACCGTCTCAGGCATGCTGGTGCTAACCACCTTGGCCTATACCGGTGTAAGAAAAATCAATCTCTGCAGTATTGAAGAGTACGAAAAAGAAATCATCGGTGGGATACTGGTCATTATAGGAATCATATCTCTCATAGTGCATTAGTATTTCTTCTCATTCTCAAGATTTGCGTGGGAATACGACACTGAACGCTTATCGTTTTCACACAGGATAATGAAATATGAGAAGCCGATATAAACACATAAGTTGCATAAAAACTGATATAAAAGCCTCCTAACTGGCAATACGTAAGGGAAACAAGGTTGTTGTGGCTTAAAGAGTCTGAAAAATAAGGGCTGAGAATGGTTAAAAAATATGGCGCTCTTATTAAATGGTTGCCTAATTTTTTTTAACTATTTATTTGATAAGGAGATATGCTACTATTCTACCATCAGAAATACGCCGTCATCCCACATGGTCTTTTGTAAGCTCCCTTGACTCAAATAGGAAAATTAAAGAGATATACCAGTCATGCACGCTCTTTTGGAAGAAGGCATGTGCCAGACCTCGAAACCATGTCCATCGTATGCAATGGATGAAAAAACATACTCCATGTGGTGTCAACCGGGGCAGAGGTATCAAAAGTGGGCAAAGCTGCTGTCGTAGTTTCCCGCCGCGGTCGTCAAATGCTTATTCTTAAACTCCTGTACCCAACTCATCCGATTGCTGAGGTAAAGAAGATTGCTACAGGATATTCTCAAACCGTATTTCTCATAATATACCCCAAAAACTGGACAGATAAATAAGATAAAATATCCTAACCCGAACGAGTCGGTAGAAAACGGAACTATAGTATATTACTTCTACCTATTCTTAAAACAAAAAACTCTTCCGACTCGCTCGAGTTAGGACAGTTGAAAGTGGAATTAGACTGGGTTAAAAAAAAGCTGGACTTACCAGTTGAGGCGAAGAGGCGTTTGGTGGAGTTGGAGAACGAGGAGATCAGCATAGCCCGTCAATGTGAATTGTTAGGGTTACAAAGGTCGAGTTTTTATTACAGACCGATGGGGGAGAGCGAGGCTCTGCTGCTCCACCCTTACAGAAGGATCATCCTGCTTCACCATGCGAACGGTGACCGAGGGAGTGATGAAGTTGAAACCTCGCAGTTTTATCGATCCCCCGGCG
>JABRVT010000073.1:0-38797 GCA_040048245.1 Candidatus Brocadia sp.
CCATCACATCCTCCTTTCTTGTGTCCTTTCAAGCGGAAGACATTGCTCCTGTTTTGATTCTGACTCGCGTGCTCTTTGCTTCACCAAAGAATTCCTGCCATGGCTGGCTACAGTTTCGGGTTCCACGCAATGTCCAAGTCAGACTGGTTCTCGAGCTCTACACCCCACTGAAAAATCGACTTTATTCCGCTGCCCAATAAAAAAGGAGTATAATGCGGTAAAAATGATTATTCAAGTTCCAGGCACATTTTCATCGTTTCTGGGTGCCTCTAATGCGGCATGATGACTGGTTCCCACAAATTTTATAATCCAACAATGGCAATCTGTGCATGGTCGGCAGACTGGATGGTCTCTTCGACATCCAGAATGAGTGTTTTTTCTGCTTCCAGAGCGAGGACGGATGCAGAAGATTCTTTCAATGTCTTGATGGTTTCCAGTCCAACTGTGGGAATATCGAACCGTGGATCAAAATCGTGTTTACTGACCTTGATAACGACAATTCCTTCTTTTCCCAGGTTCCCTCCGCGTCGGATGGCTTCATCGGTACCTTCCAGGGCTTCAACGGCCAAAACAACCTTTTCTTTTATTACGATACATTGTCCGATGCCAAGCCTTGCGATTTCCTTCGCAATAGGCCATCCGAAATGAACATCTTCCATTTCCTGTTCTGTGGGGCGTTTTTTTGTTAATATGCCCTTCTGAGCGAGTAACTGCGGTACGTACAGGGTGGAATTTTGCAATTCGATGCCGTCTTTCAACAGTTCATCTGCAACTGCCCCCAGTAATGAATGGTCGTCTCTTCTTTTTACGTGTCTGTACCAGAGGTTGATTGTCCTCAAGTCCGGCAGAAAACGAAGATTTCTCCAGGAAGAGAACATGTTGGTTTTTTTGAGTCCACCTGCCATAACTGCCCTTGATATGTGTTCCTGCTTAAATGCCTTGATAAGTTTACCAATCTGGGCAACACCAACCCAGTAAAGTTTTTCAACATATTGTTCAATCTCAGGGGATGTCTCTCCTTCAATCCCAACGGCGATGACGGTCACATCATTATCCCGTGCCGCCTTTGCAAATAATATTGGAAATCGTCCGTTTCCGGCAATTAATCCGAGTTTCTCCATAGGTTTTTCCTTAGCAATTCTGTTTACCACAGAGAGCGCAGAGATTTTTAAAAGAAATGTTAGGAACTTCTCTAAGGTGATTCATAAAATTCCAAAACCCCCTTGATTTAATTTTAAGGAATTTCAAACTTTGTGATTCCCCTCTTTTTAGAGGGGAGACTAAAAGTCGCTGCCAAAGGCTGCTTAATTTTATAGGGCTTTTGTTGAGGCTATGACGCGCCAGGTTTTACGGTTTTCTCTGCTCACTTTGCATACCCTTCGGTAAAGTATTACACTCCTCCAGTTGTTTTATTCTCTTCTCCAGTGCCTTGATGTATTCCCTCATTTCGGGTAATTTTTCGATGATTACATAACATTTACGCATCCGCTTGATGGGGAGTGCCGGTGCACCGAGATATGTTTCATTGCTTGGGATGTCATTGATAACCCCCGAATACCCACCAACGGTGACGTTATCCCCAATCTGGATATGTCCCACGATACCAACTCCACCCGCAAGGGTAACGTGTTTTCCGATCTTAGCAGAACCCGCAATGCCTACCTGGGATACAATCAGGGAGTTTTCACCCACCTCCACATTGTGGGAGATGACTACCTGGCTGTCAATTTTTGTACCCTTTCGGATAATTGTTTCTCCCAGAACGGCGCGGTTGATTGTTGTATTTGCACCAATATCCACATCGTCTTCGATTATAGCAATACCGACCTGCGGTATCTTGTAATATCCCTGACCATCTGGTGCATATCCAAAACCACTGCTACCGATAACAGTATTACTATGAATAGTCACCCTTTTGCCAATTACGGTTTTATTGTAAATCACGGCATTGGGATAAATAATAGTGTCGTCTCCAATTATGCAATCATCTCCAATATAGACGCAAGGGTGTAATACTACGCGGTTTCCAATCTGTGTATTTTGGCCTATTGTGACGTAGGAGTGGATAGAAACGTCTTGCCCGATTACCGCTGTTTTATCTATCCTGACAGAGCTATCAATACCCTTCGTGTAAGTGGGCTTTTTATACATCAGGAGTTCCACTAACTTCGCAAACGCAAGATAGGGATTGTTGCATACCAAAAGATTTCTTTCCCTTTTCTGAGAAAGTAAAAAGTTTGTGTCTTTCAATTTTGGCGAGATGATAATAGCTGATGCCCTTGTTTGATTAATTTTTCTAATATATTTATCATTGGATATAAACGTAATATACCCTTCCTGTGCATCATCTATGCCCATAACACCGCGTATCTTTACGGAAGGGTCCCCTATGACCACACCACCTACATATTCCGAGAGTTCTTGTAACGTTTTTTCCATTAAAAATTTATCCGGAAAATATCTTTCTCAAATATTATTTAACTGTTCAGCGCTGCTTGGCTCTTTCGTTACCAATCGTATGAGGATCAATGTACAAGTTAAAAAAATCCATCCGAGCACCCCTGTAACCATTTCTTTATCGCCAAACAACCACTCCAATTTTGTTCGTGTCTGGTCAAAGAATAATCTGTTTGCTTTAATAAGAAATACCCAACCTGCGTGAAGTCCGATTGCGAGATAGAGTGACTTTGTCCGAAGGCAGGCATACGAGAGCACCACACCAACAAGGAAAAGGCCAATTACTGAAGGCAAAATGGCGGTAAAATTTACGATAATATTTTCAAAAGATTGGTAAACAACGATAAAACCGATAAACGGTTGAATGCCGGGCGATACTGATAATTTTGTCTTAAAAAAATGCAGCAGGGAATAAAAGAGACTGCTGATGAAGACAGCGGACACGGTTCGTATATCAGTCAGCATGCTTTGGAGTATGAATCCCCGGAACAATATTTCTTCAATACATCCTATAAGACCTGCGATGAGTAATAGTGTCAGGAGCCTAAAGGTTATATCTGAGAATGATTTTGTATCTGGTTGGAATATCTGAATGCCGATGGTCCACAAGAGGGTAACGTAGAAAATAAACATTCCCGCGCCCAGGATAAAACCCGTTTGTAATTGTTCCCGCCATCCCCGAGAGGGTTTTATTCCAGCCGTGATAAAAGTGCCAATCATGAGTGGTTTTCTCAAAAGGAAGATAAGAACAATGGCCACAGCCATTATAATACGCCTCATAACCCTGCCAAAATCGTAACTTCCATGTTTATAGTTGAGCAAGTCAATCATGAAAGAACTCGACGGCAGCAAGGAATCTAAAAAAACCTTGATCAGGGGTGCAATTAAGCTACTCAGACCCAGCGCCAGTAAGAATAAAATAAATATTTTCTTATATTGTTTTATGCGGTAAAATGAATTCATTCTGAAAATAATAGTGATGTAAAAAGAAGTTGTCAACTGAAAATACTTTTTTGGCTCAGGACAGTATCTATAAATTAAGACGTCCGTTCTCTTTGCCCTTTGACAAGAGTAATCAATTGTAGCTTGTGGGAGCAAAACTAAAGTTTTGGTTGTATCCAGACTCTCTTGGGGAGCGTTGTAATTCTTCACGCAGCTTTTTCTGCTTGCTTTTGGAAAGCTTTGTAGGGCAACCAGGACGTATTTTGTCTTATAATCCCACGAAACTTTTAGAAGCAAGATTTTTACCCAGTTCAGTATTGAGCATCCCTTGAAAAGTCTTCATAAATACTGCGGTACTGGCCGGACTGTTCTTAAGGGGATTGAGAACAGCATGGAGCCAACGAAAGTAACGTCTTTCAGCGGTCCGGGATATTTCGTCCTGGATAGCAGCAACAAAGACATCTTTATCTGCTAAAATCACCGCAAAGAAAAAGGGTTACAGGAAATCGAGACAGAAAGTTGAACTTGAAGAAGGAGAGGAGAAAGAAATTGAGATTATAATGAAAAAGAAACAAACCTGAAGGACCCTCCATCCCCGATATCTATTTACCTCAGAAAGCTTATAGACGGACAAAAAATCGGGAAAAGTTATACGATGGTTTTTATCGTTCTTCTTGTTCATTCTCCTTCAATCTTCCCATCCCCTTACGCCCTACTATTACGCAAAACCCTTGAAATCCGGATAGCTTTGTAAGATAATTCACTTGTTGTGTCGTTCGGGTTACCTTCTTTTTGTGTAAGATATTTTACTTCTCCTTTGTCGTTCGACTGAGCGTTTGTCTGATCCTTCGGCAAGCGTGTCCTGAGTTTAACGAAGGGAACAGGATGTAGCTCCTGTGTGTGGTGAGATTGTCGAACCATTACGCCAAAGGCTCATAACATAGTCCCCCCTTGCGAAGGAGGGGATTGAGGGGTGGTTAATTTGGTTGTGGCTTCGCCACGCTGCGAAATCTGTGTCCTGTCAATCAATTGTATAAATGATGCGAGTTAAAATTTGTGGCATTACTAACAGTGAAGATGCTCAGGCTGCAATTGAGTTAGGGGCAGATGCCCTGGGATTTGTCTTTGCAAAGAGCCCTCGTCAGGTAACGAAGGAGCAGGTAAGGGATATTATTGAGCGTTTGCCCCCTTTCGTTTCCCCTGTGGGGGTCTTTGTTGATGAACAAGTGGATACAATGAAAGAGATCTGCAATTTTTGTCATATACACACGGTTCAGCTTCACGGTAATGAAGACCCTCTGTATTTAAATGACTTGAAAGGATACAAAATTATAAAGGCATTTCGGATCAGGGAAGAAGATGACTTAAAACTGTTAGCAAATTACAAACCGCATGCCTTTTTGTTGGATAGTTATGTAAAGGGGGTTATGGGTGGAACGGGAATGCCTTTCAAGTGGGAGATTGCCAGACAGGCGCATAAATACGGAGCGATCATCCTGTCGGGGGGCTTGATCCCTGAAAATGTCAGGGAAGCCATCCATATCGTTAAACCTTATGGTGTGGATGTGTCTTCTGGTGTGGAGGCGTCACAGGGCAAAAAAGATAAGGCATTAATGAAGAGGTTTATCATGAATGCGAAATTCAGAGGAGATTAAAAGTTACTCATATCTTTAGGTATGAAAGGCCATCAGAGAAGAGAACCTAAGTGAACCATGAATGGGTGAAAGAATGTAGTCATCATTTAACCATGAGAAAAAAATCAATCTTTTGTCAATAAGGATTTTCTTCCGCCCCGTTGGGGCTGATTATGGTAATGTTTCTCTTCTCCAGGGCTTCACCCATGGCTAGATTCTTTCGTCCCTTTGGGATTCGCAGATGTTTTGATCTGTATTTATTTTATAATGTTTTTGGCCATACATTGAGACAAGGATATTAATACCTCAATTAGAAAAAGCAAGCAAACCGGTAGATTCTAATTCCGATTCTGTTCTGACTTCCGGCTTCTGACTCCTTGTTGTTGCACCTGTATATCCTTTGAAGGATTACGGCTTTTTTAATTACGTTAATTGTGCAGAAACATGCAAAAGGACATCCTTAGATCAATTCCATCTGTTAACGAACTCCTTGAGTTACCGGAGATATCGAAATTAACCGGCAGTTATCCAAGGCAACTGGTGGTTGATGCAATACGTGCAGTTTTAGAAGACATCCGTCAATCCCTGACTAATAAAAAAGGCATATTTCGATTCGACATCGACCAAAAGCCCCCCCATTGTGAAGAGGTGGTAAAAAAAATCGTGGAAGCGCAAACAATTGATCTGTCTCCACAACGACTTTACCATCTCGTCCAACAATCCCTCCAGCAAAAATTCTGTGGCATCGAGCATGCCATCAATGCAACAGGTATTATACTTCACACAGGGCTCGGCAGGGCGCCCATCGCGGATGAGTCTGCAAAACAGGTACAAAATATTTTAAAAAGTTTCTGTACGCTGGAAATAGAAAAGCTTAGCGGCAGGAGGGGGATTCGGTACCATCATATTGAACAACTCATCTCTATGATTACAGGCGCCGAGGCGGCGCTGGTTGTCAACAACAATGCCGCAGCCGTTTTGCTTGCCTTAGATACCTTAGCCAGGGGTAAGGAGGTCATCATTTCGCGTTCACAGCTTGTGGAGATCGGTGGGTCATTCCGTATGCCCGACGTAATGTCTAAGAGTGGCGCAATATTGGTCGAGGTGGGGACTACCAATAAGACGTATCTCACTGACTATAGCAACGCCGTCACGGAGCGTACAGGGCTTATTTTGAAAGTGCATCAAAGTAACTTTAAAATCGTTGGTTTTACTGAAACGGTCGATTTGAAAGACCTCGTTATATTAGGTCAAACTCATAACATCCCTGTTATGTACGATCTGGGAAGTGGCGCATTGATTGACCTCCGAAAATTTGGATTGCCCCACGAGCCCACCGTACAGGAAAGCATAAAGGACGGGGTAGATATCGTTACGTTCAGTACAGACAAATTATTGGGCGGCCCTCAGGGAGGTATTATAGCCGGGAAAAAGAAATGGGTCGATCTATTGAAAAGGAATCCATTAACCCGTGCCCTCCGTGTGGGGAAATTAACCATCGCCGCGCTGGAGGCAACATTGAAGCTGTGTCTGGAAGAAGATGTTGCTATAAAAAAGGTTCCCGTCCTTAAGATGATGTTAACTCCACTTGAGACAATTGAAGAAAGATGTAAAAGATTAATTAGCAAAGTAACTTTTGAAACAAAGGCTTGCATGGATATTGCCATTATCGATGGCACTTCAGAGATGGGTGGAGGATCGTTGCCTGGCGAAGGAATTCCAACAAAACTTGTTTCCCTCCATTCAAAGAAAATACCCACCGAAGAATTAGCCGCACGACTGAGGGGCAATACTTCCCCGATCTTTGCCAGGATTGAGCAAGACCGTGTGCTCCTGGATATGCGTACGGTGTATTATGATGAAGAGATTGAAGCGATTGCTACTGCGTTGGAAAAGATATTTTCACAAAGTAAAATGCATTAGAAAAATATCCTGATAACGTAATAATTTAGTTGTAGAGGCAATTCATGAATTGCCTCTACATAATTACCGCTAAGACGTTTACGGCTTTCGATGTTTTCAAAAAACTAAATTATTACCTGATAACTATGTAGATAATCCTGCTTGTATTGTAAGATAGTGCAATTGAAAGGAAGGAAAATGAAAAAAATTGATCATATTAGATCCTGCGGTGATGATGAGGAAACCGATCATTGCAGGTACACGCATTACTGTTGAGCTTATTTTAGATAAACTTGCGGCTGATTCATTACGGGATGAGGTAGTTTATCCGATTCAGGAGGTAGCTTGAACCTTCTGGCAGACGAAAGTGTGGAGAGGCAAATTGCGGAGCGTTTAGGGCAAGATGGTCATCGGGTACGGTACGTTGTCGAAATGGAACAGTGGATTTCAGGATTGATTTCTTCAACAATATCAGAAAGAAGGTTGTAAGGTGATGAGAAACTTATCTCCCAGTGTACCTCATGCAGGTAACGTCCTTTGTCGTATATCGATTTTTTCTTTTTTTCTCTCAACGATAACATTAACGATAACACCTCTTTTTGCAGAACAAGACTATACAGATAAGCACTTAAAGGAAAAAGCAACTTTTGGAGTTCAAAAACTTCAAATGCCTTTTATAGCCAATAACGGTCAGGTTGATGAAAGGGTGCTTTTTTATGCACAAATCTTTGGTGGAACGGTATTTGTGAACAAAGATGGGGATATCGTCTATTCATTGCAGGAAGGCAGACATGAAAGCGAGGGAACAAAAGATCGGGAGGAGAGGCAGGCACAAGATCACCTGATGCAGGACGCACGGGGTATTGTCCTTAAAGAACAACTCGTTGGCGGCAAGATTGATGAAATCAAAGGCGGGGCGAAATCCGTAGCCACCGTGAGTTATTTTACCGGAAATGACCCATCAAAATGGCGGAGCAATATACCAACGTATGGGATTGTCGACATGGGAGAGGTGTATGAGGGGGTAGACTTAAGGTTGAAGGCGTACGGAAACAACGTGGAAAAAATTTTTACGGTAAAACCAGACGCAAACCACGAGACGATAAGAATCAGGCTGGAGGGTGCACAGGAATTGATGGTAAACACGGCAGGTGAGCTTATCGCAGAGACGGAATTTGGCACTGTGAAGTTCACAAAACCTTTAGCATACCAGGAGATTGAAGGGAAGCGGGTGGAGGTGGAATGTAAATATACGATTGCGGATCGTGGAATGCGGAATACGAAGCGTAAAACAAATCCGAAATCAAAAATCCGAAATCCGAAATTGGAATATGGTTTCAAGGTAGCAGGTTATAACAGGACAAAGGACCTCATTATCGATCCCCTTCTTGCATCTACATACCTGGGAGGGCCTTATGAGGATCGTGGTAGATCAATTGCCGTTGACGCCGATGGAAACGTCTTTGTGGCAGGCGAAACCCTGTCGTCAGAATTTCCATCGACACCAGGCGCCTATCGAACGTCTCGCAAAGGCAATACTGACGTTTTTGTGTCGAAGTTCAACAGTGAACTGACAAGCTTACTGGCGTCCACGTTCCTGGGAGGGGCTCTCAATCACGAACGCGCCTGTTCAATTTCTATCGACTCCGGAGGAAACGTCTATGTGGCGGGTTCTACTTATTCAACAGATTTTCCCACAACGCGGGGCGCTTATGATGCGGCCGGTAACGGGCGCTGGGATGTCTTTGTGTCAAAGTTCAACAATGGACTGACAAACCTGATGGCATCCACGTTCCTGGGTGGAAATTCAGATGAGTATGGCTATTCAATTGCCATTGATACCGATGGAAACGTCTATGTAGCAGGCGAAACCCTGTCGTCTGACTTTCCCGCGACACCCGGTGCTTATGATACCTCTTATAATGGTGGTTATTACGATGCCTTTGTATCAAAGTTCAACAGCGGGCTGACGAGCTTGCTGGCATCCACTTTTCTGGGTGGTGGTTCCGGCGATTATTGCAGGGCAGTTGCCGTCGATGGTGCCGGAAACATCTTTGTTACTGGCAATACCTGGTCAAAAGACTTTCCTGTGACACCCGACGCTTATAATACCTCTTACAATGGTGGTAATGATGACGTCTTTGTATCGAAACTCAGCAATAGGTTGACGAACTTACTGGCATCAACGTTTCTGGGTGGGTATTCCAATGATTATGGCAAGGCAATCGCCATTGATACCGGTGGAAATGTCTATGTAGCAGGCGAAACTGTGTCACCAAACTTTCCCACGACGGATAGCGCTTATGCTACAGTTTTCAAGCGAGGATCTAAAGATATTTTTGTTTCAAAGTTTAATAATCAACTGGCAAGTCTGTCTGCATCCACACTACTGGGTGGGAATGCGCATGATTACGGGAGGGCAATTATTATTGATGCCGGCGGAAATGTCTATGTGGCGGGCAGCACCAGCTCAACAGACTTTCCCACAACATCCGGTGCTTATGATACCACGCCTAATGGCGATAGTGACGTCTTTGTATCGAAGTTCAATAGTGAACTTACGAATTTACTTATGTCCACATTCCAGGGTGGGTCTCGTTCTGATTATTGCAATGCAATTGCTGTCAGTGCTGTGGGATACGTTTATGTGACTGGCGAAACCTTGTCATCAGACTTTCCCACAACGTTAGGCACTTATGATACGTTTTACCATAGATGCGAAGACGTCTTTGTGTCGAAGTTTAGTGTTGGTCTTTCTGTTGATAAAGCAAATAAATAACGATAATGGATTTTAATTTTTAAATTTTGTATTTATAATAAAAGCCGTAACAATTTAGTTTTTTGAAAACGTTGAAAGTTATAAACGTCTTAACGGTAATCATGTAGAGGCAATCCATGAACTGCCTCTACAGCGCATGGCAACCACATCATTACTACTGGAATTTTTCAAAAAACTAAATTGTTACTAAAAGCCAATCAATATTTTGCTATAAATCATGAAACAGGCTACTCCTCAACTACCAACCGGTATACATCAAATTGAGCATATCATTATTGGTACGGCAGGACATATCGACCATGGAAAGACCTCCCTGGTGAAGGCATTGACGGGGATTGACACCGACAGGCTGCCGGAAGAAAAGAAACGTGGATTGACCATAGATTTGGGCTTTGCCTATCTGGACCTTGATTCGAACCGAAGGGTAAGCATTGTTGACGTACCGGGTCACGAGCGTTTCGTCAAAAACATGCTGGCGGGTGCAACCAGCATTAATCTTGTATTATTCGTTATTGCTGCTGATGATGGCGTCATGCCGCAAACCATTGAACATCTGGAGATCATAAACCTCCTGGGCATTAAACACGGACTCATTGCCTTAACGAAAAAAGACCTGGTAACCGATGAATGGCTGGCAATAGTGCAAGATGACATCAAAAATATTTTGACGGACACAACACTGGAACACGCACCTATCATTCCCGTGTCTGTTGTAACAGGTGAAGGGATCGAGGCCTGCAAGTCGACCATACGAGAACTTCTCACACAGATACAAACTCAAAGCAGCATCCGTGTATTCAGGATGCCTATCGACAGGTCTTTCACCATTTCCGGGTATGGATGCGTTGTCACTGGTCCGATTTTGGGTGGTCAGGTTTCCATGGAGGACGAAATAGAGATATTGCCCATCAAAAAGATATTGCGTGTGAGGGGAATTGAGGTAACCGGGGAGAGGGTCGATACCGCTTTTGCAGGGCAGCGGGCCGCGATTAATCTATCGGGTATTAAATCAACCGAAATACAACGTGGATATGAACTCTCTATCCCGGGATACTTACAGCCCACGAACATCGTTGATGCCTCATTACGGTTGATAAGAAACGCCAAAAACCCCTTGAAAAACAGGACACGGATCCGGTTCCACATTAATACTACAGAGGTGATGGGTCGCGTTATTCTTCCGGATAGGGACGCATTAAAACCTGGCGAAGAGGCCTTGTGTCAATTCCTTCTGGAAAATTTCATTACAACTGAAAGGGAAGACCGATTCATTATTCGCTCCTATTCGCCTGCTTATACCATCGGCGGGGGTAAGGTTTTGAGGTACAATACAACTCGTTTGAAACGTTTTAGAGAGGATACGCTCAAGACCTTAAAAATTTTGGCCAGTGGAAATCTTCCCGAGATCGTAGAGCAGGTATATTTGAATAATATCCACACTGGGGGAGAACGACCGTTTATTCCAACCATGGATGATATTTCTAGACAGGTCAACATTCATCCTTCAACTGCTGAGAGCATCATAGCAAGATTAATAAAAAGGGGGATTCTTCTGAAATTTGTTATCGAGGGCAAAGACGTTATTGCCCATCGTGATATTATCACTTCTTTAAAGGAACAGATATTGAATATCCTCAAAGCATTTCATAAGGAAAACCCTTTAAAAACTGGTATCGAAGAGACCCATCTCAAGACGCTGGTAGCAGCGGGCTTTACGTCTTCGCCAAAAACTCTAAAAGCGCAGGTTGAAGAATACTGTAAGAAATCAATCACTGATGATATCCACCCTCTCTTATTTACGGTAGCGCTCTACGTCTTAAAGAACGAAAAGGCCATTAAGGTTACCGATAGCAAGCTATCGCTCATGGACTTCAAGATTGAGGTATCTACAAAAGAAAAGGGTGTAGCGGATAAAATTGAAGAGACTTTTTTAAAGGCAGGATTTACTCCACCTTCCGTGGATGAGGTATGCACAAAATTTGGTAGTTCCAGTAAGGTCGCCGTCTCGTTGCTTGTTGAACAGAAGAAGCTCATTGCGGTAGAGAATGGTCTCTATTTCCACGCATCGGCACTCAATAGATTAAAAGAAATGATCAGGGATCATATCGCCAAACACGGCCCCATGAGTGTGGCGCAGTTCAGGGACTTGACGAAAACCACCCGTAAATTTGCCGTCCCTTTGCTAGAATATTTCGATGCCATCCATTTTACCAAGAGAACAGGGGATGTGAGGATATTGCTTTAGAACGGTATGATTGTATTGAGATCAATGATAAGACCTCTGAAAAGTTCTGAAGAAAGTTTTCATCCTTCTCATATTCCGCCACCTTTTTATAACCCGTCCCTGTTGGTTTATATACCTCTACAGTATCTATCGCGGGGTCTATGATCCAGTATTCTTTAACTCTAAACTTCTCATATAATCTTCGTTTAATAACCTTGTCTGTCCTCCTTGTTGTTTCAGAGGTTACCTCTATAACAAGGTCAGGTGTCCCTTGAATATTACTTTCTATAATTATGTGTTTGTTTTCAGTAGAAATAAATATAATGTCGGGCTGTACAACGTCTGTATCTGGAAAAATGATATCGCAAGGGGCGCAAAAAACTTCCCCTAAGACATTTTTTTCAACAAAATCACTGAGCAGTCGAAATATCTTTCCGGAAATCCTTTGATGCCTTATCGATGGCGCCGGGGTCATGTAGCGCTCTCCATCTATGATTTCGTGTTTCTTACCACCCTCTGGGAAAAGGAGATAATCTTTATAGGTAAATTTTACTGAGGATACCGAACTCATACAATTCCTAATTTTAAGGTTATTCCCAAAAATAATCTTGGCACGTTTAAGCCCTAACTAAATCCCCCCTGGAATAAATCAGGGGAAAGAAAGGGGTTGTAAAAAGATCTTTTTGTAAGTTTTACCGCCCCTTCATCCCCTCCTTGTAAAGGAGGGGAAAGAGAGGTGGTTATCTTTGGGTGGAGATGTGCTGCATTATGAAATTTTTCATGTTCATATTTTTAGTGAATATGGTGTCTTTTGTCAAGAATATATTGAGATGGTTTAATCTCCTTGAAACATTGCATATTTTTACTTAACGCATACGTATGAATTTTAGATAATTCCCGTTAATTTAAGCAATGAATTTCAACCCGACCATAGTAGAGGCAATTCATGAATTGCCTCTACACTGTTATAAAAGGAAAAGTTGCAGAAAAGTCTGATTTAAACGACAACAAAAAGACACACGATAAAAGCAAACCCTGAGTGATCGGGGGGCGCAAAGGAAAAGGTCTTTAAACTTTTTTCCTGCCAGGGGCAGGAAAAAAAGAAAGATAGCCTTACTGCCGAAGATGTTTTAATGACGAAAACCAAAAAGACAAAAATTATAGGTTGTTAAATTCTTCAACGGTAAGTCCGGCTTCTCTGATAATCGCGCGCAAAGTACCTCTGGGGACGTCTTTTCCAGGATGATTGGGTATAACAGTTCGTCCGCGAGTGGTTGGATTATACCATATTTCATGGCTTCCTTTTGCATGACGATCAAATACAAAGCCTGCTTTGCGCAATTTATGGATAACCTCAATGGGCTTTAAAGAGGGGAGGTTGGTCATACCTCTAATGGGACGGGAATTTTTATCTCGAATTTCCCTTTGTGTGTCAGTTTTGAAGTTAATTCTTTGGGAAGAGGGTCATTGTGTTCAATGCAAGACTCAACGATTTTTCTGGCTACATCTTGGGCTATCTCCAATGTTTCAGCAATTGAGCGACCCTGAGCAATAAGCCCTTGAATTGTCTGGCTTGTGGCCAGGTAACCGCCTTCTTCGAGAGGTTCGATTGTTATTGGTATTAAATATTCTGACATTTATGACCTCCTGAAAAAGATTATCAAAAGGATAATGCTATGTCAAGAATATACTAAGATGGTTTAATCTACCTTGAAACTTGCATATTTTTACTTGACACATACGTATGAATTCTAGATAATTCCCTTTAATTTAAACGGCACTAAAGAAAGACATACGATAAGGGCAAACCCTGAGTGATCAGGGAATGCAAAGGAAAGGGCCTTAAACTTTTTCCTGCCAGGGCAGGAAAAAAGAAAGATAGCCTTACTGCCAAAGATGCTTCATGAAAATCTTTGTAGTAAGGTTTTTTTGTTTTAGAGGCAGATTGTCTTAACCACAGAAACACAGAGAAAAGCCTTCTGGATTACAGACATTTTCTCCAGATTCATCTTGAAAAGGAGGGGTGATTTGTGGGGAACAGATCCACTTTATTATTGGCCTGTTTTCTTACTGCAATACTTGCCATGTGGTTTGTAGACAGTTCAAACCTCGCCACCGTAAAACAGGACAGAACAGAACACAAACACCTTATATTGTCCTCATGTAAAACATGACCAGGACTGGCAGACGTCCATTCAGATTACGAATCTAGAATGCATATGCAAATACAAGCGCAAACCAGCGCATAGGGACCGTGACTATTGCAAACAATACTCTTACCGTTACACAAAAAGGCATTGATCCATGCTCATTATTCATTAGTTCCTCAGGTCACATGGTTATGGTGCCGAAATGGAAAGCTTCGATGTAAATACAAATTCTAATATTTGTAGCTGGCAAGCATATAGCGATGCGAGTTGGATTACGATTACTTCTGGCAGCAGCGGTACTGGCAGTGGAACTGTTTATTACTCAGTTGATGCAAATAGCAGTAGCGGTCCACGCACGGGAACGATTACTGTATACAGGACATACTCATATATATTTACAGTTACTCAATCGGGAGCATCTGAAAAATCTGATCTTGTTATCCAGAACCTGACGGTGAGTCCAAACAGTGGATATGCAGGGTCAAGCGCCACAGTCAGCTTCACCATTTACAACCAGGGGGGTGGAACTGCCAATCCCTCTACCACCAACATACGCATCAATACCTCATCCGGCAATGTCACAACGAGCGACCCCTTGCTGGCAAGTATCAGCATACCGAGCATACCAGCTGGTGGCTCATACCCTGTTAGTCAAACGGTAACGATCCCCGGCAATCAGTCTTCTGGCACCAACTACATCTGGGTGATACTGGACGTCAACGCACGGCAAACCAGAGCAGCGAATCAAACGACAAGGCAAATACGATATTTACGGTTACAACCGGTCAAACCGAACGCATTACCAACGGCAGTTTTTCCTCAGGCACAAATGGTTGGACATTATCGGGCGATTTCTGGGCTGGTATAAATCTTTCTAACTACCGGACATCTCCGGGCTACGCAGCCGGTGGAGTAGATAGTAGCGGACTACCGAAAGACGGCGCTATTGGTAATATGTACCAATCTGTAACAATTCCATCAAATGCAACCAAGGCAACGCTTAGTTTCTGGTATAATATCACATCAGATGATTCAACTACTGCTTCAAACGATTTCCTTAATGTGTCTATCCAAAGTTCTACAGGCAACTATTTGTCAACCGCTGTCATCCTCAGCAATTTAAACGGAAGCAGCTTGAGAGACTACCGTCAGATAAACTACGATGTAACACCATACAGAGGCCAAACAATCCGAATTAATTTTCTTGCTACTACCAACTCTTCTTCCAACACCAAGACGGTATTCAGGATAGACGATGTAAGCCTGATGTCGGATGGAAACTAACGTGTGTTTGGAAACGAACCAATTAACAAGCGATGGTGAATGGTTATAGTTTTACACCGTAAAACTTCTTTTTCCATTCCCCGTTTTCACAAGGACAAGCTTTGGCAACTTTTTTACAACTCCCTCAGTCCACCTTTGTTAATGGGAATTCAAGGGGTTTGTCTTCCTTTTTAAGAGGGACTTTGTTGCAGATTTTCTGTGCTATGGTATTTGTTATGCAACATAATCAAGCAGATATGAGCGTAGAGTTCTTTCGATAAGGCTGGAACTACAGTGAGAGGATTTTTTTGCGACTTTGTGCAGATTTCTCAGGCGTAATTTTTTACTTTCTAAAAAAGACAAAGAGTACCCCGACAATCGCCCAGAACTGTCCAAAGATGAATATAAACATCCTTTTGATAATTTCGGCTCTCACCTCGGAGAGCCGTCATTTCTGAGAAAGCGAAGGCTTTCTATTACTATTTTAAACATTTGATGTGAGGTAAAGATGGGAATCCAATTAACAATGTTGGCGAGCATCGGCATATCAACCGGTCTGTCAAAGAGAAATGCAAGATCAATGTCGCTTTTTATATATTTTCCCTGAAACTGCTAACCCAAACAACAAAACAAGCCATAACCCTTCATCATGAAACAGAGGAGAAAGCACTTTTCTGATTTCACCAATTGATCCCTCTCTTTTGAGGCTGTCATGCGTGTGCATAGGGGCACGTTGCAAACGTGCCCTCCCATTTAGTGTCTAAAATGCCGCTGCCCGGTAAACACCATAACGATCCCGTGTTCGTCAGCCGCTGCAATCGATTCGTCATCCTTGTTGGAGCCACCGGGTTGAATAATGGCAATCACGCCGGCCCTGGCTGCTACGTCTACACTGTCCCTGAACGGGAAAAAGGCGTCAGAAGCCATTACAGCGCCTTTGCTCCTGTCGCCTGCCTTTTTTATGGAAATTTCCGTTGAATCGATGCGACTCATTTGCCCGGCGCCCACACCCACCACAGCTTCGTCCTTTGCCAGCACAATACTGTTTGATTTTACATGTTTGCAGACGATAAATGCAAAACGAAGATCAGACATCTCTTGCTCGGAAGGTTTTTTCCTGGTAACAACTTTAAGGTTTGCAGGGTCGTACACGGATAGATCCCTGCCCTGTAAGAGCATTCCGCCTACCACCCTCTTCATATCATAGGCACAGGGGTCAATCGATTTTGCTGACAATGCGCCTGTCCTCAAAAGTCTCAAACTACTCCCCCACTTGCGTTTTGTCGTAAGTATCTCTATTGCTTCTTTTTCATATTCGGGTGCAATAATCGCCTCCACGAAATGGCCCGGTTCCGTAATGGCGTCTGCCGTTGCCACGTCCACGGTCTTATTTAATCCCAGGATGCAGCCAAATGCGGATACAGGGTCGCCGCTGTACGCCTTTTTAAATGCCTCGGCCAGGGTATTTGCCGATGCGGCACCGCATGGATTTGTATGCTTTATCACAATGGCAGAAGGCCGATCAAATTCCTTCGCCAATTCCAGAGCAGCATTCAGGTCAATAATGTTGTTATACGAAAGCTCTTTCCCGTATAATTGCTGGGCGTTGGATACGCAGGGTTCCTGGACATTTTCCTCCACATAAAATGCGGCCGTTTGATGGGGATTTTCTCCATAGCGTAATGCCTGCCGCTTTATGTAGTCCAGCGAAAGACCAGTTGGATAGCCTCCCTTTTCCGTATCCAAACTATCAAAATAATTGGCAATAATCCTATCATAACGACCCGTTGTCCTGAATGCCTCGATGGCCAACTCAAATCGCATCTTTTCAGAGATATCATTATGATTGGCTTTAAGTTCCTCGATAATAAATTCGTAACGTTTGGGGTTTACCACAACAATCACATGCTTGTAATTTTTCGAGGCGGAGCGGATCATTGATGGTCCCCCGATATCGATATTCTCAATCGCCTCTTCCATACTCACGCCCTTTTTTGCAATCGTCTTTTCAAAGGGATACAGGTTAACAACGACCATGTCGATAGGCTTAATTCCCAGTTCTTTCATCTGCCGTCTGTGAGTTTCGTTATCCCTTAGAGCCAACAACCCACCATGCACCATTGGATGCAATGTCTTCACACGTCCATCCATAATCTCCGGGAATCCCGTGTGCTCGGATATCTCAACCACGCGAACACCATTTTCTTTAAGTAATTTGGATGTACCGCCTGTGGAAATAATCTCTACTCCTAAATGCTGCAATTCCCTGGCAAACTCCACAATCCCCGTTTTATCAGAGACACTGATGAGCGCCCTTTCCAATCTTGCCATTTTTTCCCTCTCCTTATCGTCAAGTTAAGACTTCGTCGACTTTTTCATTGCAGAGGCACTTCATCAATTGCCTCTACAGAACTGGTTTGAAATTCCTGAACATTATAATTTTATAATTAGGCCTTTGGTTACTTTCCCACTGTTTTCCCCATAAACGAAAGGACTTATGAGTGGTATTTGAAATTTCTAATCAGCAATTAGACCTTTGGGACTGTACACAAACTAAGGTAGGAGCCGCCTCCCGACGGCGATTAACAATGCGCATGGTCGTGCATTAGTTAGGTCGTCAACCGGAGTTAACTCCTACATCATACAGAATATCAAATTTCCCGCAGGTATTGAAATACGACTGGTTCTATAATAAATCGGCAATTTTAGCAGAAGGTAAAAATCAAGTCAAAAGAATAACGTACGTTAAATATTTCTCAGGAAGTTTTTCCAATTGACTGTTTTTATCTTTTGTGCTTGAATCTTTTTTCCTATAATAAAACTATGTAACAATTCAGTTTTTTGAAAAATTCCAGTAATGATGAGCTTGTCATGTGTTGTAGAGGCAATTTATGAATTGCCTCTACATAATTACCGCTAAGACGTTTACTGCTTTCAATGTTTTCAAAATTTTCTAGAGCATATATATACGCAAGGGGAAATTATGGCTACTCATAAATTAAAGGTGTTTTGTACCCAGTTTTGTCCGAAGTGCAATCAGCTGTTAGCCTATTTAAACAAACGGAAGGCGGATTTCGTCTCCTTTGATATTGATAAAGACGAGCGCGCTAGAAAGGAAGCCGTGAAGATTGTCGGAACCGATGATATTGAATCCCTCGACAAGCTGCCTATTGTAGTCGCCGGCGACAAGGTACTGTACGGTTTTGACAAGAACGAAATCGACAAATATCTCTGATGAAATTTGCACTTGACTTTTACCCCCAAAACGTTTAGCCTTTTGAAAATTTTTTAGCTGAATTATTTTATATTATATATTTTTCGTTTGAATAGCTATGGCAAAACAAGACAATCTGAAAGAATTTACCAAGGGAATTATTCAATACAATCCATTGTTTGTGCTGATATTAGGATTATGTCCCAGTCTTGCTGTCACGACCTCAGTAAAAAACGGATTGGCTATGGGTGGAGCAGCCACATTTGTGCTAGTCAGTTCCAATTTTATTATTTCAACCGTGCGGTCGTTTATTCCCCGTGAGATTCGCATCCCGTGTTTTATCGTTGTTATTGCTTCATTTGTAACCATGGTGGAGTTGCTTATGAAGGCATATCTGCCGCCAGAACTGAATGCGTCACTGGGTATATTCATTCCGCTTATTGTGGTTAACTGTATCATCCTGTACCGTGCGGAATCATTTGCTTACAAAAACAAACCTCTGGTTTCCATTCTGGACGGGGCAGGGGCAGGGATGGGGTGGATGCTGTCACTATGTCTTGTTTCTACCATCCGGGAAATTCTTGGTGAGGGAACCATTTTCGGACTAAAAGTGTCTGAAACGTATCAGCCTGCCCCGGTAATGATTATGGCGCCCGGGGCATTTATTGTACTGGGACTCTTACTGGGTTTTTTCAACTGGAGAAAACTCAGAAGGAGTGAAAAAACCATGAAGGAATATATAAAGCATGATTAAGGAAATTGCCGTAATTATTGTAAGTGTCGTTTTTGTTAATAACTTTGTCCTGGCAAAATTTTTAGGGCTCTGCCCGTTTCTGGGCGTCTCCCAAAAAACATCATCCGCTATGGGCATGGGTGTGGCGGTAACCTTCGTAATGACTCTTTCTTCAGCAATTACCTGGATCATATATAATTATATCTTACTGCCCGGTGACGCAAATATTATCGCAATGATATTTCCCTCTATCCGGGAACAGGGGCTTATCGAAGTGTTAAAAACGATCAGCTATATCCTTGTTATTGCAACGCTGGTACAATTGGTTGAAATGATGCTCAGGAAGCTGGCGCCAACCCTGTACGAAGGTCTGGGCATTTATCTTCCACTAATCACAACCAATTGCGCCGTACTGGGTGTAGCGCTTTTAAATACAACCGATTCTCCGAGGCACCTGGGATTTCTGCAGGCTACTGTGCAAGGATTTGGAGCGGGGATCGGTTTCACCATAGCCATGCTCCTGATGTCCGGAATTCGGGAGCGTCTGGCCTTAGTCAATATTCCCCCATCTTTACGAGGCATCCCGATTGCCTTCATTTGCACCGGACTTATGGCCCTGGCCTTTTTCGGATTTTCAGGGATGGTACCATAAAATCATGAGACACGTTATTTCTCTCCTCGTAGAAAATAAGGTCGGCGTCCTGGCCCGTATTACTGGTTTAATCAGCGGAAGGGGATTTAATATTGACAGCCTTGCCGTTGGCGAAACGGAAAATCCCGCCCTTTCGCGGATGACCATTGTCGTAAGAGGTGACGATGCCATCCTCGAACAGGTCCGGAAACAATTAGGAAAGATTATTGATGTAATTAAGGTAATCGACTTCACTGCTGAAGAGTTTGTCGAACGGGGCCTGATGCTGCTCAAAGTTAATGTGCCTGCCGGAAAACGCGGAGAAATCATTGAAATTGCAGAGATCTTTCGGGGAAAGATCGTTGACGTAAGCCCGAGAGACCTCGTTATTGAAATATCCGGTGTTGAAGACAAACTGGAAGCAATGGTTAATTTACTAAGACCATACGGAATCAAAGAATTAGTAAGGACGGGCAGCATTGCTATTGGTCGTGGTGTAAAATAAAAATATGAAAGGAAAAGATATGTTAAAAATTTATTATGAAAAAGATGCAGATATTAATATCCTGAAAGGTAAAAAGATTTCCGTGATCGGATACGGCAGCCAGGGACATGCGCAGGCGCAAAACCTCAGAGAGTCGGGCATGGATGTAATCGTATCTACAAGAACCGGCACACCAAACTATCAACTCGCTATCAAACACGGATTCAAACCAGTCTCCGTGGATGAGGCGGCACAACAGGGAGATTTTATTCAAATACTTATGCCGGATGAAACGCAGAGAGCGGTTTATGAGGCACACATTAAACCGCATCTGAAAGAAGGAAAAACGCTGTGTTTTTCCCATGGGTTCAACATACATTTCGGGCAAATCGTGCCTCCGAATAATATCGATGTTATCATGGTAGCACCCAAAGGACCGGGACATCTTGTCCGCAGTGAATTTGAAAAGGGAGGCGGTGTCCCCTGTCTTATGGCCATTCACCAGGATGCGACTGGAAAGGCCAGGGAAAAGGCTATGGCCTATGCGCACGGAATCGGTGGTACACGGGCTGGTGTAATGGAAACCACCTTTGCCGAGGAAACTGAAACCGACCTCTTTGGGGAGCAGGCAGTCCTCTGTGGTGGAGCTGCGGCACTCGTCAAGGCAGGATTTGAGACGCTGGTAGAGGCGGGATATCAACCTGAACTCGCCTATTTTGAATGCATGCATGAACTGAAGCTGATCGTAGACCTTTTCTATCAGGGCGGTCTCAGCTATATGCGGTATTCAATCAGCAATACCGCTGAATACGGAGACCTGACCCGTGGTCCTCGCATTATTACGGAAGAAACCAAGAAGGAAATGAAGCGGATATTATCCGAGATACAGAGCGGGCAGTTTGCCAAAGAGTGGATATTAGAAAATCAGGCCGGACGGCCCGTCTTCAACGCTTTAGAAAAAAAAGACCGAGGACACCTCATTGAAAAAGTGGGCAGGGATCTGAGAAAGATGATGAAATGGATTAATGCAAAAGAGGTATAAAAACGCAAGGGCAAATCTCACCCTCAGATGAAGTCACCGGGCCAGGCTCATATCGGTTGATTTGGCCCGGAAATTATGTCCATGTTTAAACATCGTCAGCATTCGGCCGTCTGTCTCCGCGCTGTTACAGCTCAGGATATTGAGGCGATTCTTGAATTGGAAATCGCCTGCTTTTTGCGTACTGAGGAGATGTTCAACCGGAGGCAGGTACGTGGACTGACCACAAACCCCCGTGCAATTGTGGTAGTTGCAGAAGGCAAAAAACGGGTACTGGGATGGGCAGCCGGGCTTTTACACCGTCATGGACAGAACTATTCCGGCCGACTGTATGCGATAGCCGTGCATCCTGACGCACAAGGCAAGCGCATCGGGCAGAGATTGATTGAACACATTCTCCGAGCACTCGCCATGCGCGGTGCCCGGCGGATTTTTCTGGAAGTCCATACCAATAACCAGAAGGCCATCAACCTCTATCGCAAACTCGGCTTCACGGATCTGGAATATTTGGCCCATTATTACGGTCCAAACCACCACGGCCTGCGCATGATGCGACTTGTATCTTGACGGCTATATAACGTGCCACTCCCGACAGAGCTATTACGGAGCTATCTCTGTTATTAAATCATCTCTTGCTCCTGAAAGTAGGATCAGAGCGTATATATTCCAAAAACGCCCTTAAGGGGATGTGGCTACCTGACCGAAATTTCTTGTATAATAAGGACTACGGTAATTTTCTTCCCACAATGAAAAATGCCCATGCAACAAGTTTACACAAAAGAACAGAGGAAATAACTATCGCCCCTTGTTTCCTTTTGTTTCCTCTCTCTCCATCTTTTCCAGGCGCAGTATCAACCAGATGGATGCACCTATGGCAAAAGGCAACAGGATGTATTGTATGATTTCAAGTTTTGACCGTGGCGTTGGCGGAAGCTCCGGAAGTGGAACCTGTGTAGGTTGCACCTGTGTTGCATTGTCCGTTGCATTTGTTTGCATCTCCTGAGCGACTGCAAAAACAGGATATGTAATATTTACTATGAAGCACAGACAAAAGGTTATAAATGTAGTTTTCAAAGTTAACTTCAAGAACAATCTCATTTGATAAATATTAGCTTCTCGTAAATATCATACTCTTCCTGTGCTTCTTTCAGTCTGCCAAGTTTATTGTAAGTATCGCCCAGGAGAAGATGTGCATTAGCATTTCCAGGGTCAAGCTCCAACAGTTTCTCGCATGCGGTTACTGCATCGTCATATAGTCCCTTTTTATTGTAAGCGAAAGCGAGATTATACCGTGCTGCATGATTTTCAGGATTTATAGTTAAAATCTTTTGAAAAACCCCAATAGCCTCATCAAACATCTCTTTATCGTTATAAATAACCCCGAGATTATAATAAGCATCTTCGTAATTAGGGTTGATTTTTAATGCCTGGCTGTAACATGCTTCCGCCTTATCAAAAAGATTCTTTTCACCATAAAGACATCCCAGATTATAATAAACCCTGGCATTTTTAGGATTCAATGATACATATTTTTCAAGTGCAATGATAGCATCATCGGTCATTCGTCTCTTAACATAAAAATTTCCCAGGTTAAGAAATGCTTCTGCATCGTTTGGATTTAGTTCAATGACCTTTCTGAAGGAAATTATTGCCTCATTCATCATGCCAAGCCGGTTATAAGCCAGGGCCTTCTTTTTATATGCATCAACCATTGTGGCATCCATCGCCGTTGCCCTGTTAAATGCCTCGACAGCCTCTTCCAGTTGACCCTTGTTGTAAAATTCTAAACCTTCATTATAAAGATCCAGGGCTGTGACCGGTATAACAACAGGCCGGGTGGGCGATGGAGTTTGTACAACCTGGACACCGGTAGGGGTTTCTTCGGTTACAACCTGCAGTTGCTCTTCGGGTGGTTTTGAAATAATCTCTTTAAATTCCGGAGGTTTTTCAACTGCTTCCTCTTTCTTACCACATCCGTAACAGGTAATTAAAAAAATGCACAGAGAAAGAGTTAAGCTATTGCAAACCGATTTTAAAGAATAACAAACATCTGTCCTGCATGGATTTTTCATATTTGTATTCTTGTATTTTCCCCAAAATTGGCAATTTTTAAAGTAGAAAGCATTGTAGTACGACGCAAGAAATTGTCAAGAAAAATCAAGGAATAATTTCTCAACCCAGTCCCTCTTTTTTTCTGATTGTTTCTGCATTCTTTTCTGATATGATAATCATACTTTTTTTAGAATAAATACCAAATAACAAACAAATCTCAAATTCCAAACTACCCGTTTATCCTAGGAAGTAGTGAACTTTTGAATTTATTTGAAATTTGAGATTTGGGATTTAAAGTGACGCATTTTCTAGTCTTCCCAGGACAGGCATTTCATTTATGAATCGAGGTAACTATATGACAAATAATGGCAAACATCTTGTAATCATCGGCGGCGTGGCGGCCGGAATGAAGGCGGCAGCCAAGGCACGTCGAGAATCACCGATGATGAAAATTACCGTCGTAACAGATGAACAATATATTTCCTATGCAGGATGCGGTATGCCCTATTTTATTGGAGATATCATTAAGGATTCAAAAAAACTCATCCTCCGGGAACCGATATATTTTAAGAACATGCATAACATCGACGTCCTTACCAGACATCAGGCAACGGCCATAGACACTGGAAGTAAACAAGTTAAAGTCAGGAACCTTGACAAAGGACATGACCTCACCTTTCATTATGACAAGCTTATTATCGCCACAGGGGCCCAACCTATTATTCCTACCCTGCCAGGGATTTCTCTGGGTAATATCTTTACCTTGAGAACCATGAGCGACGCGTTAAAGATAAGGGCGTCTGTGGATGGCGGGAAGATTAAAAGCGCCGTAATTGTAGGAGGCGGGCTTATCGGCATGGAAATGATGGAAAATCTGGTTCTCAGAGGTATTAAGGTTACCGTTGTTGAACTCCTCGACCATATTTTACCGCCTTTGGATAAAGATATGGCGTTGCTCGTACAGAAATATGTAATGGGAAAGGGCATTGAGGTCATCACATCTGATGGTGTAAAATCCTTTGAAGGGAACAGCAACGGTACGGTAGCAAAAGTAATTACCGGTAAACGTCAACTCCCGGCAGATATGGTCATCCTCTCCATTGGCATCAAACCCAATACCAAACTGGCGCAGGAGGCTGGCATTAAAATTGGCGTTACCAGTGCTATACAGGTAAATGAGCGGATGGAGACAAATATCCCCGACGTATATGCCATTGGCGATTGCGCCGAAAGCATCCACCTGGTAACCGGGAAAGCCGCATGGATTGCCCTGGGTTCTACCGCGGCCAAGATGGGGCGCGTTGCCGCTATCAATACCACCGGTGGTTCCGATACCTTTAAAGGTGTTCTTGGCACCCTGATCGTAAAGGTTTTTGAAATGAATGTTGGAAAGGTTGGCCTCTCTGAACAGGAGGCAATAAAGGAGGGTTTTCAGGTTGAATCTGCCATTGTCCCGGCAGGAGATAAGGCACATTACTACCCTGAGACAAAGGATATTATTATCAAACTCATTGCCGACAGGGCTACGAAAAAACTACTGGGAGCTGAGATCGTTGGGGAAGGTGTAGTTGATAAACGCATTGATATTATTGTAACAGCGCTTACTTTGGGCGCAACGGTCGACCATATCTCTAAACTCGATCTGGCTTACGCCCCACCCTATGCCATGTCCATGGATGCCATTATTGTGGCTGCTAATGTGTTAGGCAACAAACTATCAGGAAAGACGAAGGGCATCCTCCCCGCTGAGGTTGCAGAGAAACGTAATCGCGGCGATGATTTTGTATTACTTGATGTAAGGACTGAAATCGAGTATGAGAGTGGATATATTAAGGGATGTAAACACATCCCTCTGGATAAACTGACATCACGGGTTCATGAACTCGACAACTCTCAGGAAATCATTACTTACTGTCGTGCAGGTCTGCGCGCCGCGCAAGCATATCGCATTCTGAAGAACGCTGGTTTTCGCAATGTAAAGTACATGGATGGCAGCATCCTGGCGTGGCCGTATGGGCTGGAGAAATAACTGTATGCTCGCCATTAATCAGACTTGTCCCGGAATGGGGAATGCCCCCAAATGGACTCCAAACGCCTTAATCGTGGACAGACTTGATAAGGGAACCGGATTACGGGTCAAGAACGGAATAACAGACGTCCGCCCCCGAACGTAGTTACCGGGGAGTTGTAAACTTATATCGCTATGTATGGATCAAATCTGGCTGATCGTTTCGTAAATGATGCAAATATTGTGACAATTTAGTTTTTTAAGAACATTGATAGTTATAAATGTCTTGGTGGTAATTATGTAGAGGCAATTCATGAATCGCCTCTACAGAGCATGGCAACCGCATCATTACTGGAATTTTTCAAAAAACTAAACTGTTTCCGAATATTTATAGTAGTTGTTTTAAATCAGGCGAGTAACAGCAGACCCTGTTTCTTCCAAGACGTTTTGCCTCATATAAGGCTATATCCGCCTGGTTTATTAACTCCTCCACATTAGAAGTATTTACAGTAAATGTACTAATACCAATGCTAACGGTCAAAACAGTACATATGCTTTTCTCTTTATCCTCTATCCTGAGTTTGGAAACTGCGCACCTTACTCTTTCAGCAAAATCCAAGGCGCCTTCCATTTCAATATCCGGGAGAATTACGAGAAATTCCTCTCCGCCAAACCGTGAAATAACATCTGTAGATCGCGTTATCTTCAATAAAACAGAAGCAAGGTCGACCAGCACCCTGTCTCCAAACAGATGCCCATGCTGATCATTTATCTTCTTAAAGTAGTCAACATCAATCAATAAACAGGAAAACGGCCTTTTATATCTTTTCGCCCGCTGGAATTCGCCATCGAGAACCCGATAGACATAACGTCGATTGTAAACGTTCGTTAAACTATCTCTGATCGAAAGTTCTTCCAGCTTTTTATTCGCCTCCAATAAGCAACGTTCCATTCGTTTTCTTTCGGTAATGTCCCTAATGATACCTGTAAAAAAACACTGCTCATCATTCCTCCATACCGACAAAGACATCTCAATAGGAAACTCTGTACCATCCTTCTGTAAACCGACCAGTTCGACAGTATTTCCAATAATCTTTGGCAGCCCCGTGTCTATGTATCGCTTCAGACCATGCCGATGTGCCTGTCGGTATCTTTCGGGCATCAGGATGGTAACGTCTTTGCCAATAATTTCATCTCCATAACCAAACATCTTTTTCGTTGAAGAATTACAGAAAATAATACAACTTTTTTCATCTATCGATATAATGGCATCGACAACTGCTTCTGCAAGAGAGAGGTATTGGGCTTCTAAAAGGCTTATCTTTTTTGATATCTCTTCCGATTCACCTTTCGGCATGATTCCTTAATGTACTCCCGTGAGCCTTTCCGGTAATTTTGTGTCTTCCATATGGAAAGTGTCTATTTTTTAATCAATGCGTCTATTTTTTAACCAATAAGTTACATCGTATTACACCTTGCAATAATAAGCAAAATAAATACCAATATGATAACCAAAATTATCTTGTGAATACATTCTGAAAAACTTATTATTGGGTAATAATTTGGCTTTCAAAAAATTTCATATCAGGACTAATTTACAAAAATTAACTATGATTAAAGAAAAATTGTTTAAGGTATATCAGGAAATCTATGCAACAAATTTTGGTTTTATGCCATGCATAGAAAAGTGCGATGGCAGATGCGAACAAAAGCCGTTGTCTGTGCTCTTGCCTTATGAGGATGAGTTTATCTTTATACGGAGCGGCAAACATATATGTAATGAAAGGCTGAAATTACCCGCAGGAACCCTTGAAATCATCGGGAGTGTGTGTAATTTTACGGATGGCATACAATGCTTTATCCATACGGATCGCCCCATCGCCTGCCGTTTGTATCCCTTTTATCCGAATTTGACAGATGAAGGCGAGTTAGAACTTCTTATTGATGAATTCTGTCCGCTTACGGAATCACTGTTGAAAGATACTGCCTATGTGTCAAATATCATACTGGCATTAAACAAGCTTATCCCATTAATCAGCAATGATTACTGGAAGATGCTGAACCAAATACCGTCGCACCTCTGGGATGATACCTGCAAGGTAAGGCGGGTGTGTGTGTTGGCAAAGGATCGGTAACGAACTGGCCCTGTCATCGCTTTAAAACCAGAGCGAACTTCAGTTAGCACTACCAACCCAACTATAGCATTACTCTATAAAAAACTTCTTTTTGTAAGTTTTTTAGTAAATAGCCCATATGTTCGCATAAGCAGGCAGTAGTATCTTATAAAAAATATTTTGTAGCGCAGGCATCCTGCCTGCTTTTAAATTCAACAATATGCTGCAGGCTGGAAGTCTTCCGCTACCATCTCTTCCGACTCGTTCGGGTTATGCATTTGATAAAAAAATTTATCATCTTTTGCCTACTGCCCACTGCCAACTGAATCATTTCGGTTGCGGCGTAGAAACGTCAGAAAATTTTTAATACATTTGAATGGAAGACGCCTGATAGCATATAACGCCGGAAACCATCGTAAATATATTTTTTGAGTCTGCATCGAGAAGTTGGCTGTGAACATCCTGAGGATGGGTATTCGACAGTCTGATTCCACAGAGGTCTGCCTCAAAACCCTCCCTGATTTGTCCCACGTGTGATCCCAAACCAAGAGCCTTTGCTCCATTTACCGTAGCCATAGAGAGTATGGTTTCTGGTGAAATGGCATAGTGAAGAAATAGGAATTTCATCTCATCCAGGATACTCAGGCTGTCATTGCTGGCAAGGCTGTCAGTACCCAGTCCAACATTAACCCCTGCATCCAATAGCTTTTGTACGGAATGGTTCGTATGACCAAAGAACCGATGACTCCTGGGGCAGAAGGCGACACTTGCCCCGGAAGATTTAATTAGGGAAATTTCTTCATCGGTAATATAATTGCAATGGATAAGAAGTGGACGATTATCCAACATCCCCGTTCCCTTCAGATAGTGTATGGGAGTAAGCCCGGGCGGTTGCCAGCTAGCTGGTATTGCCCGTAACTGCCGCAAAAATGTGGGAAAACTCCCGGTACCCTTTGTCAGGAATTCGATCTCGTCCAGTGTCTCTGCGGTATGGGTACACACGGGTATATTTGTCTCACGGGCATACTGAGCTATCGCCTGATATAACTCTTTTGAAACGGAATACGGTGCATGGGGAGAGAGGCCAATACGAAATAAATTAGATTCTTCGCTCCGCTCAGAATGACATTTCTTCGTATTATTTGTCATTCTGAGAGAGTGAAATGACCGAAGAATCTCAGCTTTGAAATTCCTTGACGTTAAATCAGGACTTCGGTAACTTCCCCCCTCATTATCCCCACGTTTACGGGGGGAAACAGGGGGGTATTTGAAATTCCTGGACATTAATTTATTGTAGTCATGCTCAGATAATTCAGATCGAATTTTTGTAATGACATCCTTTGCGTGGTCGGGATTCAAATCAATAATCTCCTTATAAACGACCTTGCGCAAAGGACTCTTTTTTAATACGGAAAAAGAATATTCCGTATTGGCAATGTCCGCAACAGTCGTGGTACCTGCCTCAATACAAAGCTTAATCCCTGTTTCTATCGACGAGGTATAGTCCCCTTCTTTCCACCGTATCCTTGCCCCCAGCAACTGAAAGATCCAGTGGGTAAAATTGCTTGTTGGTTTGATACAGTTATGTAAGTTGGTTAAATCAAGGTGGGTATGGACGTTGATAAGACCAGGAAGAATAACAGCGTTTCCTAGGTCAATAATTTTATCAATATCAGCAAGCGCCTTAATCTCACCAAACGTACCAATACAGTGTATCTTTGTGCCTTTGATTGCCACCGCAGCATCTTTAATACAGGTATCCGGCTCAGGAATGATATATTTTGATTTTATGATCAGCATGTTATTTTACTCGCACCAACCGGTATAGTCCGTAAGTTACCGTATACATACCACCTTCCAATCATTGGTAATAAAGGGTGAAAATGTCTTTTGAGAGCGCCAGCGTAATGAACTTAAATTCAGTCTTCAAAGCTCATTCCACAGAGTTTATGTCATCTAAAGAACCGACAGACCCACTCTCGACGATAAGGCATTTGTGAGGCGATCGACTTCATCGGCTAATTCCTGAAGTTTTACCATCACTGTTTTTGCATTTTCGTTCGCCTTTGTAATATAGGGTTTTAGTGTTACAATTCCCGTTGCTGTAAGATCATTACCAAGCGCTGTTTTTATATCCATCAGGTCGCTTATGAAAGGTTGATACGTACTCTGTACCTTTTGCGCCAGGCTTGTAATACGGTTAAATGCACTGCTTAATTCCACGCGCCGTTTTTCTCCCTTTGAACGTAATTCAGAATTTATGATGTTTGACAACTCTTTCTCCCAGGCATCGAAATATTGTTTCCCCTTCATATCCATATTATCAGCATGTTTGCTCATACTGCGCGAGTTTTCTGCTGTACGTTCAAGTTGTTTTGCAAAATTTTTATAAGGTTTGTAAAGATCTCCCTCTCCTGTTTTTGCAATCTGGTTCAGCGCCGCAAGGGTTTCAGTTACCTGATTGAGATTCTTCGATAGTTCCTTGCGGAATTCTTCAATACTTGATACTGCCTTTTGTTTTTTTTCGGGGCCGGTTGTAGCACAACCGGGAAAAAAAGACTGAAAGCCCCACAGAATAATGAAGAAAGCTGCAAGACCAGCTATATTCCTTACGGTCGGACCTTTTTCCTGTTTATATTTCTGTAACCATTCGCCTGTATACTTCATCATATTCATAATATTCTGTCATCACCTCCTATAAAACAATTTACATAAAAAATGGCATGATAAAATGTTTTGCCTGCGGGAAAAAGGCAAGAGGCTGCTAGTAATTCGTCACCCAATCACGCCAATCGGGCCCGACATCCCCTCGTTTTTTATAACGTTCCATCAAAGACCGGCATTGGCACAATATCCTTTGTTGTGTTAGATTTTTCGCAATCTCTTTTATAACTGTGGGGAAGCGGGACACGGCGACTTCTACGGCCTTGCGGTCGGCGTCGCTGGACAGTCCCTCAAATAATTCCCCTGCCCTGAACGGCCTGTCAACAACCCCTTCTGCGTAGTTGGTGACATAGCAGATGGCGGCATAGCACAACTCCAGCTCCTTCGCTAAAAAGACCTCCGGCACAAGGGTCATACCTACCAGATCACCCCCATAAGACTTGTATTTTTTTATCTCCGCAGGCGTTTCTAAGCGGGGACCCTGGGTACAGACGTACGTGCCTTTATCAAAAAAATGGATCTTTAGGTTTTCCAATGAATTTTTGATACATTCTCGCAAGGTAGTACAAAAGACGGGTGATTGACGGATAAATCCTATACCAGAATTTTTATAAAATGTAGATTCCCTGCCGTGTGTCTCATCCACGACGTCGTCGATGACGACATATTCACCTATTTGATAGGATATATTAATAGCCCCAGGACCTGACCATGAAACTATCTGTTTGACCCCAAGCTCTTTGAGGGCATAAATGTTAGCGCGATAATTAACGAAAGGGGCCGTGAGGCTATATCCCTTTTCTCCATGCCGGGAGAGAAAAAGCATTTCACCCCATGTGTCCTGAATATGATAGATAGGTTGCGAAGGTCCAAAAGGTGTCAGGATCTCGCCCAGTCGTTTTCCCTTTATGTTGCCACTTTTTAACAGATCGTAGGCCTGACTGCCCCCGATCACTGCAAAAGGAATATTGAGATTGTATTTCACCTGAAAATACCCACCATCTCATCAAGATATTTTTTATGCGATAAATTGTGATACGATGATAAAAGATTACAGAAACGGCCATCAAAAAACAACCCAAAAAATAAGTTCGCAGATGTTGCTTGAAGAACGATCTCTAATCGATATTGTATCTCCCGTAAATTTATGTTATATTTGAGAATATGCACAATTACACGATGTCAATATTCTTTTTTTAAAACTTATGTCAAATCCGGGATAAAGTTATGTTACGTGGAATAATATTTGATATGGATGGCACACTCACCAAACCCAATGTGGACTTTGCCGCCCTTGAGCAGGAAATTGGCGCAAAGGTGGGGTTCATTATCGATTATGCGGAAAAATCAAGCCCTGAGGAGCGGAAAAGGGCATTAGAAATCCTCGAACGTTACGAGGCAAAGGCCGCAGTGGAGTCCGAACTCAATGAAGGGGTGTTGGAAATGCTGGAATTTGTCTCCAAAAAGCAGCTAAAAAAGGCGCTCCTGACCCGCAATTCCCGCAAATCGGTGGATACGGTGCTCCGTAAACATAATTTGCATTTCGAATTCATCGTGAGCCGGGAGGATACAAAACCCAAACCCGCACCTGATCCCATTTTTCTGCTGAGCAAAAGGATGAATATCCATACCGACCATTTGTTAATGGTGGGTGACTACAAATATGATATCATGTGCGGCAAGGCAGCGGGCACCAAAACAGCCCTGCTACGCTACGCAGAGTACGTGGAAACAGAGGCGACTCCTGACTTTGAAATACAGAGTATCCGTGAGGTCATCCACATAATCGAGCATTTTGAAAAAATGAGTACAGGTTTGAATGGAGGACGCCGTGAACAGAAATAAGTTCGTTTTGTTTACCCTTTTCATAATGAGTACCTTCTTTTCCAACCAGCTGGCCATTTCCAGAGAGGTTTCTGCGCCCAAAAACCTGGATGAGGTTCTTGCAGAGATAGATAAGGCCAATACTGCTTTCAAGACCCTGAAGGCAGATGTGACGTTTACCCGCACGATCACACTGCTTGAATCGACAGAGACCTCACAGGGGGAGATGAGTTATAAAAAGCCCAGGAAGCTGTACCTGAAATTTTATCCGCCCCGCAACGAGATAAATATTGTGGACGGGAAATATATATGGGTATATCATCCGGCAGAGAAACAGGCAGAGAAATATGAAATGGACAAAGGTAAACAGTCTTCACAGGGTTTGAGTTTTTTTGAATTCGGTTACGGGGAATCCGTGGAATCAGCAAAAAAAGATTATAAAATCACCCTCCTGGAAACAAGGGAAGACGGTAAAAAAAGGTTTTATATACTGAATTTGAGACCGAAAGACCCAAAGTCCCAATATTCCGATATCCGTTTGTGGGTGGAGGAGGAATTCTGGCTGCCTGTCAGGATAGAACTTTACGAGAGTGAGGGTGAAGTGGTTAATGTCATAGAGCTTAAAAATATTAAGCTGAACAAGAGCATGTCGGACAAACTGTTTATATTCGATGTGCCAAGGGGAGTCGAAGTTATCGAACCATTCAAGTGAGGCGTAACACTTTAGTTTTTTGAAAAAAGCCAGGCTTTTGCAGATATTTGCAAATAATTGTTACGTATAGGTATATCCCATTCCCCTGAATCTTTAATTAGGCCTTCGGCAATTTTTTCAATGTAGAGCAACGAGCTACGTCGCTTTACAACTGCAAATTTAAAATTCCTGAACATTAAACTACTTTGTATTAAAAAGCTCATCAATCAATTTATTTATTCCGTATGCATAAGACCGGACAGGGGGCATTTCTTATTACTTTTTCTGCCACGCTGCCAATAACCATATGGGCAATGCCCGTACGTCCATGAGTGCCCATAACGATAAGTTCCGCCTCCTCATCCCTGGCTGCTTTTAAAATCTCTTCGAAAGGAATACCTGCTCTAATCAGTATTTTGACATTAATGCTGCGCCTTATTTCTTCAGGAATACTACTCCTCAGTCTCTGTTCCATCCCTGCAACTGTTTCTGCTGTATAATTAAAATCAGCATCAAATTTAAGCCCGCCATAATCAGATACATGTTCATCCTTTACATAAAGGAGATAAAGCCTGGAAGAATCCTTCAGTGCCAATTCTGTTGCATACGCGAGTGCATTCATTGAACAATTTGAATAATCAACAGGACAAAGTATCTTCTGAAAGGTAATCATTTTTAATTCACACTAACCTTTTCTAATTCTTTTTTTTCTGAACCAGTATGCAAGTCTTCTCGATGGACACCTTTCTTGAGTAATAACAATCTCAAAAGAGATGGGCATATTGTGGAAGTAAGCACAATTGCCATGATAACAGAGGAAAATACGGCATCATTCAGCATTCCCATATCCCTGCCAATTCCGGTCAGAATTAACGTCCCCTCCATCTTCGTCACCATCCCTATGCCTATAGCCAAGCGGTTTATACCTTTCTCTATTGGACAAACACAACAAAACATCTTTCCAATAACGGCTGCACCTGTTATAGCAAGACCAAGGAGGACGGCATTCAGATTCAAAAAGCTTTCAAGTTCTACCTGCGCCCCTACCCGTACAAAAAGTATTGGCACAAGTACCATATAAAACGGCCTTATAAACGATTCAACATTGCGATGCTCGCCATCGTCAGAGTCTCTTAACTTCACGTTCCGCAGGAATAGACCTGCAACAAACGCCCCTATTACCGTGTGGAGTCCTACCGACCCGAACATAAATGCCAATAAAAGAGACAAAATTATCACTATGGGTATATTCAGACCATCCGTCAGCCTTCTTGTAAGAAAATTTTCAAATTTTTCACCGTAGCGTAATATGACCGCCAAACTGATTATCAGAGAAGTAATCGCTACGCCAAAGCTGACAGACATGCCGATAAGAGAAATCCCGCCTTTCGCAACAAACCCGCTTACTACGCCAAAGGTTAAGATTACAACAATATCGGTAAGAATCGTTGCGCCTGCTATTACCCTGCCTTCCAGGGTATTTATTGCCTTTAATTCGCTCAAAACCGCAAGTAATAAGCCGGTACTCGAATTACAAAGAAGAATTGCCAGGAGAAGTTTCGTACCGTTTGAAGTATCCGGAAGGAAAAAATGTCCCACCACAAGTCCTAACCCGGCAGGGGCTATCACACCGCCCAAACATACCAGGAGAGAAGATGTCCCTACCCGCAATAATGCCCTGAGGTCCGTATTAAGACCGGCTGTGAAAAGAAGCATCAGCGTGCCGAAGTATGATACCATCTTTAAGAACGGCATCGTCCTGAAAAAATCGAAAAAATCCCATCCGGTAAAGGTGAATATGTTACCCAGTATCATCCCCAATATCAACTTTCCTACTACCGCTGGAAGCCTTAACGCTCCTGCCATCCATCCCCCAATCTTGGCTGCAATAAGAATAATGGCCACTGCAAGGATCACATTATGGGTTGGATCTTTACGCCATATTTCCCAGCTGTGTTTCGAATATTCTGCATCCTTTGCCGTCAATGCGTGGTATTCAGGCGAAGAAGTTCCTTTTTCGGATTCTTTTGCGCCTTCAATTAACACGTCTGAATCCCCTTCCAGCACGGCATATGCTGATTCCTCTGCGGAGGTGAAGGAAGATCCATTCTCATCTATAATCAGATGTTGTTTATTTTCCACTGTAAGTGTTTGAGTCCCTTTTGCGTCGGCAGTCAGTGGTTTCTCTCCAGCAATAGCTTCATTACGAAGTTCCGGTGTGGCGACTGCCATTGGTATGCTTTTTTCTTCTTCTTTAGCCTCAGGAAGGCTCTCCGAAAAAGAAACAGTCGGCTTACGGTCATCGCCTTGCGGGGATTCCTCCTGATAAACCTTTTCCTCTGTCAATTCTGCGGAGGGGGTATCTTCCCCGGCAATAGGCTGGAGGGACTTGTTATTCTCTGCATGTGCATATGTCTCCCCGTCTTTAACTGCGGGAGAACGTAGTTCTGTCACGTATACAGTTTCGGAACCAGGAGTAACTGGTATTGAAAGGATGTCCGTCCTTCGACTGTCGGCTAAGATTTCCTCTTCAGTAACCGCCGACCGGTAACCTTCAACAACCGGAAGTTCCTCCTGAGCGGCTTTTTCCTTCAAAGCCGCAGGTGATGGCGGAGTTCTTTCTTCGGTAACAGATTGGAGAAGGCCGTTGCCCACAGCGGACATTTGCGTTTTGTTCTCCTCTCCGGCGAAGGATTGTTCTCCGGCACCAAGTATGGCGGAATGCCCCTGGTCAGAAGCCGTTGGGCTGGTATCCTTCCCACCGTCAGTTGAATGTGCTTCTTTTTCAATGACAATTTGCCGGTGCTCTCCGTCCGGTAATTTCTCAGGCAGACCTTTTTCCTTTGCAGCCTCCTGATATTTTTTTAAAAATTTCATTGGAGAAAGCATTTCCTCTATTGTTGACGGCAAGGATTTTTCTGTAATATCAGTGGAATTTTGTTTAATGTCTCTGGCAGGTGTTAAATGCTCAGTTCCTGACGAAGGAGAGCTAATTGCAACAGAGCAACAAAAGGAAATGAAGATGCTTATGAAGGGCAAGATAAAGCGGAAAGTATGCATGCTGTATGAAATTTTAATATTTTTAGGATGAAGATGAAATTATTATAAATTGATCACTACTATTGTACGCCGCGACAAACCCTTTTATAACTATTCACAGATTTGCTATGATACGTTGTGATACCGCCTTTAGTCAAATCATTTCGGGCACAAAAAGTTACGTATGCATTATTTCTATCTCTATGCAACAGTTTAGTTTTTTGAAAAATTCCAGTGACGATGCGGTTAACATGCGCTGAGAGGCAATTCATGAATTGCCTCTACATAATTACCGATAAGACATTTATGACTCTTAATGTTTTCAAAAAACTAAATTGTTACCTATCTATTTTCCTTAGGCTTCATTCATGGAAACAAGAATAATCTTTAATTGGTTCCTGATTTCGGATTTTTCCTGTATACAAATAAAAAACCAAATGGTCTTTGACCTATCGGTGCTTTTTTCTATAATAAAGTGAGTAAAAACGGTTTAATGCTGTCACGTATCCTCAATCTTATTGAAACGGAGTCGGTCTGTACATGCTGATAGAAGACATTAAGGTTCTTAATACAATATTGTATTGTCATCGCTGGCAGGAGACGGTTTCCTTTTATCGGGACATTTTAGGGTTCCCGGTGACGTTTGAGAACAACTGGTTTGTAGAGTTTGAAGTAAATGCTCACGCCCGGTTGAGCGTTGCAAATGAACAACGGGCAACCGTGAAAAGCGCCAGAGGACAGGGTTTGACGCTGGCGCTTCAGGTAAATAAGGCCGATGCTATATGGCAGTATTTGATTTCCAGGGGCGTAAACGTAGGCAGGATTGCTGACCATCCATGGGGAGGACGGGCATTTTTTCTCTTTGATCCTGAGGGAAACCGACTTGAGGTATGGTCAGTTTGAAATATTTTGAAATCCCGGACAAATCCTTATGAAAAACAGCGGGAAAGCATACTATAAAATGTATTCATGTGAACCTTCCTTGTTCCATTCCGGGTGTGTTACGCTGATCCTCGGAACCGGCGCTGGAATGGCGGGCAACGCTGCTGTGTTATGAGCAAGCCGTCTGGTATCTGACGTGTACATTGCACGGAGACCCGCTCCAGTTTTAGTGCAAGAGACGAAGGAAACTAATGAGTAAACAATAATAAGCGGCGATAAAACATCCAGGAAAGGAGCGCCAACATGTATGTCGTAATTAGTAATTAACCCCAGCACGTTTGTGGCAAAAAGATTTCTTGCAACAAAAAACAGAGAAAGCAGTAATGCGGCAGATTTGCTTGCCATCAGATGTTTGCAATATACATATGCAAAGATAAGGGGATTACACAACTTTATCATATCGTTTAACGTATTCAAAGTGCGGCAGAGAGGAGTGGAGTTTTCAATAAAGATTACTTCCAATCCTGGCGACAGGAAATACTTCGAGAGAAAATATAAACTAAAGCCTACAGCGAGAAGAGAAAGGAGATTTTTTGAAGACCGGATACGTCTTTTCAGACGTTTGACTGCCGCTAAATGACTATCACTCAAATCAGACAAACCATACAAACCAATAGCCACATTTTTTATGCGGTTAGATGTGATAAACAGATAAGCGGCAGCAAAAACTATAGTCATAACCGTATCCCCGCACATGTCGGGTGTGCTGGGAGTGTGTATATCATATCTGTGGTCAGAATTCCCTGACCGCAGAATTCTGAAAAAGATAAGGGCATTAATGACATTTCCTGTGAAGAACTTCAGATTAATACCTACGAAGGTTAACAGTACGCTTATTCTTAAATCTCTGATTGCATAATTGATTGTTGTATAGTGGATACTGGTATCTCGCTGATCAGATTCCTCGACCCTGCATGGGATAATGTCCCGACGCTGCATAGTGGAAATTTTACCCGATGTTTTCATATTAAAATCCTGATGTAAGGCTATGCAACGATTCCCTGACAAAAAATATTCCATAAATGGGCGTGGATTTTTTGCGGTATAAAAGCGAAATTTTTATAAGACCACACGGTTACGGTTGACTGGATGAGTCCGAGAAAGGCAATGGCAGATATTTTGGGGTCAATAGTACTGCGTACCAGCCCCAGCTTTATGGCGCTTGAAAGTATTTCTTCTATCTTCCGAAGGTACTTTTGAATGACCCGGGAAATCTTTCTCCGTATAAGTATATCACTGAACTGCATAGCCCCCAGGATTATAACGAAAGGGGTCTCACGACGTTCCCTGGCATAGGTAAGGTGAGCCAGCAATATATTTTTTAGATTTTGGACAGGATCCTCACTCATTATTGACTTGTCTAGCTTATCCATAAGGGTAACCTCGATATTATCGATCAGTAAACTTAATATATCCTGCTTGCTTTTAAAATGGCGGTAAATGGCCGTTTTGGTAGTACCTATCCGCCTTGCAATTTCACTTATGGTAACGTACTCAATCCCTTTGGAAGTGATGATGTGCCTGATAATATCCACAATTTGCTGTCTTCTGATTTCTGTATGTTTTCTGACTTGCATTGTATTTCCTTCTCTGTTAAGTACAAATGCAGGATAATTTACTTGCTCAAATTACAAATCTTCGATTATAATTAAACAACAATTATGTTTACAATTATTAACATATCTTATGGAAGAAACAGAAAGAAAGTCAAGTAAAATAGCACAGCGCGGCAAATCCGCAACTCGAAATTACCAACAAAGAAATTTTGTAACAATTTAGTTTAATGGTTATTGAGTTCTCTCCGAAAAGTACAATATATTGCGGTGGGACGTTAATATTTACCGTATAAAGCATCGCTATTTTGATTTTCGGATTAAACTCAATAAGCATTTTTAGTTTTTTGAAAAATTCCAGTACCCCCCCTGTGTCCCCCCGTTTACTGGGGGACACAGGGGGGGGAATGCGATTGCCATGCGCTGTAGAGGCAATTCATGAATTGCCTCTACATAAT
>JABRVT010000074.1:0-43521 GCA_040048245.1 Candidatus Brocadia sp.
ATCCCATACTTCTGCCCCGGAATTGTTTATAAGCCAATAATCATATTCAGAACGCCATACGTTGGGTGCGCCACCGCCATCATTGCTGAATGGCCAATCGGTATAATGTTCATCATCAGACCAAAATCTTACTCCCTTTAAAATATGTGGGGTAACGTATACTGAGTTTGGAATTTTACCAAAATATTTTTCTGTAATATCCTGCGATTTTTTGAAGATAATGCCCGAGCACATCTTGTATCGAGGGAGTTTCTTTTTTTCTATTACAAGGACTTTTAATCCTTCATTCACCAGCCCCCTTGCCGCCGCTGCGCCTGAGGGTCCGGCTCCTGCTATGACAACATCATATTCCGCCATCCGTGAATAACTCCTCAAGTCATATAAAATCGGTTTGTAACACTTTGGTTTTTTTGAAAAATTACGCCAATAAGGCGATTATCTTGCCTTGTAGTGGCAATTCATGAAGTGCCTCTGCATATTGACGCAAAGGCATTCTGAACTGTTGACATTTTCAAAAAACCGAAGTGTTACATAGGTTTTTAAATACGGGTATTTATCTCAGTGTTATAGAATTGAAAGGTATTTTTGCCCTGTGCCTTAGATCGATACATGGCTATATCAGCCTGTTTGATGAGATTATCCTTGTTGTCTGCATCCAGCGGATAAACGCTAATACCGATGCTTGCAGTGGTGCAAAGTTTGTGTCCATCCAGTAAAAATGGTTTTTCTAATGCATGGATTATCTTTTTCGCTATTGGAGCCGCGCTGAATGCATGGTCAAGACCGGGAAGAATAACCATAAATTCATCACCGCCCATGCGCGCAACGGTGTCGCCTTTACGCACGCACAGGATCAATCGCTCGGCAACGGCCTTAAGGAGTACATCTCCCACATGATGCCCAAGCGTGTCATTGATATTCTTGAAACTATCCAGGTCAATTATCATAATAGCCACGGTGCCACTGGTACGCTTTGCCTGGATCATCGCCATTTGCAGACGATCCTGCAATAGATTGCGGTTAGGCAGGTTTGTAATGGTATCATAGTAGGCGAGGCGGTTGATAAGGGACTCCATCTGCTTCCTCGCAAGGGAATTTCCAATTATTTCCGAGGCGATACGGAGCAGAGAAATATCCCCTTCCTGCAATGATAAATGATTTATGCCATTATCCAGCCAGATACATCCAAGCAATTTTTCTTCAATATTCAATGGCAAGGCCAGCAGCGACTGAATGCCAAACCTCTCCAAAAAGTCTTTTTCAATACCAGCTTCCAGAGGCATTTTATGAACATCGGGGATAAAAATAACTGTATCGGCATGAAGATTTTTCATCCACCATGGAAACATGGCAGTATGCAGATGCTTGATTTCAGGCATAGCGCCCACTTTGCGCCATTCATGGGTGTTGTCCATCATGCTGCTATTATCACGGGATTGAAACAGGCAGGCTCTGGAGGCTCCGCTTAACAGTCCAATATCAGCCAATGATTCAGCAATTGCGTTATCAAAATCAGTAAATTTAACAAATCTGGCTGAAATACCCGCCAGGGTTTTTTCTGTTTCTATCCTGCGTATGAGGGCTTCTTCCGTCCGCTTCCGCTCGGTGATATCCTGAACCGTCCCGTTCATCTGAATTGCTTTGCCCGTATCGTCAAAAATAACTTCAGCCTGTTCATGAACAATCCGCTCCGAGCCGTCGGGTAAAATGATGCGGTGGTCAATGCTGTACGGCATTTTCCCACATAAGGCGTTGTTAACAGATTCTTTTACAAATTCCCTGTTATCAGGGTGAACTGAGTTCAGAAACGCCTCATAGGTAGCGCCAAATTCCCGTGGGGTAAGGCCAAATATGCGATATACCTCATCAGACCATTGCAGATCGTTTGTTTCGATATTCCATTCCCAATTCCCTAAATGGGCAATGCGTTGCGCATTGGCGAGGCTTGCCTCGCTTTTTCTCAGCGACTCCTCTACACGTTTGCGGTCTGTGATATCCAGAATTATGCCAATCAAACCGGCAAGCTCCCCCTTCCAATCATAAAAAACCGCCTTGTGAAAGACGACATCTCGCACGGAACCGTTTCTGGTCTTCACGCGGGCTTCGTAAACCTGACTACCCTTGTTCTGAAACAAGGCCTTATCCGCTTCATAATAGCGGTCAGCAAATTCTTTAGGCGCAACTTCATAGACGGTTTTGCCAATTATCTCTTCCTTCTTCATTCCCAAAAAATCTTCAAACGCCTTATTACAGCCGGTGTATTTTCCATCTGTGTTCTTATAAAATATCGGGGCGGGAATCGCATCCATGAGGATTTGCAGGAACTGTTCGTTGCTTTTTCCTGATTCTTCAACCTTTCCGCACCCTGATATCTCCGCAAAGGATTTATCGGCTTGTTCAAGCGCTGCTTTCCCGTGCGTCTTGTGCTGCTGTTCCAGGGCAGCTATTTGGGATCTGAGATATTGGATTTCTGTATTTTTAGCGACATTTTTCATAAAAACATTTTCCTTCTATTCAGCAAATTCCGCCTTTTCAGATTTAATCCTGCATGAGCAGGGTATCTATTCCTTTGCCAAAGTTCTTTATGAGACGAAGATTATCCAGATGGATAGTTCCCGATTTATTCCCGCTTCCGCTCCATGGTGTAAATTCAATTTGTGAGATACGGCTGAAGTCCAGTTGGACCGTTGAACCATCCTGTCCGTCTGGATAACGCCAATCATAAAAGGGTCCCTCAAAGGGTATGAAAACGGTCTGCCATGTGCCATCTTTAAGTTCCATTAAATCATTGTACGACGTTATTCCCACAGATGACTTACCCTTGTTGCCGGATTCATCGGAAATTACAACAAGTAATTTTGTTATCCTGCTGTCCTTCGTGTCCGTCCTTATATCAAACGCAAAACCCTCATAGCCAGACCAGTCTCCGGTTGCGTTGTATGTTGCATCTCTCCAATCCGTTCCGGTAGTTACCGTTTTATGCCCATACGTGCCGAATGGCAGGTAGAGCTGTCCGTTTGTTGTATCACCGTTTGCACGATTGAACTCAATCCGCATAGAAGCCCGGCCTCCCATATCGGGTTTTTCTGTCCGGTCCAGGAAGAATCTATAAACATAAGGGCTGTCCCTGTCTTCAGGTGTGCCATGTGCATCCCACCATCCTACGGAGTACGGTTCGGCTTCATTCCACGCATGGGCAAGCGACCCCGTTTCAAAGTCGCAGATTCGTTTCACCCCTTGTGCCTCTCTTTTCACTACTTCGACTGTCACCGGTATCTTTACTGTACCTTCGGATGTCCTTACAGTCACAGTAGTTTTATGGTTGCCGTAAGGTAAATTCCTGCGGTCCACTGTTACATAAACCGTGTCAGTAACCTTTGCCTCCCCGCTTGCCTCTCCTGCAATATTCAGCCAGGCGGCCTCTTTGCTGACAGACCAGGCTGTAGTTCCCCGTCTTGCATTGGTAATTCTGATGGGAACGGTATAATGGTCTTCCCCTTTTTTCCTGTATATACCTGTTTCGTATGGACCAAAATCGATCCGCTCCGGCTTTACGTGAAGATACGTTTTCGGCGACGTCCGCAACCCCTCTTTTGAAATAATAAAGGCGTATATTGCAAGGGGCTGAAATTCAAAGCTGAACGCGCCATTGACAATATCTATTCCGGTTGTTTCCATCTGTACCACATATAGATCGTCTATGCCAAAGCGAAGTATCTTTTTTATTTTTAACCTGTTTTTTGTGCGATTATCAAGTCCATTTATTATTACCTGAGCCGTCCTGGCGGGCTGGTCTGGAATAAAGTCGCCTGCGACTTCGTCATAAGCGCCTTTATAAGCCGCAAAGACAGCAATATCTTTCTTGCGCTGAGAGGCATGTACAGAGAACGTCTCCCGGTCGCTCGATTCGGCGGATACCACCTTTCCCCTGAAATAACGGCTCATGAGCCAGAATGCCCAGTATTTCGGGTTTGGTTCTCCCTTTTCATTAAACATTGCCTGGCTGGCGCTATCGGCTCCTTTACTGCCGGTGTTACCGGCCTGATCAGGCTCGCCTGCATACCAGTTGCACGCCAATTCTACGCCCATCCGCGCAAAAAAACCAAGGAAGTCCATCAGCCCGACAGCCGCCACCTGCGGTAATTTCGGATAGCCATTCCAGTAAAAATAATCATATTCAGAGAATGATAGCCTGGTGGCAGGATAATACATGCCAACCATATCCTGGAATCGTTTGAGTATTTTTGTTTCTATCTGGACAGAACCCTCTCCGAGATTTCTGCTTACCTCCAGATCCCTGCTTATAAACCCATCCTCCAATAAGCCCCTTGTTTCCTGGATGGCATCTTTTTCTGTTGTTGTCCTGATGTACCGGTGTGCGTCCATATAATCAGCCACACGTATGCCTTTTTCTCTCTCATATTCCCTGGCGCGTATGAGATATTGGGATAAAACCCGGTTTTGGTCGGTCTCCCAGCCGGTAATTTCCGGGTCGTCGCCACGGTCAGGGAATACCTCCCTGTTCCATTGATTTTCACTGGCCGACATTATCTTCCATCCCGGGTCATCCGCCTTAGCGTCCCTATTTGGTTCTGTAACCGGGCAAAACGGGGAATAATCGTTTGTCCAGTACAACCACCAGTTTGCGGACGTTGGCCCAAAAACAGCAGCGTCCGGATGCGCCTGTTTAATGGTATACGCCAGCGATAAGAAACGGTCAAAATAGTTATCGTAAGAGGTATCCCTGTTAAGGACCTGATCGCCGTGCGCGGCGTCCCCGTATGGGTCCGGATAATCTTTACGTTTCCACGCAATCCACGGTTCGTTTCCTATCCCCCAGAATCTCACCCGTTTGCCTGCCTTTGCAATCCAGCGTTCAACTTCATCGATAGGCTGAATATGGTCATAATCAGGATCGTCTATAGTATTACCGCTCCCGGCCACGTGCCCATATACTGATACCTGCAAGAACGGTTCAGCCTTTACATCTCTTTTGCACCATTCTACAAAACTCTCCCAACTCATTGCAACATACTCGTTTCTTCGCTTAACTGCGTTAAACATACGGTTGTTTTTAAAGTTATATCGTTCCATGTTTGTGGCGCCTAACCGAACTACCGTTACCTTTGCGTCCCTCAGTCCTGGAGCACACAAGTCTAAATAGTACGTAGGGCACCAATTTGCGATGTTTATTCCGTAGAGATATTTGCTTATCTTCTTTTTATCACGAGAGACATCGATTGTCAGTTGTACTTTGTCCGGTGTGTCCTGAAGTTTTTGCATGTCCTTTTGCCCATCCGTTTCATGAAGGTTGCCGGCCAGGGTGGATTGCAAAGATGCGATTGGCGTTGCAGACACAAAACAAAGTAGTATAACTATCGTGGATGCAGATACTTTGTGAAAATCCATAAACCAGGATATTTTTACCGAAACTTGTTTTTACAGGCGCCAATTTCCGTTGGCGACTGGACGCATGCGCGCCATTGTGAAATACCTGTAGCCGTCAGGAGACGGCTCCTACCATGGTGTCATGAAAAAGTAGCCAGAGGCTTAATTTAATGTTCGGAAATTTCAAACCAGCTCTGTAGAGGCAATTCATGAATTGCCAACTCCATAGTTACCTTAAGACGTTTACGCTCACATTGTTTTCAAAAAACTAAATTATTACGCATCTTGAAAAGCAAACACTGTACCTTGTTGTATCTGTTGCGTACCATACCTGCCTGATCAAGCGTACAAAAATGTCTATTTCAAGGTATTTAGGCCTTATTTTTGCTAAAATCCCCACATACCTGTACCGCTATCCCCTGGGAGTATAATTTTTAAACAAATTTTTACAAAGATTGTATAAAAAAAGGACATAGCAGATTGAAAAGGGTGAACTTAAAGTACCAGGCGGTTATTGTTTTTACCTTGGGCGTTTACCTGTATTATCTTATCTATCGTTTTCTTTACACGATTAATCCTGATTCATTAGTCATTTCCATAAGCTTCTATTATGCAGAGGTACACGGCTTTATTGCATTGTTTCTGTTTTTCTTCCAGTTGTGGAATCCAATAGAAAGAAAATCGCCGGCGGCGCCGGACGGTTTATCAATAGACGTGTATATTCCCACGTATAACGAGGATGTTTCTATTCTGAAAAAGACGGCGCTTGCCTGCGTCAATATAAGGTATCCCCATAAAACCTATATACTGGACGACGGGAATCGCCCATGGCTGGCAAATGAGGCTGCTAAGTGGGGCTGTGAATATATCGCCAGAACCGAAAGGCTGTACGCAAAGGCGGGAAATCTGAATAATGCCCTTCGGTTTACTCACGGGGATTATATCGCTGTCTTTGACGCCGACTATGTCCCACAGCCTGATTTTTTAGATAAGACGCTCGGTTATTTTCTCGATCAAAGAGTCGCCTTCGTCCAGGCGCCCCATAACTATTATAACGTGGATACATTCCAGTTTAAGCTGCAAATGAAGAAAGAGAGATTGTGGAATGAGCAGGATATTTTTTACCGGCTTATGATGTCTGGCAGGGATTATTGGAATTCGGCGTTTTTTGCCGGGACGGTGACTGTATTCCGCAAAAAAGCCCTAGAAGAAATAGGTGGGTTTTATACAAAATCCATTACCGAAGACGTCCAGACCACTGTTCTGCTTTATTCCCATGGCTGGAAAGGGGTTTATCACAATGAAGTACTGGCAAGCGGCCTTGCGGCAAAGGACCTGAAGAATTACCACTCACAATTACTCCGATGGGCGGAAGGGAATATAGGCATGTTCTTCAGGAATAACCCGTTATTTATAAAAGGTCTCTCCCTTCCCCAGAGAATCTGTTTTTTTGCGACAATTTTTGGCTGGCTTATTGGTTTCCCAAAACTCATTTATTTCATCATGCCGTCGCTTATGATACTGAGCGGGGCGTATCCGATTGAACCGTTCAATGTGTCTTTCGTCTGGAGATACCTGATGTTTCTCTCAGTAATACTGATGGGTTTTAAATTCACCACCCGCGGATACGGTCTGATCAGATATGCAGAATCTTATACGATGATTAATTTTTATGTCCTCATTAAGGCGGCGCTCAGAAACATTTTCAGGCTGAAATCGGCGTTTAAAGTAACCGGCAAGGGCCATGAATTTATTGGCTTTTCCAACATTATCCCGCAGGGATTAATGTGTATGGTATGTTATGCCGGAGTAATATGGGGCGGTTTAAAACTATTTTACTGTGTATCAGCCGATTTTGTGGGCATTGGCGCGGCAATCTTCTGGAGTTCCATAAATGGCATTATTGCGTTGCTCAGTATTGAAAGCGTCACCAGACCCTATTACAAACGAAAGGAATTCAGGTTCATTGGCTCGATACCTGTAAAATATTCACTGTGGGTAGAAGATGATTTTATAAAAGAAACAAAGGATGGGATAAAGAAATTGGCAGCGCTCGGAGACGCCGCAGGAAAGCGGTTTTATAATGTAACCGGTCTAGGAGTCAGCAGGGATATTAATGAACATGGCATAGCATTGATAACGTTTAACCCCTTGCCAGTCAATAAAAAAATGCGTCTTTCGCTGTATATGGACGAAAGGGTTCTGGATTGTAAAGCCACAGTTCTATTCATCAGGACGTTAGATTATGCCAGGGGGAAAATGTATCATTGCGGCGTTAAATTTGATGAATTGAGCGAGGAGGATATGAGAACAATCAGTCAGTACTGCTTTAATACAATACTTCCCAGATTCCGTTACCGGTTTGGCCAGAAACCTTCCGTTTTTACAAAGATACTTTTCAGGTACTATAACCGGAAGCGCTACATCAGGAGGCGCAAACGCAAGGGGATAACCCTTCCCCTGGTCGTCAGGCGCAAAGGACAAAATCCTGTTACTGTCGTTACAAAGGATGTGAGTATATCCGGGCTTTCATTCAATAGTTATATTCCGTTGGAAGTGGATACAATAATAGTAGCGGAGGTTATAACTCCCTTTGGAAACCTACTTGCAAGAGGTCTGGTAAAACAGGTAAGGGAGGTTGTAGAGGGGCATTCTTTTCACATCGGCGTCCAATTTGTCAAACTTTGTAACCAGGCAGAACTTATCCTGTCGAGGCTTACAGGAGAGGAATGTAAAAGAAGGATAACAGTTCAGAGGCTTTTTTATGACGCTAAGGTGGGAGCCGCCTCCTGAAGACGACGGGCATTCTGGAGTATTCCCGATTTTTTACAACAGATATCTTGGGATCATGATCGGGGTGAAACAGCTCAATAACCCTGGCAGGGTTTGAAGCCCTGTCAGGGTTGATACTAAGGTACGTTTCATGAAAACCTGGCAGAAGTCACAAAAAATCGGAAATGGTAACAGTTTAATTTTTTGAAAAACTCCAGAAATGAAGCGCTTTTCATGTGATGTAGAGGCAATTCATGAATTGCCTCTACATAATTACCGCTAAGACGGTTACGACTTTCCATATTTTCAAAAAACTAATTTCATTTTACACTTCCGACTCGTTTGGGTTAGGAATTTCAATTAACGTTATGATTCCCCGTAAACGGGGGGAGACAGGGGGAGAAGTTACTGAAGGGATAATTAAAAGTTTGAGAATTTCAATTTGTTGCAATATAGCGCAGGCATCTTGCCTGCATGTATTCCCGTCCCGGCCTTCCCCGTAAACCGGGTGGGTGGCAGGGGCAAAAGATCTTTTCCCCCTGCCTGTTTCTCATTGCAGGACGGAAGCCCGCACTACTTGAAGGCGCTGCCAGAGGTCTAATTAAACGTTAGGGAATTTTAAAGTTTGTATCATAGCCTTCAAGGCAATCCTCCGAATCCCCCTTTCCTAATGGAGACTTGAGGAAATCCCTTAATAAATGGGGCAAGGGGTTGTTTTTAACCGGCATTTGTCGTGTATCTAAAATGCCAGTGTAGGGGTGCGTGGAACGTACCATCCATACTGTTACCGGTAATACATCCCTGACATTCTACAAAGGAAACCGGTGCCCGGTTGCCGACAGTAGAGATGTCCGGGGGGACGTCTCTTTAAAATTCATGATATTATATTATGAAAACAGGAAATAGAAAATACCAGGTTGTAATTATCCTCGTTCTTGGCGTTTATATCTATTATCTTGCATACCGGCTCCGGTATACCATCAACCCGGACGCGCTGATTCTTTCTCTGAGTTTTTTTTACGCGGATCTCCATGGATTCCTTTCCATGTCGTTATTTTCCTTTCAGTTATGGAACCCGTTAGAGAGAAAACCGTCTCCTCCCATTCCTGGCCTGTCGGTGGATATATACATTCCCACATACAATGAAGACATCTCCATTATCAAAAAGACCGCGCTTGGTTGTTCCGGTATAAATTATCCCCATAAAACGTATATCCTGGACGACGGGAATCGCCCTGAACTTGCTAAAAAGGCGGCAGAATGGGGATGCGGATACATTACGAGAAAAGAAAGAATGCATGCAAAGGCGGGAAACCTGAACAATGCGCTCCAACAGACTGATGGTGAGTTCGTTGCCATTTTTGACACGGATTGCGTTCCCCAGCCTGATTTTCTGGATAAGACCATTGGTTATTTCCGCGACCAGAAGCTTGCCTTTGTGCAGACGCCTCACAATTACTACAATATAGACTCATTTCAGTTCAGGGTTAATACGAAGAAGGAAAAATTCTGGGTTGAACAGCATCTCTTTTATCGATTGATCATGCCTGGCAGGGATTACTGGAATTCCACGTTCTTTGCCGGAACGGCTGCCATATTCCGTAAAAAAGCCCTGAAAGATATTGGCGGATTTGCCACAGGCAGTATCACAGAAGATTTTCACACCACGATTAATCTCTACTCGCACGGCTGGAAAGGCATTTACCATAATGAAGTGCTCTCAAACGAACTTGCGGCGAAGGATATTAAAAACTACCATGTCCAGCAGCTCCGGTGGGCGGAGGGAAACCTGAGTATGTTTTTTAAGTGTAATCCGCTTTTTAAAAAGGGATTAACCATTCCACAAAGGATATGCTTTTTTTCAACGATTTTTGGCTGGCTTTTTGGATTTCCCAAATTAATATATCTAATCACACCAATTCTTTCGGTCTTTTTAGGATTGAATCCCATACGTTCTTTTGATTTTCCATTTATATGGAGATGCGTGTTTTTTCTTGTTGTGCTTATTGCCGGTTTTGAGATAGTGACCCGTGGATACGGGAAGATCTTTTACTGTGAATGCTTTGTTACCATGAATTTCTTTGTCGTTATGAAAGCCGCCTTCAGGAGTATTTTAGGGCTTTTCGGGTTGAAATCAATCTTTAGAGTAACAGGAAAGGGCAGGGATCAATCCGTCAACATCCTTAACATTATGCCGCAACTGGTGATTGGCCTTTTCTGTTTTTGCGGGGTAATCTGGGGCGGATTGAAGTTGTATTATGGGGTATCAAGCGGGTTGATTGGAGGCGTTTCGATAATCTTCTGGAACGGCGTAAATGGATTATTAATCTTTTCTGTAGTCGAAAAAGTAACCAGGCCTTATTACAAACGCAAAGATTTCCGGTTTATTGGCGCTGTGCCTGTGCAATATTCCGGAACGGGAAGCAACGGTTCTTTTGAAGAATTTGGCGTTACACGTGATATTAATGAAAGCGGCATTTCCCTGATCACATTTTCACCGCTGCCGTTAAACAGGAAAATCTCATTGTCTCTCTATCTGGATAAAAAAATTCTACGCTGCAAGGCGTCCGTTCTCTTTACACAGAAAACAAAAATCATGCATGGAAATATGTTTATCCATGGAATGAAATTTGATGAAATGGGCGAGGAAAAGGCGGACTTAATTAATCTGTATTGTTTTAATACCATCCTTCCAAGGTTCCGCTATAAATTTGGAAAAAAGCCATCCCGTATTTCGAGGATGTTTTTTAAGTTTTCCGGCCAGAAGTACATAAGAAGGCACGTCCGCAAAAAGATAACACTTCCCGTGATTATTCAGAACAACAACAATTCCCTTATTGCAGTTACTAATGATATCAGCATGTCAGGGATTTCATTTACCAGTTATGTGCCAATGAAAACCGGGACAATATTAACCTTGAAGATTGCCACGCCGTTTGGTACTTTGGATGCGGAAGGGGAGATAAGGCAGGTAAGGGAAATAGCGGTTGGGCACTCATATTTCATAGGCGCAAGATTTACCAGACTTTTCAACCATGCAGAGAATATCCTTCTTGATATTACCAATGGAAAATAGTAACGGTTTCAGTTTTTTGAAGAATTCCAGTAATGTGGTTATTAAGGGCTGTAGTGGCAATTCATGAATTGCCACTACATACTGCTAGAAGAACGCTTCCTACCACGGATGTTTTCAAAAAACGAAACTATTATGGAAAATAAAATACATGGATTTGATCAAGCTCATACGGAACAAGTGGTTTCTTATTGCCTTTTCAGTCTTTTACTTCTGTATAGTCTGTGCCCTCTTTCGGATATTTTATCATAAAGAAATCCTTTTGCAGAGGCTGTATAAGGGCAGTGATACTCCAGATGCCTTACAGGTCATGACACTCTACAGGAAAATGATAAAGACGGCGCCAAAACGGGGTAATTTCCGTTCATTTTACCGCCTTGCGAAGATCCTGGCAAGGATTGAAAGGAAGAAAGAGGCAATAAAGGTATTAAACAAACTGATAAAGACCGCTCCTGAAGACAGGGAACTACGCTTGTGGCTTGCCGTGGAACTTTATAATCAGAAGAGGTACAGAGAAGCGGAAAAACATTTTGCCGTGCTTCTGAGGTGGAAAATTGATTTGATGCGTAAGACGCACCCTACAGTGGGGTATGTCTCACGCGCCAAACCATAAGGAATGTAAAGGACAATGAAAAGAGCGTTGCTGGCTTGTGTCTTTGGAATTGCAACTTTTTGGTATTTGGCCTTTTCTCTTGAGGCGTTTGAGAAGAAGGAGGACGAATCCGAAGTCCATGGCGGAGGCGATAGCGGCAAACTGCTTTTCTCTTGAGGCGTTTGAGAAGAAGGAGGACGAATCGCTCCTCCTGTTGCTAGCGGCCAGAAATGCCGCAAAGGCCGGATGGATTAATAAAGCCCTTCAGAGGTACAAGGCGTATCTTCAGGAAAAACCGGAAGACATGGACGTTGAACTGGAACTTGCCGACTTTTTACAGGATAGCGGGAAATATCTCAAGGCCGCAGCGCATTACGACTCTTTAATAAAGAAGATGGGAAAAATACCTGAAGCAAAAGATGATTTTGCAAAGAAGCTATTGCTTGGCGCCGCCAGAAACGCCATTAAATGCAGGAATGAGAACGCTGCCATAGAATATTATAAGCAGATGCTGTTATTTGATAAGATTGATACAACGGTAATAAATGAACTGGCAGGCATCCTCGCAGGCGAAGACAGGACTGAAGAAGCCCTTGAAATGTGCGAGAAGTCTCTCCGCAACGATCCGCTAAACCTGGAGATGCTGAGATTAAAGATAGACCTTTTGTTGCGATTAAAGAAATATGCAGAGGCACAGGATGCGATGAAAGTTATTCCTGCTGAAGAAAGAAATAATCTGAAATATCTGCGTCTGGAAGCGGATATTGAGATATGGCTAGGAAATTACGACACGGCAATAGAAAAATATCAAAACCTGATCAGCCAGTTTCCGGAAACTCATGGTCTTTTGCCTCAATATATAAAGTTATTGTCCTGGGCGAAGAGGTGGCCTTTAATACTGGATACCATACAAAGGGAAGGGGATAAGATTGAAATTACCGACGATATCCGCGTCATTATGGTTGATGCATATCTGGCAGTGGGTGAGGATGAAAAGGCCATCGATGTATGGAGGACAATTCATGAGAAATCGGATGCGTGGGCTGCGGCCTTTGTAAAGGTCGCTGATAAGTTTATTTCCCGCGGGAAAATGAAAGAGGCTCAGCGCACGCTTGAAAAGATTTTATCGGTAAAAAAACCGGTTCCTGAAGTTCATCTGTCAGCAAAGCTGGCAATCATTTACACCCTTCAGGATATGCCTGATAAAGGGTTTGAAATCATGAACCAGCTTGATGCCTCTCCACAGTCAAAACCGGTGATTGATATTACAAAGGCTGAAATACTCGCTTTGACAGGACGTTATGAGGATGCATTGTCAATACTTTGGGCATTGGAACAGAGCGAAGAAACTGGGTTTCGCCCTCAAATGGTCGAGCTGGAATGTTACTATGCATTGGAAAAAGACGAAATGCTTATTGAGAGGTCATCCATGATACTGCAAAAGCTGCCTGATGAGGAGTTGATTGACAGGGCAAAGGTACTGACGCTGCGGGTGCTGTCGCACATACGACTGGGACAATACAAGGAGGCTGAAAGGGAAATTAAACTGCTGTCCGAAATAAAGAAAGACGATACCGGCCCGGCGATCCTCTTTGTATTACTGTATGATGCGCAGAGGTTGTTAAATGACTATGAAAAATCAATCCAGTTTTTAGGTGAGGCATTGTCAAAGAATCCTGCAGAAACGGAAATGGTCAGGCCATCTCTTCTTGATGATGTGCCTCTTTCAGCATGGAGAATTGCAGGCGAATTAACCTCCCATGCAGACCCGGAAATAATTGCCAGGCTTGCAATGGCCGAATTTAAAGCAGGTAATTATCGGCAGGCATTAAAACTGTATAGCTGGTTGGACAAAAAATTTGACAATACTGCGTACAAGCTGGGAATGTTGGAATGCTGCCTGAACCTGCAGGAAAACGAGGAGGCGAATGGGATATTTGAGGAAATTCAGATATCAAAGCTGTCAGAACAGGGGATAGCGCGGTACCTTGCGGCATTGATAAGGCTAAAAAGAGACAAACAGTCATTTTATGCCGCATTATTAGCGCTTCCAGAGGCGGAGCTGATTTCACGAAAGATGACGATCAAATCCCTGATGACCATCGCAAATATTCAGTCCGGCGACATTGATATCGCCAGTGGTATGCTCGGCAGATATTTTTTAAACAGGCAGGAGGATATTGCCATTTTTCAGGCAATCACAGAGAAGATTGGGTATTTTGACAGGGTGAAAGAAAGCAAATACTATGAGTTTGCAAGGGACTGGCTGCATCGGGCAACCGAACAATTTCCCGATGATGCAGGACTCCGGTATCAGTATGCCAGACTGCTGGCGGCCCACAACGAGTACGATTTGGCTAGCGAACAATTTCTGATACTTCAAAAGAGCAGCCCGGAGGATGTGAGAATCCTGCGATGGCTGGCTCAGGTAAATAGCTGGAGACGCGAGTACGACGAATCATTAAGGTGGTATAGTCTTTATTTGAAAGAACGGCCAGCCGATTTTAAACGTCGTCGTGAAGCGGCGAGGGTATATGGATGGGCATTGCGTTTAAAGGATGCCAACGATGCATACAGAAATCTCTGCGAGGATTACCCGGAAGATGGTGAGATATATTGGGAATGGCAGGCGAAGAGGAATAACTGGTTAGATCGAAAACGGACGGCAATTTCTTTTTACAAAAAGCTGATCGAACGTCATCCGGAAGACGCCGAATTTCTCTTCGATCTGGGCCAGATGTATTCAAGGCTTAATGTTAGCTCAAAGGCGGAAGATGCTTACAACAAATTGCTAGCATATGCGCCGGAACACAATCGAACCTCTTTTGCCAGAGAGTCGGAGCAATGGAAACGAAAGCAATCCGTGTGGCTGAAACAATCATATACCCATCAAAAAGGAAGCGGCGATGAGTTTGGGAATTTTGAGATTACCAGCTTCAGGACAGATGTTGATTATTCACCCGTAAGACTTTCTGAGGCAATGGACCTTTCGCTGGGCTTGGGATACTCAACCTTTCGGTTTACAAAGCACGGCGGCTCAACGGCCGAACATCTTACCCTGCAGGCAAACAAGTATTTTGAGAACGGGATAACAACATATCTGGATGGGGAGTTGTCGTCTTATTCTGAAAATTACCATGAAACAGCGCAGTTTGAGACGGGCGCCGGTTACAGGATATTTGATATCTTTAATCTGTCAGTATCAGGCGGTCGTGAAGATGTTTTGCAAAATTTTAATACCCTGGCGAACAGCAGGTCGCGTTACTTTACTGGGGTGCGCCTTGCGTGGGATGTTTCTCACCGGATAGACGTTTTTAGCCAGGTCAGAAGGCACTGGTATGACGACGGAAACAACGGTACCGAAGATTATACCGCTATCGGTTATAAGCTGTTTCTATATCCCGAAATCCTGAAAATTATCGTAGATACCTATGGTTACGATGTGCATTCACGAAAAACGGAATATTGGTCGCCTAACAATTACCGGAAATACATGGCTGGCCTCGTCTGGAGGCACCATATAGGAAGGGAGCATTACAGTGGGGCGCCAAGGCTTTACTATGAAATTGCTATTAAACAGGGCGTGGATAATGATGGCGTTGATTTTACAGAGCCAAAGTTTGAATTTGGATGGGACACCCAGCGGCGCTGGAATATAGGATTCGAATTGAAGCCCATGAGTTCGGCCGTCTACGATGAAGAGGCTGCAAATGTATTTCTCAATATTCGTTTTTGAAAACACGGGGTATTTCCTGACGATACCCTGTAAGTTATAAGATCAAAAAGTGCAGGAAAATGTTATTCCCAGTGTCCGATACTGGGCGAGATCTAAGGAAGCATGAATCCAGAATATGCCTGACTTTTTAAGCACATATTGCTTAACTTAACACGTATGGGATCACCCCATCCATGCACAGTGGATAGCGCCAAATTATTTTTGAAAGATACTATGCAATTGAATTATAAGAATATTTTTATTTTGATAATTATTTTTTGCGTTTTGTATATTGGTTGTACTAATATGAAAAGGCCCTCTGAAACGCGATTAGAAATCTGGTGGAAATCATACAAGAAAAACTTTATTCTTCCTGACGGGCGAGTACAGCGACCGGAACACAATTTTGACACAGTAAGTGAAGGGCAGGCCTATGCCATGCTTTTCTCCGTTTTTCTAAATGATAAAGAAACGTTTGATTTGATTTATCGTTGGACAGAAAAGCACCTCGGCAGGAGCAATACGTACGGAGATCGGCTTCTTGCCTGGTACTGGAAGGATGGCAGCGTAGGAGACTGGATGCCTGCCTCGGATGCCGATTGTGATTATGCATTTGCCCTGTTGCTGGCTTCAAACCGTTGGGGAGAAAATAACTATCGCGAAAAGGCTGTAGCGGTAATCGACGATATTTTAAAACTTGAGACGGCGCGTGGGGCCGATAATCGTCTTTTTCTGTTGCCCGGTTTATGGGGCAACGAAAAAGAGGGATGCCCTGTACAAAATCCATCTTATTACAATCCGGCCGCATTTCGTCTGTTTTACGAAACAACTCAGGACTCCCGGTGGCTGGATTTAATGGAAACCGGATATTGGCTCCTGCAACACTCTGGTATCCGGCTGGATAACATGAACGGATGCGGTTTGATTCCGGACTGGTGCGTCGCAGATGTTCAGGGAAATATTTTAACGCTGGAAGGCAAATCGAATGACTATGGTTGGGAATCGGTCAGGATTCCGATGCGGGTAGGCCTTGATCTCCTCTGGAATAAGACGGAAGAGGGAAAAAAGGTTTTAGAAAAAATTTACCATGCGTTACAGGTTTCCATCTCAGATTCGGGAGAGATAAAGGCCGTATATCGGTACACGGGAAAACCTGCGGTGGAATACGGCGGTTTATCATCAAGCGCAATGGCTTATTTTACAGCACAGGCATTGAGCAGGAAGGCGGATACGCTAGAAGCCCTGTTTATGTCTAAACTGAGCGAAAAATCTTTGAACCAGAATTATTACGGGCAAAGTCTGGCTTTTTTCCCCCTTGCATTTGAAGAGGGTATTTTGCAAAAACCATAACAGTATCTTTATCTTTTATTTGTAAAAATTATATTTGTCGAAAACACCAAGATTATTTTTGGAGGATACTAAATCCGAATGCCCGACTACCCAAAACACCTTATTTTAAAGTTACATAACCCTTGTTCTTTATATAAATACTTATTGGCATATCTTTCTCTAAAAACTCGTCCATCATGGCCATGAACTCCAGAACAGAATTTACCTCTTTTGTGCCAACTTTTATGATCAAATCTCCCGGCTTTATGCCGGCACGATCAGCCGGGCTTCCTACCTCGACATCGACAACCAGTACACCACTCTCACCTTCAAAGCCCAGTGGTCCAGCGATTGCAGGATTTAAATCATTGACTACCAGTCCCAGAGAAAATTTTGTAGGTTCATCCAATTTCCTGATAGCAATATAGGTCCTCCCCGCAAGATCTGCCGGCTGACGTTCCACCATAACTTCTACCGCTCTTTCTATTCCGTCCCGGATGATTTTTACTATGATCTTTTCGTCCACCTTTGTGCGGCGGATAGCGTGCTGGAGGTCTATTGTGCCTCCAATTTTCTTTCCCCCGATCTCGGAGATAATGTCACCCGGTGAAATGCCTGCCTTTGACGCTGGGGTATCACTCCACACCTCCAGAACGAAAGCCCCTTTTTCTGATGGTAAACCAAAACGGCGGACAATTTCTTTTTTGTCCCGTAAACCAAGTACCGTTGCTAGCTCATCATTAATATCATGGGTTCCTACACCTAAGTATCCCCTAATGACACTTCCGGTGGCTACGATATTTTCGACGGTTTCTTTTGCAATACTGGCAGAAATTGCGAATCCTACACCCTGGAAGCCTCCTGAACGTGTTGCGATGGCAGTATTTACCCCAATTAATTCTCCCCTCAGGTTGACAAGCGGTCCTCCGCTATTACCAGGATTAATGGCCGCATCGGTTTGAAAAAAATCTTCGTAAATAAAAGGCATTTCAAATGGAATGACATGGGTTCTCCCTTTGGCGCTGATAATACCCGCGGAAACTGTTTGCTGGTACCCGAAGGGACTGCCAATGGCAATAACCCAATCGCCCACCTGTACCTCTTCAGAATTGCCAAATTCGATGGGCAGGAAATTTTCTCCTTCTATTTTAATGACTGCAATGTCTGTATTCGGGTCGACTCCAACAATTTTGACATTCTTATAGAGTTCTCCGTCATGGGTAACCACGGTAATTTCATCTTCTGAAAAACCGCTGATAACATGATTGTTAGTTAAAATATAGCCGCGCTTATCTATAATAATTCCCGAACCAAGCCCTTTTTTAGGTAAACTCTCTGCATGCGGGTCATGTTTCGGTGGAAAAGTTTGGTAGGGTGGCAATGGTTCTGTTTCTTTGCCAACCTTCGGATGTTCTTTTTTCTCTGTGCTTAAACTGACAACCGATGGGCTAACGAGTTGTGCAACTTTTCTGAATGTCTGAATAAGCGGATTGGTTACCTTCTCAAGCTCCAGAAGTTCTTTCTTTAATCTGTCAGTTTCGGTAAGCTGGTCTGCAAAGAGAGAATCACTAGAGCAAAAAAAGAGACAGCTTACCACCAAACACAAAATGAACGTTTTTGTACTTTTCATGGTTTGCTTGTAGAAGCTTTTAATTTATAAACTAAATATCCACTTCCTGCGAAGATACATAAATCCACAAAGAAAGTTAAAATAACTACCTTTTTTGCGAGTACAGGATCATTTGTTCTATGTACCTTTGCAATTGCGTTAAAGGTTATGTATACGACCAAAACATAGGCCAGACATAAACCTATAATCAAGGGTATTTTCTTTGATGCTTTCATTATGAGTACTACGATTTTAAACGATTCCTTGTTATGGGAGCGATGGAGGTACAGTCTTATCTTTCCCATGCTCTTTCATATCTAACTTCATTAATTCCAGGCGATTAGATAACTCAATTTCGGCTTTTTCAATGCCGTCTATTCGTTTGTTAATTTTTTCTTCTGCAGCTTTGTGGTCGGTCTCCAGAGTTTCAATACGATCATCTAAATTCTTGATCGATGTTTCTACGTCTTCGATCTTTTGCAGATTATCTTTGCAACGGCTTTTCGTGTCTTCCAGTTCATTATGGAGTTCATTTCCGTCAGATATTAGTAATGAAATAGACCTGGATAGACCGTCTATCTTTTTTTCTAATGTTTGGGTCGTTTGAGAAAGCTCAACTATTCTGCGGTCGATATCCCTCCACTTTTCCTTACGAATGGTGGCACATCCGGCTATAAGTAGCAGTAGCAACCAGATACAATTTGTTATGAATATCTTCATTTTATACAAGCACTATACAATTATAATTTAATCATGTGTAAACACAAAAACAAATTTTGTCGCATATGGGAACTTTTTTTCCATTAAATATGTTTTATTAGGTACAATTGTTCTCCTTTTAGCAAGCTGATCTTTCGCTTTCCTCCTTTTCTTCGAAAGTCAGCTTGCTATACATTTCTTTATAAGTAGATATCCAAAAAAGAACCCACAGGCTCTCTGCGTAGATTCGTTTCTGCATTTAAAGGTCTTAAACGTTCCAGCATTTGGACATTTTCTCCTTCGGTTAGATGGTTATACGCCTCATTTCTTTTCAGAACCCTTTCTGTATTCGATAAATTTGTACCCTTGGGTATAGAATAGGTACGGTTGTTTAATACATCTTTTCTAAAGGCTGGAGGATTCATTTCTTTTTGAGTTGTATGCATCGATAATCTTTTAATCTGTTCGAGAAGTCTTGACGCCGAAGGATTTACATTATTTATCATAGGTCTTTCTCCTGAATAAGATTATAGAACTAAGAAATATACAATGTTTTATGGTATAATTATGCGATTTTTATACCTAAATTGGGATTTAGTCATATAAAATGCTCAATTTATTACGGCCATTAATGATACTCAATTTTTCTCAAAATATTTATTTTTTTAGATAATGCCATTATTTCCATAAGTACCTCAATATTATGATATTACGATTTTAACAATTTTTATCCGTACATTTTCATTTTCAAAGAAAGGGTGATCGGCCTGTGGCGTTGCGTTGTAGGAAAAGTATGGATTTTAATATAATTTGTTTAATAAATAATGGGTCTTAATTATATTCATACGAACGCGTTGTGAAATTCAACTAATATACAGCATTTGTTGAGTTGTATTTTTGTGTTTAAAGTGATATAATACGATAGTGAGTAATCGGGAATATAATTTCGAGCTAAAATTGGGATAAATTGTTATATGGCACTTGAAGTATATTGTTCTAAGATTATTTGTAACAGTTTAGCTTTTTGAAAGCATTGATAGTTGTAAATATCTTAGTGGTAATTAGTAGTGGCAATTCATGCAGTGCCACTACAATAAGTGAAAATTGGATTAGTATTTGGAATTTTTCAAAAACCAAACTTTTACGATTATTTGTTTATAAACGTTTAATTACGATAGGGGGCGAAAGGATTCGACCGGATAAGTTGAGGTATAGGCGGCGTATTGAGGTTGTCAGGAGGCCTCATTAAAAACCTGGCAAAATGATTTAAATGCCGAATATCCAATGGCAATGGCTGCTTAATTAGCAACCACGTTTCATTATCCTTACCTGCGTGGGTAATGAAACGACGACTAGCAGGTTAGTTCGGTCCTTTTGTTAGGTGGGGATTGGATGAAACCCTAAACCTAACTGGTTATTGGAAATCCTGTCTATTGGGGTTCCGGATAATGAGACTTAAAAATAGACTATGTACGTAGAAGCCTATGCTGAAATGTCTAGGGACGCGGGTTCAATTCCCGCCGCCTCCACCATAATTTAGTTAAATTATTAGACTTATAAAACTGCTTTTTCTGCTGGTGACGCCTTGGTCTCGGTATAAAGCTCTCCAGAGTATCTTTGCTTTCAGGGGTGTTTTTATTCGTGAGGAGCTTGTGCGGGTATGAAGAATGACATACCGTAACAGTTTGTTCTCACGGATTTGAGTACCCATGTCAGCTCCGTATCGTTTCCAAAATATTCCGCGATCCTTTCCATGCATACCTTCTACGGTATCGGAGAGGGAGAGTATTTCGACGGCGAGGTCTGGCGATCCCTTGAAAAACCCTTTTGGCATCCGGTTGAATTTTTGAAGGCGTTCTCTGCTGATAAACGACACATCCGGCGACCTGAGGTTTTCCGATTTCATCCAATAACCCATGCCTGAGCCAAAAACAGCTCCCAGTTTTTTCCTGGAAACGAAGTTTTCAAGTGCAGCAATAAGTTTTACCCCGACATACTCGTGTTCAAACCCTGCTAGTACCATGGTAAATTCTCCATTAATTAATTCGTGTTTATAGCCGTCTTTAGGTAGGGACATAATCATTTTTTCTGTCCAGGTTTTTGTCGTTTCTACCTCCGTAACCTCCGAATGTAGGATTGTTTTCTTTTAATTCCATCGTACACATTACGGTTTTTCCAACGGTATATTGATGTTCCTCAGTATCTTTTCCGCCTCGTATCTCTTTGCCTCCAGTCCCTTGCTTTTGGTAACCGGATAGGTTTTCGCATCAGTTAACCGTTTGAAGGGTTCCGGCAGGCGTGCAAGGTTGGTTAAAGACGCATGTTGGATCTCGTGAATTGTTGGCAGGTCGTAACATATCTTGCCGTCTTTAATAACAGGTATTAAAAGGGGGATTCCCGGTAAATTTTCATCTTCGAGCCCGATTCCATCTTCTACAAAATTGCCTGATTTATCAATAGTTCGATATACCTGTTTCTTACATGGATACGTAAGTTTATCTTCGCTGAATTTCATCCTCGGGATAACTTTTCCATTATGTTCCTGTTCAACTAACTTATAGACGCCACCCAATGCGGGGGCATCTTTTGATGTCACCATTTCAGTACCAACGCCGAAGGAGTCAATGGATGCGCCATTTTTTAACAAATCAGCGATACGGTCTTCACTGAGATCGCCACTGGCGACTATCTTGACGTGTTGCAACCCTTCGGCATCCAGAATACTTCGTACTTTTTTACTGAGTTCGGATAAGTTTCCACTGTCAATACGGACACCCTTTAGCTTCTTGCCAATCATAGCTGCATGTCGTGCCCCGGCCAGGGTATCATAGGTATCGATAAGCAAAATTGTATTATCTGGAAATACGTCATGAAATTTCCGGAAGGATTCCTGTTCATCTTCAAATGCCATGACCCATGAATGTGCAATGGTACCTACTGCCGGTATGCCCAGTTCGTAGGCTGCAAATACATTAGAAGTACCCTTGCATCCGCCAATAAAACATGACCTTGCCGCAAGGACGCCTGCTTGAGGACCGTGAGCGCGGCGTGTTCCAAAATCGATAACGTCGCGTCCCTGAGCAGCAGATACAACCCTTGATGCCTTTGTGGCTATTGAGGTCTGGAAGTTAATAATCGAAAGAAGGTATGTTTCTACAATCTGTGCTTCAATAATAGGGGCAGTAACCCGGATTATGGGTTCATCTGCAAAGGCAATCGTTCCTTCGGGTATGGCGTAAACGTCTCCGCTGAATGTAAAATTTTTTAAATATTCAAAGAATTCCTGCCTCACATGGTTAAAGATAGGTAGTTCTTTTAAGAATTGAATAGTTTCTTGTGAAAAGGCAATATGGGTAAGGTAATGCAGCGCCTGTTCCAGTCCTGCAACAATGAGATAAGAACGGTTTTTCGGCAGGTTGCGTACAAACAATTCAAAAGTTGCAATATCATGCATCTTCTGTTCAAAGTACCCGGCAGCCATACTCAGTTGATAAAGGTCTGTGACGATGCCAAGTGAATCTTCTGTCAAGAATAGGGACTTTGGTTCTTTCACGTAAGTGCAGGAAATTGCTCTTTGCCTTTTAAAACGGAATAAACTTTCCTTAATTAATTGAGTATTCGCTATGAGTAGCATAACAAGGTATAAAAAGAAAGCAAACATTATTTGCCATTTTATAGCAATGGTTTAATCACCTTGCTGCACGGATGAAGGTATGAGTTTATGATATAATGGCACCTTTCCATATTAAGCTATTGTTACGATGTTTTTGGATAAAAAACTAATAACCGACTTGAATTATTACACTATGAAGCGCCTTCCATTTTTAATAATTATCCATAAATTTAGACAATTATCTATAAATCTAGACAAAGTATTCTATTTGCCTGGATTCAGCCCTATGTGTAAAGTCACAGAAATATTCTCTACTTAAATAATAACTCCCTTTATTGTGGTTTTTACAACTATATTATACATTATCAAGATACAAGATTTTCAAATTTAAGCATATTCGGTACGAGTTTTGTGATTTGATGGTGTACGTATTTTATATTTTTTATTTTACGTCTTAGCAAGGAGGTGTGTTATGGCCAGAGATATAATGAAGTGGTCGCAATTGCCGACTATTTCCTCAATCCAGAATGAAATGAATCGAATGTTTGACCGGTTTTTCAGGGGCTGGGAGTTGCCTGATTTCGGGGTGGAAGCTGGTGCGTGGATGCCCCCCATTGATTTATCAGAAACAACAGACACAGTTACCGTAAAGGCAGAAATTCCTGGTATAGACCCGAAGGAGGTAGATATTTCTATCCAGGGAAATACCCTGAGAATTAAAGGCGAAAAGAAGGAAGAAAAGGAGGAAAAAGGGAGAAACTACTATCGTATGGAAAGGTGCTATGGAAGTTTTTCACGAACCATTGATCTCCCTGCTTCTGTAGATGCAAACAAAGTCACCGCAGAATACAAAAATGGCGTGCTGGAGATTACCATGCAAAAGAAAGAAGAGGTAAAACCAAAACAGATTCCTGTAAAGGTCGGTTAAAGACGGACGGGCATAAATCAGGAGGTTCTCAAGATTCGAATCCTGACATCTTGAGTCTCTCTTTATGATTATGATAATGATGCCTCTCCCACGAGGGTGGCATGTGTAGGGTGCGTTCTACACACATCAAAATATCCAGCATATGGGTGGTGCGTGTAGGACGTACCCTGCTGTGAATTGTCTGTAGTGGCAATTCGTGAATTGACCTGCAGAATTGAAAAACTCCTTGCATTGAGATACAGCACGGACATGGTTTGTCCGTGCCACCTCAAAAAACCTCCACAGGTTTAACCGTCCCGATTGAAGCGAAACATTTGGCGATAATTCCTTATCGCAATAAATAGCGGCTTTAAACCTGTATCTACTATGAGCGCTATTCAAACATAATTTAGGGGGCTTATTGTGGTCGGTCATTTTTCATCGGAATATGCATACAGCAGCATGGAAGAAATCGCGATAGCAGCAGTTTCGACCCTCAACGTTGAATGACCGATGCTGACAGGGGTACAGCCAGCCTTCTCTGCCATTTCAATTTCATTTTGGGTAAAGCCACCTTCAGGCCCGATGAGGCAAATGATCTTTTTCACTGAAGGGTATTCCTGCAGGAGACTCTTCAGCGCTTTCGTACGGTATTCGGCACATGCAATGAGTGAAAGGTTGTAGCTATGAACAGTGTTCATTAAACTATCAAATGACATTACGTCTTCTATTTTGGTAATAAAGTTTCGTTTACACTGTTTAGACGCCTCAATCGTAACTTTTTTCCACCTTTCAATCTTATCGCCGGATTTGTTTCGGATATCGACAACACTTCGTTTACAGTGAAGGGGAATCAAGGTTTTTACGCCTAACTCCGCACATTTTTGAATGAGAAAGGTTGCGAGTTTCCCCTTGGGAATAGAAAAGGCAATGGTAATATCAACGCCGGGTTCTCTGTCGACTGTTCTGGATTCCTCAATAAATACCTTTAATTTATCATGTAAAATTTCAGTGATGCGTGCAAGGTATTCAACTCCTTTCCCATCAAAAAGGGTAATTTTATTTCCCAGCCTTGCTCGTTTTACATGCAGGATATGATGGGCTTCTTCGTTATGTAACCAAATTTCACGACTTGTTGGCGCTTGTGGCAGATAAAAACGATCCTGATGCATTATACAGTCAGTGCGTGCTTGACCAGGCTCCGCTCTCTGGCAAGATTAATTATGGTGTGATTGGGACAAACCTCAACGCATTTTCCGCAGGAGGTACATTTATTATAATCAATTATAGCAAGATTGTTTTGCACGTGGATGGCATCGTATGGGCATATCTTCTCGCACTGTTTACAGGCTATGCAGGAATCCTGGCATATCTTTTTCGCTACAGCGCCTTTATCAAGTGATTTGCACCGTACATGTACCATTTTGGATTCCGGCAATATACTAATAATCTTTCTGGGGCAAACGGCTGCGCATCTCCCACAGCCTGTGCACCGCTCCTCAATAACCCTGGGAAGATTATCTTTCCCCATATACATTGCCTCAAATTTACAGGCCTCTACGCAGGTTCCCAATCCCAGACATCCATAATCACAACCTAAAAACCCACCGCCGACAATGTTTGCCGCCCGGCAATCTTTGATACCGTTATAAACAAATTTATCCTTGACGCCCCTTGCATGGCACATTACGACAGCAATAACGCGTTCTTTATTCTCAAATTTGACTCCCATAATGTTTGCAACAAGCCTTGCCACAACATCTTGTCCTACAGTACAACCTGTTACCGGCGCCTTGCCTTCCACTACGGCCTGGGCAAAACCACTGCAGCCGGGTTGACCGCATGCCCCACAATTTGCGCCTGGAAGCACCTCATTAATGCTGTCAATACGGGGGTCAACCTTTACTGCAAATTTATCTGAGGCAATGGCAAGACCTATCCCAAAGGCCATGCCTAAAATGACTAACGTAATTACCGCTCCTAAAAGTATGTCCATTTTAATTTCCCACCGAAAAATGAATATTTTACTTTAATTTTATAAAATTTTTCAATCAAACACATCCTTAGAGTCTATTTCCAATCCTTCCAATATTTTAGACTTCACCATTCCTTCTCTTTTGGATTTGCAAAATTCCAGGTATTCCCCTTTTTCTAAAGTTAAGACCTCGATAACTCTTTCTTCAGGAAATATCAACCAATATTCCTTTACGCCATATTTTCTATAAATCTCTTTCTTTTCCACCGTATCATAGAAGGCAGAAGACGGAGATATAATTTCAACAATAAGATCAGGTACGCCTTGAATTGCGTTTTTACTTATTATGTCCTGCCTTTCATTTTTAATAAAAACAATATCTGGCTGAAATACCTCGTCATCATCGAAAACAACGTCAACTGGGGCATAAAAAACTTTCCCAAGACCCTCTCCTTTTACAAAATCCCAGATCAGAAACTCTAAATTCCTCGACACACCTTGATGATCGATTGATGGCGCTGGAACCATGTGTAATTCCCCGTTTAAAATCTCGTAACGATTATTATCATCAATCTTTAAATAATCCTCGTATGTCATTCTTTTCCCAGTCGCTACAGCGGCCATCGCTTATTTCCTCTATTTGATTACGCATGATAAGTTTGCTTGTGGATTATCCGTCCTATGGATAAAACATAAAATAGCTATAATTAGTTCCTTTATGCCATAGTTCCGATCATTCTGTGGATCGCCTGTCCCGCTGGCACCATCGGAAAGACATTCTCTGTTGGGTCAATCCTGAAATCCATAACAACAGGACCTTTAATAGAAAATGCCTTTTCTATGGTCGGCCGTACCTCTTCTTTCTTCTCTATTAAAAATCCATTTACGCCGTATGCCTCAGCCAATTTAACAAAATCCGGATTTCCATTCAAATTAACTCCGGAGTACCGTTTATTGTAAAATAGTTCCTGCCATTGCCGTACCATTCCCAGATAACCATTATTCAAAATAGCTATCTTTACAGGGATGTTTAAACGTGCAACGGTACTGAGTTCCTGGATATTCATCTGAATACTACCATCGCCGGCAATATCCACAACAATTTTGTCCGGACATCCCAATTGAGCGCCGATTGCAGCAGGAAAACCATAACCCATTGTGCCCAGCCCTCCGGAGGACAGAAACGTACGTGGTTTTGTATAGGTAAAAAACTGGGCTGCCCACATCTGATTCTGTCCTACCTCTGTTGTGATGATAACGTTCCCTTTGCCCGCATCGCATATCTGCTCGATCACATATTGTGGTTTAATAACGCTTCCGGTATTGTTGTACGATAATGGATTTTTTTCCTTCCAGGATTTGATTTTATCAAACCATTCTTTCCTTTCTGAAAAACGGATATGTTTATTGAGCTCTTGTAAAATATTCTTCGCATCGCCGACAATGGGGATATCGACCTTAATAGTTTTACTGATGGATGCCGGGTCGATATCAATATGGATAATCTTCGCATGGGGGGCAAATTCGTCAATCTTACCGGTAACCCGGTCATCAAACCGTGACCCGATAGCAATAAGTAGGTCACATTCAGTCACCGCAAAATTTGCGTACACAGTTCCATGCATACCCAACATTCCCAGCGATAAATCGTGGTCTTCCGGGAATCCACCGAGTCCCATAAGAGTGGTAGTTACCGGAAGATTTCCCTTTTCTGCAAGCTCAAGTAATTCCTTTGAGCATCCAGAAGTAATGATACCCCCGCCCGTGTAGACTACCGGTTGTCTGGAGTTGTTGATTTCTTCAGCGGCAATCTTGATCTGGCGAATATTTCCTTCGTACCTGGGCTTGTATCCAGGCAGATCAACTTCTGAGGGTATTATTTCCTCGCATTTTTCCAGGGTAACATCTACCGGGAGGTCGATCAGCACCGGGCCTCGCCTCCCGGTGTTAGCGATAAAAAATGCTTCCTTTACTATTCTGGCGAGGTCTTTAACGTCTTTCACCAGGTAACTGTGTTTTGTTATAGGACGCGTTATCCCAATAATATCGGCTTCCTGGAAGGCGTCATTTCCGATGAGGAATGTCTTGACCTGTCCTGTTATAGCTACCATGGGTACTGAATCCATGAAGGCGGTTGCAATTGCAGTAACCAGGTTTGTGGCGCCAGGACCCGATGTAGCAAGGCAAACACCCACCTTGCCGGTAGCCCTGGCATATCCGTCCGCAGCGTGTCCGGCCCCTTGTTCGTGTCGTGTCAGGATGAACTTTATGGGAGATTCATATAATGCATCAAACAAGGGGAGATTTGCACCGCCCGGTATTCCAAAGATATACTCAACCCCTTCCCTTATTAATGCGTCTAATAAAATTTGTGAACCTGTCTTAACCATCAAACTGTTACGCTGGAAAATATTTATTCAGCAATATAATACAGAATATCAAACTAAAATTATTAGAAACGGCAATACCTCTTGCGTATTGCCGTTTTAGCGGTATGTTCTAACGGAGGGTACTAATTTTTTATAAACAAGGATAACCTGTCTATAAACAGAATCTGACATGAAGCAGACAGAATAATGCCATTTATAAAAAGCAGACATTTAGGTGTCGCTTTTTTCCGGTTCCAAGTCCTCCAGGTCTTCGAAATCGATATCTTCCATATCCTCATATTTTGGAGGCTTATAACCAGGTTTTTTAGATTTTTCTACCTCTTCACGGTAAGCGGTGAGTACCTTTTCCTGTATCTGTTCTCTGCAACGTGAATTTATTGGGTGGGCTGTATCTGCATGCAACTTTAATCTGCCGGTACCTTTGGATGCACGCTTTTCATTCAATTTAGCGCCACAATCATTACAATACTGCGCCATTAAATGATTTTTACCGCCGCACTTTGGGCATCTGTCTGTTAGTTTTCTGCTGGGCATAGCTACAAATGCCCCTTTGTGTCCTTCGATAACCTTTAGATCCCTTACGACAAAATCATCATCTATCGTAATACTGCAAAATGCCTGTAATCTGTTTTTCTTAGCTTCTGTCAACTTTACCCTGACTTCGGTAATATTCACGGTTTCTCCCCCTTCCGTTCACTTAGCATTGTCATTGAAATCATTGGTTACCACAAACACATCACCAACATCAAGCATCTTTATTCGATGTTCAATTTCCTCTGAATTCCTCTCCCCCTTACATAGACCATATAAAGCGGACCCACTTCCTGATAAAAGTACGCCACAAAAATCAAACATTGCCAATGTTTTTTTAATTTTCTCAATACCCGGATAAAGTCGAAAAACCACTTCTTCCAGGCGGTTATGTAAAAAAGCTCCTAATTTCTCAGGATTTCCTGACGACAATGCTTGCAGAAAAAAGCTAACATCTTTCAAATTTTTTGTCAAGACAATTTTAAAATTTTTATATACCGTCGTAGTACTAACCTCAACCCTGGGGTAAATTATTATGTAATTATACTTTACGGTTAAAGGATACGGAATAACCACTTCTCCTCTCCCCTTACAGATTGCTGTGTTTCCGAAAACAAAAAAGGAGGTGTCAGAACCCAATTTTTCAGCCAGTAACATTAATTTTTTTTCATCATACCCAACCTGCCACATTTTATTTAACCCAAAAAGGGTAGCCACGGCATCACTACTTCCACCCCCAAGTCCCGCCCCAACGGGTATATTTTTTTCCAGATATATCTTTACTCCCCTGGAGACCTTTGATTCTTTCTGAAAAAGGCGGACGGCTTTTAAAACAAGATTATCCTCACCTGCAGGAAGTTTTGGATTCGAGCAGGCAAATTCAATATCTATGCCATGGTCTTCCATATAGATATAATCACACAAACTAACCTCCTGCATAACCGTTTCAATTTCATGATAACCATCCGGCCGTTTTCCTAGTATCTCAAGAAACAGATTAATCTTTGCAGGTGCCGCAATTTTTATTTTTCCTTGTTCTTCCCAGTATTTCATAACTAATTGTCCTGTTTTATGGCATTTTTGAAAAAGGAGAGTTGTGTGTCACCATAAGTACGGGTATCAAATAATTTTATATAAAGCGCACCAGGAGCGTTCTCAAAATCTGTCTTTCTGTGTTGCAGCATTATGAGGCCATCAGGTTGTAATATACGCTTCCCGCATAAAGACGAAAACAATATCAGGAGTTTGTTTCTGTATGAACCTTGTTCGATGAGCGGATAGGGTGGGCTGGCAAATACGAGATCGAGTTCGATATTGTTTCTCTCAAGGTAGGGAACAATATCGAAAGCATCATATTTTAAGACCTGCGCCATATCCTGAAGCCTGGCTGCCTCAAGATTTTTTTTTATAGTCTGAATAGCCTGCCAGTCGTTTTCCACAAAAATACAGGATTTTGCCCCACGACTTAATGCCTCTATCCCAATCGCGCCAGTACCGGCGAACATGTCAAGAACACGTCCCCCAGGTACAATATCCGCAAGGATATTGAATAATGCCCCTTTTATCCTGTCAGGTATAGGCCTTGTCAATCTTCCTTTTACTGAACTGAGACAGACGCCTTTTGCACTGCCTGCAATTACGCGCACAATTGGATCGGTTTATTTATTGTATCTGTTATTATTCTCATCGTCTGTTGAACCGCCTGGATAAGATTATCTCAGTGGTTCTGGCGCCAATCGGCAGCCATCTAAAGTTTCCTGACCATTAACCAAGTATAGAAAACATGATAAGGATATTTCCTGCCCAAGTCAATTCCAAATTCTATGTTGACAGATACATGTTTTATAATTTATAATTTTAACGTTTAAGCGGAAAATTTTCGTTTTTTAGAGTGGTCTTTGTTGTGAAAGCGCTATTCGATTAATCGTCATATTGAGTGTAGCAAATAACCTCGTTTTTATATCTTAAGGCAGCTTCTTAAATCAAAGTAATTACAAAAATAAAATTCCAAAACACTTCCATAAGGACAACATAGTTTTATGATCAGTAACACAATAAAAGAACTAACCCCCCTTCGAGAACGTTTACGTCACCTCAGGGACTCTCTTTGACCTGGAGAATAAAGAAAAAGAGCTTTCAGTTCTGGAAGAACGGTTCTCCTCACCGGACTTTTGGGAAAACAAGGATAAGGCACTGCAAACCATCAGGAAATTAAAATCACTCAAGGGAATTATTTTGCCTCTCCATGAACTGCAAAAAACATTTGACGATATCGAGTGTTTATCCATACTTGCGGAAGAGGAGCGAGATGAACAGGCAGAGGCTGAAGTTGCCAGAGAGATTAAGTCCTTCATCCATAAGCTTGAAAAATTTGAATTGCGCACGATGCTTGGTGAGCCTCATGACCATTGTAGCGCCTACCTGAGTATTTATGCAGGAGCCGGGGGGACGGAGTCGTGCGACTGGGTATCTATGTTATTCCGTATGTATAGTCGCTGGGTTGAAAAAAGCGGATATACACTTTCCCTCATTGATGTTTTACCCGGTGAAGAGGCCGGAATTAAAAGAATTACCGCCCTCATAAAAGGTGACTATGTTTACGGGTATTTAAAATCTGAAATCGGGGTGCATCGTCTGGTACGGATATCTCCTTTTGATGCAAATGCACGGAGGCACACCTCGTTTGCTGCGGTCGATGTACTGCCTGAGATTGAAGAGGAAGGAGAGATTGAAATTAATGAAAATGAATTACGGGTGGATACTTACCGTGCATCCGGGGCGGGAGGTCAGCATGTAAATAAGACTTCTTCGGCTGTTCGTATTACTCATATTCCTACCGGGATTGTCGTACAGTGTCAGAGTGAACGTTCGCAGCACCAGAATAGGCGAATGGCCTTAAGTATGTTAAAGGCAAAAATGTATCAGATAAAAGAAAAAGAGAGAGAAAAAGAACTTTCCGCGGCTTATGACGAGAAGGGAGAAATCGCATGGGGTCATCAGATCCGGTCCTATGTATTACAACCATATTCACTCGTGAAGGATTTACGAACCGGCAAAGAAACAGGAAATACCCAGGCAGTTCTGGACGGTGAAATTGATGAGTTTATGGAAGCATATCTGAAATGGAGATTGTCGAAAACTCATTAATGTGCGGAAGATTTTAACAGATAAATTCGGTGGGCAGGATTAATTTTTTCCCAGAGCCGATCATGCGAGTCGGTGCTCCAGTTAATCATAATTTTTAAAGGATAATGCAAACTCATGATTACATTAAAAAATGACGACCCGGAAGTTTGGCAGGCCATACATGATGAATCGGAAAGGCAGCAAAATACCATCGATCTGATTGCATCTGAAAACACCTGCAGTCTTGCAGTGCAGGAAGCACAGGGTTCTTCCATGACCAATAAATATGCGGAAGGTTATTCAGGAAAACGATGGTATGCCGGCTGTGGAAATGTGGATACTGTGGAAACGCTGGCAATTGAACGGGCAAAGCAAATCTTCGGGGCAGAACACGCCAACGTACAGCCACATGCAGGTTCACAGGCCAATATGGCTGTTTGCTTTGCTGTGCTAAAACCAGGAGACCGCATTTTAGGTATGGATTTGTCACACGGCGGACACCTTACTCATGGATTTAAAAAGAATTTCTCCGGAATGCTGTATGAGATTACCCATTATAGCGTCAAAAAAGAAACCGGATACATCGATTATGATGCGGTACGTGACATCGCCCTCAAAACGAAGCCCCATATGATTATCGCTGGTGCAAGTGCATACCCCAGGATACTCGACTTCCAGCGCTTCAGAAAAATTGCAGATGAGGTTGGAGCCTACTTTATGGCTGATATTGCCCACATCGCCGGACTTATTGTTGGTGGCGTGCATCCCAGTCCTGTTCCTTATGCAGACTTTGTTACTACGACAACCCATAAAACACTTCGGGGGCCAAGAGGCGGTTTGATCTTATGCAAAGCAAAGTATGCAAAACAGATAGACTCGGTGGTTTTCCCTGGAATTCAGGGAGGCCCTTTCATGCACATTATTGCAGCAAAAGCTGTTGCATTTAAAGAGGCAATGACGGAAGAATTCAAACAGTGCCAGCGACAAACGGTAAAAAATGCAAAGGCAATGGCTCAGGAATTTGTAAAAAGAGGGTATAATCTTGTATCAGGCGGAACAGATAACCATCTCTTCCTCATTGATTTACGCAATAAAGGTATTACCGGAAAAAAAGCTCAGGAATTGTTAGAGACCGTAAATATTATCCTGAACAGGAATACAATTCCCTTTGATGAAAGGGGGGCAAATGAACCGAGCGGTATTCGTATTGGAACGCCTACGGTTACCTCACGCGGTATGAAGGAAGCAGAGGTTATTAAAATAGCGGAGTGCATTGACAAGGTCATTTCACAGCCAGATGATACCAAGGTTAAAGATGCGGTTCGGAAAACTGTGCACGAACTCTGTTCGGCATATCCGTTATATGATATAGAGGCATACCAGGTTGCAAAATAGTACTAATAGTACTAATTGGAAAGGCACATTTGTCGCATAGGGATTCTTATTTCACTTAAGCGGGTTTCAAGTATTGTGCAACTTAAGGGCTGGAGCAATCCAGCCCTGTTTTTTATACCCTATACGTGATACGAGAAAAATGACTTTGAATCCATTCATAAAAAAAATAACTGTTCTTGGCAACGGTGGATGGGGGACCACGCTTGCTATTCTGCTGTATAAAAAAGGCTACGAAGTTACCCTGTGGGGCGCCGATGCGTCATATGTTGCGTATCTCAACGAAAAGAGAGAAAACGTTAAATTTTTAAAAGGTATCTCCATTCCTGAAGGAATATGTATTACTGCAGAGATCTCCAGCAAATTAATGGACGCGCAACTCATTGTTTCTGCCACACCCACACCCTACCTGCGTTCTGTGCTTGTGAAATTTAAAAATACCTTCGTTCGCGGAATACCGATTGTTAGTGTTACCAAAGGGATTGAAAACGATACACTTATGCGACCCAGCGAAGTTATTGCAAATGTGCTTGGACGGCAGCCCATTTCCCTGCTTCTGGGTCCAAGTCATGCTGAAGAGGTCGCACGTGGATTGCCCACTACCATTGTAGCGTCATCAAAAGACAGTAACCTGGCACGGGTCGTCCAGGAAGTTTTCACCACGGACAGGTTTCGGGTTTACACAAATCCTGACACGATAGGTGTCGAGTTAGGCGCCGCAATGAAAAATGTGATTGCTATAGCCGCTGGTATATGTGATGGCCTGAAATTCGGCGATAATTCAAAGGCCGCCCTTATCTCACGTGGGTTAGTGGAAATCAGTCGTCTTGGCATCGCTATGGGGGCGCAGAGAAGCACCTTCTCCGGCCTTACTGGACTGGGTGACCTGATAACGACCTGTATCAGCCCTTACGGGAGAAATCGTTGGGTTGGGGAGCAGATCGGAAAGGGGAAAAAACTGCAGGAAATTCTTGAGAAAATGGAGCAGATCGCAGAAGGTGTCTGGACTACGAAATCCGTCGTGGCCCTTTCCTGTAAATTTAACGTGGAAATGCCCATCACAAAAGAAATTTATAACGTGCTCTTTACTGGCAAGAATCCACTCGAGGCTGTAAGCAATCTCATGATGCGCGCCCCCAAGTCTGAAATGGAAGAACTCATCTGAAGATATGTTCCTCAAAAGGATACTTTTTGAAAATCTGAATTTCTGCAGTGTTACCCGACACAAATGGAAAGGAGGCCGAAAGTGAATATCTACGATTATGCAATGCAGATGGAAAAAGATGGTGAAGACTATTACCGTGATTCAGCCCGGAAGATCAGTAATGCCGGAATCAGGCAGATACTGGGTATGCTGGCAGATGCAGAAGTAAAACACTACGATATCTTACAGAAGATGAAAAAAAATGAAAACGTTCAAATACCCGATACCCAGATATTATCAGATGTCAAAAATATTTTCGTAAAAATGAAAGAAGATGATGACATCATTGGTATAAATACCTCACAAATTGAACTCTATAAAAAAGCCCAGGAGATTGAGGAAAAGAGCCGGAAGTTTTATCTGGAAAAGGCCGGCGAAGTAAACAATCCGTTTCAAAAAGAGGTATTTTTGAAGATAGCCGATGAAGAAAAAAAGCATTACTATATATTGGAAAATATACTTGAATTCGTTTCGCGTCCGCAGAACTGGCTTGAAAATGCAGAGTGGTATCATTTAGAAGAGTATTAGTTCGCTTACCAGAGAAACATTTAGCGTTTCTTCAGGCTATCGCACGCCATTTCCTGATAGAAAAATGCAATGTAATCTGGTATTCTACGGAATAAGCCAGACATCAGAAATTCCGTCACGGAGTTACCGAGAATAACGTGGAAGGATAACGATTTAGTTTTTTTTAAACGTTGAGAGTTGTAAATGTCTTAGCTGTAATTATGTAGAGGCAATTCATGAATTGCCTCTACAGCACGCAATAAGCGCATCATTACTGGAATTTTATACTGTAGCGGAAAAAGGATTTTTGATGAAGGCTTTGCTTTTTTTCTGCAGACTCTGTAGTTCAGTTTTTCCTTTACACCAGCAAGGAGAGAAAAATGGGTAGAAAGATGGTAACCGTTGATGGCTGTGCAGCGTGTGCTCATGTGGTGCACGCTACGAATGAGATTATTACAATTTACCCCATAACGCCTTCTTCGCCGATTGCGGAGATTTGCGATGCGAAGTCGGCTGCGGGAGAAGTAAATATCTGGGGATCAGTACCAAAGGTAAGTCAGATGCAATCGGAGGCGGGAGTTGCAGGAGCCGTACACGGGTCTCTTACTACTGGCGCCCTGGCTACTACAATTTCAGCATCACAGGGGCTGTTGTTAATCATCCCCAATATGTTTAAGATCGCCGGAGAACTTACCCCTACAGTCTTTCACATAACCGCGCGGTCCCTGGCGTGTCAGGGATTATCCATATTTGGCGATCACTCAGACGTGATGGCGGCAAGGTCTACAGGATTTGCCATGATGTGTTCAAAAAACGTACAGGAGGCGATGGACTTCGCCCTCATTGCCCAGTCTGCCACACTGGAATCCAGGATACCGTTCATGCACTTCTTTGACGGATTCAGGACATCCCACGAGGTACAGAAAATTGAAGAAGTTTCTTTTGACGACATGCGGGCGATGATCGATGACGAACTTATCATAGCCCATCGCAATAGGGGGCTTACCCCTGATAACCCTTATATCCGCGGCACCTCGCAGAATCCGGATGTATACTTCCAGGGCAGGGAAACCGTTAATAAATATTATCAGGCGGCGCCGGCTATTGTGCAGAAGGCAATGGATAAATTTGCGAAGATTACCGGTCGTCAGTATAAACTCTTTGATTACTCCGGAGCGCCCGATGCGGAACGTATTATTGTCATTATGGGTTCAGCCGGAGAAACGGTACTCAATACCATCCGGACGCTCAATACAAAGGGAGAAAAACTGGGGCTTATTCAGGTAAGGCTTTACCGGCCATTTGATGTAACTGCTTTTGCTGATAGTTTACCTGCGAGTGTAAAGGCAATTGCTGTTCTTGATCGTACTAAGGAACCTGGCTCAATTGGTGAGCCTTTATATCTGGATATCAGGACGGCTATTGGTGAAGCGATGGAAAAGGGGCTGGCGAAATTCAGGGATTATCCCATTATTGTTGGCGGTCGTTATGGCCTCGGCTCAAAGGATTTTACCCCCGCCATGGTGAAGGCCGTGTTTGACAATATCGCGCAGAGTAAGCCCAGGAACCACTTTACCATTGGCATCAACGATGATGTTACCGGTACCAGCCTGAATTATGACGAATCCTTCACGATAGAAGGGAAAGAGGCTTACCGGGCATTGTTTTATGGATTGGGGGCGGATGGTACCGTTGGCGCGAATAAGAATACTATCAAGATTATTGGCACTGAAACGGATAACTATGCACAGGGGTACTTTGTGTACGACTCGAAGAAATCAGGCTCAACAACGGTATCACACCTGCGCTTTGGAAAAGAAAAGATACAGAACCCCTACCTTGTCTCAAAGGCAAATTTCATTGCCTGCCATAATCCCTCGTTCCTTGAAAAATACGACATGTTATCCAGCGCGGAGGAAGGGGCAACATTTCTACTCACCACCTCCAGGAATAAGGATGAAGTGTGGGACAGCCTTCCCATAGAGGTGCAGGAACAACTCATTGCCAAAAAGATGAAGTTCTATATCATCGACGCCATATCCCTCGCCGAAGAGATAGGGTTGGGGACGAGGATCAATACCATAATGCAGACCGCCTTTTTTGTAATTTCCGGGATTATTCCGAAAGAAGACGCCATCAATGCAATCAAGGCAGAGATCAAAAAAACGTATCAAAGGAAGGGCGACGAGATAGTTAAGATGAACTACGCCTCCGTGGACAGGGCGCTCCAGAATATTGTGGAGGTAAAGGTGCCTGACAGGGTTACCAGCAAGATCAGGATGCGTCCACCCGTTCCTGATGACGCGCCTGAATTTGTCAAAAAAGTAACGGCTAAGATGATTGCCAACAAAGGTGATTACCTGCCTGTTTCAGCTATACCTGCCGACGGTACCTGGCCAACAGGGACCACTCAATACGAAAAGAGAAATATCGGGGTACACATACCTGAGTGGGAGCCTGATGCCTGTATACAGTGCGGTCAGTGCTCATTTGTTTGTCCGCACGCAACCATCAGGATAAAGGCGTACGACCCTTCATTGCTCAAGGATGCGCCTCCAACTTTTAAGTCGATTGATGCGGCGGGGAAGGAGCTGAAAGGGCTTAAGTTTACTGTCCAGGTGGCGCCAGAGGATTGCACTGGGTGCGGTTCATGTGTATTTAACTGTCCCGGCCAGAAGAAAGATGCGCAGGGAAACAAGATACCCGGCGTAAAGGCCATCAATATGAAGCTACAGGAGCTGCTCCGTCGTCAGGAGGCGCAGAATTATAAATTCTTCCTTGACCTTCCCGAAACAGACCCCTCGAAGTTTAACGTAAATTCAGTGAAGGGAAGTCAATTTGTAAAACCGCTCATAGAGTATCACAGCGCCTGTGCAGGCTGCGGAGAAACTCCTTACATAAAACTGCTCACCCAGCTATTTGGCGACCGTCTGATTCTTGCCAATGCTACAGGGTGTTCGTCTATTTACGGGGGGAATTTACCAACAACGCCATATACTAAACGAGCTGATGGTCGTGGACCCGCATGGTCAAACTCCCTTTTTGAAGATACGGCAGAATTTGGGCTTGGTATGAGGCAGACAATGGATAAATTTTATTCGCAGGCGGTCGAACTACTGGATAAGCTGGTCAAAACCCCTGCGTATGCAGATGCAAAAGAGTTATTTGAATCGTTGAAAAATGCTGATCAATCCAATCAGGCTGGAGTTGATAAACAGAGGGCGCGCGTGGAGGAACTTAAAAAGAGGCTGTCAAATGACACCTCATCGGACGCGAAGAGACTCCGTTCGATTGCTGATTATCTGGTGAAGAAATCGGTATGGGCAATCGGAGGCGACGGCTGGGGCTATGATATTGGTTATGGAGGCGTTGACCACGTGTTGGCTTCGGGAGAAAACATAAAGCTCCTGATTATGGACACCGAGGTCTATTCGAATACCGGCGGGCAAATGTCCAAGGCGACGCCTCTGGGGGCAATTGCCCAGTTTGCAGCGGGTGGAAAGAGGACTCCAAAAAAGAATATAGGTCTGATGATGGCAACTTATGGCAAGATATATGTCGCTCAGGTGGCATTTGGAGCAAATATGGCCCAGACCGTCAGGGCATTTACAGAGGCCGATGCTTACAACGGACCGGCGCTTATTGTTGCCTATTCAGTCTGTATTGCACACGGTATTGATATGAGCAGGGGAATCGAACAGCAGAAAAAGGCCGTTGCAAGTGGTTATTGGCCCCTCTACCGCTATAATCCGCAACTCGAGACGCAGGGAAAAAACCCGCTGATACTTGACAGCAAAGATCCGTCCGTTTCTTTTGAGGAATACGCTTATAAAGAAAACCGTTACCGCGCACTAAGGGCAAGCGACCCGGAAGTTGCCGCAGCTCTCATGAAGCAGGCCGAGGAGGAGATAAAAAGGAGGTGGAAACTACTCAAACATCAGGCAGCGTGGTCTCCTGTATAAATATTTGTGTTATACATCTTTTTGCTTGACAGTGTTAGCCGATTGTGTTAGCTTGTTACAAACTTATGCCTACTCCATAGTTAGGTATAATCTAAAGAGAAATTTTAGTAAAAATATACGGGAGAAAGCGAAATGAAAGCATACAAAAAGTATATAGCCGAGTTCGTTGGGACATTTGCGCTTGTGTTTATTGCGGCTGGCTCTGTATGTGCTGATTTTTATTTGCGGCAGGCTGGCGGACAGGGACTGGGTCTTCTGGGTATTTCTATCGCATTTGGCGTAGTGGTAATTGCTGTTATTTATGCCACGAGTTATGTGTCCGGTTCCCATGTCAATCCGGCGGTTACTATATCCTTCTGGATCAGCAAGCGGATGGATCCCAATACGGCAATTATGTACATTATCTCCCAGATTGCCGGTGCAACGTTGGCCGGACTCGCATTAAAAACCCTGTTCCCTGATGCCCTCAAGACCGTATATCTGGGAACGTGTATGTTGTCGCCCGGCGTTTCCATCGGACGCGGGATACTGATGGAATTTATAATTACCTTTCTTCTGGTTTTTACCATTTACGGAACGCTTGTAGACAGAAGGGCGTCTCCGGGATTTGCCGGGGTGGCTGTTGGACTGGTGGTGCTCTTTGGAGCGATGATTGGCGGCACGATCAGCGGTGGCGCAATGAACCCTGCCCGTGTGTTCGGCCCGGCCATTGCATCAGGGCAGTTTACCCATCATTATGTTTGGTGGATTGGTCCGATTCTAGGGGGCATTGTAGCAGGGTTTGTTTACGATCAGCTCTTTGCTGAAACCAGAAAACAATAATTAAGATTCAGATAATATAGGTCATGTTTATTAGAAACTGAATTTTATTATCTTACGGAATAAATGAGCGGCAACGTGTAATTTGGTTTACACGTTGCCGTTTTTTGTTGAGAGAGAACGCTTGTTTGATATTGATACCGTACTTAAAATAGTTGAGCGGAAAAACAGGCAGTTTACTGAACCCGTCGTTACGGCCATTTCCAGGGAACGAACCCCGTTCCATGTCCTCATTTCGTGTCTGTTAAGCCTCAGGACAAAGGATCAGACCACCCGTGATGCTTCGGATCGGCTCTTTGCTGTGGCCGATAACCCGGAGGGTATGATGAATATCCCTACCTGGAAGTTAGAAAAACTCATTTATCCTGTGGGATTTTATCGCACAAAGGCAAGGAAGATCAAAGAGATTTGCAAGGTATTAGTTGAAAGATACGATGGCAGGGTGCCGGATGAAATTGATGAATTACTAAAACTCAATGGTGTAGGCCGCAAAACGGCAAATTTAGTGGTAACCCTTGGATATCAGAAACCCGGCATCTGTGTAGATACCCACGTTCACCGGATTACCAATCGCTGGGGATATATTAAAACGAAGAATCCTCACGAGACTGAATCTGCCCTCCGTGAAAAACTTCCTAAAAAATACTGGCTTGCCATCAACGATCTCCTCGTTACCTTCGGTCAGAATATCTGCGTACCTATTTCACCCAAATGCAGCATCTGCCCGGTCAATATCTATTGCAAAAAAGTGAACGTAACAAGACACCGGTAATCGGTGTGGTTTATTGCCCCCAGCAGGACTCAAACCTGCAACCTTTGGCTCCGGAGGCCAACGCTCTATTCAGTTGAGCTATAGGGGCTGATAAGGTGTGATTCAGATAAAATTTTACACCAAGTACAAAATTGAAATCAAGACTAAATTAGGAAAATCCCGTGTCGTTTCTATACACAGCGCCGTTAATCAGACTTGTCTCCTAACCTCCTGTATGTATGATATGAACTCCCGCTTCAAATTTTCATGAGGATAAACTCTCTCGGAAATCCAGAAAACCCTTGATTCAAACTTCATAAGTTGCTTCAGATACGCTTATCTTCTTATCGACTTTACGACACCATATCCCCTTCTGTAGATTACCTCTGCATTGCCAAACACCTTCTTCATAAATTTATGGTGCCATATTGCCGTTTTGGCCACAATATACGCCCTTCCCCCGGGTTTTAACGCCTTATAGGCAGTGTTGATAAAGAGTTCCGAAATTTTATAATGAGAAAAATATGGCGGATTGCCAGCAAAAAGGGTAAAGCCGCCTGCTTCTTTTATTCCTGTATCACTCATTATCACTTCATAACACCACAGTCCGTTGAGATGGCAATTTTTCTCCGTTATATAAACGGCGCGGGCGTTTGAGTCCACAAAGCATACCCTGCTTACTTCCTGATTTACTGCAATCGATACCCCGACGGCCCCGCAACCACAGCCCATATCCAGCACGGCATCGCCTTTTTGAGATTCAACGACGGTAACTTCTGCAAGGGCCAGCGTTCCCTGGTCTATCTCTCTGTGAGAAAAGACGCCGGGGATGGTAAGGAGTCGAACAGGCCTTTTCCCGAAAATCGTCATAGTACACTCTGCCTGAAAATCTCTCGTCCGTTTCAGTTTTCCCTTCTTTGTGGCTACTATGCTGTAACCTGCTCCAGTTTTAGAGTAAACAGAGAACCCGCCAAAGAACTTTTTCACCTGTCCCTGAATCCAGGCGTCATTCCCCTCGATGGAAAAAAAGCATCTTCCGCCTGTTTGTAATGCATGATGAACTTGCTGAATGAGATCCAGCGCCAGTTCTTTTGTAGTGCCGCCTCTGGATAATTGAAAAAAAATCACGTCAAAAACATCTTTCTGACCTATGTATGGCTTACACCATACTGTCACGGACGAAACCCCGTTTTTTGATAGGTTCCTCCTGATTTTGTTGGCATAATACAAATCCAGGCAATAAATGGTTATCTCCGCTTCGGGATACAGGCTCCTTGCAATAATGCTGCACACACCGGTTCTGTTTTCTAGGAAAAGAATCCTTCCGGGGTTGGAAATTTTTTTAAAAATTTCAATAATTTGTATCTCTGTAATATTCAGGCCGGAACGGGAAATGACCCTGTATTGACCATTCAGGAACGACTCCTCTTCTACCTGGGTTTTATTGTCCGGTTCTGTGATGCAGATAGCCAGTTCCCTGTCCTTTGAATCCATCAAATGTTGAAATTTCCTAACCTGAACGAGTCGGAAGAGACAAAATCCAAACTACGAAATTTGTGGGTCAACCCTGTCGGGGTTTAAAATCCTGACAGGGTTAATTTTGATATTTTGTAACAATTTAGTTTTTTAAAAAATTCCAGTAATGATGCGGTTGTCATGCGCTGCAGAGGCAATTCATGAATTGCCTCTGCATAATTACCGCTAAGATGTTTACTATTTTCAACGTTTTCAAAAAACTAAATTGTTACAAAAGGATGGGTCGGCGCCTGAAATGCAGCATATAATATACTACGCTGACCGATTCTTAAAACAAAAAATAGTTTGACTTTAAAAAATAAACGGATAAATTTACCCATCATATTATTTTAAGGGTAAATTTCGCCGGTAAAAGATGAAAGACATCCTTATCTGTGTGGCAGGCGCCACGCCGCAAGTTATCACAGAAACAATTTACGCCCTGTCAGGAAAAGTCCCTCCTGTGTTCGTAAAGGAACTATATGTAATAACCACTTCTTACGGCAAACAACTGATTGTTGATACCCTCATAAACCAGGGCATTCTTAAGAGACTTACGGATGAATACAAACTCCCAGAAATATACTTTACCGAGGATTGCCTTTTTGTAATAAAAAACGCCAGAGGTATGCCATTACAGGATATAAGGGATAACGAGGAAAATGAGGCAGCCGGAGACACCATAACCGGATTCATCAGAGAGAAGGCAAAAGATTCAGCGATAAGGCTTCACTGTTCCATTGCCGGTGGCCGCAAGACCATGGGGTTCTATCTTGGCGGCGCCCTGCAGCTCTTTGGCAGGCCGTGGGATAAACTCTATCACGTCCTGGTAAGTCCGGAGTTTGAGAGCAATCCCGGCTTTTTCTATCCTCCCAGGAAGCCGAGACTGATAGCATGCAGGACGCCTGATGGAACGGAGAAAAAAATAAGCACCGATATGGCTGGCGTTCAGATTGCGGAGCTGCCGTTTATCCGTCTTAAGGGAAAATTGCATCTGGGCAGTAACTGTTTCAAGGAGCTTGTCCGCCAGGGTCAGGAAGAGATAGATACGGCTGTAGTACAGGAACCCCTCCGGGTGAATCTGCGTGACAGGGCACTTGAGATTGGCGATACAACCATCTATCTTACGCCGATGGAATTATCCTTTTACCTGATACTTATGGAGCGAAAGCTGCAACACTGCAGGCATCAGGAAAAGAGATATTGTCTTGAATGTGCAGACTGTTATACAACGATGGCGTATTTAATGGGAAGAGAAGGATTGAATGCCTTTATTGCATGGTACGAGAGGATATTCGGCAAAGAATCTTTTAAAAGCCGGGAACTTTACGAAAAGTATAGCAAACGCGGAGGAATCCCTCCAAAAATACTCAGGCAGATAATCAGCAAGGTAAAGAGAAAAACAGAAAATGGCATCAGGGATAAGAACCTTATCCCATTTTATACCATAGCATCTACCGGCAGTTATGGCAGTACGCAGTATGGATTAAGGCTGGAGAAGGGGAAGATGGCTATAGAGTAAAATCCAACGGGAAATATTTCTGAAATATTCCTTGTGTTGAGTTTTTAACAAGATGCGGTAAAAAATATCGATGTGATTAACCGCAGAGGACGCATAAAATGTGATCTTACATTGATAACATGACGGCGCG
>JABRVT010000075.1:0-2618 GCA_040048245.1 Candidatus Brocadia sp.
TTCGTAATTACCTCTCAACCTGTCGAAAACAAGGGGTAAATTTGAGCCGGGCGTTAAAGACGCTATTTCACGGCGAATTGCCTGATTTTGTTCGCTCATAGCAATTATGATCGAATATACGCTGAATAGTTACGAGGATATTATACCAGAACGTAAGGAGGATTTTAAAAAGAAAAATAGCTGAAATACGGCTATTTGCAAGGCTTTTTAAGCCTTGCAAGACACTCTATTATTTCTGGAGGAAGAGATTTATGATGTCTACTCGACAAAGGAGATATGTTTTGTGCAGTTTTGTTGTGCTGGTAAGTTTGTTGTTTACTTGTTTTACTTATACCTTTTCGGCGGATAATGTACCATCCTCATTAGCCGGAAACGAACCCCTAATTTTGCCGGGGATTCTGCAGAAAATGGAAAATGAAATGAAAAGGAATGGTAGATTGGAGAAAAAGATCAGCCCTCTATTGAAATTACAAATTCAATTAAAGAATAGCTATAAGGAACAACCTTCATCTGACAAGCTAAGCATTATGGAAAGTATGGGAATGAGGGTAGAGGAAATAGACAAGCAACTAATCTTCATTCATGTAAAAAGAAAATTGAGTATATCGCGCATAGAAGCCATAAAAAAAATAGGGGCAATAGTATATGAAGATTCATGGATACCACCCCTTGAGAACCATCCTACAGGTTTTATTCTTGCCAGTGTACCCATTGATAGGCTCTTTAGTCTGGCAAGAAAACCATATGTAATAAGGCTAGATACCGCCGAAGAAAAGGTGGAACGACTAAACGACGAGGCGGCAAAGAGCATCAAGGTAACAGATGTCTGGAACAGCTACAAATATAATGGAGCCGGTGTTAAAATTGCCGTACTAGATTCTGGCCTAGATACAACCCATCCTGATATCCCTACACCAGTAGGAAGCAAGGATTACTCAAATTATCCTAATCTTGATGATAATGTTAATGAAGATGATGCCACTTATGGTTCTGGACATGGTACCCACGTAACGGGGAGCGTATTAGGCCGAGGCACACAGTCCAATGGAAAATACAAAGGAATGGCCTATGGCGCTGATTTGATTTTCTTGAAAATTGAAAACAAAGAAGGGAGTGCTACGCATGCTGCGATGATAAATGCTTTAAAGGCATCTGTAGATATATATGATGCCGATATTATAACGATGAGTTACGGTGGTAGAGATACCTATAACGATGGTTCTGATGAAAAGTGCCAGGCTGTAGATTACGACTTTAGCAAAGGGGCATTAGTATTTATATCAGCTGGAAATGAGGCTAGCAGAAAACAGAATTATTCTGGGACAGTTAATGCTTATAGTGAAACAGGCCTTATCCAGGTAGATAAAAAAGCTACACAATACAAGGTAGCCCCATTCTTTTGGCTAAATTGGTACGATGGCCCTGGCGTAAGAAATGAGATCGATTTACGCATTTATGATTTACATGGAATTGATGTTACAGATCAATTTGCAAAACTAAAGGGAGAAAGTCCAAGGGGCACCGAAGCCTTACTTGTTTAATTTAACGGGTCTTACGCAGGACAGGACACACTTTATTTACAAGTAACGAACAATTCAAATAGCAACCAGCTTTTTAGTATTTATTCTTTTCAATCTGAAATAACTTTTAAAAATGCAGACTCTATGTATACGGTTAGATCACCAGCTGTAGCAGACAATGCTATTGCAGTTGCATCATATATAACCCGAACAGAATGGCAGAATTATATGAATACGCATTATAATACTGCTGATATTGGGTACACCAACGACACAACAATTGGCGCCATTTCATCTTTTAGCAGCCGTGGACCAAGAATAGATGGTAGAAAAAAACCAGACATTGCAGCGCCTGGCCAAGAGATTATTTCTGTAAAGGATAAGATCATAACTCAGTCTAATTATTGGTACGATGATAGAATAATAATTGACAACGATGGGGTTTTTGGTGGCCCTGCAGAATATTGGGTGATGCAAGGCACCAGCATGGCCTGTCCAATCGCTGCTGGATCTGCGGCATTATTAATGCAGGCAAACCCTTCCTTAAAAGGCAATCCTGCTGCTGTCCGAAATGCATTATTACAAACTGCAAGTAATAATGGAACTCAGGATAATACGTTTGGGTACGGTAAAATTAATATACTCGCCGCGTTGAATAATGACGCAACATGTGAGGGTAAGGGTATAAATGCTATCCCATGGACGGCAACTGTGTGGAAAGGTTCTAGTGAACCAGAATGGATAAGAATTTATTGCGAGGATACTAATACTGGCATTGCTGGTGAGGTGGTAACTTGGGAGGTTACAAAGGGTGCAAAGAAGATTTCTGTATCTCCGCAAAGTGCGACTACGGATATACATGGTGAAGCGGAGTTCATTATCGAGGGTAGAAAAAAAGGTAAAGCGAAGGTCACTTTCTATTCTGGTGATTTGAAAAAGTCTGTAAAAGTAAACGTAAAAGGAAGAAGGTAAATCCTCTTCAAGCGTTTTCTATGGAGTACACATAAGTTGCATAAAAATTAATATAAAAGCCTGTTAACCTGCAATACGCAGGGGAAAGAGGGTTGTTGAGGCAGAAAGAGCCTGAAAAATCTTGGA
>JABRVT010000076.1:0-30159 GCA_040048245.1 Candidatus Brocadia sp.
GACTTAAACTGAAAGAGCTTTTTATCATCCCTCAACTGGCTACTCATGGATAATTCTTTTCTGCTAAATTCGTGAAATATTTTTGTTAATGAATTAACGAATAATCAAATAGAAGCAAGCTGCCAACGCCAGGTGGTTGCACTCAGAGAAAATAAAGGGTCTGTTATGGACAGCATCGGTGAATTACGTATCTGCATGATAATCTTGGAAGCATTCCATCATTAATCAAGTCTGGGGAAGCTATCCTTCGGGAGGATACATCAGATCTCACAGAATGCAGGAGTTGTTACCGACTGGATTTGAACTCTTTTGAAGAAAGGACGAAATCTTTATTATTTGACAAATATTAAAGGTAAAAACAAAGTAAAACCCCGGCGAACAACTAAATTCTATTGACTTCACAAAATAAATATAGTATTTTTTATGACATAATTTTTAAGGATGTAATCTGTTCTTATTTTCCTTGCATTTATTATAATGCCCCCATCGTCTAGCGGCCCAGGATGCCAGGTTCTCAGCCTGGAGACAGGGGTTCAAATCCCCTTGGGGGTACTTAAACAGAGGCAACTAAAAATGCAATGGAAATCATTTCAACTATCAAGCATAAAATATTTTTATCGTTTCTTTTACAACATTCATTTTAAAATCCCAAACACAATGATATCTCGCGAATCAAGGGGACGATAGATGTATAAAAGAATTTGGAAAACGAAACGTGCTCCGTACAGAGTGTCTTTATTGTCAATTTCAGCTTTGTGTTTATTTTTCTTACAATCAGAGGTGTTTGGTAAAACAGGCGGAGAATCCAGGTGGAATATTCAGGGATATGCCTTTAAAAACAATGCGATCAGTAAAAAAACTAAATCGAATGCTTTGGTTGTAATGGGGGCATTTGCCACAGCAGAGGAACCAACAACAGAACCCATACCTCTTACACATAAATATCCAACATTCAGCAGATTTTATGTAGGAGTTGTCATAGTCAATAATAGTGATAGAGACAAGGACGTAACAGTTACCTTTGAACTATTTGGCATCAGGAGTGGAAAAGAAGAGGCAGAGTTTACCATTCCCGGGAAAAGTACATTTCTAGCCTATATCGACGACACACTTGGCAGGGCAGGTTTTTATACGTACAGGGCGGGACTGAAAAATTCGGAAAGTTCTAAGATTACATTGATGCTGGAAGATAGAGATAGCGTTGATATGACTGAATAGTTTTATTTTCTTTAAATCAATGCGATTGATTATTGATTATAGTAAACGTTCTAAATAAATTGGTATGAATTTGTCATTACGAGCACATTCACTTTGCTCAGTGTAAACTCCGCGAAGCAATCCCAGGGTAGTGATTGCTTCGTCGTTCCTCGTCTCAATGGACAATGTTCTTTTTTACATTTACTACAAAGTTGGTCAAGCTGTAGCCATGAATGTCAATAGGAAAAGACTCTTAGTCCTGTTTTTGATAAATATATTAATCGTTGTCCATATTATTCTATGGTATAAATTTGGTTATCAAAAAATCGGGACATTAAGTTTAAACGGAATTGTTAGTCTTTTTGGAATGGGCTTGCTGAATTCCGCTGCAGTGTTTTTCATTTTGGTAGTGTTTACAACAGTCCTTTTTGGGAGACTGTTTTGTGGGTGGGGATGCCACTTTGCCTTCTTTCAGGAATTTGCCTTAAAAATCTTTCATAAAATCGGAATAAATCCGCAAATCATCCACTCAAAAGCAAGCATCATCCAGTATGTCTTTCTCCTGAAGACATTAACTGCAATTTTTGAATTTTGGCTTATCTATGGTTATCCTCAGCTCCGTATAGCTTTCAGTGATACGCAGGTAATGACCGCAGACCTTCCCAGGAATCCAGTCGTTATTGCAGCCTTTTTTGTATTTGATGCCTTTCTGTTTATCTATCTTATGGGGTCTAGGGCATTCTGCCGGTACATATGTCCATGGGCACCCATGCTTGCAATCTTTGATAATGTGAGCTTCTGGCGCATTCGAAAGGTTGGTGAGTGTAAGGGCTGCATGAGTTGTACCAGGAGTTGCGTCATGGGAATCCAGGTGCACGAAGAAATTGCCCGGCACAATGTTGTAGCTAATGCGAACTGTATCCGATGCCTTGCTTGTAAAAGTGCCTGCCCAAACGGTACATTGAGCTACAGGTGGGGGTTGAACGTGATTTCGGTTACCAGGGGAATTAAATGGCTGATTCCACGGAAAAGTAATTATGGCTGGTATTGTGAGTTCCTGCTTATCTTCTGCGGATTAATTGCTGCATATTACACCCAAAAGTGGCTGGGAAGTTTTCAGACATTTCTTGGCGCCGCATGGGGATTATGCCTGGGTATTTTCATTATAAGATACCTGGAGTGCAGACACGTACCTGTAACAGAAACTATTCAACAAAGAAGAAGGTTTTTAACCGTGGGTTTGATAACCTTATCCACCCTTGTTTGGTGCTGGAGAACAAGCACCCCGGCTGACATCCGTTTTCTACTAAGGGGAAACAGGGCGCTGGATTTAATGGAATATGATAAAGCCATTACAATTTACAATCAGGCAATTCATGAATTCCCATCCAGTCATGAGATTCGCGCTGCCCTTGCACTAGCGTATAAACAGAAGGGTGATTATAGTCGTGCTATAACGGAATATAAAGTTCTCATCAGCAACAATCCTGATAATGCAGCACTACACAACAATTTAGGAACAGTTTATTACAGGAATGAAAATTACGATCTGGCTATTGAGGAATACAGGAAAGCTATTCAGTTAGATGAACAACTAACGGCAGCATATGGTAATCTTGGTTTGGTATTTTTGAAAAAAGGAAATGTTAAGGAGGCCATTCCCTTTCTCAGAAAAGTCTTCCAAAACGAGGGAGATATGTTAAGATGCATCAATACGATATTATATAAACCTGGTCAGGAACAAACTGGATAGAAAGAGAGGGATATTATGGAAAATGTTTATACATGTGAGACGTGTGGTTTGGTAACGACAAATAAAGGACATCTTTGCAACCCGATACCAGCAAAGAAGGTTGTTGCCTGCAGGTTTTGTGGTACTGTAACCGGTGACCCCCGCCATGTGTGCGCACCTCAGGTCGTTAATCTGAAGTATATATGTGACTCATGTGGTCGGCTTGCCTCAAAACGCAATATGCTTTGCCGTCCCTTGCCTATACCAAAACAAAAAAAGGTAGTCAAGAAGACCGTTTCAAAAAAAATAGGGAAGTCTAAAAAATCAAAATAGATAATCCGATGAATTAAAAGGAAGATGAGGTTTTCCGGAGTAGTTGTATAAGTGGTCGGGGCGAGAGGATTTGAACCTCCGACCTCCTGCTCCCAAGGCAGGCGCGCTAGCCAAACTGCGCTACGCCCCGTTGGTAAATGTAATACCATCCAAATCGTTAAAGGTTAGAATATTATACGTCACATATATTTAAATACAAGGAAAAATAATATGCATTTAATAAAAATGTTAGGAGGTGGTAACTGACCAGAAAGAAGAAGAAAAAATCAGATGTAAATATGTTCAGATTTTTATTTATAAAAGCTTATGCATTAACAAGTTAATAACACTTACTCATTTGAAATATTTTACTTGACATAGAATGGTATAGGATTAAAATAATTACAATTTAAAACTAAATAGCAAGTATTCATACATATTCAGAGAAAGGCAAACCCTGGGTAACCAGGGGGCGCAAAGGAAAGGGTCTTGCTGACCGTTTAAACTGTTTAAACGGCTTACGAAGAGACAGCCTTACTGCCGAAGATGTTTTGTAAAAATCTTTGCAGTAAGGCTTTTTTGTTTGGTAGCGGGATATATCAGAAAACGAAATATGTGGAACAATATTGTAAAGAGTTTTGTTTTTAAAATTCGATAGTAATTTACATTCATTTAACTATTTCAGGAGTTCATGATGCGTGTTCAGCACAAAGAAAAAGCAAAGCGGAAAACCTCAAAAAAATACAATGAAAAAAACCTGTCTCTGAAAAATGTTTATACTGACAGGGCGGAAAGGAGTTGCCTTATGTGCGGGAAAAAATTTATTAGCCGGGGTCCCCACAACAGGCGATGTCCCAAGTGCAACCAGAAGATAGATCAGGCTGCAGAAAATACATTCTACATGCCGACGATATATAATAACGATGGTAGTCCTACTGGAGATTTCTCATCCATAGTCTAACAAACCACCGGCGTATTACTTGTTATTTAAAAGGGTTGAGTAGAGGATTATTACTCAGCCCTTTTTTGTTAACAAATTATTTTCTTGTATTCTTGTCAAAAAAGCAGTTTATGACCTTTACATAATTAAGAATAAGGTTTGTTTACAGATGAGAACTATTTCAGGATTAAATTATTTCATTATTTTCCTGTGTTGTTTTGTTGGGATATTTGTCGGTTTATGCGGCTACACATTTTATTATGCGAACGGAGCATCTTATCTGTCCGATAAGCCAGAGGCCTGCGTTAACTGCCATATTATGCGTGAACAGTACGATGGATGGCAAAAGGCGAGTCATCATGCAGTAGCAACCTGTAACGATTGTCATATACCACACGAGTTCATGCAAAAATATCTCATCAAGTTAAAAAATGGCTTCTGGCATTCGAAGGGTTTTACCCTGCAGGACTTTCGTGAGCCGATCAGGATTTTGCCGGAAAATCGTGTTATCCTGCAAAAGAACTGTTTGTATTGTCACGGAGAATTTGTGAGCGAGATTGCTACCCATCCGGGCAATGATCGGCAAATGCTGGATTGTATTCATTGTCACAGTCGTGCAGGTCACGGGCCGTCGCGTTAGATTGAGGAGAAATAAAGCTATGAATCATCCATCGCCAGTTTATTATCGGAATGATACAAAGATTTTCTATCTGCTAATAATTGTTGTGGTTGCAGCAGCAACGGTGGGTGTTGTTCTTCTGTTAAAAAATGTTATGCGGCGTAAAGAAGAGGCCAAACAGCATGTGTTTCGGGTGGTAGAAATAACTGAGGATACCATCGACCCCATTATCTGGGGCAAAAACTACCCCCGTCAATACGATGGGTATCGCCGGACAGTGGATATAGAACGCACCCGGCACGGAGGAAGCGACGCCTTCAACAGACTTGAGGAATACCCGCACTGGCGTGAGATTTTTAAAGGATACGCCTTTGGCGTCGACTATCGCGAAGATCGTGGTCATGCCTACATGCTATCCGATCAGGATATAACGGAACGCATTAAAATCGTCAAACAGCCGGGAGCCTGTCTGCACTGTCATTCATCAGTCCTGAGTGCATACCGTGAGGCTGGCATTAAGGCCGGTGTACCGGCGGGTGAAGCTCATCGGCATGAACAAATTATGAAAGGTTTTGAAGTGGTCTGTGCCATGCCGTATGATGAGGCCCGCAGGATGGTCTCTCATCCGATATCCTGCGTGGATTGCCATGATCCGGAGACCATGCAATTGCGAGTTACTCGGCCTGCTTTTCTCAATGCAATTCGGGTATTAGCTGCTTCTGATTATCCATTATCCCATTTACCCAGTATTGAACGCTGGCGTAAAGGTGGGCGCAAAGGCGAGTATGATGTTAACACTATGGCAACACGCCAGGAGATGCGCTCGTTTGCCTGTGGTCAATGTCATGTAGAGTATTACTTCAGAGGTGAGGGCAAACTATTAACGTATCCCTGGTACAAAGGTATGAGGGTAGACCAGATCGAGAAATATTATGATGAAGCAGGCTTTAAAGATTGGACTCACGAATCTACGGGCGCACCCATACTCAAGGCCCAGCATCCCGAATTCGAAATGTGGAGCCAGGGTATTCATGCCCGCAGTGGCGTGGCATGTGCAGATTGCCATATGCCTTATAAAAGGGAAGGTGCAATTAAAATCAGCGATCACCACGTGCGCAGTCCATTATTGAACATTTCCAATGCGTGTCAGACCTGTCATCATTTCAGCGAATTGGAACTCAAGGCGCGTGTCGAATTGATTCAGGATAGCACGAGAGATTTAATGAGCCGTGCTGAGGTTGCGCTTATTGCCCTTATTCACGATTTACAACAGGCGCAGGAATTTGGGATACCTTCAGAACAATTGAAATCAGCGCAAGCCTTACATCGTAAGGCGCAGTGGCGATTGGACTTTGTGGCGGCAGAAAATTCGATGGGCTTCCACGCCCCACAAGAGGCTGCACGGATTCTGGGTGAGGCGATCGATTATGCACGGCAAGGCCAGCTTGAGGTATTAAAATTGGGAAGATTGACACATTGAAGCAACTCTCATGAGAGAAATGAATGAATTTACATGTACTGTGAATGGGGCGGCGGGGCAAACCCTGTCTCTGACCACCTCACTGCTGTATGTTCATGCCATATCAGTGGTGTCCAATAAGGCCTCTTATAACTATTGGAATAAATAACTTAAAAATCGAGGTCTTAGCTTACACTGGTCCGCTGGAAACCTTATAAAATATGGATTTATGGGCCTCTTGAAAATTTAATTTGGACAAGAGTAATGCCATATATGGAAATAATAAACAGTTAAATGGTTTACATCCATCAACCCATTACTTACACTGGCAAGCAAATTTAGGATGTTTTTCCACATGTCCATTATGTCTTCCACCATTTTATTGCCTCTCTTTATTTTATTTTCCTGATGCCGGGATGTATCCCGTTGCTTCAACCTTGCGATAAGGTACCTTTCCAATCCCATTCCACAATCTTTTTTTGCATGGCGTAATCTGTCAGGTCGTAACGGAGAGGGGTAATGGAGATATAGCCCTCGTTGATGGCATGGATATCTGTATCTTCCTCACGATGCCTAGTCTTGTCTGTGCCTATCAACCAATAATAGGCTTTTCCACCGGGGTCTATTCGTTTCTCAAAGTTTTCTTTAAAATCTTGGGCATATTGACGCGTTATCTTTATCCCTTTGATTTGATCAGGCGGAGTTGAAGGAATATTTATATTGAGCAATGAGCCTCTGGGTAACTTGTGCGCCAGAATGCGTTCTATAACGCCCCTGGCAACCCTTGCTGCGCTGTGAATATCCGCATATTGACCAGAAATTTCAAACGAAACGGCAATGGAGGGAAATCCCATGATGGCAGCCTCAACTGCGGCGGCTACAGTTCCTGAATACAGGATATGGATACCCACATTGGAGCCCATGTTGATGCCTGATATGACTACATCCGGTTTATGTTTCATAATCTCGTAAATGGCAAGTTTCACACAATCTGCCGGAGAACCGTTTACACTGTAACCAATAAAGTTATTATCCAGGTATGCCTCTCTGCTTCGCAACGGATGACTGAATGTGATGGAGTGTCCCACCCCACTCTGTTCGACATCAGGTGCAACCACGGTAACTTGTCCCAAGTCCTGAATATTCTGCTTCAGGGCCGCAATCCCCGGGGCATAGATGCCATCATCATTTGTCAGTAATATCTGCATGATTTTTACCTCGTGTCGCCATAAAAACGTTTAATGGTTTGTGTATTCATACCAGCCCAATAGGCCAGAACTATTATTTTATTAATCAACAATTGCTTTATCACGCCTTTTTTAATAAATCTTCGTGCAGAAGAAATCACAGGCATTCGTATCAGGATAACTTTGCCCTGTCCCTTTAATCTTTTATAAAAATCATAGTCTTCCATTATGGGAATCTCTTTATATCCTCGAAGTGTTTGAAATACGGTTCGCCTCACAAAGATACCCTGGTCACCAAAATGGAAAAGCCTGAAATTAAATCTCGTTATAAAAGAAACACCTTTCAGTATAAAGTTGTCTGCGTCAAATGCAATATAAAAGGAACCCCCTGCTACACTATCATCCGTCATCCTTTTTCGTATCTCACGGAAGGCATTGTCTGGCAGAATTGTATCGGCATGCAGGAACAACAAAATATCACCATTGCACGCCTTTGCACCCATGTTCATCTGGACTGCCCGACCACGCTGGCTGTTTATCACTGTGGTGTACTGTTTTGCGATAGCGACGGTATTATCGCTGCTGCCTCCATCTACCACAAAGAACTCACAATCATCGTCTTGCTTTATAACGCTTTGAAGTGTTTTTTCAATGTGGGATTCTTCGTTTAGTGTGGGAATAACAACCGATATCTTCAATGAAGTGCCTCTTTATTATAATCTGTGACAGTTTATTGTCAATCGAGCAGCGCATAAAATGTTGAAATAAAGTGGACGGGTGACATGCGACGTGCGACACAATGCCCCTCATCTTTCCACTTGTTCTTTGCGACCTTTGAGACTCTGCGGTGACCCGACTATTTCTGTAATTTTAGCTATTTTGTGTGCAGAATCAATACTAAATAAAAGGGTGCATTTCTATTTTATTCGTTAACATAAGTGGTATATAATCAAGCGAATTTAAAATAAATCGATCAAAAAGAAGTAGATTATTTTTGAAAGGAAGGTAAAATTATTTCTTGTTTTTTAACAGATGAAAGCGGACTTTGTTGTAAGTGATCAGTCGGACGATTTACAGGTTTGGAAGTGCGCGGAGCTACGTACCACTATTGTATTGTAGGTATCTGCAAAAATTTACCTCCTGATTCAAACAAATTTCGTATCAAGATTGTGGATTATACGGAGATGAATACATGGAAAAATGTATTGCAGTATTGGCTGGGGATGGAATTGGGCCGGAAATAATGAGAGAAGGGCTGAAAGTATTGGATGCGGTTGCGAAGAGATTTGGTCATATCTTTGAATACAAAGAGGCTTTGGTAGGAGGGTGCGCTTATGATAAGTATGGTCATCCACTGCCCGATGAAACAAAAAAAATATGCGATAGTGCTGACGCCATTTACTTTGGTGCGGTGGGTGGACCAAAATGGGAGAACTTACCAGCAGAATTAACTCCAGAACGTGGGGCATTGTTGCCCTTGAGGTCTATTTATGGCTTATTTGCAAACCTGCGTCCTGCTGTAATCTTTGGTCCGCTGGCAGACGCTGCATCCCTGAAATCAGAACGATTGAAAGGAGGGTTGGATATCCTGATTGTGCGGGAATTGACGGGGGGGGTGTATTTTGGTAAGAACAAGGTCAAGTCACTGACCTTGAATGAAGGGGCTGTTCAAGGGGATTATGCCGTGGATTATATGATCTATTCTGTCCCTGAAATTCAGAGGATTACTAAAGTTGCCTGCGAGGCGACCATGAAACGCAATAAGAAACTAACCTCCGTTGATAAGGCAAACGTTCTGGAAAGCTCAAAACTCTGGCGAAAAGTGGTTGTTGACTACGTTCAGAAAAATTATCCGCAAATTCAGCTTAAGCATATGTACGTAGACAATGCTGCCATGCAGCTTGCAACAAACCCGAAACAATTTGATGTGATTGTTACCGAAAACATGTTTGGGGATATCCTGTCTGACCTTGCATCGGCAATTACCGGCTCCATTGGCATGCTTCCCAGTGCCAGCCTCTCGGAGACTGGTTTTGGACTCTTTGAACCTATCCACGGCTCTGCGCCTGATATTGCAGGACAAGATAAGGCCAACCCGTTGGCCCAAATCCTGTCAGGAGCAATGATGCTGAAATACGCCTTTGGCCTTAGCAAAGAATCAAATGCCATCGAACAGGCTATAATGGCCGTGCTTGAAGATGGTTATCGGACGGGTGATATTGCCTCTGCCAGCACGCCTAAGGATAAGATACTCCCGACATCGGGAATGGGAGACAAGGTAGCGGAGTATTTACATAAGCTTAAACTCTAGCGGGATGTCAGATTGATAGCATAGGAATTTTCATTTTGATATTTGATTTTTATTTATGGCGCCCAGAGGTACATAAACGACGGTGTACCTGAATGAACGAATGTTTTTAGGTCAATGTTGAGAAGGTTAATTGTGCCAAAACCGGAACCACTGAGTTGGGAATAAATATTGTTCTTGTAAGTCCCGGGACGGTGATATATGACAACACGTGCCTTTTCTAGTCCTGTAACTTCCTTTGCTAGTAAAATAGCTTCATCGAGATAACCAATTTGATCAATAAGCCCGTATTCCAATGCCTGCTGGGCAGTGTAAATCCTGCCGTCGGCAAGTGTTCTAAGGTTTTCCAGGGTTAGTTTCTTCCTGTTTTCAGCAATGACCGTCAAAAATCTTTCGTACATGGTATCCATTATGCCCTGAAATATCTTTCGTTCCTCATCCGTCATCGCTTTCAATGGTGAACCCATGTCCTTGTATTCGCCCGTTTTAACGGAGGTGTCTTTCACACCAATCTTTTGAAGTAGGCCTTCAACGCTGAGATTGAGCATGATAACGCCAATGCTGCCAGTTACCGTGGTAGGATGCGCTATGATCTTATCTGCGGAAACCGCCACATAATAACCACCCGATGCCCCTAAATCCATAATGCATGCGATGACCTTAATATCGGTTTTTTTCTTAAATTGCTCTATCTCATGATAAATCACATCTGAGGCTGTAACTGTTCCGCCAGGGCTATTGATGCGCAGTATGACAACCTTAATGTGTTTGTCTCTGGCTGCTGTTTTAAGCTCCTCTTTGATGCGGGCAACCATATCCGGCTCGTCAGAGAGTCCCGCAAGACCGTGCTTTCTTTCCTCAGAAATAATACCTGAAATATCAATAATAAGTATCTTATCTTTTCCGCTTCCTGAGACGGTTGTCTCCCTAAGCGGTTCGATAGATGGCACCAGAGAAATAGTTATAAAACTACAACCCGAAGAAAGGTGCAGGCAAAATATCAAAACAGGAATGAGGATATAGAAAAAATGTTTGTTTTTCATATGAATGCCATTCTACTTTTCTATACCGTGCTTGCAAGATAAATTCTGATTTATTTTTGTAAGATACTAATAGTCCCTTCTTCGTTCAGGTTTCCTGAGACATTGACGGTTACCGGTAAAAACAATTTTACAATTTCAATATTTGTGAGCAGATGTTGTGTAACCCTGGGTGTGATAAATTGTGATGTCCTTTTCGTAAGGGCGAGTGGGATGATAAGTTGGTCTGCAAGATGTTCATCAATGACGCCGTTGGTTTTGAGAAAAGAGAAAAATTCATTACATGCCTCATCGGCAACAGTTTCTGCGCGCTTGCCAATTGCGCCTAAACTAAAATAGCAACACTGACTATGCTCAAATTTCCCGATCAGTAGTAACATGGTACCCTTCCCGAGGGCAGGTGTTTCTCCTACTGATATCTCGTGAGGTATATTTTGTTCTGATAATTTTTTCTTTGCCTGTATTTGCTGCCGAAGGGCGATATTTATATCCAGATTGCATACCGTAGATATCCCCTTCACATTGATGAGTTTTCCCCTGTTTTCGATCCGTAAAGGATGTTGCGGGTTTGAGGGGTTTATTTTGACGAGAACCTCTCCGCCGCCCCGGGGGTAGAACCCCGCACGCAGCGTCTGTATTTCTGCATCAAAGCCAATTTTTTTGAGAAAATATAACCACTGCTGAGAGAGATAATCGGTACAGGGACTGTGGCTAACGTGTGTTCCACCTGTGATGGTAACCGATGAAGGTTCATCTGCCAGACTCAGTGGATAAAATATGGTCTGTAAAACAAGGGAAACAGAGCCAGCAGTTCCGATGTCAAGATGATACGCACCGGTCTTTATCTCGTCTGGGTAAAATTTGAGATGAGCGGATCTAAGTTGATTCCCCGTGATTTTGGCATTACAGATCCGGGCTATAGCATTTACCGCCTGAAGGTGCTGATGGCTGAGACCTGGTATTTTCCTGTTTGCCCGGATGTTGAAAATCTCAAAGGGCCTTTTTGTAATAGCTGATAATGAAAGGGCTGTACGCAAGATCTGTCCACCCCCTTCGCCAAACGAACCATCGATTTTAATGATGTCATTTCCCATATGTTCTTTACAAAAAGAAAAAGGGCAGGACATTTTCACGTCCTGCCCTTTTGATTCAATTAATCCATGAAACCCGTTTGCCGGTGGAGTTATTTACCACCAAATTCCCGAACTAACTTGACGAGTGGTTCAAGATCGGCAGCATCAACTCCAAGGTCTGAGAGTTTTACATAATTTGGATTCTTTGTGCCGTTGACCATTGATTCCTTCATCTGCGCATCAGTTCTGGACTTCTGATAATCAGGATTCGTGAAGTCCGGAACGCCAAATTGCTTTCCCGCCTCACTGCCTTTCCCATCTGCACCGTGACACAGTTCGCAGGTGTCCTTATAGATCTTTTTAATATCCCCGGCATTTGCGGTGAAAGTGGTAAAGCCAAGATATACGCCAAATACTGTTACTATGGGAATTGCGCAGTAATTTAAAAATCTTTTCAATGAAATACCCTCCGAAAAATTTTTTGTTTATTGATATATGTTACGAAATGTGTTCTGGAATAAACCTCAAAATATCTTTCTGAAATACTCATCACCTCCTGTCGGAATCACCTCATCCTGGATTCTATAAAAGTTATAACGTCTTTCAAGACATTTTTGCTGAAAATGGGTATTTTAGAACGTATTTTCATGGTGCCTGTAATTTTTATATGGTTCTTATACTTTTTATTTTCAGGCTTTGCCTGTTGATGATTATTTTGGATCTCAATATAAGGATACAGCCAATGCTTATAACCTTCGACAAGGACAATGTCAGTGTCTTTGTACTGAGTATTAATGATATTTTTTATTGACGGAGGCCTTCGGTCAATCCTTTGTATCGTTGCCAGCTTTTCTGGTGAAGATATGGAAACTACATCGGCTCCCGCCTGATAATGTCTATAAGTATCCTTTCCTTCGTAATCAATTTCAAATGAAGGTATGTTATACTTAATGGTGCCGACTCTGTACCCCTTTTTTTTTAATAATGGTATAATAAGCTCGATGAGTGTGGTCTTGCCTGTGTTCTGTTTACCAATGATCGAAACGACAGGTATATTTTTTGGCAAAGTTTCTTTACTGTGTGTTTATTTAAAAAAATAATCTTATTCATTTTTCCTTTAAACCAAAGGTGACAAAAGACGTAAAAGAATCTCACCAGGTTTGCAGGAAATTTTGTAACAATAAATTCTTTAAAGATAATACATCTGTAAATATCTCTGCTTGTAACATACACTTAAGGTGTTTTGAGCATAAAACGATAATGTAAATTTTAATCGTATCATCTATTCCATAATGTGTCAAGCACTTTCCGCCTTGTGCAGATTTAAGAAATACATGTTTTAAAATTGGATAAATCTGGTATTCTGGTATAATGTGCCATCTTGCTTGTTGTGACTGGTGTAAAGGTAGCTATTTTAGCCTCCCTGCACGGAAAAAAAGGAACAAATTCCTTCATATTCTTTGTTTAAAAATTTGTATGGTTTACCTGTAATTGTCATTTCGGTCGCAGTGAGATGTCCTGAAGATTTCTCGCTTTGCACAGAATGATTCTGGTAGGGGAGGAATTCATATCAGCGTGTGATCTAAGACATGGATGTTTTATTTTCAATAATCAACAATTTGTGGTGGAGGGATAGATGGAATCGGATGTCAAGAAGATTACAGAAAGGGTAAAACAGGAAAGTGATTTTGTAAATACCCTGATGTATGAGGTTGGGAAGGTGATTGTGGGCCAGAAATATTTGATTGAAAGGCTTTTAATTGGTATCCTTTCCAACGGGCATGTACTATTAGAAGGTGTGCCTGGATTGGCAAAGACGATGTCGGTCATGACACTTGCCAGAGCAATGCAGGCCAGCTTTCAGCGGATACAATTTACTCCGGATTTACTTCCTGCCGATTTAATCGGTACCCTCATTTATAATCCCAAAAATGGTGATTTTACAGTACGGAAGGGACCTATCTTCACCAATATTGTACTTGCCGACGAGATCAACCGTGCCCCTGCAAAAGTACAGAGCGCTCTCCTGGAGGCAATGCAGGACAGGCAGGTTACCATCGGGGACCAAACGTTTGCTCTGGAAGACCCGTTTCTAGTACTGGCTACACAAAATCCCATTGAACATGAGGGGACGTATCCTTTACCCGAGGCGCAGGTTGATCGTTTTATGCTAAAATTAAACATTACATACCCTGATAAGAAGGAAGAACGGGAGATCATGGAACGTATGGCGTTGACAAAGAAGGATTTTCGGGTAAATCCGGTGATTTCTCCTGCGGATATCCTGCGTTTACGTTCCTTAGTAGACGAGATATATATAGATGACAAAATCAAGGATTACATTATTGATATTGTATTTGCATCGAGGGACCCGAAGGCTTATAACCTTAAACTGGATGAATTCATAGAATACGGTGCATCACCGCGTGCAACAATCTATCTTACCCTTGCCGCCAAGGCTCATGCCTTTATAAAGGGCAGGGGTTTTGTGACACCTCAGGATGTGAAGTCCATAGGGATGGATGTGCTTCGTCACAGGGTTATTATAACCTACGAAGCCGAGGCCGAGGAAATTAGTCCTGAAAATATTGTGCAAAAAATATTTGATACTGTGGAAGTGCCATAAGAAAACCCAGGTTTAAACGGTTTTAGCGGTTCAAAAGATTCAAACGGTCAATCGGTTTAAATCGTTTTTGACCGTGCCAAATGAATGTCAGAAAGGTACTTATGGTTTCAAAAGATATATTGAAAAAAATCCAGCAGATCGAGATTCATACGCGTCGTCTTGTCAATGAGTCGTTTATCGGTGAGTATCACAGCGTATTTAAAGGAAGGGGGATGGAATTTGACGAGGTGCGTGAATATCAGCCAGGTGATGAAATCAGAACGATTGACTGGAACGTAACAGCGCGTATGGGGCGCCCCTTTATCAAGCGATATGTCGAAGAGCGGGAATTGACGGTGATGCTTCTTGTGGATGTAAGTGCTTCCGGGAATTTCGGGTCAGTAAAGCAGTTAAAAAATGAAATTGCCACAGAGATATGCGCCCTCCTGGCATTTTCCGCTATAAAGAATAATGATAAGGTAGGACTGATCATGTTTACGGATAAGATTGAAAAGTTTCTCCCCCCAAAAAAAGGAACCAGGCATGTACTGAGGGTTATCCGGGAACTCCTTTGCTCCGAGCCTGCCGGAAAAGGGACAAATATTTCTGCTGCGCTAGAATATATGAACAAGTTATCATCACGCCGTACGATTTCTTTTGTTATATCTGATTTTATAGCAGATGATTATGTGCATGCATTACGCATTGCAAATAAAAAACATGATGTAATTGCCATTACGGTTGTAGATCCCAGGGAACAGGAATTGCCAAATGTAGGGTTTATCGAATTAAAAGATGCGGAATCAGGTGAAATACTTTTGGTAGATACCGCAAACCCGCTTGCCAGAAAAGAATTTTGCACCTTAAATGCCAGACAAAGAGAGGAACGATCAAAGTTGTTCAGGTCAATGGGTGTTGACGAAATTTTAGTCAATACCGGCAGAAATTATGTGGAACCTGTTATCCGTTTTTTCCGAATAAGGGAAAAGAGATATTAATTACATGGTTGAATGTTTGAAATCATAAATCTACAATTATTTGGCTTTGGATTCTTATGGTCAGGTTGAAAACGGGTATAAAGCGGCATAGCCTGCTTCTTAATACGTTATTGATTTTAGAATTAGTTGTCCATACACTGATACCATTGAAGGGAATAGCCTTTGCTTTAGAAGCAATAGAAACAAAGAATAAGGCGGCATTATTAGAGGCAATTGCATACACAGACAGAGACGAGGCAACAATCGGCGACAAGATAAAATTTGGAATTCGTGTAAAGTACCGGGACGACCTGACGGTAGAATTCCCGCAAATTAATCAACAACTGGGTGTATTTACGGTAAGAAAAACGGGAGACCTTTCAGGGCCCAAACAGGGGAAAGACGGGCGCTTTATTATCGGACAAGATTATGTGCTGAGTACATACGAAATCGGACGACAAACAATTCCGTCTTTGAAAATAAGGTACAAGGGTAATCAAGGAGAGGGTGAAGTTGCTACAAATGAGATAACTATTGTTATCAAGGGTGTGTTAAAAGAAGGAGAAACTGCGACTGATATAAAAGATATCTTTCCGCCACTGGATGTTCCTGTACGGTTCATACGGTTAGTTGTATGGATACTTGCCGGACTTGCAGCTTTCACGTTACCAGGCATTATTTACTGGCTGATCAACAAGCTCAAAAAGGGTTACAGGAAACAGGAACAGGGGTTAATAGTAAGACTACCCCATGAGGTTGCTTATGAGTTACTGGAAAATTTATTGAAAGAGGATCTGATAACAAAAGGGTTAATAAAGGAATATTATTACCGTATAACAGACATCGTGCGGCATTATATTGAAAAGAGGTTTGGTTTATTGGCGCCCGAGCGGACAACCGAGGAATTCCTCGGCGAAATGGCGCATACAAATAAATTGGATGATGCCCATAAACGATTGGTCCGTGAATTCCTCGAGCGTTGTGATATGGTAAAATACGCAAAATACGGGCCATCCTGGGCAGAAATTCAGGAAACCTATGACGCAGCAAAGCGATTCATTGATGAAACAAAAGAGCGAGTTGAAGAGAAGGAGGTGGTTGTTCATTAACTGTTAGCTGCAGGGGGGTTTTAAATAAATATTTGTGTGGATTTCGTTGCAGTGGTGTGTGGCAGACTTGCCTTTCACAGGTGTTATCCTGGGTTTTCATCATTCCGTTTCCAGTAAATCTTTTGATAAGGATAAAAAAATGGTAAAAGCGCCTGAAAAATTTTTGGATGAATATTTAAGTCATGAAAAAGGTATAGGGAGTAAGGTGCGTATACGGTCTTTACGAACGCAGAAACGTTCCTTTCCCGACGAAGAGCTTGCACGGCTTAAACAAAATTTACAAACATTGTGGGGTATTTATTGTACCCCAGAGATCAAAGAAATCCTTTCCAGGAAACACAAGATTCACTTTTTGAATATAGAAGGTACCGGTGCGAGCCTGAAGCTCAGTTATGTGGATAAAGGTATTTCCATGGAATATGAGCTGGATATGGGTAGCAAAAAGGAGCTTGCAGGGGCTCACATCTATAAACAGGGAGAAATGAATATAAACAGGTATTTTACCTCAGTAACAGGAATAGAAGAACTCCTCGTGACCAATAATGCAGCGCTACAAACTATTGCCGATGTTCTGGCTGAAAGAGATATCCCGGAGATGGATATCTGGAACACTATTGCAAAAGGGGAACAGATACACCTGTCAACCGTATCGTACTTTTAATATGCCGATAATATGCTGAAATTTAATTGAACGTATTTGATTTTTGATTTGTTTGGATTAAGATAAAGGCTTCAATGACCTTTCATGACCCTTTATTACTGCTGATAACCGGTATTATCCTTCCGTTAATTTATTTGTATTTTCGCTGCAGGGGAACAGGCCAAATTCTCTTTCCCTCGATAGGGACATTTAAAAGACTAAAACCTTCCCTTTGGCAAAGGTACAGATACATACCGATTATCTTACGGTCCGTAGTTATTGTGCTCCTGGTAATTGCCCTGGCACGGCCTCAGTACGGGAATGAACAAACAAAGGTAACGACTGAAGGGATAGATATAGTTCTTACAGTGGACGTCTCGGGTAGCATGCTGGCAGAGGACTTTGAAATCGGGGGTAGGAGGTACAACCGTCTTTACATTGTTAAACAGGTAGTGAAAGATTTTATCCGTAAACGCTCAAACGACCGCATAGGTCTTGTTGTTTTTGCTGGGCGGGCATATACGCAGTGCCCAATGACACTTGACTATGGGATGCTCCTGCAGCTTCTGGAAAAGGTGGAGATTGGAATGGTTGAAGATGGCACAGCCATAGGTTCTGCCATTGGTTCATCTGTGGACAGACTCAGAGGGACGAAAGCGAAGAGTAAGGTGATTGTTCTCCTGACAGACGGAAGAAATAATGCAGGCGAGATAGATCCCTTTACGGCGGCAGAAATAGCGAAGGCATTCGGGATTAAGATTTACACAATAGGCGCCGGTACGAAAGGACTGGCACCGTTTCCGGCAGTAGACCTGTTTGGGAATAAGATAACGAAGCAAGTGAAGGTTGATATTGACGATGAAGCCCTCAGGGAAATTGCAAGGATTACGGACGGAAAATATTACCGGGCGACAGACACTGAATCGCTGAGAGAAATTTATAGTGAAATAGATAAACTTGAAAAAACGGAAACTGAGGTTACACAGTACACGGAATACCATGAAGTGTTCCATTATTTTTTATTGCCGGCCTTCGGGTTGTTATTATTTGAATTGGGTTTAAAGAAAACAAAATTCAGGAAAATACCTTAATTTTTATGAAATACGGAAATCTTAATTACCTTTATTTGCTTCCTATTATTCCGATTCTCGCTCTTGGATACATCCTTGTCTTTAAAAAGAAGATAAATGATCTGAACACGTTTGCAAACAGAGAATTATTGCAAAAGACAGGACTTTCCCTCAGCCAGAAAAGACAGTGGCTCAAGGCAGTTTTGGTGATCGCAGGTATACTTTTCCTGATATTTGCCCTTACAGAGCCCAGGTGGGGTTACCGCTGGGAGGAAATCGAGAAGAAAGGGATTGATATTGTGGTTGCTGTGGATACCTCACGAAGTATGCTTGCTGACGATGTGAAGCCCAATCGGTTGGAAGTAGCAAAAAGGAAGGTTGAAGATTTGCTTAATGTGCTGGAGGGAGATCGTATTGGCCTTGTCGTGTTTGCAGGGTCGGCGTTCACATATTGTCCGTTGACATCTGACTACGGAGCCTTTCGCCTTTTTCTGGGTGATATAAATACAAATATAATTCCACTTGGAGGTACTGCCCTGGCAGAGGCAATAAGAAAAGGGATTGCAACCTTTGATGCAAATTCAAAAAACCACAAAGTTATCATATTGATTACAGACGGTGAGAATCACGAAGATGACCCGTTAAAAGCAGCCGCAACTGCAAAAGAGCATGGTATTGTTATCTATACAGTTGGTGTGGGAAAGAAGGATGGTTCCTATATCAGGATAAAAGATGAAAGTGGCCAGGAAAGATTGCTAAAAGACAGACAGGGGCAGGTCGTTAAATCCAGATTAGACGAGATTACATTAAATAAAATTGCATTGGAGACGGGTGGACTTTATACTCCGGCTTATGGCACAAAATGGGGTTTGGAAATGCTTTACAAGGATAACATCGCAAAGATAGAGGATTCCACCTATAAAACGCAGCGCGTGAAAAGATATGTTAATCGCTATCAGATTCCTCTTTTTATCGCGATTGTGCTCATTATCCTTGAGAGTTTTTTGCCTGATAGAAGAAAGACCATTCCAGTAAATTTTTCAAATAATCGGTAAACCCATGATCCTGACCGGCATAAGTTGGAAATGTAAAATGGAATTAAGGTTTTTTGTGATAGTACTACTTGGATGGGCATCTATAGGATGGATAGACCCCATGGCTGATAAAGTGAGGGAAGGAAATAGGTTTTATTATGATAGCAAGTATGATGATGCCCTGGATAAATATGTAAATGCACAGATAGATTTTCCCGGCACAATCCAGTTAGACTTTAACATTGCTAATACTCAATATAAAAGAGGCAAATACCGTGAAGCTGCTCAGTTGTTTGAGAAGACAATAAGATCCGGGGACGCTGAAATAAAGGCAAAATCGAGTTTTAATATGGGTAACACCCTGTACCGGCAGGGCAAGATGAAAGAGGCCCTGGAATGGTATAAGAAGACGGTGGATATTGTGGATGAAATTGAGCATAAGGCTGGAGACGAACTTGATACACTGAAAAACGACGCAAAATATAACTATGAGTATGTTGAACGAAGGATACGGGAAAACGAACAAAAGCAACAGGAGCAGGGTGAAAAAGACCAGCAGCAGGAAGAAGAGGATAAAAACGATGAACAGCAATCCAGCGACAGCAAAGATGAGGACGGAGAAAACAGGGAACCACAGAATGATGAGCAGGAGCCAGACTCAGAGAGTACCGGGGGAGAAAATGAGAACGAAAAAGAGGATAACCGGGAACAATCGGATAAAGAGAAACAGAAAGACCATCATCCGGAGCAGCAGCAACCTCATGGGCAAAAACCGATGACAAAAGAGGAGGCAGAACGGTTCCTGGAGGCATTGAATCATGCGGAGAAAGAGACGCGGCTTATGAAGAGGGACACACAACGCTTGCAGCATAAATCCGTTGAAAAGGATTGGTGATTATTTTTAGAAGGTCAGGGCTAAGGCTAAGAAATGAAATTTAAATTATTTGATAAGATAAATTGCAAGTATTTTGGTATTTTGATTTCTGTCATTGTAATTTTTGGATGCTTTGAAAAGGCATTTGCCCAGGATATTCGTTTAACGGCCACCGTGGATCAAAATATCCTGACGGTAAATGATCAATTAAAGTTAACATTGACCATTCACGGCACTCAGGATACTGCACCCCCTTCATTCCCGAATATCGAAGGGTTTACCCTGTTGTTCGGTCCTCAAATTTCTGCACAAACGAGAATTATCAATGGTGAGGTTTCTGTGAGTAAAGGCTATACCTACGTATTGCAGCCTGCTGCAAAGGGCAGGTATACCATTGGACCTTCTACTGTGGAATACAGGGGAAAGGTTTATTCTTCCGATCCAATAACGGTGGAAGTGGTCGATACACCTCGCTCACCTGGTTTACAAACTCCTGACCTTGAAAAACTCACCTTTGTTGAACTGAGCACCGATAAGACTGAGTCGTATATCTATGAACAGGTAGTGCTGTCATTCAAATTCTATTTCCAAAAGGGATTACCGATCAGTGATATAGATTATACAGCTCCGTCAACAAAAAATTTTATGGAAGAAAAGCTTGGCGACCAGAGGCAATATGAAGAAATTCGGGACGGAATCATATACAACGTGCTGGAACTACGCACTGCGCTCTTCCCGATGGTATCTGGGGAACTTGTTATATCGCCCGCTAAATTGAAATGTAATTTAATTATTCAACAGCGGAAAGGTCGGAGGAATACACCTTCTGACAGTATTTTCGGTGACGCATTTTTTGATGATTTCTTTGGCAGGGAGCAGAAGAGATATCCCATAGAGAGGTTAACACGTTCAATTACCATAAAGGTTAAACCACTGCCGGAACAGGGTAGACCCAGAGATTTTAAAGGTGCTGTGGGTACCTACCATATGGAAGTCTCAACACGAGTGCAGCGGGTAAAGGTTGGTGACCCAATTACTCTTTCCATGTCTGTATACGGGGAAGGGAATATTCAAACAATCGGTGAACCTGTATTGATATTAAATAATGAGGACGATTTTAAGCTGTATCCTTCCGAGTCTAACACGCAAATTACGCACAGAGAAGATTTAATTCGTGGACGAAAGGTATTTAACAAGGTCATAGAACCCCAAAAGACAGATTTGAAATTCACGCCGGCGATAGTGTTTAGCTTTTTTGACCCGCGCGATGGGGAATATAAAACAATCACGAAAGAACCTATACCCATTATTGTTGAAACGGGAGAACAAGAGATACCTATCCAGACGGTTCTTTCTCCTGGTAAATCTCTACCAGTTAAACAACAACCTCGAATATTAACATACGATATCCTCCCGATCATGACAAACCTGTCATCGTTACGGGATCAGGGAGGCCGTGTATATAAAAATCCGTTCATCGTAACATGCCTTTCTATTCCGGCGATTGCCGTCGTCGCATCCCTTTTCATAATGAAGAAAAAAGAACGGTTGCAGACGGATGTTGGTTATGCCAGAAAAAAACGGGCATATGCGGCTGCCAGAAAAAGATTGGAAGAGGCGCAATCAATACTTTATCAGAATCTTCCTGATCTTCCTGCAGAGTTTTATTCGTATCTCTCAAAAGCGGTGTCCGATTACCTTGCCGACAAGTTAGATATTCCTGCAGCAAGCGCCTCCGATGACAGGGTGAGTGTCTTATTAAAACAAGGGGGGGTAGGGGATGACACCATTGCGCAGGTTTCTCGATGTTTGATCGATCTCGACCATCGACGCTTTTCTAAGGACGGCGGATCACGGAATGACATGGAGGATTCCTTGAAGCGCACTGAAGAAATTATCACAAAACTGGAGAAGCAACTATAATGAAAGTACGTTTTCTGGCTTTTGTCTTTTTTCTATTATCCTTTTCTCACTGCGGCATAGCGAAATCCGAAATATCAAAGGATTACGTTATAAAAGCTTTTACCGATGCAAACGAAAAATACCTGCAGGCAATGAAAGATATCGCAGCAAAAAATCTTCAGGGTGCAGACCAGAAGCTGAAAGAAGCTGTATTACAATACGAGACAATTCTGGCAGGCGGGTTTGTAAACGGTCAAATATATTATAACCTGGGAAACGCTTACTATCGTTTGGGAGAATCAGGGAAGGCGATCCTGAACTACCGAAGGGCCGAGCGCCTTATGCCGAGAAATGCAGATTTGTATGCAAATCTAAAACTGGTAAAAAGCTCTGTGGAAGACAAAGAATTATCAAGCGAAACTCCGGCTACAGTCCGGAGGATATTTTTCTGGTTTTTTTTGCTGAATCAGAATGAACTAACGCTGATAGCAGTTTCCATTTATGTAATTCTGATGGTGCTGCTCTTCCTTTTGATTACTTTTCGGTATGCACGGCTAAAAAGAGTAATAACTGGTTTTTCTGCCGTTTTATTTGTTATGGTAGTATCCTTGGGTATTAAAGTCTTTTTAGAGCAGGGCGTGAATCGCGGGGTGATTATTTCTCCAAAATGCGAGGTAAGATACGGACCCGGCGAAGAGTATGAACCAAAGTTTGAAATACATAGCGGTGCGGAATGTGTGATTGAAGACGAAAAAGATGACTGGTACCGGGTGTATGTGAAGGTTGGGGTAAAACAAGATATCGTCTCCGAAGCAGGTGCGGAAGAAAAGGTTAGCAAGGGCGTTAGAAGGGGATGGTTGCAAAAACGACATGTGGATGTAATTTAGGAGAATAAAATGGGTGGATTCTATGGAAAATTGCTGATTACTGCATATATTATGTTCTGTGCTATCCTACTGGGTTTTATTTTGATGTGCACTATTTTTGGAAGAAGAAACGGTTTCTCATGTGAAAAAAATCATGCAGAGACTGTTAAACCAGAAACTCATGGCGGCAGTTTAAACGGATAAAAATCTGGAAAAATAAGAACACAATTTTTATCATGGGTATTATCGTAGAAATTGATTACCGGGAAAAAGATTCAGGAATTATCGGAATATTACAGGCGCAGGAAAATTTTATTATAGAAGTAAAAAGATTATCCATTGGCGATTATCTCATTAACAAACATATCACTGTTGAACGTAAGACTGCTAAGGATTTTGTTATATCGATTATTGACGGACGGTTGTTTTCCCAGGCTGCCCGGCTAAAAAGACACGCTGATGTACAATTCATGGTAATAGAGGGTACCGATTTATTCCATACAGGCTATGAGATTGATCCACAGGCAATCAAAGGGGCGCTTGTTTCCTTATCGGTATCCTGGCAGATTCCCCTGATTTTTTCGAAATCTTTCCGTGGTACTGCTGAAATACTGGCGCTGGCAGGCAGACAGGATGGAAAATTTTATGAACAGATATTGAAGAGGCTGGGAAGAAAACCCAGGCGTATACAAACGCAGAAGTTATACTTTCTTCAGGGTTTGCCCGGTATAGGTCCTGGGATAGCAAAAAGGATGTTAGAATACTTTGGAAGTATAGAGAAGGTTATCAATGCCAATGAGTATGAACTCTCCTGTGTAAAAGGAATTGGTAAGAAAAAAGCATCCTCGATCCGCAAAATTATTACATAAGCAAATTTTCCTGAACTGAAAACACCTCTCTGTTCTTCCTGCAAAGCCACAACTGCACAAATCTTTTCTGCTTAGTTTAACTTTATCATGAAATTTATTCATCAGTTTTTCGGGTTGCAGGGGCAAACTCCTTTTATCTACGGGTAAAATAATGATAAGAAATTTCAAAATTCAATTCCAATACGAAGAACCATTCGAATATTCATGTCAAAACCCATCGATAATGGTATAAGAGAACTTGCTGTATCTGAACTGTATAGAAACATTGTTGTGACGGCTGGTGCAGGAACTGGCAAGACCACGCTTCTGGTGAATCGAATGCTGCATATGTTGCTGGGCCACAAAAGATTTCAAAGAGAAGAAAGCCCAATCCTTAGAATTGTAGCCATGACCTTTACGGAGAAGGCAGCCAGTGAAATGAAGGTCAGGCTGATGATGGAATTGGAAAAAATTGTGGCCGTTATCAACGGAAATGCCGCAGAAGAAGAGAAAAGAAATGTAGAAAAGTTCCTCGATCGCATCCGTGATACCTACCAGACGACATACAGTGAAATCGAACGCCGTGCAAGAAAATCCCTTGAGGACATGGATAAGGCAATTATCGGAACTATTCACGGCTTTGCCGCTTATATCCTGCGCCTGTATCCAGTTGAATCCGGAGTAGTACCCGGCTTTACAGTGGATGACGGCGATGTTTTTAATGAACTCTTTAGTAAAGAATGGGCAAAGTGGTTGGATGCAGAGCTTACCCTTGCTTCACCGCGTGCAAATGTTTGGAAGAATGTGCTCAGACGATTAGACTTAGAGTCGCTCAAGAACCTGGCCAAGCGGTTATCCGGGTTTACTATTCCTCTAAATTCTCTCACGTCGGAGAAATTTGTTCCATATCAGGAGGGAGATATTTCCTTCTCCTCTCCTTGCGAAGGAGGGGAAAAAGGGAAGGTTATAAAATCCAAGAGAACTCCGTCTGGTATTAAGCAATTACCGATGGAGACAGACAATAAATCGAACATTCATTTCTTGTTAGACCACTTTTCGAATAAAATCCTGAAGATTCTTTCCTGCTGTGAAAAGCCTAATAACAACCTTCTCACACAATTACATGAATTAGCGAATATTCTCGATGCAATAAAAAAACAGGGTCTCGGTTATTTGAACAATTTAGAGTACGACCTCAATAAAAACCCTTCAACTGCAAAGACCGGTTGGGCAGATGAAGTATTTGAAACCGCACAGGAATTAGTGAAAGAGTGTTATACATTATTAAAGAAATTAAAGACCGTTGATGATGCCTTTATTGCGATCACTATAAATCTCATACTTCCTTTTGTCAGGGCATTTCGGCAAACGTATTTATCACAGGGATACGTCTCTTTTGACGGACTTCTTACCATTACCAGGGATTTACTGCAAAATAAAGAGTATCGTTATATTCGTGAGAAACTCAAGAAAGAGTTTAGAGCGATACTTGTGGATGAGTTCCAGGACACAGACCCCGTTCAGTATGAGATCGTCCTTTTCCTCTCCGAGGCATTGGAACGTTACAGCAAAGATGCCAGAAAGGTAACCCTTGAGCCGGGGAAGCTCTTTATTGTGGGTGATCCCAAACAGTCCATCTATGCCTTCCGCAGGGCGGATATTGAGGCTTATGAACAAGTGGTACAGCAGGTGTGTGGACGGGATGAGACGTTGAAATTACAAGAAAATTTCAGGAGTCATTCTGGTATTATCGAGGTTATAAACCAGCTATTTGACGGAAGGATCATGGTAGAACAGCCGGGATTCCAACCACGGTATATTCCCATTCACGCAAATAGGCCAAAGAGTTGCCCAACCCAGAAGGTTGAGATTATCCTGGTCTCTGATAAAGAAGGAGAAGAGCTAAAGGCAGATGAGGCAAGAGAAGCAGAAGCAGAATGGATTGCCAGATGGTTAACAAGGCATGTGAATGACGATGTCATTGAAGATAAATTAGCTGAAAAAAGAATTCGCAAACTTAAGTACAAGGACGTGGCTTTGCTTTTACGGGCATTTACCCAGGTGAGACCTTACGTTGAGGCATTCAAAAGGTATGGGATCCCTTATATTGTTGAAGGTGAAAAATACTTCTATACCACTCAGGAAATCCTCGATTTTATGAACCTCCTGCGCGCCGTAGAGAATCCTCATGATACGATTGCCCTGGTGGGCGTACTGCGTTCTCCTATGGTGGGCTTCACAGACCGCGAGATATATGAACTTCGGATGAACCACTTATTGGATTACCGCAATGACATTTCAGGCGAGGTCCCCATGATCCATGAGCTCACAACAAAGGATAAAAATACCCTTCCTAAATCCTCCCCTTGCGAAGGATGGGAAGGAAGGGGAAAAAGCCTATCCATGGATTTTAAAAAAATTGTAGAAGCCTTCTATAGTTTTTTAAGGAAAACCCACGCCCGTGCAGGCATACTTCCAGTTTCACAACTCATTGCAGAAATTATAGACAACGCCCATATTGCTGAGATTACTGCATGTGCCTGGCATGGCGAGCAAAAGTTGGCTAACCTCTGGAAACTCTACCAGATGGCTTGTGATATGGAGCAGTCAGAGGGTGTTTCACTCAAAAGCTTTATAGACCGCATAAAGGCACGCATAAAGGAGGCAAAAGAAGAAGGTGAGAGTCCCCTCTCGGACGAGACACTGGATGTCGTGAAAATCCTGACCATCCATAAATCGAAGGGTCTTGAATTTCCCGTTGTCATCCTGGGTAACCTGCATGGCGAAGTGAGGAACGACAAAGAGGAATTGGACTCGGCGGTATTTGATTGGTCTACATCCACAACAGGTATTGTGATCGGCAAAGGGTGGCAAAAGGTAAGAAATCTTCAAAGCATTATCATTGAAAAGAAATTGAATGCCCGTTCGTGGGAGGAAGAGAAACGTGTCCTGTATGTGGCCATGACCAGAGCAAAGGAGCAATTGATCCTTATGGGTTCATTGAAGGACGACGATAAGTCTTACATGGGACTGATTACCCGATCAGTAAGAGATGCTGCGGGTATTAAGCTTGGCGATGAAACACCTCTGACTAACCGCTCACAAAGAAACGTAGGAAATCCTCCTGTTTCCTCCCCTTCCAAAGGGGGGCTTGATGATTTCTCTTCTCCAACAAAAGGAGATAAATTTTTTTTATCAAAGAAGGACGCAAAAACTTCCCCTTTAGCAGGGGGAAGTGAGGCGGGATTTGAACTGGATTTTCCAGAAAAAAATGTAAAACGCTTTCTCTTAGGAAATGCAGAGGTCTTTGTTGAACATTTCAGATTTGATGGGATACATCGTCGCCAAAAACCTCTAATAGAGAAGACATGTGATGTCGACTGGACAGCCTTTATCGAACTGTGGAAAAAAAGGGAGGCAGCAATGGCTGAGGCAACCAGGAAACCCCTCTTTGTCTCTCCAACGATGATAGCACTTGAAGAAGCAGTAAAAAAAGGCAGATCTGCGGCGCCGGGTAAAACTGAAGGAATTCATCATCTTCATCTGGATGAATTTGAGCAATATCAAGTGGAAAACTACTCTTCCTCCCCTCCTTCTGGAGGATGGGGAAAAGGGGAAGTTATAAAATCCGAAGGAATCCGATACGATACTGAACAATCACGTCCATGCAATGACGCTTTAATCGGTTCCATCTGCCACCGTATATTGGAGGGATGGGATTTCCACGGAACTTCCCAAAAACTTCAAAGTACTGTCGAGTCTGCTGTAAAATGGGCTATTACCTTTGAAAGAGTTGCAGGAGAATCATCTGCCCGGTTTCAAGGAGAAGATCTTGCATATCAGGGGGAAAGTATTTCCCCTCCTTACAAAGGATGGGACAAAGGGGCGGTTGCAAAACCCCAAGAAAAACCCTTTGGTATGATGCAAATTCATGACTTAGACTTTATAAAAGCAGAGGTAATAAAGATACTTTCAGACTTTATCGGTTCAGAGACATATAAAGAACTACAGACCGCACAGATCCTCGGACGTGAGGTGCCCATCCTGCTCAACTGGGATGGTCAGATCATGAGGGGTATCATTGATATCCTTTATAAAATAGATAATCGTATCATCATTGCTGATTATAAGACGGATCACGCTACGGTGGCCGATCTACCAGCAAAGGTAGAAAAATACAGGCGCCAAAAAGAGGTCTATGTGGAGGCTGTCAGACGATGCCTGAAAATAGATAATCCCGAATTTAAACTCATCTTTCTCAGGGTAGGCAAGGCCGTATCTATTTGATACCTTCCAAAAATTTGGTATTTATAGCCAAGTATTTATGTATAATGTACCCCAAAAACTGGACAGATAGATAAGAGTTGCATGTTCACTCATGGGCTCAGTGAGTCTTCCAAATACCTCTGCCTGGGTAAGCATAATGTCCCGGTTACTCAATCCGCATTCCTTGAAAATCTCCGTCATCTCAGGGGTATTCCAAAAATGCAGAGCCACATGGAGTGGCCCAAGTGTTCTTGGCTCCTCAACCCGCAGTTCCGAGATTCTTGTGCGAATGATGTCTTCTGTCTCTTCAATTTTTGATCGAATTCTTCCCTTCCGCCGTATCCGTTCTACTGCCCTGTCTGTAACTTCTTGCAACTGAGCTGTCTCTGGCAGGAGTGATTGCTGTCCAGCAAGCCTTCGTTCGATCATCTCTGCAAGCTCAGCCCAAAGACTTTTTGGCGCCTTCACATCGCTGAGAGAGAACAACTCTTTGTCCTGATCCTTTTTCTGTCCGTACTGATTCAGCAAGCGCCAGGTAGGAATACTTCCTGCCATCATTCATTTTCCGGTAAGATTCTCTGATGAACATGGCAGCATCATACCGGAAAGAGGGGAAAAGCCAACAATAATTATACACTACATCGGCATTTCCCCACCTCTCTCTATACGTAAGCGCTTGATCTGAAACAATCTCTTTCTGACACACCCCCTCTTTTTGCTTACTTAACCCAACTTGCTGCGAAAGTTGGGTTAACGGTGATTACCTCTCTGACCATGCTGCTCGATGCGCCAGGGTCGCTTATTATGACCGGTGCCGTCATTGGCTTTATCGGCACAATCATATTTCCCGTGACACTCTATTTCCTGAATTACAGAATCCTGGCGCCACATCTTCCACCCTGGGCACGCCCCGGGAGGATATCTCAGTGGCTCCTCGCCATTTCATTTCTGGCCTATCTGTCTCTTGCAATTGCCTATCTCCGGGTAATCTTGTTCTCAAAGTAAAGACTAACGATGCAATTCGAATAATCAGAAAGATGCTCAACGTGAAGCTACATAGCCAATAACGATTTTTATATCCTTTCGTACACCCACACCTTTCCTCCGACGCTTACTTCTTCTGTTCTTTTTACTAGCCTTTTCTTGTGGAGGTTTAATAGTCTTGTACCACTCGTATTCGGCTCCAGTTTCATAATCTATGAGAGATCCTTAGCGGTTATTTTCCCTTTCTTGAGGATGAGATGTAATGTCTCTTTGAGGTAGTTATTCAAACTTCCCAGAAGGATATTTTTCCCATCCCGCATCTCTGCCATAACAGCAAGCTCTTTCCTCTCCAGGGCAACTTCGATATTTTCCTTCTGATTTTCGTTGAGACCGGTCAGGACAATATATCTATCTCCGTATTCACCACCAAGAAGTCTTGATATAAGTTTTGCCACGATCTCATCCGCGCAGGAATAATCAATGATCCCTATCTTTGAGAAATCAAGGGCAATGACTACTCCATCTTCCTCCCGGGCAATATCTCTCTCAATACGTTCCCTGATTATCTGCCCTGACTGCCTTGTAACCAGGTCGTTTGAACCGTTCGTCAGTTCTTCTTTGAGGAGTTTATAGAGATTGTAAATGGTCATGTGTAAACCTATGTAAGACATTCTTTACTATAGTGAACGTTTTAAATAAATTGACATATAATAGTCATTGCGAGCGACAGCAAAATAATCCAACCCGTGAGACTTCGTCGTGATCTCAGTCGAACGATTGCTTCGGGCTAACGCCCTCGCAATGACAACTTTCTTTTTTGCGTTTACTACAATTCCCATTTTTCTATTTCGTTCCCTTTTTCTTTAATTAGTCCTTACGGCAACTAAATATTCCCCTCCCTTTGATGGGAGTGGCGAGGGTGATCGCTTTTCTCCCAGCCCCACCTAACCTGCCCCATCAATGGGGAACTCCTGACTCGAAAATTTAATTATTAATATTTGTATAACTATTCATGTAAAAGCAAGATAGGGCATTGTTAAGCAACCTCCTTTAATGGCTCTAAAGTAACCTTATGTCCAAGCTTTTCGAGGCGTTTAACAAGATGTCGCTTCAAACT
>JABRVT010000077.1:0-20195 GCA_040048245.1 Candidatus Brocadia sp.
GCAATCGCAGCGGCAAGTTCACCCATAGAAGCCAATTTTTCTGACCGCCGTACCTGCTCCTCCATCTTTTTCCTTTCAGTAATATCCCTCACAAATGCCCTTACGCAAATACATTCGCCCGTTTTGGTATTATAAAGACTTGTACCATTGATCTCGACGTTGATTTCCTTCCCTGATTTCGTCAGAAACACCGTTTCCAATTCACTGCTCCCGGTTTCCTTAATCCGCTTCATATGTATCTTTATTTCCTCCCGATATTCACACGGCACAATATCTTCAAGTGTCATCTGCCTCATTTCTTCTATTGAATACCCCAGTTTATTCAATTCCGTCTTATTTACATTGATAAATTTTCCCTCAAGACTGATCTCATGAATCATTTCCGGGGCGTTTTCTACCAATTCCCGATATTTTTTTTCCGATTCCCTTATCGAGAGAAAAAGTCTCGTATTTTCGATAGCAATAGCTAATTGTGAGGCAATTTGGTTTAATAGTCCAAAATGAACCTCCGTAAAAGCGTTTTTTCTTCCGCTTCCCAATGTAATAACTCCGGTGGTAATTCCCTTCGATTTCAACGGAAAACATAAATACGAATGTATACCCTTCTCATATAACTCCCGATCAAGCTGATACTCCCCTTCAAACGTATCCGCAACAATAACCGGGACACCCTTCTCCATGGCGATTCCCTGCGCTGTTACATGAAATGGGGACTGACAGTTTGCAAACCGATCATTTGTCAATAATACCCCATTCACAATATGGAAATCCTCAGTAATTTCTGTCCCGTCGATAAGACAAGCTACGCCAAACCAGGTAAAATCGATCATCCGTTTTAACTCTAGATAAATATTCCTGTAAACTTCTTTAATATCTAAACCCGATGCAATCACCTTGTTTACATTATTCACAATCTCCTTTTCAAGGGACACCTGTTTCTCTTTTGTAATATCCTTTGATATTACCACAAATCCTATTGGATGCCCCTTTTCATCACGTCGCAGTGTAAAAGTAACATGAACAGGAAATATCTCTCCGTTCTTCCTCTTTCGTATTACCTCTCCCTCATACCGGCCCGTCGTCCGCGCCACATCTAAAATATAATCTACCTTCCCCGATCTCACATCTTCTGTTGTATGAAGATCTCTCACATTGGCTATTCCAACCACCTCTTCAGGTCTGTACCCGTAAATCAGACTTGCTCCTGCATTAAACGCAAGGATATTTCCATTTAAATCCTGCGCAATGATCGAATATTCCGTTGAACCTGCCAGGATACTGTTTAAGAAATTCGTCGTTTCCTGTAACTTTATAGTCCTCTCTTTTACAATATTTTCAAGGTCTGCCGTGTAATTTTTTAACTTGACCGTCTTTTCCTCCAGAGATTCTGCCATAATATTGAACGCCTGAGCCAGTTCGCTAATCTCGTCTTTTTTGCCACTGTCTTTTACCCGCTGTCCCAGGTCGCCGCCGGTGATTTTTTTAGTTGCCTCTGTGATATTAAGAATGGGATCAGAAATCCGTTTGCCAAAGTAGAATGCCGCAAGAAGCAACGGTAAAGCCAGCACCAGCAGCATCGAAAGGACAAACCTTTTTAAGCTGTAAGCAGCTCCATATCCTTCACGGATATCGATCTGCGCAAGCAAACCACAATCGTGATCTGAAATCCAGCACCATGCCCCCAGTACCTTCCTTCCGTCATAATTTATATAACCTCCCGTATCATATCCATCTTTACCGTTCAGGCATTTTTGTGCACCGTCTGTGAGTTTTCCCGTACTGGGATTTATTACACGTAATTCCAATGCCGTCCTTCGGTGAACCAAACCCTTCTTTTTTATCTCATCAGCAAACCGCGATTCAGTGAGCATAAAGCCCTCTCTGTTGATGAGAAAAGTTTCTCCTGTCTTCCCCAATTTTGCACTTCTCATGATCTCACTAAGTGGCAATGTTGTTACTTTAAGAACAACTGCCCCGAATATGAGGTTGTCAGAACCAATGAGCGGAGCAGATATAAACATTATTGGTTCGTCACTGTCACTCTTTTTGTTCCTGCTTTCACTATGAGGAAGGCGCTGAATCCTGGATACAAAAATACGTCCATTCAACGCCTCCCTGTAATAATCGTAATTCATGATATTGGTGCCAGCCTGTTCGCTTTCCGTGGACACAAGCACCGTCCCGTCCCGTGAGGCAATATATACAGATTTATATCCGTACTCTGTTTTGACCATCTCGATATAATCATATAACTTTGAAAAGTCCCTGCTCCTATCATCCATACTATGTTCCAATACGGCAGATATATTTTTGCTGACAACCTTTGCGTCATGACTCCTTTCGGCAAACCACATCTTTACAATTTCTGCCTGTTTTTGCTTTACCCCTTCCAAATTCCGTATCAAGGCCTCTTCCAGATCCTTCTGCGCCTTGGGAAAGGCCATAAAACGCAACAGCAACAATGGCGTAAAGGAACATACCAAAAGTATCAGGATAAGTTTGTTTTTAATAGATCTTACCGGAAACATTTCTCTTTCTTATGCGCAATATATAACAATCCGTCAGACATAGAATAATTATAGGGAAACGGGCACAATTTCTCGCTTAATTGGCTTATGACATTATGATACATCCTTTCGGCTTCTTCCGGTGACATGCCCTGTTCTACCTCGTAAAAATAACCCAATCCCAAATCCTCTCCACCGGGCGCCATGATACACCTTAATCCATATTCTGAAGGGTTTTGGGTAATCGGGGAATCCTTTTCCATTCCAAAAAGGGACGGTAAACAGGAAAACCCCGGTGAATCCAGATACTCTTTCTTAAGTACAAAGTCAAGCGTCTCTAACGCCTCTTTTTCCGTTTCCGTTGGAAATCCAATAATTATATAAAGGTGGAATGATATGCCTACTTTCAAACATTCATCCAGCACCCTTTTCACGACATCAGTTTTTATCCCCTTTTTCATTAAATCCAGCACACGCTGATTGTATGATTCCAGGCCAAAAACCAATTTTTGACATCCGGATTCATACATCTTCCGCAGCACATCTCCATTAAGGGCATTCTCAAATCGTACCCCTCCCATCCATTTTATATCGCATTTGTTTTCCAGCAGGCCTTGAGATATCTCACGTAATTGATTGATGGGGACGGATTCATCCGTAAAGAAAAAATATGGCGTATGGTATTTTTGCGAGAGTTTATAGATATCTTCCAGGAGCAAATCCGCTTTCCGCAACCGAAAATTCCTGTGGTCCAGATGCAGGTTGCAAAAGGCGCATTTCCTGTAATAACAACCCCTTGATGTTTGCACGGGCAGGACGGATGCAGGGGCATGATAAAGTCTCAGCGGAAACCCATCAAAATCCGGTGTAGGAAGTTTATTCAGGTCTTCTGTATAAAATGGCTCATTGATCCTGGTAACGTTGTTCTCCCGATAAATCAGGTTAGGTACCTTTCTAAAATCCCTCTTGCCATCGATCTGCCCTACGAGTTCCAACAAGGCATGCTCACCCTCAAAAACAATAAAGCTATCCACAATTGAAAAGAGACTATCCACCCTTTTCAAATTTTCAATGAGCTTCGTAAAAATACTTCCACCTATGGTGATGTGGACCTCTTTGTTCCGATCCTTTATCAGTTTTGCAAGGGTAAGCCCCGGAATGATTTGAGAAGTACTGGTAATGGAAATGCCCAGTAATTCCGGGGAAAACTCCAGGATGGAAGAAAGAAGATGATCTTTATAAAGGGCAAGGAAGATATTTTCTTCCTCATCGTCCAGCGCCTGAAAAATTTCCCGGGAGGAATATACAGAATAACGCATATCGTTGTTGAGCGCTGTCAGTGATGAAGGATAATAAAGGGTTGACATGACTCGGAGGGATTCATTAATGACATTGACACTTTCGATATACCTTTCGAGATCGTAAAAACCCCCCGACCTTAAGGTATGTTTTGCTGGTTCCACCTTTTTCATAATATCAGGAATCGCTTCCACTGCATGAATCAGGGCTTGGCGTTTTTCGTGTTCACCAGGGGCGGTCCCCAAATGATGTGCCGCTCTCATAGTATCCATGCATCTTAATTTATCAACAATTCTCTGATAAAATTCACCGCAGCTCTTTTCAGTAAGGAGTACATCAAGCAACTCAATATTAATATCTCTCTGGACGACATCACGAATACCATTTTGTTTTAAAAAAGCCGTTAAAGAAGGCAAGCTGAGGTAAGGCTGTGAAGGATGCCACGAAGGTGGGAATATGAGCAGTACTTTCATTACTTCACCTTTTTTTACCCCCTTCTGCCTTGCCAAAAGACTTAATCTTCGGCGGCATGATCGAATCTAGATGCAATGCCTCCCTACCTGCCAGAACGTCCATTTGCTTTTGGGCCTGTATTTTTACCGGCAAACCGTATATCTTAATAAACCCCAGAGATGCACTATGATCGAAGGTATCTTCTTTCTGATACGTAGCCAATTTTTCGCTATAAAGGGACATCGGTGATTTACGTCCCACTACGGTACATGTCCCTTTCGATAATTTTACACGGATCGTTCCCGTCATAAGCCGCTGACTGCTCAACACGTATGCCACCAAGTCCTGATGAAATGCAGAGAACCAGAGTCCATTATAAATCAAATCAGCATAATGCGCAGAGACAATATCCTTAAACCTCAGGGCATCTTTTGTCATTATCATTCCTTCCAGTGCCTTATGCGCCGTATGCAAGATAATAGCAGCAGGGGACTCATAAATCTCCCTTGACTTAATACCCACAAGTCGATTCTCCAGATGATCAATACGGCCAACGCCGTGCTTTCCACCCCTCGCATTCAAGGTATTGATAAGGGTAACCCCATCCATCTCGGCGTCGTTAATAGCCACAGGTATCCCTTTTTCAAAATGGATCTCTATATATTCTGGTTCGTCGGGAGCATCCTGTGCATTTTTTGTCCACTTGTAAACTTCCTCTGGCGGTTCTGCCCAGGGGTCTTCCAATATCCCGCACTCGATACTTCTTCCCCAGAGATTCTCGTCCGTACTGTATGGACTCTTTATCTTTGCCTCTACCGGAATATTATGTTCTTCGGCATATTTAATCTCCTCGTCACGCGTCATCTTCCACTCGCGTACAGGCGCAATAATTTGCAGCTTTGGATTCAATACCTGCAAAGATACATCCAGTCGCACCTGGTCATTCCCCTTTCCCGTACAACCATGGGCCACGGCATCCGCCTTTTCTTCATGTGCCACATCCGCCAACAATTTTGCAATCAGTGGTCTTCCTAAGGCCGTTGCCAGCGGATAAACACCTTCGTATAAGGCACCCGCCTGCAATGCGGGAAAGATAAAATATTTGACAAACGTATCCTTCGCATCAATAACGATCGCCTTTTTAGCCCCGATCTTTAAGGCTTTTTCCCGAATGGCGTCCAAATCCTTTACTGCGCCCAGATCAATGGTCACCGTAATAACATCCATGTTATATTTTTCGGGAATCCACTTAATAGCCACCGAGGTATCCAAACCGCCCGAGTATGCCAGCACCACCTTTTTCCGTTGTTCACACATATATATAAATCTCCCAATGTTAATTAGTAATAGTTTATCTCACCGCAAAGAGCGCAAAATTCACAGAGATTTTTTAAGGGAAAACCTTAATTCCCTCAACCTGTCTGGAACAAGTTTTCGATTCTAAAATCTTCTCTGCATTCTTTGCGGACTTTGCGGTAAATATCATAGTTGGTAACGGCACCATTTCAAAATGAAATTATAGCACACAGGTGGTAATTATCAAATGATTTTCAATCAGTAGTGTTCAATAAAGCCTCTTATCACTATTAGAATCAATAACTTAAAAATCGAGGTCTTAGCTTACACTGGTCCGCTGGAAACCTTATATATATGGATTTATGGGATTCTTGAAAATTTAATCTGGACAAGAGTGATTTTCAATATGAAATAGTTAACCATATTACGCGTATGCAATCTTTGCGAGCTGTTACAAGCTCTTAGATTTCCTTAGAGACAGTCTGGCTAGGTATATAAACTCTTCTGATTTGACAAGCAAAGAAGTTCCAGCAAATGCTGCAAGTGCGGACAGCATGGGGACAAATAATCGAAGCATTTTAAAATAGAAATTCCCACCGCCATTTAAATCCGGAAACATCCTGAGGACCAACCAGCACGCAAATGCCATTACTATTGAGGCTGTTACAGTTTTTCGTAACGAGACAAAAACTTCATTGCCTATCTTAATACTGAGCCTTTTTTGCAATATGATAGTTAAAATAACAATTTGAACAATGGCGCTGATGGCGGTGGAAAGCGCTAACCCGCCTTCCTGAAATACCCAGATGAGCGTGAGATTTAAAATGAGATTTAAGCCGACACACATTGCCCCAACCTTTACCGGGGTAACGGTATCCCTGACGGAGTAAAATGCACGGATCAGTACATGGAGGCCGCAGTATGCCCATATCCCAAAAGCATAGAAGAGGATGGCTCGTGATGTACGGTAAGCGGATTCTGCATCAAACTGATTTCTCCTGTAAACGAGATCGATGATCGGTTCCCGAAGCATGATGATAGCCAGTGATGCCGGAATACCGATTAAGAGGATAAATTTTAACGCCTTGTTGAAGGTAGTCGAAAAATTATTCCAATCTTCCCGAACTGCATGGGTGGAAAAGAGCGGAAATACCGCTGTAGCCATTGCAATACCAAAGACGCCCAGAGGGAATTGGATCAGTCGGTCGCTGTAATAGAGTACTGAGGCGGCGCCAGCCTTCATGGGAAAATGGATGGTCATCCCTGCAAAAGTGAAGCTGTCAGGTCCACCCTGGTGGGAAGAAAACCCAACGGCGATAAGGCTGTCAAGCAAGACATTGACCTGAACAATACCAAGCCCAAATACAATAGGCGCCATACGGGTTAGTACCAGCTTTAAGCCAGGATGCGAAAATCCAGGTATGAATCGATAGTATAACTCTTTTTTCCGTAAGGTAGGAATATGAATAACTACCTGGACAATACCAGAGAAAAATGTCGAGATGGCAACTGCATAAATCATCTTTTCCAGCGACTTTCCCGTATAAGGGGCCAAAACAGCTCCAAGTATCCAGCATACGTTCATGACAACCGGCGCAAAGGCTGGCATAAAAAAATGACGAAGGGTGTTAAGCACCGCACCCATAAAGGCCACGAGACAAATGAAGAAGACATAGGGAAACATAATGATAAGCAATTTAAGGATGAGTTGCCACTTTTCCTGTATCTGAAACACCCTTGGAATAACAAAGAAAGACCCTTCGCCAAATAAAACAATACCACCCAGAATAATAACGAGGGCCGTGGCTACGACATTAAAAAAAACGAAGGCTTCTTCTTTGCCGTGTTTTTCAATGTGTTCTGTAAAGACAGGAATGAATGCTGCACTGAGGGCGCCCTCGCCAAAGAGGCGCCGGAACAGGTTGGGAATTTTAAAAGCGACGGTAAAGGCATCCCACACCATACCTGTGCCAAAAATGCTGGCGCATATCATATCCCTGGCAAGGCCAAGTATGCGGCTTGAAAAGGTACAGACACTTATAATCCTTACAGAGCGAAACAAGCTATGCGAGTCGGACATCAAATGATTCTGACGATGGTTAATTTTTTATAACTAAGTATTCTCGTGGTTTTTCTGTTTACTTTATTGTAATGCTATTTTCACCATTTTCAATGCAATTATAGATATCTTGCAATGGTATAAGAACAAGGACTGTAATATTCTCGCAACAAAATTATGATTCAGAGCAGGGCTGGCTCTGGTGTTATTAATCAGGAGTATTTGTTTCAGGGTATTAAAATACTTGACAAATTGGGCTTGTCTGTTAGAATGCTTTTTTATTTTTTCGTTATTTTTCTCTTGTAGTGCTTTTGATGGGCGTGGCTTAACCCGCTGATATTATTAGAGATATGCAAAAGGATGCAGCTATGGCTATTAGGGTTGGTATAAATGGTTTTGGGAGAATTGGTAGGAATGTCTTTCGCGTGATTGCCAAACGGGTAGGAATAGACGTCTTGGCTATTAACGATCTTGCTGACTCGAAATCGCTAGCAACGCTATTAAAATACGATTCGGTACATGGAAGATTTGCCGGAAGTATAGAGGCGAAAGAGAAATCACTCCTTGTAAATGGCAAAGAAGTCAGGCTGTTCATGGAGAAAGATCCTGCGAAGTTACCATGGAAATCCCTTGGAGTAGATATCGTAATAGAATCAACCGGAATATTTACTTCCCGGGCAGATTGTGCCAGGCACCTGGATGCCGGAGCTAGGAAGGTTATACTTTCAGCACCCGCCAAAGACAGGATAGACGCCACGATTGTTGTGGGCGTTAATACCGGGGATCTTAAACCTGAACATAAAATTATATCCAATGCATCATGCACAACGAATTGCCTGGCACCTTTGGCAAAAGTTGTAAACGATAATTTCGGCATTGAAAAGGGTTTAATGACAACGATTCATGCATATACCAACGACCAGCGTATCAGCGACCTTATCCATAAAGACCTCAGGAGGGCAAGGGCGGCTGCGGTGAATATTATTCCCACGACAACAGGGGCAGCCAAAGCTATTGGAGAAGTGATTCCATCGCTGAAAGGTAAGCTGGATGGCTTGGCTATGCGTGTTCCAGTTGCCAACGGGTCTGTAACGGATTTGGTTGTCGTAGTATCAAAAGATGTTGCGGTGGAGGATGTCAATGCCGCCATGAAAAAGGCCGCCGAAGGCGAGATGAAGGGTATTCTGGAATACTGTGAAGATCCCATTGTATCCTCCGATATCATTGGAAATACCCATTCCAGCATCTTCGACTCAGCTCTGACTTACGTTATTGACAAACGTATGGTAAAGGTTGTTTCCTGGTATGACAATGAATGGGGCTTTTCAAACCGCATGACAGACCTTATAGAATTGGCAGCCCGTATCTAAAAATATTCAACAAATCTTAATTATCAGATGCTTATGCATAAGTTATTTATTAAAGACATCGATGTGCGAAAAAAGACGGTGATGGTGCGGACGGATTATAATGTACCGCTGGATGAAGAGGGAAATATTACCGATGATACAAGGATACGTGCAACTTTACCAACTATTAACTATTTGCTGGATGAAGAGGCAAAGGTTATTATTGCCTCACACCTGGGTAGGCCTGATGGCAAGGTGAATCCCAAATATAGCTTAAAACCAGTTGCAAGACGTTTGCAGCGCTTGCTCGGGGAAAAGGTAAAGGTTACTTTGTCAGAGGATTGCATTGGTCCGAAAGTAAAGAAGCAAATCGAGGAAATGCACTATGGCGATGTGCTTGTACTGGAAAATTTAAGGTTCCATCCGGGGGAAGAAAAAAACGATCCTTCTTTCGCAAAAGAGTTGGCTAGCCTCTGTGATGTGTTTATACAGGATGCCTTCGGAAACTGCCACAGAAAACATGCCTCGATGGTTGGAGTTGATAGTTTAGTTCCGTCGGCGGCAGGATTTTTACTCAAGAAAGAGATAGATTATTTTGAAAAAGCAGTCAATAACCCCATGCGACCGGTTGTTGCACTTTTGGGAGGCGCAAAGGTTTCCGACAAGATAAAGATCATTGAAAACCTTGCAAAAAAGATGGATAAAATCCTTATCGGAGGGGCTATGGCATTTACCTTCCTTAAGGCTCAGGGTTTTGGTGTTGGAAAGTCATTGGTAGAGGATAGTATGCTGGATGTAGTAAAAAATCTCATGGATATATCCAAAAAGAACGGTACAAAACTGTACCTCCCGGTGGACTTTGTTGTTGCGGAAAGCTTTGACGGCAGGGCAGAAACAAAGGTTGTTCCTTTTCAGGAAATACCAGAAAAGTGGATCGCCCTGGATATAGGTCCGGCCAGCACAAAACTCTTTGCCGAGGCACTTCAGGATGCAAAGACAATCGTATGGAACGGTCCGATGGGTGCATTTGAATTTGACGCTTTTAGCCGGGGAACATACGCTATGGTGGATGCAGTAACAAGTTCTCATGCTTCGACAATCGTAGGCGGCGGTGATACCGATATGGCATTTCATAAATCAGGAAAGTCACACGAGGTAACGTTTATATCTACTGGTGGCGGGGCATTTCTGAAATTGCTGGAAGGTGGCGAACTTCCAGGCGTTGCATCGTTATCAGACAGAAGAAGGAAAGTAAGAAACCCTTCACCTTCGCCAGCCTGACAGGGACAGGAAGTCGAAAAACGTAAAATGCTTTTGTGCTTAATTCTGAAAGATCAACACGGGAAATTTAAAATATAAAAAATATGCAGCCAAAAATCAAGATTGCAGCTTCCATCCTCTCGGCCAATCCGGTACGCTTGGAAGATGAAATCAGAAAGGTGGAAACAGCCGGCGCTGATTTGATCCATATCGACGTAATGGACGGTCATTTTGTCCCCAATATCACTATGGGGCCTTTCATAGTGGAGGGGATAAGGCGTATTACAAAGGTGCCACTGGATATTCACCTGATGATTGAGCACCCTCAACGTTATGTTAATGCATTTGCTGATGCAGCCGGGGGTGGTGATCTGATAACTTTCCATATAGAGGCTACAAAAACACCGGGTGAAGTTATTTCGCTGATTAAGAATGCCGGGTTAAAGGCTGGTGTATCGCTGAATCCGGATACGCCGGCCGAATCGGTGGAAGGTCTTTTGGATGCGGTGGATATGGTACTCGTCATGTCTGTCAATCCAGGTTTTGCCGGACAAAGGTTTATATCAAAGGTTTTGCCAAAGATTGCAATGTTGCGCAGTTTAGCGCCGGATGAAATGGATATCGAAGTAGACGGTGGCATTACAACAGAAACTATTACTCAGGCCGTCCAAAAGGGTGCCAATGTGATAGTTGCGGCATCAGCAATTTTTAAAAGTGATGACCCGTATATAGCAATCAAAACACTCAGGCAAAGGGCTGAACAGGCTACCAAAGAGGAATATCAGCATAATGAAGTAAACGCATAAATTTCTGTATCAGTATCTTAGCAAAACTCACAATTACGAATTTACTCAGCGGTAAAAAACAACTTGTTTTTTTCTTAAAATGTTATAAACTGAAGTAGCAGGTAGTATATTTGTCGTGTTGGATTTCAAGACAAGCGGACGCCTTTGGATGATTTTGATGCGATACAAAAAGCGAATTTCTCGTCACTGATGGAATTATATTGAAGTTATGTCAGGATTATTTCTGATATTTGATTGCTCTTTTACGGTACAGAAAAGGATTTTATAACAGGTAGGTGCATCCCAATGGTTTTCTTCAGAAAAAAAAAGGATATGCCTGATGGTTTGTGGATACGATGTGATGGCTGCAAGGGTATGTTGTTTAAAAAGACAGTCGAAGAAAAGATGTTCGTATGCCCTGAATGCAATTATCACTTTCGGATATTTAGCAGGAATCGATTAAAACTTTTAGTCGATGAAAACAGCTTTGAGGAAATGTGGGCTAATATGGTGCCATGTGACCCGTTAAATTTTAAAGATCGGATAACTTATCCTGAAAGGGTAGTTGCCGAGCAGCAAAAGACCGGTCTTAAAGAAGCCGCAATTGTTGGAAAGGGGAAGATCGATGGGAAAGAGGCGATGATTGGCATTACTGACCCGTCTTTTATTATGGGAAGTATGGGTTCCGTAGTTGGAGAGAAAATTACACGGATTGCAGAAAAAGCTACGGAACTGATGTTGCCTCTGATCATTATTTCTGGTTCCGGTGGGGGGGCGCGCATGCATGAGGGTGTTTTTTCTCTCATGCAAATGGCAAAGACAAGCGCTGCAATAGCGCGATTTCGGGAGGCTGGCGGTTTATATATATCGGTATTAACTGATCCGTCATTGGGTGGAGTAATGGCCAGCTTTGCATCTTTGGCTGATATTACCATAGCAGAGCCAAAAGCACTAATAGGTTTTGCTGGTCCAAGGGTTATTCAGGAGACAATAAAACGTGCCCTACCTAAAGGTTTTCAGACAGCAGAATTTTTGCTGGAGCATGGCTTTTTAGACAGAATTGTTCATCGTCAGGATATGAAGAAAGAAATATCAGCACTAATTAGTTATCTGCAATAATAATTTTTATTGGAGCGAAATAAAACAGGTTCCCCTGTAGCTCAATGGTAGAGTAGCCGGCTGTTAACCGGTTGGTTGTAGGTTCGAATCCTACCGGGGGAGCCATTTTGTACGAGAAAAGCCATTCGGCAATAATGTCAAATGGCCTCTTATAGAGGCGGAACTTCAATCTATGAAGTTCTACCTTTTTCATTTTTTGAAGCAATTTTGTCGTTAATGGCCTTGAGAAATTTGTCAATATCAACATTATGCATCTTGGTTGCCATTTCTATGCTTGCAACTCGCCCCATAGTGTTCCTCATAACCGGATTTGCCATCTGACTGAACCCAAAATCAAGAAATATTTGTAATGTCTCCGGATATCGATCTACTACATCAAAAACCTTTGTGTCTTTTGTGACTATGGTTAACTTATCGGCAGATACCGTCGGTTTGGTTTCCTGTACAGTATTCATTGTTTTCCACAGATTATAGCCAAAGATACCCAATGCTGCCAATTCAAACCAACCAGAAGTCCCCATGACAGCATAAAACAGCGGCCTTCCACCGCTTGTACCTACCAATATCTGGGAGAATACCCTGAGAAAACAACCCGTATTCAGCAGGACAAAGGTGATGTTTGACAATTTTAAGCTATACATGTCAATCCCTTTAAAAGTGGGAATCATCTTTGATGCATAGCCAATAATCATCATCGTGATAAAGCCCACAGTAACAGCATGATTCAGCGATCCATGAAATCTTCGTTGTAATTCAGAACCGTAACCCAGAAACGGGATTATAAGTAGAATAATAGTTGTAACAATGAGCCAGATATATGCAGTACGAATGGTCTTGGCGTAACTCCGGTCCATCACCACGTCCTGAAGTTCCCTGGTAGATCTCTCAAATATCCGTAGCCCATAGATGAACGCAATAATAGCGAAAGCAATAGGAAACGAAATAAATTGCGAAAGCCGGAGTGCAATAATACTCTTGTTCGCAAACATATGAGTGACAAAATAAATCGGGACAGATATATTCATGACCCAGAAGGTCAAATTTACAGCCTTCTCTCTTACAGGCTTGATGTCGAGGAAGGCAAATACCGTCCTGATATTTATGGCAAAGATGAACATAAACACAAAACCAAAGAGATAGAGATGCACAAAGGGGCTAAAAATGACACGGGGAATTTCATAAATGGCATGTTTATATAAATATATTACCATCCCAAAATTTATGAACGCCGAGATGAGAAACCAGATAATTCCTGCCTTGAAAAATTTGTCAAATATACCAGTCTTTTCCTTGCTGGAAAAGATTGTCTTTAAAATAATAAACGCAAACAGACAAATTGAAATGATTTCTAAAATGGAGGATACAGGAACTAAAAACCTAGCGGCATACAGAGGCGTAGGTTGTAATATAATCCGCAGTGAAAGGCCGGCTATGATGAATCCATAGCAAATGTCTACCAAGTTCCTGTGTTTGAGCTCTGTATTTTTCACCCGCGGTATGATGTATAAGGCAAAACCCATAATACATAGCCCGACCCATCCAAAGAGCTGTGCATGACCATGCGTCTGGATGAGTGCGTAATAAATTGAGTGAAAATTCAGCTTGATGGCAATATAACTCAGTATAATAGCGCCAAATGTTACCCCTACGGTAAGGGTTAAAACGATTGCTGTTTTAACAAATTTCTCATAGACCTTGTCTTCTTCCAGCTTCGGAATTTCAATATGCTCTCCGCCACCCTTTTCAATTGCCTCGTTGAGCTCCTTAACAAGGATATCGTAATCTACCTCATGTGCCTTGGCGAAAAAGGCAATTGGTTCATTAGGTCCGCGAACTCCCCCTGCTATTACCAGGTTATATTTCTTGAATACCGCGAGTGTTTCCGGATGTGATTCAATAAGGTCTTTAATTATAGTATTTCTGGTTATTTCCATAAATAAATATAATATCAAACTTTAGTGAAAATTTTCAAGAAAATTAAAAAATTGCTTTTTATATTTAACGCTATCCTGATAACACACGCTGCCAATATGGCAGCATACATTTTTAAGAGAGAAATTTATAGAATTATTGTAAGTTCTTTTATTGCAATAAATTATTTAAGACATGGGAGGCAAAACATTTGTATTGGTATTAATTTTGCTTAAATAATAAGGCAAATGTATTTCATATCTTTTATTTTAACTTTTTGAAAGGAGTGATGTTTATGGCTAAGGATTTGGTGAAGTGGTCACAATGGCCAAGTATTTCTTCCATACAGGAAGAAATGAATCGGATGTTTGACCGGTTTTTCAGGGGAGGAGAATTATCTGAGTTCGGCATGGCAGGTACGTGGGTGCCACCGATTGATTTATCGGAAACTGCCGACAAGGTTACTGTAAAGGCAGAAATTCCAGGTATAGATCCGAAAGAAATAGATATCTCAATCCAGAATGATACGCTCATTATTAAGGGTGAAAAAAAGGAAGAAAAGGAGGAAAAGGGTAAAAACTACTATCGCATGGAAAGACGTTACGGAAGTTTTTCGCGTTCCATTGATCTCCCCGCTTCCGTGGATACAAACAAAGTAACAGCAGAGTGCAAAAATGGCGTGCTGGAGATCACTCTGCAAAAGAAAGAGGAAGTAAAGCCGAAACAGATCACAGTAAAAGTGGGTTAAACTAAAACAGCTACAGGATTTTTCAGATTGCAAAGATAAAGATATGATTTCTCAGAAACGTAGTTAATGAACAAAATAACCCTGTCAGGGTTTGAAAACCCTGACAGGGTTAACTTACAAATTTTGCGCTTTTGTCTTTTCCAGCTTATTAGTTTGGGAACATCATAAAGTTCCCAATTTCCCATCCGTCAATCTTCCAGTTAAAACCGATTCCTTATGATCAATTTACTTTAGCGATTGATGTTGTGATATTGGGCTCATAGGAGTAACATCTACTGTTCCGGTACTTAGAATGATAACCAAATCTATATCCCCCATGGGTATTAAGCCTGACCACCCATTACTAACGCCCCTGCAAAACAAACAAGGTTTTTTGGAACGAATCTCAATTGGACCAACCTAAGAAACGAGTTTACGACTTCCATCCGCCAGAATTGCTTCCTTCTTATCAATTTCGACTGACTGGTTCGAAAGCAAGTTCACAAAAACGGCACGAGTAACAGTGTCACAATATGAATAAATAGTTCTATTTTCATCGTTTCTGGGTGTTGCCTTCAGTAACATGACGACTAACTAACTCAAGTTGAATTTTTATATGCTCAGTGATAAACAGATGTACTGACACTGAGACCGCCAGTGCTTCAACCTCGACAGATTTTAGATCAGGCATTCTCGAGTTTTTTTAAATATACTTTAGCATTTGCTACACCCATAAATCCTACTCCTTGCCAATATCATCCTTGCGAAATATGTTTTTATCGATTTACCGAGATGATATCGCAGGACATAATGTCCAAGCCAAAATCGGCATAATTACGTTGAATACAGAAAGATATTTTCGATATAATTATTCGATAATTTTATTATCAAGCATGAATTTCTTACACTACAATCTCAGTCATAAACAGTGAGCAAACATTCAAATCTTCTCTTTCTGGCAACTGAAAATTTATTACGCCACAGGACAAAAACCGTTGTGGTCTGCCTTTGCATCGTTGCCATCCTTACGCCTTTTATAACCGCCATTGCCATCTCCGAAGGTATACGGGAGCAATCGCTCACCTCTGTAAAGGCCGGTGCAGATCTCTATCTGACCTTTGACGAATTTGGCAGAAATGCGGCTATTCCCCTGAAATATCTGGACGAGATTAAAAATATCTTTGGGGTAACAAAGGTGGTACCACGTATTATTGGACGTGGTTTTTTGCAGAACAAACTAGCAGTCATTGTCGGTCTTAACAAAAAAGATATTCCTGAGTCAGTAACCTGCATTTCAGGCAGGGTTTTTGAAAGTCCCAACGAGGTAGTTGTAGGGTATGAGTTGGCAAAGCACTTCCACTTAAAAATTGGCGACCAGTTCAGCATGCGCTGTCAACAACGAAAGACCTGTACTGTTGTCGGTTTCTTTTCTTCAGATTCCGGTATCTGGGGATCTTCCATGATACTCATGTCATTCCAGGATGCCGGAGAACTTTTTGGTAAACAGGATATTGCCACAGATATGCAGATTTATACCCTTCCCGGACATAATTCAGAAATTGCTACCGATTTATATGATATGCTTCAAAATGAACCATACCGACTACAGGATAAGCACATGATAGAATTGTATGTTAAAAAGGGATTTATGCTCAAGGAGGGTATCTTTAGTGCCTTATATATCGTAGCCTTTGCATTAGGAGTCCCTGCTATTCTGGTAGCCTCCGGTTTTGGGTTATCCGAGCGGAAAAAAGAAATCGGCATAATGAAGGCCACTGGCTGGCAGACACTGGAGGTATTAGAGCTCATTTCCTTCGAACAATTACTCATCAGCCTGTTGGGTGCCACCATTGCCGTCGTATCATCCATTCTCTGGATTAAGGGTTTTAATGGTGCGTTTGTTGCCCAATTTTTTATTGCAGAGATAACCATGTTGCCTAAATTTACACTCCCCGCAAGGTTTCTACCATTGCCGTGCCTGCTCAGTTTTCTCTTTGCCTTTCTCCTGACCATGGTCGGGAGTGTCTATTCTTCCTGGAGGGCATCAACGGTATCACCAGTTGTGTCAATGAAATAATGATAAGAACAGAGAACCTTTGTAAATTCTATAGCCAGCATTCACATCATGAGGTATGCGCCATATACGACGTCAACGTAAACATTTCAAAAAACAGCTTTGTGGTATTTAACGGTCCATCCGGCTCCGGAAAGACTACCCTGCTGAATATTATCGGTACCCTGGATAGACCTACTGCGGGTAAGGTGTTCATGTATGGCGAAGAGATCACCACATTTTCCGATATTGCCCTTGCCAGACTGCGGCGTGAAAAGATCGGCTTTATTTTTCAGGACTTTCATCTTATCCCAGGGCTTGCCAGTTGGGAAAATGTTGCTTACCCACTTATCCCATTAGGAATCAGTTTCAAAGAGCGTTTTGAAAGGGCAAAACTCCTTTTGGAAAAGATGAAACTTGGCGACCGGCTAAACCATACCCCGGAAGAACTCAGCGGGGGACAGCAACAGAGGGTAGCCATTGCACGTGCGCTGATAAATAACCCTGAGATTGTCATTGCCGACGAACCAACATCAAATATCGATGATGAAATCAGCGCGCATATACTAAATTTTCTGGGTGAACTAAAGATACGTGGCGTAACCATTCTCGTAGCCACCCACGATGCGGTTTTTGACCGGATTGCCGATGTCACCTTTAAAATGAAAAACGGCAGGATTGTGTAGTTAGTAGTTTTACCACGAATAAGCGCTATTTTTTACACAAATATCCACATCAGCAGTTTTTGCTAATGTTTATATCCTTGTAATACCTTCAAAAATGATGCTATCTATTTACAGACATAAAGCCTATTCAACGGATGATTCTGCATCTTCAATCGTTTCTAGACTCTTTGTATCAACCGCAAGTCCCGATAGTTCACTTTACCACTGTCACTAATGTAATAAATATCCGTAAACACCATTACACCGGAGACCAATATCAGCACAAATGCGTCAGCACGGGGAATCTTGTGGAGGATGCGGAAACTTGTCCATTTAAATGCGCGGAATACGACCATAAACATAACTTCCATTAATGCCGCAAGCGAAATCATTTCTACGAACCTCGAGGCGAATAAAATACACAAGAGCAAAGATATTGCGGCAGAAATGTCAGATAATCAACCTTATCCGCCAGAACTTGCATTGATCATAACTCTGGCCGACATAGCGCATCCTCCCATCGTACCAAAGAAACCAAAAACTGCATTCGCGATACCCTGGCCAAAACATTCTCTGTTGTTATTACCGCGGGTTTCTGTTAATTCATCTATCAAGGTTACGCTCATCAGGGATTCAAGGAGACCAACGACAGCAAGGATAACAGAGTATGGAGCAATAATCCTGAGTGTTTCCCACTTTAGGGTAACCATGGGAATATGAAATTGCGGTAGTCCTCCGGTTACCGAGGCTATGTCACACACCTTCAAGGTGTCGATATTGCATCCTACCACCACGGCCGTAACTACAAGAATAGCAATTAAGAGCACAGGAACTGCACGTGTTAAGCGGGGCAAAAAATAAATAATCGCCTTTTCTCAAGCTCTATCCAGTCCGAAGCGGTTTCCCGCTACCTTTTCTTTGCCGTAACTGAACCAGCCAGGTCCAATGTCCCACCATATAACAAAAGTTTCTCCGTTAGCATTGTTTTACCGGCATCCGGATGCGAAATAATCGCAAAAGTACAAGGGTACGATGCTTCCCATTGTATCTTTGCAATAATTGTACCCGAGTTTCTTTAATGTTTGATTATGGTTGAGAAAACAAAAAACTTGCAATCTCCTTTGTTTTTGCAATCATCCCCGTCCGATGCGTCTGATGGAAAAAAGAAATTTTATATCACCTCATTATGATGGTACGGGAAACAACCTCTTCGGAACCCACCAAAGGTAAGCGACCATACCGAGTAATTCCACAAGAGATTGGAATACGATGACTACCACTGTCAGTTCAAATGACGAAGGTAGTGCAAGGGCGAGTGGCAACACGACAAAAGAATTGCGCGTTCCAAAACTGAACGCCAATACACGCCCCTGATCCGGCGGAAGCCGAAACAAGATGGCAAACGCTTTGGCAACCCACCCGGCAGCAACCAAAAAAAGCGAGAACACAACCAGCAGATAACTCAGCAACGAAACAAAGCCAATTACAGCATTTACCTGAGAAATGGCAATGATAAAAACAACTATGGCAAGCAAAGGTACCGGCAACCACCCCAAATATTCCCTTAGCACTGGTCGGCAGCAACTCCTTTCAGTGCATTTCTCCGTTATAAATGCCGCGATTAGCGGCACAAGAATCAGCCCAACAAACGCTACCAGCATTTCACCTCTGGCAAGGGTCGCTGTAAAACCTTTACCGATAAACACCCATAAGTAAACCGGAAGCAGAAAGATTTGCAGCAATAAGCTGATCGGCGCAAAAGCTATGGCACGTTTTGTATCACCGCCGCCCAGTTGGGTAAATGTAATAAACCAATCCGTGCAGGGAACCAGAAGTACTAAAAGCACACCCAGGCGAACCGCGGGGTCATCAGGCGCAAGTATCATCAGTATCCACGCAACGAGCGGTATTAAAACGAAGTTACCCACCGTTGCAGCAATCAGCAATCGAGGTTCAGCAAAAACCTCGCGCAAATGAGTTAGTGGAACCTGAGAAAACGTTGTGTACAGCAAAACACCAAGTACTAGCCAGAGCGCAGACTCCAATGCCGCGCCTATACTGGGTAAGAAAATACCTATAATCAGTCCAATGGAGATTGCCGCAAGATAGATAAATACCTGATTTTTCTCTAAAGCCTGGCGTGTTAACATAATAAAGCCTCCTTCTGTATCGTGCAGCATAATAAAATTGGTAGAGTAAAAAAAAAGAGACTTGTCTAAAGAAAAAGCCCTCTGTTTATAGTAGAAATAGTTTTGTAAAAGAAGCAAAACCATTAAAGAATAAGGAGGGCAGTATGGGAGAAACCTCACAGAATGATAATATCACAATAGAATTTGAAAATCAATTTAGAGTGGAGATAAGTCAGGGTAACGTCAAAGTTCGTATAAAGGACACCGATGAAATGACAGGGCAGAAGAAAGCTGGGTAACGAAAGATGGAGAATGAAAGGAGAACGGAGAAGGTGGTAAAAAGTGTCATGAAAGACAAGGGAATTCCCTGAAGCCCTGGAAAGGCAGGAGAAGTAATCCGGGGATAGAGGGACAAGAAGTCGTTATAAGTGAAGGAATTTCAGTGCAAGGTGAGGTTTGTAGGTCGTATCCCTAACCCGAACGAGTCAGAAGAGATTATTCACGCCCATGACAGTTCCTTATCGTTTCGGCAAAGATACGTTTTTTATCTCCATCACGCGATTCATTTGATAAAGTTCGGGTT
>JABRVT010000078.1:0-1128 GCA_040048245.1 Candidatus Brocadia sp.
GTACAATGTAATGGACAAATGGCCTAATGCGCTAAACCTTGACATTCTGCATCAGCATGACAGGAAAACAAATCCGCATGACGAAAATTTCAACTACGCTGATGAATTTAAAAAATTAGACCTTGAAGCACTGAAGAATGATTTAAAGAATCTAATGACCGAGAGTCAAGACTGGTGGCCTGCCGACTGGGGGCATTATGGTGGCCTTATGATTCGAATGGCTTGGCATGCAGCAGGCACTTACCGTTTAGCTGATGGACGTGGTGGTGCAAACTCAGGCAATCAACGTTTTGCTCCGCTCAACAGCTGGCCTGATAATGCAAACCTTGACAAAGCACGCAGATTACTTTGGCCTATAAAGAAAAAATATGGTAACAAAATTTCGTGGGCTGACTTGATGATTCTTGCAGGAAACATGGCTTATGAATCTATGGGTTTTAAAACTTTTGGATTTGCAGGAGGGCGGGAAGATATTTGGCATCCTGAAAAAGATATTTACTGGGGATCAGAAAAAGAATGGTTAGGAAAATCACGTTACACAAATGAATCAGATAGCGAATCTCTTGAAAACCCTTTAGCAGCTGTGCAAATGGGATTGATTTATGTTAATCCTGAAGGTGTAGATGGAAAGCCAGACCCACTAAAAACAGCAAACGATGTGAGAACCACATTCAAACGCATGGGAATGAATGATGAAGAAACTGTAGCGCTGATAGCCGGAGGGCATACTGTAGGTAAAGCACATGGAAATGGTGACGCTTCAGTTTTAGGACCCAACCCGGAAGCTGCTGAAATAGACACACAAGGATTGGGATGGATGAATCCAAAGGGCAAAGGAAACGCTGAAGACACAGTTACAAGTGGACTTGAAGGTGCGTGGACAACAACCCCCAACAAATGGAATCATACTTATTTTCATTTGCTTTTAAATTATGAATGGGAACTGAAAAAAAGTCCAGCGGGTGCATGGCAATGGGAACCTATCAATATCAAAGAAGAAGACAAACCTCTTGATGCACATATTCAGGGCAAAAAACAAAATCCGATTATGACCGATGCAGATATGGCCCTGAAAATAGATCCTGAATACCGAAAAATATCGGAGAAGTTTTATAAAGACCCTAAATA
>JABRVT010000079.1:0-16532 GCA_040048245.1 Candidatus Brocadia sp.
ATTACGGCCCGTATCTGTGGAATCTGCCCCATCGCCTATCAGATGAGCGCCGTACATGCGATGGAAGATGCATTTGGTGTTAAGGTTGACGGTCAACTTCGTGCACTGCGTCGCCTTGTTTACTGTGGTGAATGGATCGAAAGCCACGCCCTCCATGTGTACATGCTGCATGCGCCAGACTTTTTAGGTTATGCCGATGCAATCCAGATGGCAAAAGACCATCCTGCTATTGTACAGCGTGGACTACAACTGAAAAAGACAGGGAATGAGATTGTAGCATTCCTTTGCGGCAGGGAAATCCATCCTATCAATGTGCGTGTCGGAGGATTTTACAAAGTACCGGCAAAACGTGAACTTGCTCCCCTTGCTGAACGTCTGAAATGGGCACGGGATGCAGCCCTTGAGACTGTCCGATGGACTGCCACACTGAATTTCCCGGACTTTGAGCAGGATTACGAATTTGTCGCCCTTCGTCATCCGGACGAATATCCGTTTAACGAAGGGAGACTTGTTTCAAATAAGGGATTAGATATTTTCGTGCAAGACTATGATGATTCCTTTGTCGAAGAACACGTGCAGCATTCCAATGCGTTACATTCCGTCATCAAGGGACGCGGCGCTTATTTCGTTGGACCTCTGGCCAGATATAATCTAAACTTCGACCATCTCTCTCCTCTGGCAAAAGAGGCAGCGCATTCAGCCGGGCTTTCATCTGTCTGCTATAACCCATTTCAGGGCATTATCGTCCGAAGTGTGGAAATCCTCTATGCCTGCGAAGAGGCCTTGCGTATCATTGAGCAGTATGAAAAACCTGATAAACCTGCAGTTCAAGTTCAACCACATGCCAGCACGGGCTATGGTTGCACGGAGGCGCCGCGTGGCATTCTCTATCACCGTTACAACATCGATGACAAGGGTATAATTATCGATGCTAAAATTGTTCCTCCCACGTCACAAAATCAGAAGACTATTGAAAATGATCTCTGGCAATTTGTACCAAAATATCTTGATCTCCCTCAGGAGAGACTCACACTACAATGTGAACAGGCAATACGCAACTACGATCCATGCATCTCATGTGCCACGCATTTTTTGAAGCTTCAGGTTGAGCGGGAATAAAAAATGAGGTAATAACTCATCGCAGTCATTATGCCGATTTTGCTACACCCTGAAACCATAAAAACATTTTAGATGTTCCGGTGAGAGGATTCACCGAAACATCGCAGCGTAAATGGGGCAATAGCTTACCGCAGAGATGCAAAGAACGCAAGGGAAAATTCTGAACTCTCTTTTATACCCAGGAGGTTCACAATTTGTGATTTATAAACTTGATACATAGTAACCATAATCTAACGGGGTGGCACGGACAAGCCATGCTTGTCCGTGTTTTTGAGATACTGCATAATGCTTTGTACCTGCAATGGTCAGACTTGTATTGTCTATTCAAATGGTTTGCGGTGTCAGGAGGAAGCTCCTGACACCACAAAAATGGATGATTCATAAACAATGTTGTGCAAGTTCAGCACGGACAAATACCGTTTTGTCCGCGCCACCCCGTTATCAATTTAAAATGCACATTTTTATGAGCATCTTGAGTATAGTCTGAGACCTTTGCGCCTTTGCCGTTAGCTTAATCTACAAAATGGTAATCGAACAAGTTGCTCAAAATAAACACATAATTCTCATAATTGGTATTGGCAATGCATATCGCGGCGATGACGCTGTGGGACTTCATGTTGCTCAATGTCTGAAGAAACAGGCACATGGTCATGTCCATATCATTGAAGAAAGCGGTGAAGGTGCGGCTTTAATGGAATACTTGAAGAATGCTGATACAGTTATTCTAATCGATGCTGTTTATTCCGGGGCCAGGCCGGGCACCATTTACCGGTTCGATGTACATGCACAGCCCATCCCGGCAAATTTTTTTCATTATTCCACACACGCCTTCGGTGTTGCTGAAGCCATTGAACTTGCACGGACGCTCAACCTGCTGCCGAATCGCCTTATCGTCTATGGTATTGAGGGGAAATGCTTTGAGGCGGGTGTTGAATTATCTTTTGAAGTCGAAAAGGCGGTACAGGAAGTTGCAAGATGTGTACAACAAGATATCCAGAATTTTGGAATTTAAAACCTATGCACGAATTTTCTCTCGTGAAAGACCTGATACGTAAGATAACATTCCTTGCATATGAGCAACGCGCAAGCAGGGTGACTGGTGTGACAGTGAAACTTGGCGCGCTATCCCATATCTCTCCTGACCACTTCCGTGAGTACTTTATCCATGCCTCGCGTGGAACAGTTGCCGAAGGATCCCGGTTACATCTTGAAGTCCTGACTGATGTGACTGACCCGCAATCCCAGGAAGTTTTGCTCGAAAATATCGAGATAGATAAGTAGCAAAATCACGAAATTTACTTCGTTTAAAAACAGTGAATGACGCCGTACCGTATAAAATATTGCTATACGTTTTATGGTGAACGTCTTAAATAAATATACGTTAATACCCATTTATTAAAGAGAATTAAAGTTGATTATGTGTACTTATTTTTCTCTTTTTCACATAGCAATTCCGACCCTCATTGAGAAGGTAACATATCTGTTGTTTCTTTAAATATAAGCAGACTGTATTACAACCCTAAGCCAAAAGAGTGCAATTCATCTCTAAAAAGAGGTTCTCCTTCAAACTTGCTTGTTGAATTAATAATCCTACAAGTCCTAGATGAATTTCATACTCATTAAATGTGTCGTCATCAGCAAATATTGTAGTGCCCAAAAGGCTAATATCAACACCATCAGAAAGTGAAATATACATTGCAGCAACATCCTCATCAGGATGTTTAATCCATAATGGTCTTCCGTAACGTAGCAAGAAGAAAATAACATCATAACCAAATGATAAACTCAAACATTATTGTTTTTTCTACCGCCCATTTCCCATACCCTTTATAGTAGCTAATAAAAAATATTTTTACACTTTTGGTAAAAATAACTTATTAATTTTGAACAAGCAAGTACAGCTTTTCAAGTCAGCTTGTTAATGTGGCGTCTCTTTATTGAAGGTGTCTCGTTTGATGGGTCATAGTAACACAAAAATGACCAAATGGTATGCACACAGCGATAATTGAGCGGTTGAAAATAGATATATCAAACTTTATTACTTCATGGGAAGGTTCTTGAATGTGAGAGGGTACAAAATGTTGAAAGTATGTAGATACAACCGTCCCAAATGTATCTCCAACGTGAAAATGTCTTTTGTAAGTCTTTGATTTATGAAGAATTTGGAGTGCCGAAGCAGGGAGTCGAACCCTGACCCCGTTGCCGGGACTAGACCCTGAATCTAGCGCGTCTGCCAATTCCGCCACTTCGGCTAGCTAAGAAATTAAGGCTATTAATTTTAAAGAATAAAAACAAACAAGTCAATGAAATTTTAATAAATTGATCTTGCATTACAGTTGGTAATCTGTTACGATTTTAATTATTTTTAGTTATTTGACAATTATTCATGGATTGTAATTACCGATGGAAATTATCGCCAAGAATAGGAAAGCGTATTTCCAATATGAAATCCTGGAAAAGTTTGAAGCGGGCATTGTGCTTACTGGAACAGAAGTTAAATCAATTCGAAATAAGGACGTGAGCATTAATGAAAGTTTTGCCTGCATTGATAACGGGGAAGTTTTTATCTATGAGATGCATATTGGGCAATATAAACAAGGAAACAGACAAAATCATGAACCGAAGAGGGTAAGAAAACTCCTTTTGCATAAAAGGGAAATCAATAGGATAGTCGGGAAAGTCAAACAAAAGGGATACACAATGGTTCCCTTGTCATTATATTTCAAGGAGGGTTTTGTTAAGGTAGAACTTGCTCTTGTGAGGGGGAAGACGACTATTGATAAGCGTGAAGATATCAAAAAACGTGCTATTGAGAGGGAAATCCAGAGAGCCATGAGATAATTTTGAAATTTTTTATGGCCAATTTGCTAAAGGAAATGAAAGGGGAATATGCCTCCTGTAAGGATATTGATTGTAGAAGATGAACGCCAAACAGTTGATGCGTTAAGGGATTTGTTTGAACAGAATGGATACGAAACAGAGGTTGCCCTTAATAAACAAGTGGCTCTGGCTATTCTCCAGGAAAGAAAGATGGATATTGCAATAGTCAGCACAATGGTTCAGGAAATTTCTGGTTTGGAAATAGTGCATGAAATAAGAAAAATAATTCCAGATATACCTATTATTGTAATCGGTAACCAAAAATCAAAGCGTATTGAATCATCATTTACGAAAGCAGGTGCAAATGTTTTTATTATAAAGCCATGGGAACCATCGTTTGTTTTGCAGGCAATCGAGAATTTATTGGAAGCCAGGTTTGCTGTTTCTACGCCTAAAAAAACAAGGCCGTACTCAAAAAGCAGGAAATAATTTATTATTCAGTTATTGCCAGATATATGTGTTGCTTCAAGTTGAACCTAAGAGTATGTTCTAAAGTCTTTGTATTGCTTTTAATTTTTGATGTGTTTTTTACAACATTTCTTGAAGCAAAAATAATCCATCCTGATGAACTCAACAATCACCTCCGTCGTTTATTAAAAAATCCATCTCTGGAAAATGTATCATACGGTATTAGTGTTGTATCCACAAAAAAGAGATCTTCCCTGTTCAATTACAGAAGTAATGATTTATTTAGCGTTGCTTCCAATATGAAACTTCTTACCACCTCGGCTGCCCTGGACTATCTGGGACCTGATTTTGAGTACAAAACAATTATTAAAACCAGTGGTAAAATAACGGCATTCGGAGAACTTCTCGGAGACATTATTATCAAAGGAAGCGGAGATCCAAATATTTCGGGAAGATTTTATCAGGGAAATATTCTAGCCGTTCCGGAATTCTGGGCGCAGGCTGTCAGAAATCGTGGTATTCGTGTTATTACAGGAGATATTATAGCGGATGATACGATATTTGATAGGATTTATGTTAATCCTAACTGGCCGGAAAATCAGTTGTCGGCGTGGTATTGCGCCCCAAGTTGCGGATTGTCTTTCAATGACAATTGTGTCGATATCACACTTATTCCCGATAAGAAACCAGGGAGTGCCGTAACGTTTTTCGTAGATCCGAACACATCATATTTTACTATCTTTAACAGCTGCGTTTATACAACAAACAAAAAGGAGCACAGATATCTCATCCAGCGGAAGCAGGATACAAATCATATATTTATTAAAGGCAAGTTTTGGGTTAATGCATCTCCCGAAAAGACGTGGGTAAGCGTTCATAATCCGGCACTTTATCTTGCGACTGTATTTAAGGAAGTTCTTGAAAAGAATGGTATTGTTGTGCATGGGAGCGCCAGAATAATTGACGAAACTGATTCTGTCAAATCTGATTCAGAAGTAATTACACAGACTACTTCTACGATGGAACAGACAATTCTGGTAACAAATAAACGAAGCCAGAACTTTTATGCCGAACAGATAATAAAGACTCTAGGGGCGCAGATTAAGGGCAGAGGGACTTCAGATGCCGGGCTAGAGGTCATTCGGGAATTTATGAGTAAATTAGGTTTTCAACCTGATGAATATCAAATTGACGATGGATGTGGTTTATCGAAAGGCAACAGGCTTTCACCCCAGATGATTACTACTTTGTTGGTATATATGAGTAGGCATCCGCATGGAAAAGTGCTGTGGGATTCTTTGCCTGTTTCCGGAACAGATGGGGGGTTGCAACGGAGAATGATTTCACAGCGTTACAAAAATAAAATACACGCAAAGACCGGTTATATTGCAAAGACGTCAGCACTTTCTGGTTATATTGATACTTCTTGCGGGGATGTGCTTGCCTTTTCGATTCTTGTGAACAATTTTAAAAATCTAGGTAACATCATAAAACTACAGGATGATATTTGTCAGACCCTGGTAGATTGTTATAATTAAAAATCATATGAGTGAACATATTAAAAAAGTATATTCTTTCTATTCATGGATTTACGATGCCTTTTTTGGAAAAATTTTCGAGCATGGAAGGTATTCTGCTCTTTACATGATGGACGTAAAGCCCAATGAAACCATACTTGAAGTTGGCGTGGGAACCGGGTTATCACTGCCTTTGTATCCAAAGGGTGCCAGGGTGGTTGGTGTAGACATCAGCCAGGAGATGTTGGGTAAGGCGGAGATGAAAAAACAATATTACCAATTATCCCACGTCAATCTCTGTACCATGGATGCATCATCCATGGCATTTGCGGATAACACCTTTGATAAGGTTATTGCCTCTCACGTTATCACGGTAGTACCGGATCCTTTGCGTACTTTAAACGAGATAAAAAGGGTGTGCAAAAAGGATGGAGAAATTTTTGTGCTGAATTATACAGGTTGCAATAACAAACTCATCTCCCGTTTTGAAAAATTTATTTCTCCGTTTCGGGATAAGGTTGGTTTGGGGAAACACATTGATCTGGATGAATTATTAAAGGATGCTCGCCTCTCTGTAATATGCGAACAGCGGGTTAATTTACTGGGTGTATGCCGTCTGATAAAATGTAAAAACAGTCCCTCGACTGCCTGAGCATTCAGCTTCTCCGTCCCACACAGATATAGTTGAAACCCAGCTTCTTCATCTCTTCTGGTTCGTATATATTTCTGCCGTCAATTATATTCGGATGCTTTATTAGCCGTTTTACTTTTTTTAAGTCTAAGTCCCTAAACTCGTTCCACTCAGTAACAATAACCAGCGCATCACATCCTTTTACTGCTACATAGGGATCATTACAATATGTTACATCCTTTAGAATCTTTTTTGCAGTATCCTGTGCCTCAGGATCAAACGCCTTTATCTTTGCTCCCAACTCCTGCAGTTGATGAATGATTATAATGGACGGTGCTTCTCTCATATCATCGGTTTTTGGCTTAAAAGCAAGGCCCCAGACGGCTATATTCCTGCCTTTTACGACGGGCAGGAGTTTTCTGATTTTTTCAACAAGTGACCTCTTTTGCAGCTCATTTACTTCATCTACGGCAGTCAATATTTTTGCCTCTATACCGTTTGATTTCATAATCTCTGCAAGGGCTTTGACGTCTTTTGGGAAACATGAACCACCATATCCGACACCCGCCTGCAGGAATCTGGGACCTATTCTGGAATCCAATCCGATCCCTTTTGCAATAGCTTTGATGTCGCCACCCACCTTTTCGCAGAGTTGAGCCATTTCGTTCATAAATGAGATTCGTGTTGCAAGCATGGCATTGCTGGCGTATTTTATTAATTCCGCACTACGGATATCGGTAAACATAATGGGCTTGTCTGCCCTTGCAATACCGCTATAGATGGATGTCATAATACGCTTTGCTTTTTCACTTTTCAATCCAATTACAATTCTGTCCGGATTCGTGAAATCTCTAATGGCTTCACCCTCTCTCATAAATTCAGGGTTAGAGACCAGATCATACTTCACAGGTTTTTTTTGGAATGATTTTATTACCTTTCCGATTTTTTCTAAAGTACCTACAGGTGCGGTACTCTTGTTCACAATAACTTTATATCCGTTCATATACCGCCCAACATCTTCTGCAACTGAGATGATAGCAGAGATGTCGGCACAATTATTAGCGTCAGGCGGTGTGCCCACAGCAATAAATATAATTTCTGAATTTTGAATTCCCTCCTTGATATTTGTTGAAAAGCTGATCCTGTTTTCTCTTGCATTCCTGTCCAGCATGTCTTTCAGCCCAGGTTCATAAATGGGGATAACACCTTTTTTCAGATTATTTATCTTGTTTTTGTCCACATCAATACAAATAACGTCGTTGCCCATGTCTGAAAGGCATACACCTGCAACAAGTCCCACGTAACCGCAGCCAATACAACAAATTTTCACATAATTCTCCTGAAAAAATTTTCTGTTGAAATAAAAAAAGCAGTAAGAAAAATGAGTACACATTAATCATTACTGCTTTTTAAGAACTTACAAAAACACTTTCAGATTTATTGTAAAGGGTTTTTAACTAACTTTGTACCAAAAGCGTTTGCGGTTTTCCCAATGCGATATTCACCATCTACCGCGACAATAACCTCTTTAACCATGCTATTGACTGATACATTTTCCGGCTCACCCTCACACAGTATTACTTTATAGGATAAAGACCAGTCCGTTATGTCCTTATCCGGGTCGACGAACCGTGACCCGATTTTCTTTGAGAGGTCATTGATCTTCTCCGTTACAAAGATAAGCCGGATTCTATTCAGATTGATCAAACGTTCCTGGTAAACCTTTGGGCTTTGGTAAGCTGGTTTAAACTCGGGAATAAACTCGGCAACCCTTCCTAAAGGAATTGGTGTATCCAAAAACTTTATTGAATATTCCTTTACGCGATACGTTTTTTTCCCTTCAGCCGGATCCTCACCGTAATAGAAACGGTATTCAAGGATATTATTATTCCTTGTGAGATAGTAGAAATCGTGAATTACCACGTCGTACAGAAAGGTTGCTCTGAGGGCACTTTCATCTTCTGGTTTTACTATTATGTATCGTCTGAAAGGCTCTTCTTCGCAATACAGGAAGGTTGGCTTGCCGAATTTTTCATTGACCTCCGTCTTCGTCAACCATAGAATACCATCGTCCAGAACTTCTTTCGCATGTAAATTATTTACAGAAAAGAGATATGTACTAAATAAACTCAAAAAAAACAGAACAAAACCAAATTTTCTCTTCATAAATATCCCGCCCTTTCCCATTTTTTGGTATATTGTTGCAAGGCTACAACCAGATTGTTACAAAATCATAAAAATAAAAAAGAAGTATATAAACAAGTAAGGTATTTGTCAATTAATAAATTAGATACGTGATATATTGCAAAATTCAGATTCGTAAAAATTTAAAGTGTTTGACAATTCTGCACATAATTGTTAAAGATATAATTATTGTGTTTTTTACAAAAATTTGTTGAACCTTATATTTAAATATTTATTGGATAACTCTGGGAATATAAAAATGTTTAAAAGATTTTGTATTTCGGTAATTGTCGTGTTTTTCGCCTTGAAAACCTTACATGCCTTTGACACAGGCACTATTCGCGGAAGGGTCATCGATGGCTTTGGTAAGCCTGTTCCTTTTGCAAATATCGAGGTCCTTTCTGACGGGTCGAAATCTAAAACAACCTCTGACCCGACTGGTATCTTTTCTGTTAATTATAATCCCGGTAATATTAAGCTTGCCTTCAGCAAAGAAGGGTACGTTCCAGCATACATACCATTGTCGTTTGAAGAAAAGACAGATCTTTCGGTGGATGATATTATTCTGTGGAAGATTCCGCCTAAAGGAGGTCTTTTTGTTGTGGGTGATAATGACTATATAGAAATCAATAACGCAGAATATTATTACGAAGGCAGTAGTAAGGAGAGACGCTTTTATGTAAAGGGTTTGCCCACGGTGGTTAAAGGTAAAAATCTGAGGATTATTGATTTCCAGATAGATAATCCACTGGTGATAGGAAAGACGCTTTATAGTGTGGATTCAAAGGGTTCGGTTGGGAGTATTGTCTTTTACCCTTCACAAAAATATGTCCTGAACAAAGAGATGGACACCTATATGAAGATTGCCGATAATGTGGGTATAAGAAGGATAAATTTGCCTGCGGGCCGGTATTTTTACTGTACAGGGGAAATTACCATACGATCAAAGACCGGAGTTGGGTTCTTTTTTGAGATTACCTCTTAAACTGGGGTTGTATTTTTATGCCTGGATGCAGTCTCAGAAATAATTTTCCTCAATTCTTCTCCTTCTATAACCTCTTTTTCTAAAAGGAGCTTTGCGAGGATTTCTAAACGGTCTTTGTTATTTTCGAGGATACCCTTTACCCTTGTGTGTGTGTCGAAGATAAGCTTCTTGACTTCATTGTCAATATCCTTTGAAACTTCTTCACTCAATTCCCGGCCAGTGCGCAATCCTATATCAAGGAATTGCGTCCTTCTGCCGTTTTGAAACGTCATGGGTCCCAGTTTTTCACTCATACCGTATTCCCTGACCATGCTCATCGCTATATCCGTTGCACGTTCAAGGTCATTCTGTGCACCTGTTGAGATTTCATGAAAGATAATCTCTTCTGCAACGCGGCCACCTAAAAGTACTGCAAGCCTGTCCAACAATTCCGACCGTGTTAGTAAGTAACGATCCTCAGTTGGCAGCTGCAAGGTATACCCAAGGGCAGAAATCCCGCGGGGAATAATGGAAATCCTATGTACTTTATCGGCGCCAGGAACAGTTTCGGCTACTAAGGCGTGGCCCGACTCGTGATAGGCAATAATCTCCTGTTCCCTTCTGCTCATGACCTTTTTTTTCTTTTCCAGTCCGGCAATTACCCTGTTGATGGCTTCTTCAAAATTGTCCATTTCTACAGCGTCCTTACCTACCCGCGCTGCAAGAAGTGCTGCCTCATTTACTACATTGGCAAGATCTGCGCCGACAAAACCGGGTGTTCTGGCTGCAAGAATTTTTATATCAACGTCCTTGCCGAGCTTTACATTCTTGCAGTGTACTTTTAATATATCTTCCCGTCCCTTGATATCTGGTCTGTCCACCAGAATATGCCTGTCGAACCTTCCGGGTCTCAGTAATGCCGGATCCAGTATTTCGGGCCTGTTGGTTGCTGCCATGAGAATGACACCCTTTCTCGTATCAAATCCGTCCATTTCAACCAGAAGTTGATTCAGTGTGTTTTCACGTTCCTCATGACCACCCGATATAGGCGCCGCAGCCCGCACTTTGCCGAGTGCATCAATTTCATCGATGAATATGATACACGGGGCTCTTTCCTGTGCCTGGGCAAATAAATCACGCACGCGCGCCGCACCAACCCCTACAAACATTTCCACAAATCCAGATCCGCTGATAGAAAAAAAAGGCACCTTTGCTTCCCCTGCAACCGCCTTGGCAAGTAACGTCTTCCCTGTTCCAGTGGGCCCAACCAGTAATACTCCTTTGGGAATCTTTCCACCTAACCTTTGGTATTTTTGAGGGTTTTTCAGATAGTCTATGACCTCTTTCAATTCTTCCTTTGCCTCATCCACACCGGCTACATCATCAAAAGTAACACCCGTATCTTTATCGATGTAAAGATTTGCCCTGCTCTTACCGATGGACATAAGCCCTGCTCCAGTTGTTCCACGCCTCAGGCGCGACATCAGTATTAGAAATATTATCATGGGAATAAACCATAGTAAAAAAAGGCTTTGACCCCAGCCGCTATTTGTTGTTGCAGAGAATTTTATGCTGTGCGCCATCAATTCCTTGATCAGGTCTGGGTCTTCTATCTTCACCGTTGTTACTGTTTTTTTAACCTTCTGTCCCGCTTCAGGTTTTAATATTCCCCTGATAGTTGTGGAATTTATAATTACCTCTTCCAGCATGTCTTCCTGAATCAGCTTTTTAAAATCGCTGTAAGGAATCTTTTCCGTCGCCGGGAATGCGGCAAATGCACTACGGTGGATAATCACCGCGGTCAGGAGGAGAAAAATTATTGTGAGTCTGGAAAAGGCTTTCTTTGTCATTATTGTCCGTTTTACAACTGTGCCTTTTGAAAATTAAAAGTTATCGCGCCGAATTTAGATAAAATATATCAAATTGTATACTTTATTGGCAACTTATAATTTTACCTGGTTCAATCTTGCTGGTGTTGTTTTCGCTACGTTATTTATATTGACTCATAAAATGATAAGCCATAAAATTTATTTTTATGCTCAAACCAGCTTATATAAATCTGTACCGGACGGGTAAACTTAACGAAAGGATTGAAAAGGCGCGAAAATTATTAGCAGAATGCCAGATATGTCCGAGGCGATGCAAGGTCAACCGGCTTGAAAATAAATTGGGTATTTGTAAGGTAGGCAGATTGCCAAAGGTTTCAAGCTATAACCCGCACTTTGGTGAAGAATCGCCATTGGTTGGTACTTATGGTTCTGGAACCATTTTTATTACTTCGTGTAATTTAGGCTGCGTATTTTGTCAAAATTACGATATCAGCCATCTCGGAAGAGGGTATGAGGTTTCTTTTGAACGATTTGCGCAAATGATGGTCGAATTACAGAATATGGGCTGTCATAATATCAATTTTGTTACGCCTACCCATGTTGTACCTCAAATACTCGAAGCTCTTCCCATTGCCATCAGGGATGGTTTGAGCGTACCGTTAGTCTACAATACCGGTGGCTACGACCTCGTGGAAACCTTGCAATTACTGGATGGGGTTTTTGATATTTATATGCCCGATTTCAAGTTTTCCGATAATGACGTTGCAGCCAAATTGTGCAGGGCAAGGGACTATCCCCATGTGGCCATGAAAGCTATTAAGGAGATGCATAGACAGGTAGGCGACCTTGTAATAGATGAACGAGGTATTGCAGAGAGGGGACTCATCGTCAGACATCTTGTTATGCCCAATGGATTGGCCGGGACACGCAAGGTTATGAAATTTCTGGCCAAAGAAATTTCAAGAAATACCTATGTAAATATTATGGATCAATATCGTCCCTGCGGTCTTGCCTGCAAATATCCGGAGATCAACCGGCAGATCAGCTTTGATGAATTCGAGGCCGCCCGTCAAATAGCGCAGGAAGAAGGTATCACCAGGTTAGCCGATTAAGCAGTTTAAACCGATCTTTGTCGCATCCTGCAAAACCCCTTTCTATAAACTTTTGTAACTGCTCACTTTGCTTGCTTTATTGACAGTTGACGGTACGCTGTAGGCAAGCCGCAGATATTATACCTTACGACATAAATAATGCCACAGAGTAAAATGAAAAGTCAAAAATAAAAATGCAGAATGATAAAAAGCAAAATAAATGCCTCATTTTGAAATTATGGGACAGTCAACTCTTAAAAATTGATTTTTACTTATGTATTTTGACTCTTTATCTTTGGGTTTTGATTTCTACAGATGGTCGATAGCTATGACTTCATTGTAGTTGGGGGTGGCCCTGCGGGGATGATGGCCGCCGGTCGCGCCGGGGAGAGGGGGAAAAGGACCGTTCTTCTTGAGAAAAAGGACCGTTTAGGTAAAAAACTCCTCATATGCGCTTCAGGGAGATGCAATGTAACGAATACAGCCCCATTAGAGGTATTCATAAGAGCATACGGAAGGGGAGGTCCTTTTCTCCGTACGGCATTAGAAACATTCGACAATGAAAAATTGCGCTCGTTTCTTTTATCGTACGATGTTGAAACGGTTTCAGAAAATAAGGGACGTGTTTTTCCCAGGAGTCAGAGTGCAGATTCTGTCCTGAAGGCACTCGATGCCTACATGCAGAACCATCAGGTAAAAATACAAACAAATTTTCATGTCTTAGGGCTAAAGCTTGAGAACAACCGTTTATCTGGTGTGAATACCAACTGTGGTAATGTTTTGGGCCAAAATGTTCTGATTGCAACAGGAGGGCTTAGTTACCCTGCCACGGGGAGCACAGGGGATGGCTATAAATTGGCCGCTTCTGTAGGCCATACCATTCGCCCTACATACCCTGCTATAATTGCCTTTGAAACGGCAGAAACCTGGGTAAAGTCCTTGCAGGGCACCCCCCTCAAAAATGTCCAAATCACAGCTTGCCAGTCTGGTAAAAGGATTGTTAAACAATTTGGGGAGGCACTCTTTACCCATTACGGTATCTCCGGACCGTGTATCCTGGATATGAGCAAATGCATTGTTGAATGTTTGCCAGATGGTCCAGTGGAAATAAGCATAGACTTTAAACCAAATTATACATTTGAAGAACTTGATGACGTCCTCCTGAATCAGATTAAACGGCACGGCAGTAAGGCTATTAGATCCTGCCTGACCTTTTTTATTCCGGAGAAATTAGTCCCTATTCTGTTGAACCTTTGTAACATTGAACCTCACAAAAAAGTATCTCAAATAACTATTCCTGAAAGAAAGAAGATATTGAAACAACTCAAAGGACTCCATCTTACATTAATTAGTCATCGTCCTATTGAGGAGGCCATTGTAACGGCAGGAGGTATAAGCCTGAATGAAGTTGATGCAAAGACCATGGAATCCAAACTACTGGAAGGCTTGTATTTTGCCGGAGAGGTGTTGGATATTGACGGCCCCACAGGGGGGTTTAATCTCCAGGCGGCATTTTCCACAGGCTACCTTGCTGGAAATTCTGTTGATTAAAACTTAGAGCGACCGTACGTGATTTATTCATGGTGGTAAAACTTCTTCCTGTAAAAGGAGAAAAATAATGTGTGGACTTTTTCAAAATGCTAATATCGGGAAGATGGAGCCAAGAAATCGATTCATAAGAGCTGCCACCTGGGAATGTATGGCAGGAGAAAACGGTGAGGTTACAGAACCTCTCATTGGAATTTACCGCGAGCTGGCAAAGGGCGGGATTGGCCTTATCCTGACAGGGTATACCTATGTGAGCAAAAGGGGAAAGGCAAATCCTGGCATGCTTGGCGCCTCGGCGACAGCTTAATTTCAGGCCTTAAACGCCTTGCTGACGCTTTTCATGAGGGAGGTGGTAAGATTGCTCTGCTGATTGCGTATGGAGGCTCACAGGTCTAAATTCATACAGATACTCCATCCGGGTGTTCCTTCTGCTATCAGAGAGAGGGCCTGATAAAGATAAATGCATCTGATTTTGATGGCGGGGTAGGACTTACCCCGGAAGACTCTTTGTGGGTTTGTAGAAAATTATATCAGATATGGGGATTGATGCCATCAAATTAAGCGGAGGAATACTCGCATCCGGTGAGCTTATTCCTTCAAGACTTGCGATTAACAGCTCGGACAAGGATGCGTATTTCAAAGAATACGCAAGGCAGTTCAGGCTTCACCTGAACTGCCCCTTTATATTGGTGGGTGGGCTTCGTTCTTTAGAGGTAGAGGTAATGGAGGCGATATATCGTGAAGTTTCGGCGCAATTTTTCAGTCTTTCCCGGCCAGTTATATCAGAACCCCTGTCTTATAAAGAGGTGGCAATCAGGTGATAGGGGAAAGGCCAGGTGTAAGTTTTAAAGATTAAAAGGATGTCAGAAGATTTGTCATTCGATATTTACAAAGTGCTTTCAGAAGTGAGTAAAGAACGGATCCAGGGGTACGTCCGCGACATGGAAGGATTGCGTCACGCATGGATAAATTATGATGCCTTGGAGGAAAGGGCTAAATTTATAGAAGAAACCTTTCGCTCCTTTAATCTCAAGATAGAGAACCAGGATGTACCGTTCTATGGAAGGGGATATCGAAACATCATCGGTACCATGAGTGGAAGTAATGTCGAAAAGAAATGTATCCTTTTAGGTGCCCACTACGATGCTGCATGGAAAAGCCCAGGCGCTGATGACAATGCCAGCGGTGTAGCCGTGCTACTCGAAACAGCGGGGATTTTGAGCAGACAGAAACTTAACCGAAATGTCCAGTATGTTGCCTTTACCCTTGAAGAACCCCAACTACAGACCTTCAGATTTCGGATCGGGAGTAGCCATTTTGTAAAAGAGGCAAAAAGAAGGAAAAGGGAATATGAGGCTTCCATTATCCTTGAGTGTGTTGGATATACCAATCAAGCATCGGGAAGCCAGGATGTCCCGCCATTGGTGAGAATTCCTGTATCTAAAACAGGCGATTTTCTTGGAGTTGTTGCAAATTACCGTTCTAAGTCCCTTATGAATACCTTCCACCGTATAACAAAGGAATATGTACCTGAATTAAATATTATACCATATAAGGTGCCGTTATCAGGTTATATTATCCCTCAAACACGGTGGAGCGATCACGCCTCCTTTTGGAATCGCAGATACCCAGCCCTTATGTTGACCGATACGGCCATGTTCAGAAATCCTTACTACCACACCCCATACGATACATACGAAAAACTTGATTTTGCCTTTATGGCGAATGTAACTAAGGCAGTAGTTAGTGTTATTCTGAATCTTGACAACCAAACTGATTAAACCTGTCCCTTCATAACCCTTCCCTTTTCGACTATGTGAAGTACCTCCCAACCTTTCTTTTCGAGGGCATCGGCAATAAACCTCCGGTGACACCGCCAGAATAACTTTTCGGTACAGAAAAAGGCCGATACCTTCTCGCCTGCAACTCTTTCCAAATCCGTGAGGCCTTCCTCAAATTCCACGGTCTTCATATATGCCTCATATATGCCTCATACCCGACAGGCCTATAATCACCAAACTTTTCACCCAGCTAATATAATCTATGCCTTTTCCTGGCAGGGAACGGTTCAGCCTCTTCCTTTTGAGAACTGTGTCGTAATTAAAAAACGGAAGGGACATTCTTCGCTATCTAATATAAGAGAGAATGATAAAGGTGAATCGAATGTCTAAGTATGTATTAAATTTTACATCAATATTCCATCCGAGACGTTCGGGTTAGCACTGATACAGTATTTTAAGCGCTATTGCGAGATATCTCATGAGACTCTTAACAGAGACGCATTCAGAACATATTCGCGGTATTCTCTCCTGCTCCGATCGTATTGTTATTCAGGGGAGTTTACATCCCCTGTGTTATGCG
>JABRVT010000080.1:0-3081 GCA_040048245.1 Candidatus Brocadia sp.
TCGTCCATATCTTTAAGAAGGTAGACGTAAAAAACCATGCGAAGGAAGTTTTACAAGCCTTTTCCGAACATTCCAAAAAATAACATGTTGCAGCATTATCACACCAGGGATTTCACGCTCCCCATCCCAACAATTATTTTCTCCATATTTCCTCATCGATTTTTTCAAGATATTCAACATTTTTCTGAAACTCTTTTAAATCTTTTTCGCTCCATGTGCCGGCCAGATGGTCAAGATCGTGGTATATTTTTATCCTTCTCTTTTCCTCTATCCCAAGAGATTCTTTAACCATTTTCGACAGGAGCGCATTGACACTCATTCCCTCAGTCTTTGCACGCTCTTTTAAGAGCTTTGCAACTTCATCGTCAATTCCCCTGATAGTCATTGTTGCCATACAAATCCCTCCTTCAAACAAAAAGCAAAAGACCGTCAATACTTTCAAAATGTCTGTCATTGGTAAAAAGATGCACGCCGTGTCGCATTGCTGATGCCGCCACCCAAATGTCATTGGTTGGTATAGGTGTCCACTTTTTCTTCAGATTCCAGAATATTTTTGCATAATATTCCGCTGTTTCTTCATCCATTTGCTTAGCTTTATTTTTTAAAAATTCCGAATAATGTTTACTGGAAGATTTCAGGTTATCAGAATAAAGTATGTCAACTAAATAGTCAATCGGCACAACTGTACTAATACCTGTGTTTTCTATCAAAATTAAACCCGTCTCTATCTGCTTTTCTTCGTCTTCAATTTCTACCATATTTTTTTCATTCTTCTCGTTTTTAATTTAAAGACTTTTCCGAGTCAGTAACTATACCTAAAAGAGCAATTCTCCATGAGCCAATATTGGGACGATCTAATAAAAGCATATTGAGGTGTATCAATCACGGCTACCTGATTTGAATCGCCATCGGCTGCATAGATACGCCTTCCATCAGGGGTTAGTGTGGGATTTACAATACCGTTCTGTTGATATCCATGAAAATCTATGTCCTACTAATGTACTTTTCTTTGTGCTCTTCACGACTTTGTGGTTAAAACCTAAAACTCAATTTGTGTCCTTACACCAAACAAGGCCACCACATCATTATCGTCTAACCCAAATCGGTCAAAAACGGCCTGAAATAGTGGTGTAATAGCAACATGGTCGTTAAGGACAAACCTGTAGTATATTTCGGTTGCATGTTCTTCATCTCCATCTACTGCCTTTGAATGGCCAAAGGCAAAGGCAGCGCTGTCTTTTACTCGCTGGGGGAAAGGTTGATGGAGCTCTAATCCTGTACTCCAGGCATATTTTATATCAGCACCGGACTTTTCGTTTATTCCGTATCTTGCAAAAGCAAACAGGTTTCCGGAAAGTTGTTGATCCAGGCTCACACCAATACCTTTGTTATCATCCCGGCCTCCATTAATTTTGAACCAGAGACGATAATTGCCTTCCAGCCCAAAGAGGATACCTGAGTGTAAACCAACTTCTCCAATCCCGTAGAAACTATCTTCTATGCCCAGTCCCATATCATCGGTGTCAGAACTCTGCAATCCTAAACGGAAGTGCAAACCGTTTTCCATCTCGTAAATAGATACCGCTCCTGGTCCATTCACCGGGACCTCTAATACAAGATTGTTTACAAAGGCACTGGTAATAAACTGGGTTGTTTCATCATTGGCTACGGCATTGCCATCAAAGTAGTTTGTTAGATCGATCTTCCCTGCCACAAGGCTTACCTGTTTTTCGAATAATTTAACCTCAAACCACACCTCACGAACAGACAAACGATCAACCCCATTATTATCCTGGAATGCGCCTGCATCATCATTGAGACCGGAAAGACTCCCAACAAATTCGTCAGGACCATTTCCGCCAATCGCTTCCATATCCAGAAATAATGTTGTTAAATCAAACGGTCTGTAGATAAAAAGTAAATCCAGCGAACCTTCCGGAGAAAATGCCCGATTTTCATCACCGCTTAAAATCTGTTGGACAATAGCAGTTCCACTGACCCCTATTTGAAAGCGTTTTTCTTCCAGGGCGACCCGTTCTGAAATACTCTCGCGTCTGGCGAATTTTTCTTCATGAATAATTGCCCGTAACTCCTGTCCACATATACTACACTTTTTATATTCGCCTTTTATTTCGTAGCTATGTCCTTTTGGGCATACATAGCCAGGTATCAGCCGAAAATCTTCTAATGAATCAACAACGTTTACCTTGTTAAGTAAATCTTGTTGTAGAACATCCTGTGTTAAATCAGCAAAAAGAAACGTTTCACCATCAACAATCAAGGACAAAAAGTACAGGGTAAAAAATAATAAAAAATATCTTCTATTCATTCGATATGAAATTATGCTGTAAGATCATGTTTTTCTGTTTCACTTGCAAACTGGGAAACTGCAATACCTGGAGCGGTGTAACCACAACCAGAGAGATGCAGTGGGCGGTATACTGTTGGCAGAAGGCGAATCACTGCCAACTGCCCACCGCTTACTGCCTACTTAAGTGAACTTAACTACTTCCCCTTATCGCCTTCCGGCACGTAAATTACCTTTCCATCTTTTAATCGGTAAGCAGTCCCCAGGCGAGTGCCTTCTCCCTGCAAATTCTTGTCGGTAACCTTTTTAACCTTTATTTGCTTACCTTTCCTGATAACAATCTCCATCTGACCATTATCGTTCTTCCTGACCATGGTGATTTCTGTTTTGGGTGAGAGGAAATCAAGCAGGCTGTAGGCGCTGATTAATGCCCCGATAAGACCTACAATAAAAACTACACCTACATCAAAAAGATTAGCAACGCCCGACATAGGGTCTTCCTGATGAAGATCAACTTCCTTTCCAATAACCCTGCGTCTTTTCTTAAGGTATCTCATTTTGCAACAATCCAATTCACCACAAAGGACACAAAGAAAGACGTTAAACTATTGTTCATTTTTCATTTGTAATTGTCATTTCGACCGAAGGGAGAAATCTTGAAGATTCCTCCCTCAGCTCGGAATGACAGACGAAGGAGGAATTTCATCTTCCCCTGTGACCAAAGGTCATGAATGTTTCATAACACATTCAGTAAAATACTCAAGATTCTTTAT
>JABRVT010000081.1:0-7113 GCA_040048245.1 Candidatus Brocadia sp.
GCGTTATCACCGCCGTCAACGTCGTCTTCCCATGATCCACATGCCCTATCGTCCCCACATTCACATGCGGCTTCGTACGCTTAAATACCTCTTTACCCATAAGCTCCCACTCCTCTTCCCTAAATTACCGTATCCAATTATAATTTATATCTATTTTTATTTTTTATGGAGCTGCTGATGGGATTTGAACCCATGACCTCGTCCTTACCAAGGACGTGCTCCACCACTGAGCTACAGCAGCAAGTATGCGACAATAAAAAACTTATAGTGCACACCAATTTCTCGGCTATTGCCTTTTACCCAACAAGCATAGAAGTCAAAAATTATATCATAGAAAAAATAATTGTCAAACACAAAGTAAGAATTTGAGCAAATTTTTAGTAGAAATTCAAGCGGGCGATGGGAATCGAACCCACATAACTAGCTTGGAAGGCTAGGGCTCTACCATTGAGCTACGCCCGCACAAATCAAAACATAGGGTAAAGCAATGCCCCAACGATATAATAAACAAATGAAGTGGTGGGTGGAGGAGGATTCGAACCTCCGAAGGCTATGCCAACAGATTTACAGTCTGTCCCCTTTGGCCGCTCGGGAATCCACCCTTTTCCCAATTAATCAGAAAATTATGGCTCTGGAGCTAGCGGTGGGACTCGAACCCACAACCTGCGGTTTACAAAACCGCTGCTCCGCCGTTGAGCTACGCTAGCTCGGAAAAAATTTAATATTACCAAAAATATAAAAATTATTCAAGTAAAATCCGTAACTCTTAAAGGAGACCGGAAAGATATCCTTCGTAATTCCTTCTAACCTCAGCAATACTATCTCCTCCGAATTTTTCCAGGAATGCCCTTGCAATCTCAAAGGCGATCATAGATTCACACACCACCGAGGCAGCAGGAACCGCACATACGTCCGATCGTTCATACGTGGCCGTAATCGGCTCTTTTGTCAACAAATCCACAGACCTTAATGGTCTTTTCAGCGTCGGAATGGGTTTCATATAAGCCCTTACCACAACCGGTTCTCCATTACTTATACCGCCTTCTATTCCGCCGGCATTGTTTGTTATCCTTTTAAACCCACCCGTTACTGATTTACCCTGCACTGGCTCTTCATAAAAAATCTCGTCATGCACCTCTGAACCGAATTTGCCAGCAACATCACAACCCAATCCCAATTCGACGCCCTTGATTGCCTGAACAGACATTATGGCACCGGCAAGCCTTGCATCCAATCTGAGGTCCCACTGTGTATGGTTTCCCAATCCTACTGGCAGGCCGTAAGCAATAACTTCAATAACACCCCCGAGGGAATCTCCTCTTTCTGCCGTTTGTTTAATCTTTTCAATAATTCTTTCCTCAACTTCCTGATCAATACAATATATGGGACTTTTCTCCCGAATTTTCTCTGCTACTTCAAAGTCTTTAACGGATTTATCCGAATTAATACCCCCAATCCCCTTTACGTAACCAAATATTCCTATTCCGAAGAGAGAGAGTAATATCTTTGCCACAGCGCCAACTGCCACCCTAGCGGCAGTCTCTCTTGCGCTTGCCCGCTCCAGGATATTCCGTGCATCTTTTTGATTATATTTTAAAACACCCGCCAGATCTGCATGACCCGGCCTGGGACGTGTAACGGCCGGCAGCTCATCAATTTTATAATCACTATTTTTGATCATTAAACAAAGAGGACTGCCCAGGGTTATATTTTTTCTGATTCCTGAAAGCATCTCCACGCAGTCTTCCTCAATCTGCATCCTTCCGCCCCTGCCTAACCCACCCTGTCTTCGTTTCATTTCCCTGTTGATAACCGCTTCATCAATAAACACCCCCGCTGGGAACCCTTCAACCATCGCAACAAGGCATTTCCCGTGAGATTCTCCTGCAGTTTTAAAATACAGCATTCTACGTCTCCAAAATAGCGAATTTATTATTTCATTGCCTAAAAATTTATATATGCTAGAATTTTTGAATTATATATTTCACAACCTAAAATAACAATGCAAAACCTGTCCAATGTATAATCTTTTCATTAGTCTGCGCTACCTGCGTAAAAGGAAGATATCCATTTTCGCCGTAGCCGGGGTTGCTGTTGGAGTTATGACCCTGATCGTTGTACTTTCCGTAATGAACGGGTTTGATCAGGAACTCAGGAGCAGGATTCGTGGCACACTGGCGCATATTATTATTTTAAAAGGTGGAATGTACGGACTTGAAGATTATAAGCAAGTGATCGAGAAAGTTAAAACTTTTGAACACGTTATCGCCTGCGCGCCCTATGTGGAGGGGCCGGCGCTTATAAAATTGAGAAACAGAAGGGAATTTGTCTACTTCAAAGGAATTGACCCTCATGCAGAGGCAAACGTAGGCGACTTTAAGTCATACATTTCCCCATTCGGAAATCAGCCTGAAGACTTATTAAAAACCCATGGAGAAAAAAATACCGCCAGTGCATTCGGGGGTTCGGAATTGTTCAGGATTAGCCCCGGCGAACCCGAAAGGGACCCGGGTAGTTTCATCCCAAACGGCGAACAAGTTGTGCTGGTTACACTGAAAGAATGGGATAAAATTAGTGTAAAGGCATTTATTGTTGCAGGAAAATTCAAATCGGGCATGTACGATTTTGATAAAAACTATGTATATATCCCCCTTACTGTCGCGCAGGAGCTAACCGGTTCAAAGGAAAAGGACGCCGTTACAGGGATAAGCGTAAAACTGGACGATTACCGTTATGCCAATGAGGTGCGGGACAAACTACAGGCCGCACTGGGCTATGAGTATTATGTGCAAACATGGGAAGATGCAAGAAGAACATTTTTAACCGCCGTAATGATGGAAAGACGCGTAATGGCATTTATATTATTTTTCATTGTTGTAGTAGCAGGGTTTAATATCCTGGCCATACTTACGATGATTGTCCTTGAAAAATCCAAAGATATTGGCATTCTTAAGGCACTTGGCGCAACGACTCAGGGTATTATGTCAATCTTTATTTTAAACGGACTCCTTATTGGCAGTATCGGCGCAAGCATTGGAGTTGCTGCCGGATTATCCATTGTTTTAAGAATTAACTGGATAGAAAATGCCTTATACAATATAACAGGCTGGAGACCATTCCCACCCGAGGTCTATTACTTTGATCAAATACCCACTGTAGTAAATCCGCTTAGCATAGCATTCACTGCCGTCATTGCCATTGTAAGTAGTGTGGTATTCAGTATTTATCCGGCTTTGCGGGCCGCACGGCTCGACCCGGTAGAAACCCTGCGGTACGAATAACGCAACAGCCCATCTCGCCGCAGAGATGCGCAATGTAGAGTAGAGCAGATAGGGGTAGGGGAGGCGAAAACTTTCCCTACCCCTATCATAATTAACGCTAAAACATTTACGACTTTCAATGTTTTCAAAAAACTAAACTGTTACCTTTTTGCGGATTTGCGGATTATAGATTTGTTGCAGGGGTTTGTCAATTCTTAAAGGTATTTTGGATAATCTTTAACATTTCCTGGTGAACTCCTTTGGCGCCGGCGACGATATTGCCCGTTTTTAAATACCGATTATTACCTTTAAAATCTGTGACCACGCCGCCTCCCTCTTCTACCAGGATCGCGCCTGCAGCCATGTCCCATGGTGACAGGGCACACTCAAAAAAACCCCCAAAGATGCCTTCTGAGGTATATGCAAGGTCGAGACAGGCCGAACCACCCCTTCTGATCCCGGTTGCGCTCATAAAGAAATCCTTGAATACCTTGAGATAAGGGTCAATGATGTCTTTTATCCGATAAGGGAAACCTGTTGCAATCAGGACGGTACTCAACGTGCTGGAATGCGAGACACGGATACGTTTGCCGTTTTTAAAAGCCCCACGCCCCTTTATTGCAGAATAGATGTTTTCCCTGAGCGGTTCGTAAATGAGGCCAACTGCCAGATTCTCTTCGATTTTTAAAGCAATAGAGATAGCGAAACTTGGCAGGCCGTGGATATAGTTCAGAGTGCCGTCCAGGGGGTCGATGATCCATAAAAAATCTGAAGTGCCTTTTTCTTCCAAAGATTCTTCGGCCAATATGTTATGGTTGCTAAAATGAGATTTAATATAACCTTTGATGATTTCCTCAGATTTTTTATCAACTTCGGTGACGTAATCGTTCTTGGCCTTTTCGTCAATCATTGAGGGGCACACCTTCCCAAAATGTTCTTTTAAAACAACGCCGGCGCGAAGGGCGGCCTCCCTTGCAACTTCAAGATATTTACTTAAATCATCCGTGTTTGTTGTCATTCGTTGTTATTCCAAGAATGAAAAAAAACAATTTTTAAATCAGGCTTTTTCCCGTGAGGGCTTTGTAGGCATTAAGATACTTTTCAGAAGTTTTTTGGATGATGTCATGGGGAAGGGTTGGCGCCGGCGGTTTCTTGTCCCAATGAATGCTCTCGAGATAATCACGGATAAATTGCTTGTCATAGGAGTGTTGAGGCTTCCCTGGTTCATAATCTTCTCGTGGCCAAAAGCGTGATGAATCCGGAGTGAGCGCCTCATCGATCAGGATCGTCCTGCCATCTTTTGTAATACCCCATTCAAATTTGGTGTCGCAGATGATAATACCCCGCTCTCTTGCATAATCACTGGCCTTAAGGTAAACCTTCATGCTCTTTTCCTTCAATTCTTCAGCGAGTTTTTTGCCGATCATATCGATGACCTTTGAAAAAGAGATGTTCTCATCGTGTCCCGTTGTTGCCTTGGTAGAAGGAGTAAAAATGGGTTCGGGAAGTTTGTCAGATTCTCTGAGTCCGGCCGGCAACTTGATCCCGCAAATTGACTGTGTCATCTGGTATTCCTTCCATCCGGAACCGGCCAGATAACCACGGATCACGCACTCTACCGGGATGACATCCACCTTTTTTACGAGCATAGAACGCCCCTCCAGGATGTCTTTATGCCTTGCAATGACGTCGTTATTCATGTTTTCAATCCGTGTAGTAATAAGGTGGTTTTCGATGATGTCGGCGGTATATTTGAACCAAAATTCGGAAAGTCCTGTGAGCACCTTCCCTTTGTATGGGATACCGCTTGGCAGAACTACATCGAATGCCGAGATACGGTCTGTGGCAATGATTAATAAGGTGTCATTAATTTCGTAAATATCCCGCACCTTGCCACGGTTGCATAATTTGAGTTGCGGGATATTTGTGGTAAGCAGAGGAATGGTTTCTTTATTCATACGATTAATAGTTTATATGACAAGGTTCTGGAGATGTTGTCTGAGTTTTGTCTTGAGTTTGTTTGCACCCTGGAGGTTTGGTTTTAACGACAGGGCAATATTCAGGTGTTTTACAGCATTTTCATATTCGTCCATTTTAAGAAAGCACTCGGCCATTTTTTTGTAAATGAAGGCATTTTCGTTTTTATATAAATTGAGCTTCAGCACCTTTTCGTAATAGCCCAGAGCCTTTTCAGGAGGGGCGGTTCTTGCCAGGTTGCGGCAATAGATGTTTCTTATCCGTTCCTTAATCTCGTGGAGCAAATGTCTGCGGTTGGTAGAACCTTTTCCCCTTTCGAGTAAAAATTCGTAAAGTTCGATGGCAACATCATATCTTTTGAGTTTTTCGTAAGCCTCAGCCAGTAAAAATTTGCAGTCAATATAATCCCTGTGATTTAAGTATGCAAAAAAGTCAATATTCTGAAAATCTTTTAACAGTCGTTCGTAATTATCGACAGCAGTATTTATATGGCCATCTAAGAGGTTAAAAAAAATAATACGGATGCGTGCCTGAATATCATCGTCTATGGTTGCTTCTTTTTTAGAAGATCTTGGTTTCCTCCTTGTCTGGAAGAGATGTTTGTATTGTTTATCGTATTGTTCGCGTGTTATAGAATCAGAGAGCGTCTTGTATGCCTGTATGATGATCTTGGTCTTTGATTCAGCCCACAGCTTATTCTGGCTGTGTATATCGGGATGATATTTTTTGATAAGCGTTCGAAACGAGCGTTTTATCTCTTCTGCACTTACTTCCTGATGTACTTCGAGAATGTCGTAATAATTTACCACGGTTAATATTTGCTGTGAAACAATAATGAGATATTTTATGAGAACAAGTCCATGTCTGTAGCACGGTAATTACCACCTCCCAATCCTGACTATAATGGTGGAGCTACATTCAACCCTTTCATGAGCTCGCAACTCATGTGGAATTGATACAGATACAAAATAACAAGTTATTATGCTATCAGCTATTTTGCAATCTGTCAATAGGTTTAAAGAAATGTTACGAATTTAAAAACTTGTAAAGGTTTAGTTTTTTGAAAGATATAGATAAATAGTTCACCCTCTCCCATCGAGAGAGGGTGAAGCCGTGTCTTTTTCTGTAGAACAAAATTTTAACCAGACGGCATAAATGGAATTCGCATGGGCATACGATTAATACATTCCCCGCCCCTGGTGGGAGGGGATGAACCGTTACATTTTTTTCTTTGTCACTTAGCGTCTTTGCGGCAGAAAAAGTAGCCAAAGGTCTTATTTGAGAGAAAAAGACTTGGCAAAGATATTTGATTTTGTATGACAATCTAGTTTTTTGAAAAATTCCAGTAATGATGCGCTTATCATGTCTGTAGAGGCAATTCATGAATTGCCTCTACAGACCGTCACAAAGCCATTTTTTCCTTTTACGTTTTTCAAAAAACTAAAGTATTACCTTTTTGTTTGTATGGGCAAACCCTTGAATATTTTCATATAAATTTTGAGGGGAAGGCGAATGGCATTATTCTTGCAAACCAAGTTAAGAGCTATTATCAAATGGACATATCCTCCTCTGCGAAAGGAGGAATAAGAGGAATAAACAGATTACAAACGCCTTTTCTGATGAAGGATTTCAGAAAAAGGCGTTTTTTGTTTTGACGTTTACATAGTTGCATCTAGCCACGAATTAACCCTAACCTGAACGAGTCGGAAGCGTAAAATGAAAATTGAAAAATGCAAATTGCAAAGTTTATTTTATATTTTTCAATGTATACTTTTTATTTTTCACCTGTAATTGTCATTTCGACCGAAGGGAGAAATCTTGAAGATTCCTCGCTCAGCTCGGAATGACAGACGAAGGAGGAATTTCATCTTCCCCT
>JABRVT010000082.1:0-3608 GCA_040048245.1 Candidatus Brocadia sp.
GGCCTCCTATGGGTTATTCCCTCTCTTTGCCCTTAAATATAAGCCTTTCATGGCATTTTTCAATTAATATTTTAAATTTATCGCTGGATTAAGGTTGATAGTAGGCTCAAAAGAGGCTATCAGGGAACATATCCCTCACTATGAATGGCTATTTATACGTATTATACGTATGAAGTCTGACACAGAACTAATCTCAACAGAAGACGGATACAACAGCATGCTTACAGCAATATCCAGACTCGTTGAATTGGTCAGTATTAACAATCCTGTGCAAACAATTAAAGAGGGTTTTTCCCATTACGAATATCCTGTTTTCCCCATAGAGGCATTAAGAGAAGTCCTATTGAATTCTTTTTTGCACAGAGATTTTACAACACCAGGGCCGATAATGGTTGAACAGTTTAGAGATAGGCTTGAGATAAGTAATCCGGGCATGTTTATAGGTGGTGTGACTTCGAAGAACATCCTTTATCACGATCCGGTGGCACGGAATATACAGCTGGTCGAAATATTCCAGAAAACACGCCTTGTCAACAGGTCAAATATGGGTGTCCCCAGAATATTTAAAAACCTTCTCATGGAAGGCAAAGAGCAACCTGAATATTATGAAGACGGTGAGACAATAAAAGTAATTTTCCAGGCAAGTGAGCTTACAGCAGGATTTCGCAAATGGTATAATCTATGATTGCCTATCTTACGGATAAAGGATATGACCCTAAGGTTGACCACTTGCTTATTATTAATTACCTCACGCGACATCGAAGGATGACTTCACAGGATGCTCAGGAGATTTGTTATCAGAGACCAGAGAGGGCCATGGATTAGATTATGACAGAACTGGAGCGTATGGAAGTCGTTAAGTCTACAGGAAAGGGCAGAGGACGGTTTTTTGAATTAACAAGGATGGAACATAAGATGTTGGTTGAAGGCATTTCGTATGAAAGTGATATGACCCTTGATATAGAGGTGATAAAAGTTAGGGTTTTGAGTTTGCTGAAAGAACACCTTTGAGTAATAAAGAAATCGGCCAAATAGGAGATTTGACCCGTAATCAGGTCTTTAAGCTAATGACAAGTTTTAGAAAAGAAGGGCAAGTTGCGTGTAAAAGGCATGGCAGGAGCGCAAAGTTTAACAAGATGAATTGCGTCATATTTGCGTCTGGCGCAAATACATTGCTAATAGAAACATTTATACGAAAGAAGAAATAAGATTATAGCAACTATTAAAAAACAAACTGATAGAAAATATTTAATCTTTGTCGGATATTGAGAAGTTTGAGCTCGTTGATTCAATCCTTATTCAACTGGATAAACCAGACCCAGATATTGAATGTATATGGGCGAAAGAGGTGCGAAAACACCGGCAAGCATACAAGTCAGGCAAATTAGAAACAGTATCTTATGAACAGGTAATGAAAAAGTATCGCTCCCGATGAAAATCCGCTTTCTAAAAACTGCCCAAACAGTTGAAAAATATAGCATACTTATTAAATATTTGCCTATTCTTTTTTGACCACTCATTTGATAAGGAGACATGCCACGATTCAACCATCAAATGGAAACGAGGCAAAAAACTTTGCAACTTTATTGTAAGATACAGATGATCTCCTTCGCCCCAGTAAGGTTATTCTATACTCACCATCTCCACTACTACGGGCTCATACGCTACCCCCCCGCCTGTCTGCCCACTTCGTCATTCGACTTATAAGACTTACCTTGTTCTTGTCGTTTCCTCCGGGGGCAAGAAGGATTTTCCCCGGTTGGTATTGCCTCTTTCTATCCGTGTCGCCGCTGATACCCCGCCACTGTCCTTCTCCCTTTCAGCCAGTTTTTGGGAGAAAAATCTTGCCTTCGCCAATGATTGACAAGTTCGACCAGTGATTCTCATCGGTTCCAAAGCTATCTCTATGTTCACGTTCGTTACAACCCGGATAGTTGCTCGTTTACCTTATCGTAGACTTTGCCGATAGGCTTCAGAAGGTGATGTTTCCATATCCCACTCCATTCCATGCTATATGACTTCCGTCTTTTACCATGACGGGTCTCTTCCCCGTTAGAAGTCCTGCCCTTCGCTGGCATGCCAATCTGCAAGATTGAACCGGCAAAAGAAAGCCAGTAAATGGCCGACTCAGAACCAGTGGGCTTCTAAAAAGAACCATTCCGTCTGCCCAAAATGGCTTTTTTCGTTAGTAAGGGGTTTGAAATAATATACGCCTCTTAGAAGCCCAATTTCAGCGGAATATCTTCACAGTCACCCTTTTTACTCTGGCGTGTTTTTCCCGATGTCTGCCAGTAGTCTATCGCTGGTGATTCAGCCCGGCACCAATCCCAGTAAAGTGGGTTATCAGGAATGCGATTCCCATCAGGAAAACATATCACCGATGGGGTTTCTGCCCGGACATCCCCAACCGGTTTATAACCCCTTCCTGCCAGAAACAGGTTGGCATACGAAACATCTGCAAGCGCTTCCACACAACAAATCCCCGATAAAATTATGGGGGTTACCATTATCAACTATCAACAATTGTTTCATAGCTGGCTTCAATTACAACTTTTTCATTTTGGATTTTTATTGATTCAGCAACTCAAGTTCTGCAATCCTCGATTGAAAGATTCCACAAAATCGAATTTTTCATTACGACTCCACTACGAAGTTTTCGATACCATAAGATAGCGCTTTACCTTGGTGTTTCCACGCTCTTCAATGGTTTTTGCAAGTTTCTCTTTAGTTATCCATCCCCGGTAAAAACTGACCTTCACTTCGCTGGTATCTATGTCTACATCCGTAGTTGATACTCCGAATATTCCCAGCAGATACGCCCGAACGTCGTGTGCCTCAACCTCAGCCATACCTTCGGTCTCAAATGTAACTGTGTCTATGGGCACCGTAGTCTTAAATCCATTGTCTTCAAGGGTCTTGACTATCTTTCTGGCAAACCTGATCCAGCCTTGATAATAGTTGATGGTGACGTCCCTTGTATTAAGGTCGATATTGGCAGTTGTAACTCCAGGTAGTTCATCCAGGCACTCTCTTAATCTTTTCACGTCTGATTCATTTATGATATTATCAACAGTAAAAGTAAGATAATCGGGCAGTGCCGCATCACACCCTGCATCCCGAATGGCTTTTATAATCTCCTCCTCTGTAATTGCTCCCGGGCAGAGGATGGAAATACATATCTCAGTTTTGTCCGGGCTGATATTTGCACACTTGATCGCTTCGTTCTTTTGTAAAGCTGCCTTTAGCTTAACGGCCTCCGACAGATCATTCACTCCCCGTAATTTCAGAGTAATGCCATCAGGCGACGAACCGCCACCCCCGCACGCATAGAGCTTATTTGGAATGGCGTTTAGCAATACAAAACCCACAAGAAATACTGGTAATATGATTTGGTACTTAGAGGTGATCTTCATTTGTATCCCTTAGTTGAAGAGAATATTTATCAAAATAACCGTTATATCGATTGAACGACCCGTAATATCGACGGGTCGTTCAATCAATCTGCACTTTACAACGCCTTCAGGAATTCAACCAGGTCCTGCAACTCCTGCTCGCTCAGATGCGATGTCCTTCCATGCATGTCTTTATCATTTACCGTGTTGTTGATC
>JABRVT010000083.1:0-7758 GCA_040048245.1 Candidatus Brocadia sp.
AACTTTCTGCTCTTTTGCACGATCCCATAGACAAACCATTTATCCTAATGCAAGGTGAAAGCCATGAGCAGAGGGCAAAAGAGCTTGCGGATAAATTAGGTCATGGGGAGATAGATAATTTGGTCTCATTAACATCCCAGCTTACCATACCTTTGCCTGCGGTTTACGTGATCTATGGCGGTTCGGCTTACGATGAATCTGCGAACAGGTCATATGACGACGAGATGAGCTTTACTATAATTGTGATTGCAAAAGACCTGCGGGGCGACCAAAAGCTCAAGGCCGCCATGTACCCGATCTTAGAAGAACTTAAGGCTGTTTTGATTGATAACGATCTTGACCTGGATATTGAGCCTATTCACCCGATCCGGATCGAGCCGACGATTGTTACCAGGGTGTTCAGTATTTACAGCTTTGACGTCAAAACATCGTTTACACAGGCAAACTAAAATGCCAAATACCAAATACGGTTAAATTCCAAATCCCAAATTCCAAATCCCAAACATGTATGGAGGTATGCCTATGTACAAACTGAAAGCCAATTTTCCTGATTTCGAGGTTATGGAAGGCCCGTATGCGGGTCGGAAATATAGAGCAGGGCAGGTCTATACCGAGATACCTGCCGATGAACGGCACAAATTTGAACCTGAATTTCCTTCTCCCTATGGCAATGCGGAGGGCGAACAAATATCGGAGGGTAATAGCCAATGAGCAGAAATTATCTCGCCAATTACAACTTACTGGCAGTTTCGGCAAACAATAAGGAAACAGCGCTTAATACAGAGAGGTCATTAGATACGTCGTTGCTTATCGACAGGTCAAATATCCTGCAGCTAAACAAGCGCCGGGAGAATAATGAAAGCGAATTAACAGGCAAGGAAGAACCTGACACCGTGTACGACCTAGGTTCTCTTAGTGAAGGGACACTTGATTTCCCCAAGGCGCAGGCGCAGCACTTTGCCTTTGGACTGGCTTACGGGCTGGGGTCTATCAGCACGGCTTCGTGGGGCACAGGATACAGGCACACCATTACCCCAACGAGCAATATCGACAACCCGACGTTTACGGCAGCTATGCGCATTGGAAAGACAATATTTAAGCGGCGGTTTGCGTCTAATGTAATTGATACGCTAACGGCCACGTTTGAAAAGGACGCATGGGCAAAGATATCGCTGGGAATCAAGGGCACCGGCAAATATACAGACAATGTGACAACGGAGTCCGTGCAAGCGAATTACAACGCCACCACTCTTACGCTTGCGTCCAACGCAGTGCACGGCGGTACTGCGGAGGAGCGCCTGGACAATGTGCACCGCATCCGCGTCAGGGTGCCGGCAACGAATGAATGGCAGGAAGTGACCTATACGGCCGTATCGGGCGCAACACCGGCGGTAATCACAATTAATCCGCCTGGGGGCGCAGCTACGTCGACTACATATGAAGTAATGTATATGCCGACAGAGCCCGCCTGGGGTATATTCCCATCCCGTGTGATTGAACCGCCACTACGAACCGCCGGCCTGGTCCTGGTAGTTGGGGGCACATGGAACGGCACAAGTTTTGTTGGCGGGCGCACGCTCAGCGCGGAGATTGAGTCGGTAGAATATTCCCTTAACAACCAGATGCTCGTGGAATTCCGCATCGGCGGGAATGATACTTATGCGAACTACATCCTGAGGCAGGGCAGACAGCAAATCCTCAAACTCAACCGTGAGGCGAGGGATTATATCCTGCAGCGGCATATGATCGACAACGAATACTTCGGCGTCCGGATCAATGCTGTGGGCGCGGAATTTGAAACGGGCAAGAATTATTCCGTTGGCCTCGTTTTCCCGCGCTGTAATGTCCTCAAGGCACCGCTCAGTGTAAGCGGCAAGGTGATCGCCGAGGCGGGCGATATTGCGGTATTGGAAGACGACACGTATGGATCCATCTGGGCGCAGGTGGCAAACAAGGTGGCCACGTATGCGGCATAATCAGCTGTCAGCTTTCAGCTATAGGAAGGAGGGTTCATGTATAGATACCTGATCGGTGGAAAGACCTATATCCAGAAACCGCTTGTGCTTGGTCAGTGGCGTCAGCTTCTCGATCTGCTGAAAGACTTAAAGGTTCCACAGGATTTTGATATCCGGGAGATTGTGTCGGCCTTTGGCGATAAATTGCCCTATGCCCTTGCCATTGTGCTTATAGAAGAGGGCAAGCCCCTGCGGGAGAAAGATATTGGCGCCCTTGCATCTCAAATCGAGTTTGAGATTTCGCCAGAATCGACATTCCAGATAATTGAAGATTTTTTCGCATGCAACCCGATGCCGTTACTTTTGAACAGGCTGTCGGGAATGATGCAAAAACTCATACCGCAGGACATGACGGAAACTGGATTGACAAACTCTGCGTCATCCTCACGCATGGCGATATCACCAAACGAGACGAAATCCTATGGGGATATACCCTCGCCGAGTGCGAGCCATATCTGAAACATTGTATGCGCGATATGGTATTCCGTGAGGCCGTGCTGGCGTTCCTGGGGGTTAAAGACGATAACGGGGAAAAACCGGCGCAGGAGAAATGCACGGCAGGCCGGAAGAAGTTGTGCCAGTTTGAGTATGCGGAATATCTGGAATGGGCGTGCCAAAATTGTAGAGATTCCCCTACGTCAGGAAATGCACCAGAAGTATAAGAATGCCGATAACAATCGGCCCCAGCCAGGAACTCTCCTGGCCAGCAGGCGTGTATAATGGCTTCTGGTAGGCAATTTTGACTCTGGGTTGATATGAGTATCTATCAAATGCCCGCTTGCATGCATAGTGTGAACGCAATGCGCAAACAAGGGCAATAAGAAATAAAATAGCTTCCATATGAGTTAATGAGTTTAAGAGTTAAAGAGTATTTAATATATAACAAAGAGATATTGATAAGTCAATATTAACTCTGATGGGGTTTCAAACCCTGTCAGAGCTCAGGAATATTTATTATGAGTCAACGAGTAGAATTAATCATCAGTTGCATCAACGACACCCGTAAGGCGCTCCAGGAGATTACAGCATCATTCCAGAGTTTTGCAGCAAAATTCGCAGTATGGAATTATTCGTTCCAGGCTGCTTGGAACGGCGCCAGGAAGGCGCTTGATGTGGCGGCGCTCAGTACGGCAAGGGTCGGCGATGAACTCTTGAAGATGAGTCAGAAGACCGGCATCGGCGTTGAGGAGCTATATCGTCTGAAATCTGTCGCCGAGCTGTCAAATGTGGGCCTTGGTGAAATGACGCTAGCAATAGGGGCGCTTTCCCGCAATCTCGCAGAGGCAAAAGAAAAGGCGGGTGACGCCCGAATGATGTTCAATGCGCTTGGAATAGAAACCGCGCAACCGCTCAACCAGATTCTTCGCGACCTAGCAAAGAGCTTTTCCGAGATCGAAGACGGTGAAGACAAGATGGTTCTGGCGATGCAAATCTTCGGCCGTAGCGGGGCCGATATTATCCCGGTTCTGAACGATATTGCACGGGGGGCGCAAGACGTATCAGTGGTATTTGATAACGAACTTGCAAAGGCTTCTGGAGAACTGATGAATAATTTTACACAATTAAAACAGGAAGTAGAAAAGGTATCAATCGCAATAGGCCGGATGCTAATTCCTGCCCTCAATCAGATGTTTCATGATATACAAAACGGCGTAGGGCCTATAAGTTTTCTGATCCAGCAATTCCGGGACATGTTTGATGCTGCAACATGGCTGCTCTCTCCGGTATCGTTTCTCTGGCAAAAGATACATGAAGGATCACAGATTATAGGCAATGCCGTTGATAGTCTATTAGGATATAATCAAGCGCTTTCCGAAACACAGCGCCTGATCAAGAATGCCCCAACAAATGCGTCGCAACTGGAATTTGCCTTCCCGCCTGAATATCAGGATAACAAAAAACCTGCGCCACGGATTATCGCCGACGAGCAGCGCAGGAAGTTTGTAGACAATGAACAAAATATGGTCGAGATTGTGGATAAGGCGGGTCAGGAGATTATCGATAGTCTTAATCGGCGGGAAAAGGCCTATCGAGATTATCTGGCGCAAATACAATCTGCAAGAGAAGCGGAGATAAGCCTGCAACTAAAACAGATTGACCTGGCGGAACAGGAATTCAAGATATCGAAGTCTGATGCAATACAAAGACGGGTAGAGTTGTACAGGGAATTAAAGAGAATCCAGGAAGAATATCTGGTTAATTTAGATAAAGAAAAAGACCCAGCATCTTGGTACGCACAAATAAACGCAATTAATGAGACCCGTGAGGCGCTTATCCGCCTCAATCTCGAACTCAAAAAACAGACAGGCACATTCACGGAAGGGGCAAAATTCGGATTCCAGGAATATATCCACAACGCGAAGACGGCATTTGAATACGGTACGGATATGGCAAGGGCTGCCGCAGGCGCGATGGAGGATTTCTTCTCAAACATTTCATTTGATGCGATGCAGGGTAAGCTGAAATCGTTGGGGGATTATTTCAAAAACTTTTTGATGTCAATCCAGCAAGCCATCTCTCAAATTCTGGCGCAATTGATTGTGCGGGGGATAATAAGCGGTATATCTGGTTTCTTTGCGCCATTGGCACCACCAATAATGGTGCACCAGGGGGGCTATATCCCCAGGTTCCATATTGGAGGGCTTGCTTACGATGAAGTGCCGGCCATACTGCAGCGGGGCGAATATGTGGTGAGCAGAAAGGGCGTCGATATGCTCGACAAGCTTAATTCAGGACAACCGTTTGGCGAGACGGTGATTGTCCAGCAAACGGTGCAATTCAACGTGTCTGCTATAGACGGCAGGGATACCGACCGTTTCTTCAGGGAGAACGAAGGAAGAATCAAGGAAATGGTCTCAAAAGGTATCCGTAGTAGTCGCAACTTCAGCAAGCGAATCCGGGAGGCTTGATTGTGGCGGACTTCAATCGACTAATATACCCTTCTTCCATCACATGGCCGAAATTCCCGCCGGGTCTGGAGTCGTGGTCGCATACCGGCAAAGGACAATTCCGTAGCGCCGTGCAGGTGGGCAGAACGTGGGAGGAGGTCTATTCGCTCATGCATACCAGAGACCCACTTGTCCATGAATTCCTTGAGTATATTAACAATCTGTTATGGAATCGAACGATATTTGAAATCGTCCATCTGGATAAACAGAAACCGGTCAACGACCCCATAACGGGTAGTATGGTGATAAACGGCGCGGGCCAGACGGGCTCGACGTTAACCGTCACGAGCACATTAAATAAGGTGTTGAAATACGGCGACTTTATAAAGATTGCAGGATTGAATCTGGTATATACCATAGCGGAGACAATGCCCGCGCCAAACGCAACATCGATAAAGATATTCCCGCCGATACTGGCGGGTAATAGCCCTGGTAACGGCGCATCAATCACCTTTAGCGGCGTAAAATTCCGTGCGGTAATTACGGAAGATATCGAACCGCCGAGCCGCGAAGGTGGGAAGTTATATGCGGGGCTGGTGCTGAAATTCAGGGAGTGTCCATGAGGGCGTATATAAAGACATCGGCGCTGCAGGGCGCTACACAAATCGTTGTATATAAACTTACGGCGAACACAAAGATATTTTATATCGGCGACAAATTCCGTGTTGCTGATAATACTCAGGAATACACGGTAACAGCTGGCGATGTAACCACAGATGCAAATGGAGAGGCAACGGTTAATTTCACGCCCGGACTTGTTACCGGATATAGCGCTGATACCCCGGTACAGTTACCGGAACACCGCTCTCTTACCAGCGAGTCAAAAGCACAGTCCGAATCGACAAATGCGCAAATAATATATTTTGTGAAATTTGACTTTGATTCCATCTACAGAATCTCCAATATCGTACAATCGGGGGCTGACATTAAGATAACGTCAACAGGACATGGGCTATCGACGGGCGACAAGATTACCATTGACTTACCACTTGAATATGCAGGCGAGGACTACACCATCACGAAAGTTGATAATGACAATTTCACCGTTCCCGTTTCGTTTAACCCGAATGCGCCAACAACAGGCACCTATGATGTAAAATATCCTTTATATCTCACAACGGCTGCATTTGATATTTCCTGGGACAATAAGACATGGTTAGGGATCGGGGCAATTCTGCAGTTCGATGTCGTCATGGAAACGGGAGACATTAGAGGAAACGGCGTTGAGTTTACATTTTCGGGCGTAGAGCCATCATTTTTAGCGACATTACTCACGAAGGCGTATGCTGCGAGAAATGTCACATTCTGGGGAGGGTATATCAATAACGGATCGATTGTGTGCGATCCCCTATACGACATCTTCTTCCGGGGGAAAATGGTCTCTAATTTTGAGGTGAAAAACTCAAAAGGGGTATCGGAACGATTTGACATTGTCTTCAAGGTGGAGAACCGATTAACCATTACGGATACGGCGGTAGGATTACAAACCAATGTGAGCAGCCATCACCAATATGAACCCGACAGCCTGCTCTTTGACCAGATACCAAAGCTCGTGAATAAACCGCTAAGATGGGGCAAGCTCGAGGCGAAGAGTGGCGGCGGAGGTGGATGCTTCTTCTGGGCTGCGCTTACTTTTACTACGATGTGTGGTGTTGTGCCAAAGACACACCCGATATTGGAAACCCTGCGTAATTTCAGGGATAATGAGATGGAGAAATCTGTTGCAGTCGAATATAAAGAAATTGCCCCGAAGATCGTAGCGCAGATTGAGAGGAATTATTGCAAGGGGTATGTATATCGATATATAAGGGAAAAAATGGATGAGGCAATAATTGAGATTAATAAAGGCGAAATTGAATTCCCCATCCGCATTTATAATGATTTGAAAGAGACTCTTAAAAAATTTATAACGGCGTAGTAGCGCAGGCTTCCAGCCTGCATATATCAGCTATCAGCGGTCAGCGGTTAGCTATCAGCTATCAGGAACCCTGAACCTGGAACCCTTTTTTTATGGATAAACGCATTGATTTGATACGGTGGGCGGAACGACAGATAGGGAAACAATTTAAATGGGGGAAGATAGACTGTACTACGCTAACCCTGGAGGCGATCCGCATCTACTACGGCATATCGATTCCCATCGCGGTGGAATGGAAATCCCTGAAAACCGCATTGAGGGCCTACCAGAAGAATGGCAACCCCCCGGATATACTGCAACAAAACGGGTTTGTCGAAATCAAAAAAAACTATGAGCAGACGGGGGACATTTTTGTATGGCGGGGGAATGGATATTGGCTGCTCGGGATAATAATCAACGGCGCCGTGCTTGTGGCGGACGAAGGAAAAAAGGTGGAAATGAGACCAATCCAGGCATTCCCGGGTGAATACCAGGCATGGCGCAGGCTGGAAGCCGGCGTTTAAGGCGAAGTTCAGGGTTCACGGTTCACGGTTCAAGGTTCAAGGTTCAAGGGTTCAACCCTGAATCTATGAAAGAGATAGAAACAGGGGCTTTAAGGAATAAATCAAAAAACACAAACAACGTCTGATAACATTGCAAATTAGTAAAGAAATCTTACCGATTTCAAAGGTGCGACCATTGTAAAATAAGGACTTATGACTTTTGTTGGTAAGAATTTTCTTACCGATAGAGGGTGATAGATGAAAGACACGGGAAAAGGGGCTTTATCGACGGTGAAGGATTTGAATCGTTCGGAAAATCCGAATGATTTTGAAAGTGCGACCATTGAGAAATAAGGACTTATGACTTTTGTCGTTCGGAATTTTCCGAACGATAG
>JABRVT010000084.1:0-43730 GCA_040048245.1 Candidatus Brocadia sp.
TGAAGATGGTTTTGCCGCATTTTTGAAAACATTGAAAGTGCGGATGAAGCAGGAATTCCCTAACTCTAAGCTGATATTCGAACCGTGGGTTTTATACGGCGCAAATGTACGGGATGAGTTCATATATCAAATAAAGGATAGATATGACAGAGATGAATTGACACCTGATTTTATGCCTTGCGAATCAGCAACAACGGATTTTATTACAAATTCAAATAACTTCAATTCAGGCGTCAAGATGCCTCCTGATTATACTCGAGATTTTTCTTATTCAGATACAGGTAACTGCCAAAGAAGTGAAGTCGGAGAGTCAGTTAACAGATCAATTGCTGGACTAGCTGCTGCAAACGGGTCATGGTATAATTGGTTTGGAAGATGGGGAGTAGGCGGTAAATATACAATGCCGGACTTCCGGAGCATTACAGAGGTTTATCCCAGACTTAAATTAGTAAGATGCATCCCGAACTGGGACAACTTAAATAATGTCCCCCTCGCCTACCGTTCCTGGAATGGCAGCGTATATCAAAGCGCAAACGGTTATATCAGCAGCGACGTCATGTATTCACGTCACCCGAAGAGCGGCAAGCTCTTTGCCGTGTTTTTAACAGCAAACGGGGCGATAAAACTCAGAGCCGGCGAGAAGGTAGACTCAGTAAGGCGGGTGAATGGCTATTTCGAGGAGGCCGAGGATGGGAGCGCGGACTTCGATATCCTTGGCGACGAGATACGGCTAAAGAATGGGATCAGCATTGCTGTAGATTCTGCAAATGGCCAGGTTAAAGGCAATGGATATATTTTTACCTTATCGGCAGGCGGCTCGCCAAAGGTTACAACCGGGGAGGCGACAGATGTGACGTCGGACGCTGCGACGTTAAACGGTATTGTGAATGCCAGCGGATTGTCGACAACGGCATGGTTCGAGTATGGAGTAGCGAGCGGCTCATACAGCAGTAAATCGTCAACGCGGACGATCGGCGGATCGAACGATACAGCGGTAAACTTTAGCGTCAGCGGCTTATCAACCGCAGCGACTTATTATTACCGCCTGGCGGCGCAGAACAGCGCCGGGACTTCCTATGGAGACGAGATGTCGTTTACCACGCCGGACACAATAGGCCCAAATTGTTCCGTAACGATTAACAATGGCGATGACTATACCCGGTTTGCTTCTGTTACTCTAGATCTTTCGGCCACCGACAATGTGGGGGTGACGGGGTATTACATCTCTTCCAGTTCATCTGCGCCGCTGGCGTCATCGGCAGGCTGGACCACGGTGCCGGCCACTGCCAGTTTCAGCGCCAGCGTTTCATACACCCTCAGCGGCGGCGATGGCAAGAAGACCGTATATGTCTGGTATAAGGACGCTGCGGGTAATGTGTCAAATACCGCAAGCGACTCCATTACGCTGGATGCGACAAACCCCCTTATAGCAATCACGAGTCCAACCGCCAACGCCGCCTATACGAGCGCAAATGATATGATAAGTTTGGGGGGCAGCGCCTCAGATAGCACAAGCGGAGTAAGCAGGGTGACGTGGAGCAGCAGCAGGGGAGGAAGCGGCGTTGCCAGCGGAACGACCAGCTGGTCAGTCTCCGGTATAAAGTTATCAGGCGGGGATAATGTAATTACGGTAACAGCTCGTGATGAGGCCGGTAATACGGGCATTGCCACAATTACAGTGAGCTATGGCGCCGCGCCGAAAGCGATAACAGGGTCGGCGACAAATACGACGTCGGACGCCGCTGTGCTGAATGGCACGGCGAATGCCAGCGGGTTGTCAACAACGGCATGGTTTGAATACGGGCTAAGGGGCGGGTCGTATGACAATAAATCGCCGGTACAGAGTATCGGCGGGTCTAATGACACGGCGGTAACTTTTCGCCTTGGCGGGTTATCGACCGCAGCGACCTATTACTATCGGTTAGTAGCGCAGAACGACGCCGGAACCAGTTACGGGAATGAGATGTCCTTCACTACATTGGATACTATAGCGCCAAACTGTTCAATAAGCATTAACGGCGGTAATTCCTATACCAACACTGCTAATGTTATCCTGACGCTTTCAGGTTCAGATAATGTTGGTGTGACTGGGTATTACCTGTCTGCCGCTCCGCAGGCGCCGCTGGCGTCTGATGCCGGATGGGTTGCGGTTTCTTCGTCAGCGAGTTTCAGCGCCTCCGTCCCCTATACGCTGAGCGGCGGAGACGGCAGCAAGACGGTGTATGCCTGGTATAAGGATGCTGCCGGAAACGTATCAAACACCGCCAGTTGCTCCATTATTCTGGATGCAACCGTTCCATTGGTAACTATTACCAGTCCTACCCGCTATCCGAATTACAAAACTACTTCCGGCGCTATAGACCTTGGCGGCAATTCCTCCGATGTCGCCAGTGGCGTGACGAGCGTAACGTGGGAAAGCGACAGAGGGGGGAGCGGCGCGGCCAGCGGAACGACAAACTGGACGATCTCCGGCATAAGCTTAATGGAGGGCAAGAATACCATAACGGTAACGGCCAGAGACAGCGCGAATAATGTGAACACCGCTATGATTAACATCTATCTCACAACTGCCGATACTTCGGCGCCCCTTGGTTCAATATGTATTAACAATGATAATACGTACACCGGCGCCGCATCAGTTACGCTATCCCTTTCTGCAACTGACGATAGAGGTGTGACTGGGTATTACCTATCAGCCGCTCCGCAGGCGCCGCTGGCGTCTGATGCCGGATGGGTTGCGATTTCTTCGTCAGCTAGTTTCAGCGCCTCCGTCCCCTATACGCTTAGCAGCGGAGACGGCAGCAAGACGGTGTATGTCTGGTATAGGGACGCCGCCGGAAATGTGTCGGTTACGGTAAACGACTCCATTGTACTGGATATGACCCGCCCGTCTGTGGCTATTACCAGTCCTACGACCAGCGATACCTATATAAACAAAGGGAACAAAATAAACCTTGGTGGTAATGCCTCAGACGCTACAAGCGGTGTAAGAAGAGTTACGTGGCGGAATAACAGGGGTGGAAACGGCGTGGCCAGCGGAACCGCAAGTTGGTCGATATCAGGGATAACCTTATTAAGAGGCGAAAATATCATTACAGTGACGGCCACGGACGATGCGGGCAACGCCATGTCCGATACGATTACAGTGACGTGGTAAATCAGGCCGGTTGTGAAATTGAGACCATACTGAGCGACATAAAATTGGGGCGTAAACCGCCCCAATTTTATTTATGGTAACAATTTGGTTTTTTTGAAAGCATTGAGAGTCGTAAATGTCTTGGCTGTAATTATGTAGCGGCAATTCATGAATTGCCGCTACAGCGTGTGATAAGCGCGTCATTACCGGAAATTTTTAAAAAGCTAAACTGTTACAAAAAAGAAGTTTTTACAGAGTAATACCAATGGCGATACAGACACGCAGGATATTGTCCGTAGTTCCGTAACATTGCTTATGCTTTGAAATTGCAATATTTACATTCCTATATATTTCGCGTAAAGACCCTTTGCCAGTGAAGTATCATTTGTGCCCGAAATAATCGAACGTCCGTCGGGGAAGACGGTTAGCTCATACTTTTCTGTCTTCAGTCTTAATAAAAAGCTATTAAAAGATACCTTTCCCGATTTTTCCAATCGTACTGCAAGCCTCTTTAAGTCGAGTTTTGACCCGTCTGGATGTAAAATCTGGACGGCGTTTTTGCCGCATAAGGCGGTTGTCATCGAATACGTCTTTTCCGACAGGAATTCATATCTGTGTTGCCTGCAAGTAATACAATCGGACTTTTCCCGGATATCTTCCACATGTATCCTTTTTATTTCATTACGCCAGAGGTCGATCTTTAAAAGCCCCTTACTTAAGGTTCCGAAATTGCCAGTTAAGATTTTTAACGCCTCTGCTACCTGAACGGAGGCGATCATGCTGGCAATGGGCGCAATAATTCCAGCCGTATCGCATGTTTCAATGGCGCCAGGGGGCGGGATATCTTCGAGTACGCACCGGAGACAGGGGGTTTTTGACGGGACAATGTTCATGGTCAAACCCATACTTCCGATACAAGCGCCGTAAATCCATGGTATTTCCTTTTTTACGCAATAATCATTAATCAGGAAACGCGTTTCAAAGTTATCGGTGCCGTCAATAATAATGTCCGCGCTGTCTAAGAGGGTTTCAATATTGGATGGGTTAAGGTCTGCGGTGAATGATTCAACCTGAACGCAGGAATTAACTTTCTGAAGTTTTTTTTGGGCGGCGACAGCTTTTGGAAGGTTTTTACTGATATCTTCTTCGTCAAATAAAGACTGGCGCTGCAGGTTGCTTTCTTCGATATAATCGCGGTCGATAATTTTTAAGCGCCTCACCCCGCTACGGACGAGAAGATTGGCAGAGGTGCAACCCAGCGCGCCGCAGCCGACAAGCGCGGCATTCTTCTGCATAAGTATCTTTTGCCCATGATTGCCGATGCCGTAGAATAATGTCTGCCGTGCATAACGTTCCGACATGCTAACTTTTTATTTTGAAGTTGCTCAGGCATGAGGAGTCGCCTGCTGCGAGGGCCTTTTCTCTTTTGTATGAAATCTGAGGATTTATTCCTTCACCAAACCCTGCAATCCATTCATTGATAATGTTGCACATTGTCAGAAAGTCGGCTCCTGAATCCCTCCAGTACGGTTCATGAACGCAACTTTCGTGGTCCCAGGATGTGTTTTTTTCAGAATCCGCTACCACCTGCGCGCCCCGGTCACAGGGCATTCCGTCACAGAGGTAGTCTCCCAGTACCTCAAAGGCCTTTGAGGTATTGTTACAATCTGCTGCAGATAACCCCTTGCTCCGGACGGCCTCTTTACCGCAACTAATGCCATGCTTACGGGCGGCATCTGCGGCAACCGACGCCGCATCGCTATACCTGGCGCAGAAGGCTGCAACCGTGGCTGCTTCACGTGTTTCTGCTTCTACAATGAGATTTTGAATTCCCTGATGTATAGGTTTATTGGCCAGGAGTTCTTCCAGGGGTTTATTAACATCTGATTTTGGATATTTTTTGTAAACCTGTTCAAGGATTTTATCCGCTTCTGCGCCGTACTTTGCCTTAAATGCAGAAACAATAGCGGATTCCCTCCCCTCCGTAGTTTTAATCTTTCCGTACATCCAATGATGTATGGGACCCAATACTAAACTCATTCAGAAACTCCCCGATGTGAAATTTGAATGAAAAATGAAAATTAAACTCCAAAAACCACTTATGTTTATTGCAGAGGTTCTATGATGAAAAGCAATATTGCCGTCTGCCATTAACCCCCCCAGGCAACTCAATGCGGAGCGGCGAGCCTTGTCGCTCCGCATTGAGCCGCAGCTTTGAGATTCCTTAGCGTCGAACTAAGCGAGTTCGACGGATTCTACCTCAGGAATCTCTTCTTTCAGACGTTCCTCTACGCCATATTTTAATGTCATCAGGGCGCTTGGACATGACCCGCATGCCCCCCTTAACCGTACCTTTACTACCCCGCCCTGAATATCAACCAACTCAATATCTCCTCCATCGGCCTGTAATGCAGGTCTGATATGTTTTAGCGCCTCTTCCACTCTCTCCTTCATCTGAATTCTCCTTTTTTATTTACTGGTTAACTCTTTTCTTTTCAATAACTTCGTTCAGTTCCTTGATAATAACTTCCGGATCGATATTATGCATGGCAGCGCCAAAGGCAATGTCTTCCGTCTTTGAACCCGGGCACGTAAAGCAACCTGCTCCGAAATATTTTTTTACAACGGCCTCCGTTTCCGGATATTGCTTGATCACATCTCCGATGCTTGTCTTCTTTGTTATTTTCTTTATTTCTGTCATAAAAATTCCTCAACAAAAATCAGGGATAATTTGGTATCTTCAAAAAATAATTTAGCGCTATCCATTATACAGGGACGGGATTACTCAATACGTGTTAAGTTAAGCGATGTTTGCTTAAAAAGTAAGCGCAGGCTTCGAGCCGGCCAAGTTTTCTTTTATTCTGCTTATGCAGGCTGGAAGCCTGCGCTACAGATTTGTTCCCTCATGGCTATATTAAGCGGTTAGTGATATTTTTAGGGTACTTAGCTTAACTTAACTTAATACGTATGGCGTAACCTTACCTTTGCATTTTGCATATTAGCGGCATAAATTTGCGTTACATGTTCTGACTTTTCTGATTAGTTAAGGTTATCGGACAATGGAGTTTTTGTCAACCAAAAAAAATCCTTAGTGCATTGGTTGCCAGAAAAACAATGTTTTAAAAATTTGGTTGATTAATGAATATTTATCTTTTACACTTATCTACCTATGATTATGTCGCATATTCCTTTTATTATTACCATACTACTCTATTTTATTTCTTCTGTGTGGTCGGTTGGCTCCATTATTAAACCCGATTTTTTTAACAAAAAAGTAGCCAAGTGGTCGATGATGATGGGGTTTTTTATCCACAGCGGTTTCCTGGTATTCCTCGGTCTCGAATCAGGCAATATCCCTATAACAAACGTCTATGAATCCTTCGTGTCTTTACTGTGGTGCATTCTTTTCGTGTATATCAACCTGGATTATCTGTACAAATTACCATCTCTGGATACATTTTTAATGCCGGTTGTCACAGCGCTCTCCTTGTGGGCGCTCACATTTGACGGGGGAAATCTATTAATCACCGTGAGCCTTCAGAATTTCTGGCTCATAGCGCACATCATACCAATATTTATAGGCTATGCTGCTTTCACCATATCTTTTAGTCTGAGCGTCATGTATCTCACGCAGCAGAGACAACTAAAACACAAACTGTTTGGTCCGCTTTTCAGCAAACTGCCTTCGCTGGAAGGAATCGACAAGCTTATGTGGAAGACGATTTCTTTTGGCTTTCCGTTACTTACGCTTGGACTTGTGTTTGGTACATTTTGGGTCAGGACGCAGAATATTTTAGGAGAACTATGGTACCTGGATTATAAGGTTGTCCTGGGTCTTGCCACCTGGCTCATTTATGCGGCGCTGTTACATATGAGGCTCGTTGCGTCTTTTCATGGCACCAGGATCGCTTTATTGACTATCGCCGGCTTTTGTCTGGTGCTTTTTACTTTTATTGGCACCTTCTTTATGGGTTCCAAACACGCCTTTCAGAGGGTTAGCGAACAAACGCGCAACGAGATTCTGAATATGCAGTAACTTCAGGGCTGAGCGTCTGCAATCAAAAAGAATTATACAGAGGGTGGTAACAGTTTAGTTTTTTTGAAAAATTCAGATAATGATGCGGTTATTTATGTACTGCGGTGGCAATTTACGAATTGTCAATGTATATAATGTATATAATTACCGCTAAGACATTTACAACTCTTAGTGTTTTCAAAAAACCAAATTGTTGCATTGGGTATTGTTTTGTTGTTGACAGGTTCAAATACCATATAGACTAAGTTAGACAGGGGTTCGGATATGAGTATTCTGGTTGTTGGACTTAATCATAAGTCGGCTCCGGTAGAGGTCAGGGAGAAGTTGGCCTTTAATGCTAGTAATATTCCCACCGCCTTATCATTATTCCTCCACAGACATCAGACGGCAGAGGCCGTAATTTTATCAACCTGTAACCGTGTGGAGATATATGTGTCGTCCATGGAAGGGACTGTTAACGTGGAAGACGTCTTTTCATTCCTTGCCGACTTTCACAAAATTGAGCCAGGCAGTTTTTCTCCATTTATGTACCACTATAAAGACGATCGCGCCGTGAACCACCTTTTCTTTGTTACTGCCAGTCTTGATTCTATGGTACTGGGCGAGTCTCAAATTCTTTCGCAGGTCAAGGAGGCTTACACCATGGCGTCCATGGAAGAGGCCACCGGAAAGGTTATGAACCAGTTGTTTCAGCAGGCGCTCAATGTTGCAAAAATCATACATACCAGCACATCCATTGGAAAGAGGAAGGTTTCTATAAGCTCTGTGGCCGTTGAATTTGCTGAAAAGATATTCCAGGATTTCACCGGCAAAATGGTCCTTGTGGTGGGCGCCGGTGAAATGTGCGAGCTATTGTTAAAACATCTCTACGAGGAAGGGGCGCGTACTATCGTGGTTGCGAACCGTACCTTTGAACGCGCCCAGGAGATTGCCAATGCCTTCCAGGGTCAGGCCATTAAATATGAGTTACTGGGCGAATACCTTGCAAAAGCTGATATTATTATCAGCTCAACCTCGGCTCCCCATTATGTAATCCATGTAGAACAGGTAAAAGAAGCTATCAGGCACCGAAGGGGTAATCCCATGTTCCTCATAGACATTGCTGTCCCCAGGGATATTGAACCCGATGTTGCCAATATTGATAATGTCTATCTCTACAATATTGATGACCTGCAGTCTGTTGTGAACCAGAATATTGATGAACGAACCAGGGAAGTAGAAAAATGCCGTGCTATTGTCGAAGGAGAGGTGGAACATTTCATGGCAAGGCTTGAAGAAATGAAGATAGAACCAGCAATAACCCAGTTGCGTAATCATTTTCATACGGTCGGGAAAGAAGAGTTAGAGCGCTTAAGACCGAAGCTAAAAAACATAGATATTGGCGACTGGGAGCAGGTTGTGTATACCATGGAAAGAACCATAAACAAACTCCTCCATCATCCAGCAAAAGTTGCAAAGCAGGAGGCAAAGAATGGTGGGGGATACCGGTATGTGGAAACCATCAAAAAATTATTTGGCATATTCCACCAAAACACATCAATATAAACCAAAACAGATAAAAAGGGTTTGCAAACTGGATACTGGATAATGAACGGTAATAGTATTGGTATCTTTACTATATACTGTTTTGATAAACATTTATACAAATCATAGCAAATTTTTCCTTGAAATATGCCAACTGCATAAAATATAATTGCCGGTCGTTGTGTATTTTCAGAGGATTATTTACAATTATAAATTAAGATAGGCACAGACAAACGTACGGGCGTATAGCAAATACGCCCGTACAGTTTGTACCATCCTGAAAACCGCTTGAATAAAATGAAAATTTCTATACGATTAAGGTAAAATTAAGATAATACATTGGAACGGGCGTTTATGTATGGCAACAATGAACAGGAAGCAGTAAGAATCCGCAAGATAATTGACGATTACGTAACTTATAGTTCTTACAAGCTAAATCCGGATACAGAGATTGTAGACAGGGTAGTTAATGGTCTACTGGTGCGTAAGGTCAAGTTCGGACACGCGTACTGTCCATGCCGTTTGGTTACCGGCGATATGGAAAGAGACAAAAAGATCATTTGTCCCTGTGTTTATCATGTTGAAGAAATTGAGCGTAATGGAGAATGTCATTGCAATCTTTTTGTGAGCGCAAATTATCAGACAAAGGTAAAGATGGAGAAAGGAGAAGAAGAATATGTCTGAAGATGTTGTCGTAATAACAGATGCAAATTTTGATGCAGAGGTATTAAAATCAGATATCCCGGTTTTAGTAGATTTCTGGGCGGCCTGGTGTGGCCCTTGCAGACAACTTGCCCCTGTGATCGACGAACTGGCGAAGGAATACAAAGGAAAAGCTAAGATAGGAAAAATGGACACGGAAGAGAATAACAATACCCCTGCCAATTTTGGAATTACTGCAATACCCACGATTATCCTGTTTAAAAATGGACAGGTCGTGAACAAAATGATAGGCGTGAAATCAAAGAAGGACTTAAAAATGGCGCTGGATGCCCAACTGTAATGCCTATGGTATCCCTAAAAGTTCATGGAGTTTGGCTGGTATATCCTCACTTTTCATTAAGGTTTCACCGACTAAAATAGCATGGATACCGATATCGATCAGTTTTCTCACATCCTCCCGTGATTTGATTCCACTCTCGCTTACAATAATCTTCCCTTCAGGGATCATAGGTCTTAGCCGGAGGGTAGTTCCCAGATCGGTCTTAAATGTTGCAAGGTCACGATTGTTTATCCCAACAATCGTGGCGTTTGTCTGCAGGACTTTTTGTAATTCCGTCTCTGAATGGATTTCAACCAGGCAGTCCATATCCAACTCTTCTGCCAGTTCCAGAAAACACTGGATTTCCTCTCCTGAGAGGAGCGCGGCAATGAGCAGTATCGCATCAGCCCCGGCAGATCTTGCCTCATAAATTTGATAGGGGTCAATGATAAAATCCTTTCTCAGAACAGGTAAATCTACAGACCTCTTAACATTGGTTAAATACGACAGACAGCCCTGAAAGAATTTCTCGTCCGTAAGGACAGAGATGGCTGAAGCGCCTCCAGCCTTGTAAAGACTGGCAATTCCTACCGGATCAAAATCATTCCTGATAATACCCAGAGATGGGGAAGCCTTTTTGACTTCCGCAATGATACTGATACCTGTGTCCGATTTTAATGCCCGAGCAAAGGTTTTTGTCTTTCGGTTTTCTTGAAGGTTACTTTTCAACACCTCAACGGGAATCCGCTTTCTATTTTCGGCGACCTCAAGCAACTTATACCGGTAAATCTCTTCCAGAATTGTCATAAGCGTTTTTGTTTTAATAAAAGTTCCATAAAACGGTTGTTCTTATTCGGCAGGGTATTCGTTGCAATAAGCATCTGCATGGAGGGAACAGACTGGATGAGACGAAAGGACACCCAGACACATAAGGTCAGCCGAAAGGTGAGATACGTAGTGTAATGTATACAGATTCTGAAAAGAAAATTACACGAAAGAATTACAAACAGACCTATTGCCGCATAAAGACAATATTTATACCGGTAACGGATGCCATATCCGAGCCCTATCATAAATAATCCTATGGTAATATAGCTAAACCCGTAGCCGCGCTGAGCAAGTCCATGACTAACGGTTAATGCCAGAATGCTCAGGATAATACCAAGTATCCCCAGAAAAATTACCAGGTTTGCCACCTTTCCAACACGTTGTGAGTGATTTATCTGATGTTTTTCAGCCATGTCAGATTTTACCGACAAGAATAAGGATGCCAATGATAATGAAGGCGACCGCTGCACCCACCTTAATAAAACTGATGGGCAAAAATTTCGTTATGACTGAACCTACGCTAACTCCGATAACGGTAACTACGGCAAATGCAAGCATAGTACCGACAAAGACCAGCACGGGTTTGTTTGTCTTACTGGTCATAAGGATAGACGCCAGTTGTGTCTTATCCCCCAGTTCTGCCAAAAAAATCGTGACAAATACGCTAACGATAATCTTCCAATTCATAAATTAATATTACTCCTGTTTCGCATGAATCTCTCGAAAGTCAACCATTAAGTGTGTATATCAGAATACAACCAGTGAGTCAACCGAAAATACCGTTGAATAAACAAAAAACCTCCTGCATTTAAAGATCGTGCAGGAGGTTTTGCGAATAACCCTTTTTCTGTTTATGCAGAAAAATTTAGTGATGCTCTTCTTCGACGATAAATTCCACTGCGTCCTCATACGACTGTTTGCGGTAACCAAACAGTGACACGATTGTTCCCGCAGCAAGCCCCGTAATCCATGCAACAATAAAGGTAATAAACACACCCTTGATTTGCAGTCCAGGTACGACATCTTGTGCTATGAAGATAGCTGCCAGACCGCCTAAAATACCGGGCATTCCATGGAGATTGTGCACACCGCAGGTATCAATCCCCTTTATTGCTCTCTGGATGCGTGGTTGAATAATTGCAAATCCGACGACACTTAAAATACCGGCAATGAAACCTAATATCAGCGATGCCTTTGGTGTGGTGTGCGCGCAGGAAGAACCGATAGCCACACCGCCCGCCAGGGCTGCATTGGCCATATCTTCGATGGCAATCTTTTTCCGGATCATTGTGCTTGCAAGATACGTGGATACCGTTGCTCCACAAAGTGAAAGAACGGTGTTGACTGCTGCAAGAGGCATCTTTGAAATCTCTGCCGGTGCAGAACAGAAGGATGGCCAGAATATCCACAAAACCATACTCCCCAGCATAGAGAATTGATTACTGATCTTATCTGATTCGATCTTCTTAAGAAAATCCTCACTCGTGGTCATCCTGACAATCACGCCCAAACCAAAATAGGCGCCGAACTGGTGGATAACGATAGAGCCACCCGTGTCGATTAATTGGCCTTTTGGGATGAGGCCCATGCCATTTTCCAGCATAATCCATTCATTCAGCATATAGGATGGAACAAATATCAGCGCCATAATGATATATTGGGACATCTTCAGCCTGCCCAGGAAAGCCCCTGTGGCAATGAGTATACCTGCTGCACAAAACTGGGCAAGAATCAACCGATCCATGGTTAATTCAGCCGGTTCTCCAAATATATTCATTGTCTTAAGAAACATATAATAAGGAATCACAATGCTTACCGCAACATAGGTAGCAGTAACTGCGCCATAACCATATCTCTTTACAAAGACCATTAAAAATCCGAAGCCGACCATCAGCATCGCCATAACATGCATGGACTTGCCGTATTTCGCCAGCTCAAGAAAATCCTCCATCGCTGATGTAATCTCCCCGGGATGCTCCGCCTTAGATGGAACTGACTCAATTTTTGCCGGTGTATGTGATTCCGCCTTATTGCTCGCAAGGAGAATTTTATGACTTTCAGAAACCGCATCATGCCCCTGATCTAGCGAAGACCATGTATTCCAATCGTTCCGTGTTTCATACATTGCTAACAATTCATGACTTACCGATTGGTCTTTTCCCAAACTCTCTAACGTTCCAGTCTCGCCGTATACCTTAGGTACACCCAGCAAGGGGAAGCATAAAAGACCGATACATATAACAACGTACAACTTCAAAAACTTCTTCATTGCCATCGACCTGCCCTCCTTTTCTTGTATCTAAAATGTTGTGTGAATTAGCACATCCTTGCATGGTAACGAAATAAATTTTTGACTTACTGACAATTTCATATGCATGATATCAGCCACCGAAGTGGCTTGTTTTTACTTTTTACAAACCAATATTGGTAAGAATTTCATTACAGGTATTTACTGTTTCGCATCTGTTCTTTTAGACTTCAGGTACATTTATTTGTTGCTTCATATTGATATTTCAGGGGATATATATATTCCATTTGACATGAAATATCAAGTGAAAAGTGCCATATTTAATGTAATTTTGTTTTTTAGACTGAGAACCCTACAGGTAAAAAGCGAAATATGTGCCAGAACAACGTTTATGGGGCGGTGTCTGGTGTAAACTCACATGATAGCGCGGACAGCAGATAAATTTGGGATAGCAACTGGTGGTGTGTTTGTTAGAAGTGTGTTTAATTGCCCAGCAATTGTGACTTCTTAAACTCGTAGTCTTCTTCGGAAATAATGCCTAGTTCTCTTAATTCATCGAGTTCTAATAACTTTTCGCTTTCAATTTCTTTTCCGGCAGAACTTTCCTGGGAAAAGCTCTGCACCTTTGCATCCGTCAGTTCCTTCAGTTTATATTCATAATCATCTTCAGTAATGAGCCCCTCATCGTAGAGCGCTTTAAGTTCGTTGATTCGTTCGTCTTCGATGGTGTTATCAATTGATTGCCTGGAAAATGTTCGTCCTTCGCCTCCTGAAATTTTCCGGGATGAACCCTGTGTTCCAGTAAGTTCCTTCAGCTTATATCGGTAATCTTCTTCCGTGATGAGTTCCTGATCGTATAATTCTTTAAGATCTCTTATCCGTTTATCCGCATCTGCGACGGGGGACAACGTTGGGCTGCTTTCTTCTTGTATACCCATGAGTTCTTTCTTTTTGTCTGCGTAGTCTTCCTCGGTAATTAAGCCTTCCTCCATCATCTCTTCCAGTATCTTTAACTTGTCCTCCCTGTGATCCATGTCTTCTGTTTCAACTTTATATCCAGCCGATTCGTCTGTATCTGGTAGATTCCAGTGACCGGACGTTGTATCCTGATTTTCATCGGAGAAATTCCTGTTTACAGAAACACGTTTCTCTGTTTGTTTCCAGGCGGATTCATCTTCTGCAGTTATTTTCTTCTTTGCGTGACCATTCAGTTCCGGAAGGTCGCCGATGTCACGGCCTTCTACAAGCGCATCCTTTTTTTCTTCATATTCCTCATCAGAGATGGCGCCTTCTTCCCTGAGTTCCAGTAATTTTGTAAGTTTTTCATGTACATCTTCAATATTTACTACTGGTTCCCTGACGTGTGCAATATCCTTCTGCCTCCTTTTGCCTTCCGGGGGGGATTCTTTTCCCGTGGAAAGAGATGACTTCCCGGCATTATAATTCTCTTCACGGACGGGTTTGTTCAACTTCTTTACTGCGACTTTATCTGATTTAACTGCAGGTATTTCAACCTCTTCCTCGTGTTCTTCTGTTGTAATTTTTCTTTTTTCATCAGCCTTTTCAGATTTTTTAGTGGCGAGCCTTTTTTCTTCTTTTATATTCCTGCCAGCCTTCTTCTTTTCCCTGATAATCTTCTCATCTCTCCCGTCAAATGAGGGGGAGAAAATGGAAACAGCCACAAATTTCTCACCGCCGGTATTGAGGAATTTATGCACCGTTTTGCTTGGAATTTGTAAGACAGAACCCGGTTTCACCAGATACCGTGTGCCATCGAGGGTAGCTATACCGCTTCCTTTTTTCACATAAATAACTTCGTCATGCCGTTTGTGGTAATGGGGACGCAGTTCTCCATTTTCACGTACCTGGATAAGGTGCATGCTCGAATTTTTATTTTCCCCTACATCGGTGATCTTTACATCTTCGTTTTCGCCAAGCGGGTTTTTGTTTACAATCTCTTCAATACTCTGTACGTTGGGGGAAAAGACCACAGGAAATTTGGTCGGGTGCTGTAAAGACTCAACAAAATTGACGGGGTAATATTTTACTGTTGTACAGCCGCTGAATACCAATATCGGTAGAGACAGTGAAATGCAAAAAAATGTTTTTATATAACTCATGATCTTTAATAAAGGCAGTGTGCGTGGACCAATAGAACCTTTCTGACAAGGTATACCATTACAGACGTGTAATTTCCTGGAAGACGTTTGATCGCATTTTTTTATTAAAACAAAATATTAAGAGTATTGCAAGTAAGTATTTAAAATTGCCTGAATTTTACAGAGTAAGTCTTCATGAGCCTTCGGCTCACAAAAGGGCATGAAATAATGTGTCGGTAGGAGCCGTCTCCCGACGGCAACCGGCAATTCACAGCGGCGTGCAAGCGCCTGGTCGTCCATCGGCAGTACGGGTATCCCTGCTTGTTATCGAAGTGTCAGGCGGAGACGCCTGTCCCACGAACTTGGCTCCTGCCGTTATTACGATATAATTTATTTGCGGATGTTTTCGTATCAATGTTATAATATTTTATAAGTGGCCTTATTATGTTAATCCACTCACAGTAATGTAAAACAGCTTTATATTTTTAAAGTCGATGGGAATAAACAAAGAAAGACGTCTGTTTTTGAAAAAGGCTTTACAGGCGGGAAGCGGTATTTGTGCCTCCGCAATCATTGGGAAATACCTGAATAATACCTCCTTTATTGCGCGGGGAGATGATGTATCCGCAGTCAATCCTGCCTCGGTAATTATTGCACGTGATGACAATTTATTCACAGAAAGCGGAAGATTAAAGGAAACTTTGGTTTCTGGATTAATACATAAAGCGGTGATGCGGCTGAATAGTGCCATGTCGCAGGAGAAGGCATGGCAGGCCCTTTTTAAACCTGACGATATTGTTGGAATAAAGTTAAACTGTCTGTCGGGCAAAGCAATGTCTCCTCATGTTGCGGTTGTGGAAGCTATTATACAGGGTTTAAAATTTGCCGGCGTCAAAGATAAAAACATCATTGTATTTGAACGTTACAGCCGTGAGCTTGAAACTGCCGGATTTCGTGTCCGCCGCATGACTGAAGGGATCCGGTGTTTCGGCACCGATGAACTCCCCGGCGGAGGTTATGAGGCCGAGCCACAATTTGCTGGCAGTGTAGGGACGTGTTTCAGCAAGATAGTATCTCGTTTATGTACAGCGATTATCAATGTTCCGGTCTTAAAAGACCATGACCTTGCCGGGATAAGCGTGGCCATGAAGAATTTTTTTGGCGTTATTCATAATCCCAATAAATATCATGGAAATAACTGCAATCCATTCATTGCTGAACTGAATGCACATCCCTATATTGCAGGTAAGGTAAGATTGATTATATGCGACGCAATTCTTGCGCAATACCACGGGGGCCCTGGTTACAAACCGCAGTGGACATGGAATTACCATGGAATTATTGCAGGCAGAGACCCTGTGGCCATGGACCGGATATGCCACACTATTATTGAAGAAAAACGTAAAGATATGAAACTTCCGTCTCTAAGGCAGGCAAATCGTGAACCCAAATATATCTCTACTGCTGCCATGCTGGGGTTGGGTATTGATGAACCTTCCAAAATCAGTGTGGTATACGTATAATTTGCCCTGAAAAAGGTTTTCAGCATGCAAAATCAGTTGAATAATACTGTACTGTTTGCTATTATTTGCAATACTCTATGGTTTTTCACGTTTGCGATAAATTTAAGGTGCTTAATAATTAAGGGAATGAAATGTCATCGTCATTTACAGAAGAACAGATAAAGCGTTATTCACGGCATATCATCCTTCCGGAAGTAGGTGGTAAGGGACAGCAAAAGCTTCTGAATGCCAGTGTATTTCTGGTTGGGGCAGGAGGGCTAGGATCTCCTGCTGCATTTTACCTTGCCGCAGCCGGTGTGGGAAAGATCGGCATTGCCGACAGTGATTGTGTGGACCATTCAAACCTGCAACGGCAGATACTCCATTCCACCAAAGATGTGGGGCGTTCCAAGGCTATTTCTGCCAAGGAAACCTTGGAGGCATTAAACCCTGATATAGTGGTGATTCCTTATACAGAGCGTTTAAACTCGGAAAATATCCTGGATATTATTAAAGACTATGATGTAATCCTTGATGGAGCTGATAATTTCCCTACGAGATATCTTGTTAATGATGCGTGTGTATTCCTCAAAAAACCGCTGTCGCATGGTTCCATCTTCAGGTTTGAAGGGCAGGTTACTACTATTGTACCGTTTGATGGACCATGTTACCGATGCCTATACGAAACGCCACCTCCGCCTGGTCTGGTGCCTTCATGCCAGGAAGCCGGGGTTTTGGGGGTTTTGCCTGGCGTGGTTGGCTCTATTCAGGCTACAGAAGTCGTAAAACTTATCCTAGGCAAGGGGCAGATTTTAAAAGGGAAATTGCTCATCTATGACTCAATGAATATGGATTTTAAAAAGGTCAAGATACATAGGAACCCCAATTGTCCGGTATGCAGCGATAAAGCCACGATTAAGGAACTCATTGATTACGAAGAGTTTTGCCACACCCACGTTGGTTCTTAAATAAAAGTCATAATATTCCACTGCAGAGGTCGCGTGGAACTCGGAGAAATAAATAAGGAGCGATTTTATGGATGTGAAAAGAAATCCACGAACGTTGACATTATTGTTACCTGGCGTTGTCCTGTTCTTAAGCGCAGTCATTGGCATATCCAGTTTCAAAAAACTCTATGCAGACGAAGAAAGTACAAAAACGCAAACAGAGGTGAAGAATATTTCTGCCAGGCAGGCCAGGGAATTAATCGATAGTAACAGAGATGTGTTCATATTGGATGTGCGGACAAAGGAGGAATATGATGAGGCGCATATTAAAGGAGCCAACCTCATCCCTATACAGGATCTGGAAGCAAACCTTAACAAAATTCCCAAAGATAAGAAGGTGATTGTTCACTGCGCAAGGGGAAAACGCAGCGCCAGGGCATGTGATATACTAAAAGACAAAGGGTTGAAAGAGTTGTATAATGTTGAAGGGGGAATTAACCAGTGGAAGGCAGAAGGCTATCCAGTTGAAAAACCCTAACACGGACGTGCTGTACATACGCATAAGTTTACAATTCCCAGATAACTGCATTTGTGGACAAGCGTATGTCATTCCGGGCTTGACCCGGAATCCAGCATTTTCCAGATTCCCGCTGGAGTTTATCCTCATGAAAATGGGGTGGGAATGACATATTCACATTTCGCCCAAGACGTTCAGGGAATGATTAACAACGCTGTGTATGTAGCATTATTTTACACTTCTTTTTCAATAAGTTTCTTATGTATTCACATCACCATACCTGTTAAAGGCTTCAAAACCTGGTGGTTGCAGTTACACTGCCTGGAGGGCATTCTTCTTTTAAGGTTAAGACTGCCAGATTTACCGGTATTTTGCTATCTGGTAACAGTTTACCCCACCGCAAAGACGCAAAGGAAAAAACGTTGTAGAACAAAATTCCCATGATGAATAATCTCTCCAGAACAAAAATTGTTTGCACAATTGGACCCGCAAGTAATTCTCCATCCATGATTGAGGATATGATACGCGCGGGCATGGATGTGGCGCGGTTAAACTTCTCGCATGGCACGTTACATGACCACGAAGATAATATTAAAAATATACGCCGTATTTCCGCTCAGTTAAAAAAACCTGTTGCAATTATCCAGGATTTATCAGGTCCAAAAATTAGGATAGGAACGCTATCCAGAGAATCCATTACATTAAAAGCCAATGACTTATTTACACTCACAAACAAGGTTTTGGAAGGAAATGAGCAGATAGCGTCTGTTACCTATTCGCTGTTACCCGATCATGTTTTTGCCGGAGATACTATCTTACTTTGTGACGGGGAAATTGAATTAAAGGTCGTTCATAAGGATAAGACGAATATTCTCTGTCAGATTATCGTAGGTGGTGTATTGAGTGCCGGCAAGGGAATCAACATACCAACAAGAAGTTTGCCCATACCTTCCCTTACAGAAAAAGACAAAAAAGACCTCGAGTTCGGGATTGTGCATGAAGTGGATTATGTGGCGCTGTCTTTTGTAAAAACGGTTGATGATGTTTTACAACTCAAAGAGCTTATTCGTCAAAGAAACAAAGACATACCCGTCATTGCCAAGATTGAAAAACATGAAGCGCTCGACCATCTTGAAGATATTGTAAAAAGTGCAGACGCTATTATGGTTGCCAGGGGGGATCTGGGGGTAGAGATACCTCTGGAAAGGATCCCTCTTGTTCAGAAGAAGATCATCCGCATTGCCAACAGTTATTGCAAACCGGTCATTACCGCAACGCAAATGCTGCAATCCATGGTCAGCAGTTACAGGCCTACCCGTGCTGAAGTGACTGATGTTGCCAATGCCATCTTTGATGGAAGCGATGCAGTCATGCTTTCCGAAGAAACGGCCAAAGGCCGCTATCCTCTTGAGTCTGTGCGTATGTTATTGAAAATTGCAGGAGAAGTTGAGCCGGGTTTAGTTAAAAAAAGCAATTTTGAATCAATGCAAACACCAGGCAGCATGATCACAATTCCCGATGCTATAAGTAGTGCGACCTGTCAGGTTGCGGACAGCCTTAATATTAAGGCCATTATTACCTGCACTCAAACGGGAAGCACGGCACGGTTTGTTTCCAGATACCGGCCTAAACAGATCATCCTTGCCGTTACACCGTCGCTTAATACTTACAGAAGACTTGCGTTGGTATGGGGCGTCATCCCCATACTTACAGAGCCTATGCAAAACACCGATGACATGATGAAAAAAGGGATAGAGGCCGCCAGGCAGGCGGGTTATATCAGCGAGGGAGAGACGTTAGTCATCACAGGTGGTGTTCCTGTCTGGAAACCTGGTTCTACTAATCTCTTGCGGGTTTATTAAACGAGATACCTCTCAATACAAACAAGCGAACTTATTATAAATTTTAATTTCCCTTACATAAAATCTCATAAAGGGTATCTAACCACGTATTTTGGGGAATATCCATCCACTTAGGGTTAGAAAAAGACTGCTCCTTTTCGCTTTCGTCTCTAAACTCCACATGCATTTCAAGTATACGATACCTTCGTTGAGAACAATCTATTTCCCGGAGAGTCTTCAATTCTTTCGTTAGAGAAGTTGATGCCTCGGAAGTGGTTGTTTTTTCCCATACCCTAACAATATTACTGGAGATATACGCAATACTTTCTGAATCATAATAATGCTTCGTACGGTCCTCGCCAGTAGCATAATATTTCCATTTCCACTCTTTGGCGTTAATACTGAAAGAAAAGAAAATAGTACTTAAGAGTAAAGATGATAAGACAAAGTACTTGATTGATATGTTTACGAGATAAATTTTGCGATTTTTGAAGCGTTCCGTTATGGTCACGGGCGATCCTTTCAAACAGGAAAAAGAGTCAGAAAACAACAGACAATAATACACACTATGGTAATCTAATCAAACAAAAAATAGAAAGAAATTTATGATAGACGAATTGAACAAAATACATTATAAAAACATGTTTCATGGAGAAGCAACGGTATTGGATGAAATTCAATCGAGGCGTGAAAAACATTCGGAGGATTAAGAATCTTAAAATAGAGAACTGGAAGGAATATCTTTCCTGAAAAAATCTGTCGTATAAAGTCATTATCTGGGATTTCTTAACATGGAAAAGGCATTAACCCGCGAAGAAATGCGGGAGTTAGATAGAAAGGCCATTGAAGAATACAGGATTCCGGGCATCATCCTTATGGAAAATGCAGGACGGAATGTGGCTGAAGAAGTTTTGAAATCAATACAGAATCCGCAAAAAACAAAAGTGGCAATTTTATGTGGAAAAGGAAATAACGGCGGTGATGGGTTTGTCGTGGCGAGACACCTTTACAACCATCACATTTCAGTAAATGTCTTTCTTGTTGCAAGGATTTCTGACATTTTAAAAGACGGAGATGCAGGCACGAATTTACAAATACTCTTACATATGAAAGTTTTCGTCAGAGAATTACTTGATACCACAGAAGCGATCAGTGTCTTAAAAGAACTGGGCAGCTATGACATTATAATTGATGCATTGTTTGGAACAGGGCTTTCTGGCGAAGTGCGGGAACCATTTAAAACGCTCATCAATGGCGTTAATAATCTGGATAAACCTGTTATATCAGTGGATATACCTTCAGGACTTGACTGCAATAGTGGCAACGTATTAGGCGCCGCCATTAAGGCCAAAAAAACCGTAACCTTCGCGGCGGGCAAAAGAGGTTTTTATGTGGGAGAGGGACCTGCACACACGGGAGAGGTCGTAATAACCGATATCAGTATTCCAAAAGAATTGATACCTTAAGATTAAATTTTTGCAACGTTTTCTGGCTAAATTAGGCACGGACAAATTTATTTGTCCATGCCACCCTCTAAATTGAAATTTCTGTATCAGGCGAGAATGTTATCTGACTGCATCCTCGCATGGTAGGAACTTCGCACCAGTGGCCCTGATTCTACATGATGAAATCCTAACTTCTTCCCTTCTGACCCCAACAGTTCAAACTCCACAGGGGTATAATAACGCTGGACCGGCAGGGCATTTCTCTTTGGACTCAGATATTGCCCAATGGTAAGGATATCACATCCGGTATTCCTTATGTCCTGCATGATACCAATTATTTCATCCCATTTCTCACCAAGGCCTACCATGAATCCAGATTTTGTTATTAAAAAAGGGTTTTGCTCTTTTGCATGCTTTAACAATGCCAGGGAACGTTTGTAATCGGCCTCCGGCCTCACCGGCGGATAAAGGCGTGGTACGGTTTCTATATTGTGGTTTAATATGTCCGGTCCTGCGGTAATTACTGTTTCTAACGCCCTGGTATTTCCTCTAAAATCTGGTATTAAAACTTCTGTCTTGCAATCTTTCACAACTTCCCGAATGTTTTTAATAGTTTCTGCGTAAACTGAGGCACCGCCATCAGTGAGATCGTCTCTTGTCACTGAGGTAATTACGGCATATTTTAGCCCTATCCTTTTAACAGCCTCTGCAATTTGGCGGGATTCTTCCACGTCTATTCCAGAAGGATTTCCCTTTTTTATTGCGCAAAATCCGCATTGTCTGGTACACGTATCGCCGAGTATCAGGAAAGTTGCGGTTCGCTGTTCAAAGCATTCGCTGACATTCGGGCATACGGCCTCCTCGCATACCGTGTGAAGCCGTTTTTCCCTCAGGATGACTTTCATTTCATGATAATTTCTGCCTGCCGGTAGCTTTACCCTTAGCCAATACGGGCGCATAGAATTTTGATTTATAAGTTGTGATTATATCTGAATAAGACTATCAATTACGATGCATAGTTTGTTTCTTTTGTTTCAATATTTTTTGCACTTCCTCTTCCAATCCTCTTCTCCACTCTATATATTTTCTGGGGAATGGCTTGTCTTTTTTCAACATGTTGTATAAATAATTAATTCTGGATTCCACCATTAATTTAGCAAGTTCCGTATTATCGTGTATGTACTTATCTATCAAATGTAGTATTTTGTCTTTATTGTTATAAAACCTCTCTATTAATTCCACTATATGCGGCATATCATGAATAACGTTTCTGCTAAAGAAAATTATTATCGAATCTGAGAATGATAAGATATCTTCATCTTTATCAATAATAAGGCATGCATTGTTATCTATCGCGTGCAACTTATTGTCATCAGTAAACAGAACATTTCCCAGATGTCTGTCGCTATTCCCAATTATGAAGTCAAAAACCTTTAGTCGTTCAAAATCTTTCTTTTGTTCATCCGTAAATTTCTCTATCTGATAGCCGTCTATAGCGTTTTTGATCCACTCCTGGACTGAGCCGTCATAGCGCACGTTGCCGATGGTGTCGTCAATCACCATCGTTTTAGGCACTAACCCGAGCCCTATGATTTTGTCTATCTGATAAACAATCGCCTCCCGGATTGCAGTGTCAGGATTATCTGCCATCCAGTAATGCCTAATGTCGCACTTGAATATCACGGCGCTTCCGTCTTTAAACGTTAACTTTTCAGGTCCGCGGGGTCCTCCCATCCATCGGTCATAGTCTACATGATCTATTTCCCTGTCTTTTATACTGCCAAAGATACCTTCTTTTACGCCTTCTTCGAGGAGCTTACCGCGGTTATTTTTTTTATTTGTATCTTCCGGTTTGACCATAAATTCATATCATAATACTGAATTGCCACAAATTGCTGACATTTCGGCAGGTGTCATATCTACCTGAAATATATTGGCATAGTAATTTGCAAGTTTACTATATACTTCCCCGATGTTCGCATCTCCCCGTAATAATTCCTGTACAGATGTGATTCTTACGCCATGGATGCCGCATGGGGTAATATAATTGAAGGGAGATAAATCATTGTTTACGTTAAGAGAAAAACCGTGCATAGTGTAACCCAGGGCAATACGGACACCTATAAAACCGATCTTTGCCTTGTTTACCCATACGCCTGTGTATCCCTCATTTCGTTCCGCAGCAATGTCAAAGTCTGACAGCGTCCTTATTATTACTTCTTCCAGCATCCGCAGATATTGATAATAATCCTTCGTATAGGCACCCATTTTTATTATAGGATAGCCAACTACCTGACCGGGCCCGTGATACGTAGCTAATCCACCACGGTCGGTTTTATACACGGCGAAACCTTTGTCCGTGTAATATTCCCTGTTATCTACCAGGTTGGCTTCTTTATACCTTCGGCCAAAGGTAAAGGTGGGTGGATGTTGAAGCAAGACAAGGCAATCTTCTATCCTTTCAGAACTTCTCGCTTCCAGCAATATCTTTTGAAACTCCCAGGCCTCACCATACTCCACCATATCCAGTTGGAGGAGAAGACATCTTCGCCTCATAGATTTTTACCTCCCATCCTTCTAGAATATCTTTTACTTTACGAAGGAACGCATCGGCATCAGCGCCGTCCATAACCCGATGGTCAAAAGAAAGGCTGAGATACATCATGGACCGGATTGCAATTGCATCGTCTATAACGACAGGCCTTTTGACGACAGCCCCTACACCTAATATCGCCACCTGCGGCAGCAATATAACAGGTGTTCCAAATAAACTGCCATTGAGTCCGTAATTTGTTATGGTAAATGTTCCCCCCTGGACTTCTTCCGGTTTTAATTTTTTTGATCGTGCACGCAGGGCAATATCCTGGATATCATGGGCTAATTGCAACAGGTCTTTTTTGTCTGCGTTCCTTATTACCGGAACGATCAACCCGTCCTCAAGTGACACTGCAATTCCAATATTGATATAGTTTTTCTGAACAATGCATTCATCCGTCCATGAGGCGTTCAAGATGGGGTGTTCTTTAAGGGCGCGAACTGTTGCAAGGGTTACAAACGGAAGATAGGTAAGGTGGATGCCTTCTCTCTTTAAACTGTCCTTATTCAATTCACGACACCGTTCAACCTTTGTCATATCAACCTCAAATACCGTTGTTACATGGGCTGCCAACCGCTTGCTCTGCACCATCCTGTCGGCTATAATCTTTCGTTTTGGACTTAAAGGAATACATATTTCCTTCTCTAGAATTTTCTTCTCAGCCTCCGCAGGAGGAGCAGGAATAACACCTTGTCGTGAATCCACGTAGTTCATTAAATCCTTCTTGGTAACACGTCCGCCTTCACCGGTACCCTTCACCTTTTCTAAGTCAACGGCGTATTCCTTCGCCAGTCTCCTTACAAGAGGTGAATACCTTTTCTCCACTTCTACTGCCGCCTCAAACACCCCTGCTGGTTTTACAACCCCAGCCTCTGCAGCTTCTCTTTCCTTTATAACTTCGGACTTTTCCAGTGGCGGGAACTCACCTTCTTTTACTTCAGCGGCTTCAATCTGAGCAATTACCGTCTGCACAGGAAGTGTCTTACCTTCGGGATAAAGGATTTTTTTCAGGACGCCGGTTACCGGCGACGGTACTTCTGTATCGATCTTATCCGTGCTGATTTCGACGATAGGTTGTTCCTTTTCAACGCTATCTCCTTCGTGTACAAGCCACTTTGTAATGGTCCCTTCAGCTACACTTTCGCCCATTTGTGGCATAATCACATGAACAGGCATATTTTTAAACCTCCCAACCTAAACAAGCTATAAGCGCAATGTCATACGTTAATAATCAATAACGCATTAATTTCTCTACTGCTGAAATTACGTCTTTTGTTTGCGGAATAAAGGCTTCTTCCATCTGCGCACTGTATGGTACAGGGGTATCAGGCGCAGCGACCCGCATAATGGGGCCGTCCAGATAGTCAAAACAATATTCACTAATTAAGGCAGAGACCTCAGCGCCAACGCCACCCGTTTTCGTCTGTTCATGCAATACAACAACCTTGTTTGTCTTCTTTACCGTACTAAGAATTGATTTTTTGTCCAATGGGAGGATGGTTCTCAGGTCAACTATTTCACAGGAAATTCCATTCCCTTTAAGCGACTGCGCCGCCTCAAGTGCGGTATAAACCATTGCCCCGTATGTGATAATTGACACGTCATTTCCTTCAAGTGCAATTCGTGCCTTTCCTATTGGTACGATGTAATCTTCTTCAGGAATGGCGTCTTTAATGCGTCTGTAGAGATACTTATGCTCGCAATAAATAACAGGGTCATTATCACGAATAGCAGCCTTTAGTAATCCTTTGGCATCATACGCTGTGGAGGGCGCAACGATCTTCAACCCCGGCACGTTAAAAAAGAATCCCTCAATACACTGTGAATGAAATGCGCCGCCATGTATATTTCCACCATAGGGTGCCCGTACGACAATGGGGGTAGCGGCTCCCCATCGGTAATGATTCTTTGCGGCAACATTTACTAACTGATCGAAGGCACACGAGATAAAATCGGCAAACTGCATCTCCACTATGGGACGCATACCCACGAGCGATGCGCCAATGGCGGCGCCAGTAAAGCCGGATTCTGATAAAGGAGTATCCAGAACCCTCCACTCTCCATATTTTTCATAAAACCCTTCGGTTGCACGAAATGCCCCCCCATAAACCCCAACGTCTTCACCCAGGATAAATACGCCTGGGTCCCGCGCCATTTCTTCATCCATTGCCTCTTTTATTGCCTCAAGATAGGTAATCTCTTTCATATCTTCTGCTCCTCTTCTACAGGCGTTGCGTAAACACCCTTGAAAGCATCTTCCGGATCGGGATACGGACTTTCCTCCGCAAATACTTCTGCCTCTTCGATCTCTTTTTTCACCCGTGAATCGATACCCTCCAATTCTTCTTTTCCTGCAATATTGTTTTCCATCAAATATTTTTCCATATTTAGAATAGGGTCCTTTTTCTTCCATTCCTCCAGGAGTTCTCTGGGGACGTATTTGGCGCTATCATGCTCCGAGTGACCGTGCATCCTCATAGTTTTACATTCTATAAATGTGGGCCCGCCTCCATTCCTGGCAATATCGTAGGCCTCCTTTGCGGCCTTATAAACCTCCACGACATTATTTCCATCCACGATCTTGCTCGGAATAGCATAAGCCATGGCACGTTCAGCAATATCCTTAATAGCCATCTGCAGTCTTAATGGTGTAGAGTAGGCATACTGATTGTTATTACAGATAAAGACAATAGGCAATTTTCTTACAGAGGCGAAGTTCATTCCTTCGTGGAAATCACCACGACTCGTTCCACCATCGCCTGTACATGCCGCAACAACCCTCTTTTCGCCCCGTATTTTAAAGGCAAGGGCAGCACCCGTTCCCACCGGATAATTATCTGCCAGGTGACTGGGAAAGCCGAAAACGCCGAAGTTCAAATCTCCGATGTGAACATTACCCTCCTTGCCGCCGGTAACACCGGTCTTTTTACCCAGGTACTGAGCCATAATGCGCTTTGCAGAAATTCCCCGGATTAAGAATACCCCCATATCTCTGAAATATGGTGCGGCAATATCGTTTTTTTCAAGGGCGTAACCATACCCCACAGAAACAGCCTCCGTACCGTTGCTTGTCCACGCGCCCCCTAATATCCTTCCCTGATGATAGAGCGATGTAACACGGTCTTCCAGCCTTCGTGTCAATTTGAGATAATAATATAGTTGCAGTAAATCTTCCCGTTTGATGTCCATCGTTCTTCTCCGCTGAAACCAAAATTTACTGTTTTATTTTTCGTCTTTCGATCAAATATTTTCTATGGCATTGCGCTCTGCGGCGAAATATTAAGTGTTTACAGACCTCCTGTAATAGCACGGTCAATCTCCATCTGTGCCTTGAGTTCCATCACATGATTGGTCAGTTCATCTATATGTCCTTTTTCCCACTCTGCCAGGTTGAGCAGCATCTTGCGTGTTGCAGGCTTTGCGGCCTGCAGAGCCGCTCGATAATAATAATCGTACGATTCCTGCTCCCGCTTAATTGCCTCCATAAGCACTTCCATTATGGCGACAGGTTCTGATGTCTTGGTTGTTTTCATACACAGCTCCTTTTCGAATGATTTACATCGTTACCGATCTTAACGGTCTTAAACCGATTAACAGAGGATTTTCGATATTTTTATGCTGAATTAATACCTTAAAAACTTCTCCCATGCCCTCAGGGTGGAAAAGATTTTTTACCTTTAATATTGTTTCAGTATCGTTAACTATTGTATTTAATTTATCCAGTATTCCCAGGGCAATTAAAAAGTGGGATTGTTTTGTAAAACCGGTTACCTCCAATCCCAACAACCTCCCGGCATTCATCAGGCTGGTAAAATCCACATCTGCCGTGATGTCTTGTTCACCCAGCCGCTTGTAATAATCACGGTTTACAGTATGTTTATAATAACACCTTACGGTACCTCTGGTATTGTTTTTACGGTGTATCCCATCTGTTATGTCACCGTAATCAACCGTTATAATAAATCCCTTGTTTAATTTTTCTGAGGCGTGTCTTAGCCACTCTACAACGGCCAAATTTACTTCATATTCCTGCCCTTCTTCGAGATATATTTTATTGGTTTCAATATAATCCGCTAAAGACGGACTGGATATCTCATCGTCCGTTTCGTAAAAATCAATTGTATTATAACCCACATATACCTCTTTTAAAATCTTATTTTTCATCTTTAGCCGGTGTACAGGCAAGGCGTCAGCATATTCATTGGACAAAACACATCCCTGAATCCTGCCAAATGAAAATCCTTCTTCTGTGTAAGTATGCCATGATACCTTTTTATCCGGTCCGTCAGGAAAAAGATTTTCATAAGGCACGCCAATGGAGTTCAGGAGCAGCCGCTGTTTTTCCCATGCATATGGATTTGTTTCAACAATGATGTAATGTAAGTTGTCATAAAAATTCGGATATTCTTTTTTAATACACTGGATAATGTCGTGGCAGAGCCATCCTCCATTGGCCCCCATCTCCACAACGGTGAATATTCCTTCTCCCACAATCTTCCACATCTCTTCCAGTTGTTTTGCGATGAGTTCCCCGAACATCCTGTGAACGGTTGGACTTGTATAGTAATCCCCAAATCTTCCTATTCGTTCCATGTCTGAATTGTAATAGCCGTATTGCGGATGATAGAGTACCATCTGCATAAACTCGGCAAAGGTAATTTTTCCCTTTTTGTTTATTTTATCAATAATTACTTCTTTGAGTAATAATTGCATAAACTTGTAGGTTGTAAATAAGGTGTCAGGCAGATGTAACAATGTGGTGGCAATTCATGAATTGCCACCACGGAGACGGTGTTGAAATTTTTAGGTCATTTAATCAGGCTGCCTTTGGGAGCGACTTTGCAGATACACGGCAAATGTCAGTTAAAACATAGCAAAATTAGCAGAAAGACACAAGGATTAAATTCCCTTGAATGACTTGAAATTACTGATAGAATTAAGAAAAATCTAAATATACAGAAATACATAAAGAGGCTTCAGCATTATTAAGGAATGTAAATATGATCTATTTAGACAATGCAGCAACGACGTTTCCAAAACCAGAAGTTGTATACAAAACAATGGATACCTTTTACCGTACGCTAGGTGCCAACCCGGGACGTTCCGGACACAGGATGGCGGTAGCTGCAGAAAAGGAAATTGAAGATACCCGTAATATCGTTGCGAGATTGTTTGGCATCAAAGATTCTAAAAGGCTTATTTTTACGTTTAATGCCACAGATGCGATTAATATGGGGATTAAAGGGCTGCTCAAACCAGGCGACCACGCTATCACAACCTTTCTCGAGCATAATGCCGTATCACGCTCCCTCAACGGGCTTGAAAAGAGAAATATAATTACCGTAACCAAAGTGAAAAATTCTCCGGAAGGTCTTATTGATCCCGACGATATCAAAGGTGCCATCACAACCAAAACACGATTAATCGTTATGACACATGCTCCTAATGTTCTTGGTATCATCCAACCGATCCGAGAAATTGGCAGGATCTCACGGGAAAATAATGTTCTGTTCATGGTCGATGCCGCTCAAACGGCTGGGGTATGTGAAATTGACGTTGATAATTGCTCCATTGACATGCTTGCCTTTACAGGACATAAAGGTCCACTGGGGCCGACTGGAACAGGGGGATTATATGTTGGAGAACGTGTAACTTTAGAGCCATGGAGGGAAGGGGGGACAGGTTTTGAGCCGGCCTCGTTGTCTCAGCCGGAAGAATTGCCCTTCAAACTGGAAAGCGGTACACCCAATACAGTTGGGATTGCTGGTCTTAGGGCAGGGATTGAATACGTCTTATCAAAAGGGATCGACACAATCATGGCACACGAACGACGACTGACAAATAAGATTATGCAGGCTTTAAAGGATGATCAGCGTTTTGTTTTATATGGTACAACGGACATATCCCAAAAGGTAGGTATACTGTCATTAAATGTGAAAGGGTTTAAACCTGCAGAGGTCGGCGCCATTCTTGATCAATCCTTTGATATCGCAGTACGCCCGGGTCTTCACTGTGCTCCTTTTACACATCAAATGCTGGGGACGTTTCCAGATGGTGCCTTGAGGGTCAGTCCGGGATTTTTTAACACAGAAGAAGAAATAGATCATCTCATAAAAGCGCTGGATAAAATCGCAAGCGAAAGGATATTATAATTTATATTGCTTATTGAGTTTAATCCGAAAATCAAAATAGTGATGCTTTATACGGTAAATATCAACGTCTCCCCTGCAATATATTGTACTTTTCGGTGGGAACTCAATAAGCATTTAATTTATTAACCCCCCGCCTATGAGCCTTTGTAATATGCGAACGGCATAAATTAATCCTCTTTCTGTTAACCCTGACAGGGTTGATGACTATGGAAGCGGTTAAATATGTCCTTTTCTTATATTCTCTCCCTGATTAGAAAGTAATTCAAGTCCTGTTTTTCATTTGGTTCCTAATGTCTGGAGAGTAGCCTTTTTTATTGAATAAAGTCATAAATGGACGTAAGATATGGGTCATGTCAGACAAAAAAGATTATTATGAGCTGTTAGGGGTGGACAGGACTGCATCGAAAGATGAAATCAAGGCGGCTTACCGCGCACTGGCGAAGAAATTTCACCCTGATCTCAACAAAGATAATCCTAAGCTGGCTGAAGAAAAATTCAAGGAAATATCTGAGGCATATGAAGTATTGATTGACGACGACAAGCGGGCCAGATACGACCAGTATGGTCATGCAGGGGTTGCGTCAGATTTTAGCAAGGAAGGGTTTACATGGCGTGACTTCAGTCATGTAAGCGATCTGGAAGACATTTTTGGCCATGATATCTTCTCAGACTTTTTTGGCCGTGGCAGTATCTTCAGCGACTTCTTCGGCACGCGTAGATGGGGCTTCGAGCGACCGGAGGAATTGGTTAAGCGGGTCCAGGTTGAAATTACCTTAGAACAGGCGTATAAAGGTGTTAGTACAGAGGTTGCTATCCCTCATATGGAAAAATGTACGGATTGCGGTGGATCGGGCGCTGCAAAAGGTACAGTTCCCAGGACTTGCACGAATTGTAGCGGGAGGGGAGAAGTGCAACAGGAGCAACTACAAGGCTTTGGGAGAATTATCAAAATCGGCGCCTGCCCTGTTTGCAGAGGCAGGGGAAAAATCATTGAACATCCGTGCCAGAACTGTCACGGGAGCGGCGAGATACAAAAACTGGATAAGATTAATGTCAAGATACCTCCGGGGGTGGATAATGGGACAACCTTAATGGTAACAGCCGATAAGGCAGCCGGGAGATTGAAGGAAGATATTTACGTAATTGTTTCCGTACAGCCGCACCCCATTTTTCACAGGCAAGGAAGCGATATTTATATGGAAACGACCATTTCGTTAACTGAGGCAGCTTTGGGTTCAAAGATTGAAGTGCCTACACTGGACGGAAATGCCCTGATGAAGATTCCACCGGGAACACAAACTGACACCCTGTTCCGGTTAAGAGGTAGTGGTATGCCTTATTTAAAAGGGCGTGGGTTTGGGGACCAATACGTGCGCGTGATTGTACGCACTCCTAAGAACTTAACGAAAAGACAGAGGGAATTACTGGAAGAATTTCAGGCGATTGAAAAGGAAAAATAATAAGGGAATTATATGAAAAACCGGGATTTTCTGACGATTATAAATAAAGGTTTTGTTAATGCAGGTCGGTATTTTGTGGCAATGGCGTCTATTCTTACGATTCTGGCATCTGGTTTCTTGATTTTTTCAGGAATTTGGGAATTTGTGAATGGCATTCCAACTATTTTGAATTTCTTGTCCCAGCATGGCGAACATCGCGGAGAACTCTCTGTGCACTTTATTGCCGCCATTGATTTATTTATGGTTGCTGTGGTAATGTTTGTTATGGGTATCGGTCTCTTTGAATTATTTGTCGATAAAGACCAGTCGATTGCCTATCCATACTGGTTGAAAATACGCGATCTTACTGATTTAAAAGAAAAATTGATTGCAGCAGTTGTTGTGGTCATTGTTATTACATTTTTAAAACATATTGTAAAATGGGAAAAACCCTTAGAAACCCTATATTTTGGCGGTTCAATAGCTGTTGTTATCATGGCAATCACACTCTTTTCCAGAATGGTAGTAGGAGATGAATCACGGAAGAGGAAAGAAGAGACGAAGCAATAATTGGATGTCAAATAGTGAAAAAGGGTTGTGAAGAATTTTAAAAGTAAAGTGAATTAGAAATATTAAATGGAACCCCGGAAGCGGTAATAAGTGTTATAAAAAATAAAAAATCCTGTATCATGTATCTTGTTTTGCTTACCTTACGTTAAGAACCTTGTTTTTTTATTCTCGGTTTTTAACAATACTAAATAGTTAGTATTGCCATAGTTAGCAGGAGGTGGAGTTACATGATTAGTATGGGTTTTATAGGAAATGTAAATAATTATTTTATAAATTTAGGGCGCTATTTTGTTGCGGTAGCATCTATTGTTACGATCTTCGCTTCTGGTTTTTTGATCTTTGCGGGGATCTGGAAACTTTTTAACGGATTGCCAGAAATAGTTAACTTACTATTCCTTCAAAAGGAATTTGATGTAGAATTACCTGTCATTTTTATTTCTGCCATAGACTCATTTATGGTGGCAGTGGTAATGTTCGTTCTTGGAATAGGACTTTACAAATTATTCGTTGATGAAAATATGCCCTTGAATAGTCTAAGATGGTTTGTAATATATGACCTTTATGACTTAAAGGAGAAGTTGATTGCTACTTCTGTAGTGGTGCTTTTGATTACCTTTGTAAAAAAAATTGTAACGTGGAAAAACCCTGTGGAAACCATGTATTTTGGCGGTTCCATAGCGATTGTTATTATGGCAATTACCTTCTTTTCGAAGTTAGTAGTAGCGTATGAGGTACAGAAGAAAAAAGATGAAAAGGCAAAACAATGAATTAAATTCACATGACCTTGACCGTCTCTCTGATAAGGATTTGCTGTTTCTTATAGAGAGCTACGTAACCAAAAGGCAAGACTATGAGCATATAGCGAATCTCATCAGGGGGGATTCAGACATTGTTTCAAAGATGATTGACAGTGACCGTGTTTTTGATAAGGTGATGCGTGAAGGGAATGTAATCCTTCATTCATCACCTTATTTTTTATTTACCTTATTGCTAAGAAGGGTATTTAAGTTGAAAAAAGATGACGCAGACTTTATCGACGATGTCATTGAAGAATTGAACAGTGCTGAACGCACGTATTCCTGGAACAGGAGTAGAGTTCTCAGATTATTAGATAGCACCGGTGTATCAAATTATCTTGCAAACATGCTTGCTGCATTTGTGCAGACGTCCAGGCTATATAAGATGGAAAAGGACGATGAAAAGCAATATCGATACATTATCGATATGATCGAAGAGATTCAGCGTTCCGATAGCGCCCGGAGATTTTATATCTACTGCCATATTGGCAATTATACGTTATTCTTCACCGGCATGTTTCCTGAGTACATCGAGCATAAATTTAAATATAAAAAGACACTAATAGATAGTCGTTATTATGTAGACTTTGGAAAAACTTATTTCGGTCTGGCTTCAGAACATGATATGGCGAGGCGTCATGAATTGGATGATACCCTGCATTCCCTGTCGGAAGGATTTGAGATTGTCACAAAATTACTTCAATACCTGCGTAGGGAATACCTTGCATCCTATATCTGAAAGTATAAATCTGAAAGTATAAATATGTGATTCGGATGGCTTGTACACTCCGCATAGTTTCAAAAGTAGTTTCAAAAATTCTCATCGTTTTTTGGTTTATAACACATAAGTTGCATAAAAACTGATATAAAAGCCTGTTAACTGTCAATACGTAAGGGAAAACAAGGTTGTTGTGGCTGAAAGAGCCTGAAAAATCCAGGATTTAACAATTCTATTGAGGTACGACCATCATTGTCCTGAAAGCTTGAGGGATGGCATCCAGGTCTTAGAGGTTGGTCACAATTTGGTTACAGTCGGGAAAACAGAAATGTGTCAAATGCCTGGAACCCTTGATGTAATTGGCTGGGGAACTAGGATTCGAACCTAGACTAAATGATCCAGAGTCATTTGTGCTACCGTTACACTATTCCCCAGTGTTTGAAATGACGCATTACCGGCTAGCGCCATATGGATGCTGATGTTTGATGTGAAAAGAGGAATTTATAATAATCTATTAAGGATACCGTTTTAAATCCTGATAATCTGCGCTTATCAGCGTCCAAAAATTTAACTAAATCATAATACAAAATCTTCCTGGCCTAGTCAAGTCTATTGATGTTTGTTAATCACTAGGTTTTTGACCGACATGGATGGCGACAATGCCCAACGTCCTTGAATATATCTTCACATCTTCAAGACCACAGGATTCCATCTTCGCTTTAAGTTCATACCGGTCAGGAAAGTTTAGTACGGATGACGGGAGATAGGAGTAGGCATTGTATTTACTGCGTGAAATGAGTCTTCCAATGAATGGGAGTATCTTTTTGAAATAAAAATAATAGATCGCCTTAAAGACGGGATTTGTGGGTTGAGAGAATTCTAAGATTACCACACACCCACCCGGTGCGGTTATCCGCATCATTTCAATAATACCAGCCCTTAGGTCCGATACGTTCCTGATCCCAAATGCCACGGCGGAAATCTGAAAGGAATTGTCCTGAAATGGTAAATGTAAGGTATCGGCCTCAATAACTTTTATTTTGCCCGAAAGATTCCTTTTTTTCAGCTTGAGATCTGCCAGCCGTACCATTTCGTGACAAAAGTCGCTTCCAATAACCCGGCCATTTCCATTTAAAACCTTTGAGTAAGCAATTGCCAGGTCGCCCGTGCCGGTGCAAACGTCTAACACCTTTGCATCCGGGGTGACGTTACTTACCTTTACGGCAAACTTGCGCCAGCTCTTGTCGAAATTAAAACTTAAGATGGTATTTAAAAGGTCGTACACCCGGGCTATCGAGCCAAACATCTGCTGGATGTACACCCCTTTTTTCGTTAATAATTCAGTTTGTGACAGCATAAATCCAAATAATTATTTAGCAGCAAATAATCACGAATCTTCATAAATTTTAAGGAGAATTGGAAAAGTCTGCGTAGGTTAGATTAAGGCGCGCTGTTTTTTGCACCGAATCCACCTTTATTCTGGTGGGTTCTCTCCGCGATTCTTTTATTCGTGGCTAAATCCCGTATGTATTCCATTTTCTATTCACTAGGTTGACAATCTCTGGCGACATCCTGATATCGTCAGGCCACTCTCTTGTAAAACCTTCCTCTGGCCATTTCTTGGTGGCGTCAATGCCCATCTTTGACCCAATCCTGGGCAATTGAGACGCGTGTTCCAGGGCGTCCATTGGGCCGTCAACAAAGGTTATGTCCCTGCGCGGATCCACATTATTCCCAACTCGCCACATGACTTCGTCCACATTATGCACATTGACATCCTTATCCACCACCACAATAATTTTTGTGAACATCATCTGTCCCATGCCCCATATCCCGTGCATGACCTTCTTCGCCTGGAACGGGTAACGTTTATCAATGGACAGGAAGGCGAAATTGTGAAACACGCCAAAGAGAGGCAGGTTCATGTCGATAATCTCAGGGATCATGAGCTTTAATAATGGCAGAAACAACCGTTCCGTGGCCTTCCCCATGTAGCAATCCTCCATAGGCGGTTTACCCACAATCGTTGTGGGATAGATCGGTTTTCTGCGCTGCGTAATGCAGGTGATGTGAAATACTGGATAATAATCTGCCAGCGAATAATACCCCGTGTGGTCGCCAAATGGACCTTCAATGCGGGTCTCTTTGGGATCGACGTAGCCCTCCAGCACAATCTCCGCATCTGCAGGCACCTCCATTTCAATCGTTTTGCAGGCTACCATCTCCACGTTTTTTTTCCTCAAAAAACCGGCGAAGACCATTTCATCCACCTCGGGAGGGACTGGTGCTGTGGCGGCATAGGTGATGGCCGGATCGCAGCCCAGCGCAACCGCCACCGGCATACGTTTGTTTTCCCTCTGATAATCCCGATAGTGCCGGGCCCCGTCATGATGGATATGCCAGTGCATCCCTGTTGTCCTGTCGTCGTAAACGTGCATACGATACATACCCGTATTCCTATTGCCTGTCTTTAAATTTCGAGTAAAAACCAGCGGCAGGGTGATAAATTTACCACCGTCTCCTGGCCAACATTTTATGATAGGGTATCTCGAAAGGGATGGCTCGATTTCATATACAATCTCCTGACAGGGAGCGTATTTCACGGTCTTTGGGGGAAATTTTGACAACGTCATCAGGAGGTGCGGAATGAATTTAATCTTATCGATAAAGGTTGATGGCATTTCAGGCTTAACCAGGCTCTCGATCTCGTGAGCGATTTCATTTACGTTCTTTACATTGAGCGCCATGGCCATGCGTTCATAAGAGCCGAAGGCATTGATGAGTACTGGTATCGAATAGCCCTTTACATTTTCAAAGAGGAGGGCCGGTCCATGTTTCTTGGAGACGCGATCGGTTATCTCGGTAATTTCTAAATCAGCCGAAACCTCAGTTTTGACGCGTTTTAGTTGTCCTGCCTCTTCTAGTTTTCTGATAAAATCCGATAGTTCCTGATATGCCATGGCTGCTGAATTATTATAATTGTTATTTTTTGCCTAACATGTGTTTAAATACAACATTAAAATAACGTATTATAATAAAAAACACAAATGATATTTATTTCAATATTTTTGTCGTTCACTAACTACTGGAAATGTTTCATAACCCTGTTTAAAAAGATTGTTAATATGCAAAGATATGGTATATTAAATAAACAATGAGCATTTTCACCTGGTTAAGGTGTATCGAAAAATCAGAATTGGAATTTAATCTGAATAAGGCAATGGACGCACACATCGAGAGGAGTTATTATGACGATGGTGGAACAACTGGCTTCATTTGTCGTACGGGCGTCGTATGACGACCTTTCAGAAATTGCACGTCAGCAGCTCAAAATTCGGGTTCTGGATGCGCTTGGTTGTGCAATAGGCGCTCTGGACGGGGAGCCTATCCGGTTGATCAGGGCACAGATCGAAGATTTTGGGGGTACAGATTGCTGTACTATGATTGGGGGTTTACGAACGGCCCCGGACCGTGCGGCATTCTACAATAGCGCATTAGTACGCTACCTTGACTTCAACGACAGTTATCTGGCAAAAGGAGAAACTTGTCATCCCAGCGATAATCTTGGCGCAATACTGGCAGCGGCTGAGTATGCAAACCGAAGCGGCCGGGAATTCCTGACTGCCCTTGCAGTTGCCTATCAAGTACAGTGTCGTTTGAGTGATATCGCTCCCGTACGGGCCAAAGGCTTTGACCATACCACTCTGGGGGCATACGCAGTAACGGCAGGCGTATCCAGGGCGCTGGGGTTAGATCTGGCCAAAACTGCCAACGCACTTGCAATCAGCGGAACGGCCTTTAATGCACTGCGGGTAACCAGAACCGGTACGTTGTCAAATTGGAAAGGGCTCGCCTACCCGAACACTGCGTTTGGCTGCACGCATGCAACCTTCCTGGCCATGCGAGGCATTACCGGCCCACTGGAGGTCTTTGAGGGAAACAAGGGTTTTATGGACGCCGTTTCCGGACGATTTGAAATTGACTGGTCAAAGGAGGACCTGGAACGGATAACAGACACAGTCCTTAAGAGGTACAATGCCGAGATTCACTCCCAGTCTGCCATCGAAGGTATTCTGGAATTAAAACGTGAGTACGGCTTCACAGCCGCTGAGGTAACACGGGTTGAAATAGAGATCTTTGACGTGGCATATCACATCATCGGCGGTGGTGAGGAAGGGGATAAGACTGTCGTTAGGACAAAGGAGGAAGCTGATCATAGCCTTCCGTATATAGTTGCAGTTGCAATGCTAGATGACCGGGTCATGCCAGAACAGTACAGAACGGAGCGCATCCAGCGTCATGATGTTCAGACACTGCTCAGAAAAATCTTGATACGACCCCTGGAAGCTTATAGCAAACGGTTTCCAGACGAGATGCCTTGCCGAATCACGGTTACACTTTTCGATAGACGGGTGCTGGTCAAAGAAAAGCTGGACTATGAAGGTTTTCATACCCGTCCGATGCGATGGGAAACCGTAGTCCAGAAGTTCGAGCGGCTCAGCGGACCGTACACGGATGCATCCCTGCGCCTCAAGATCGTAGATGCGGTTGCCGAGATGGATTCTATTCAGATTGCATATTTAATGAGATTACTGGCAAAGGTTCAGGTTCCTGCAACTTGATGTTTAAAAATTCCGTAACAGTTTAGTTTTTTGAAAAATTCCAATAATGACGTGGTTGTATACACGGTAGAAGCAATTCATGAATTGCCTCTACATACCGTCACAAAGCCATTTTCTCCTTTTACGTTTTTCAAAAAACTAAAGTGTTACAGAATTCCAAACTACTATCTCCTCCTCCACAAAGGGGAGGCAGGTGGGGGTGAGGAAAAAGGCTGATCATCCTCCCTTTGAGGGAGGGGATATTTAGTTGCCGCCTTTAACACACCCACGGTCCTTCTTTTTAGAGGGGAGATAAAAGGTTGCTGTCTCTCCTATATTCCCCGAGGGGAGGTAATACCATGGTTTTCTTTGTGACTCGGTATCTCAGTGCAATAAAAAATGATGAAACAGGTAAAGGAGGATCAAAAATGACTCAATCCAAAACTCACACTGCAGAACGAGCGTTTTCCTTCCTGAAAATCAATGAGCGCCAGCCAAAGCCTCGTACAAAAGGCGTTACGGAGATCCGAGGCCCTTACTATACACCGATGGGTAAGCATTATTTGCAAGATATTCTGGAAACTATGGGCGCTTATGTGGACACACTCAAGTTTGCTGGCGGATCCTTCAGCCTCATGCCGCGGCAGATAGTCAAGGAACTCATTGATATCTGCCATGCGTATAACGTTCGTGTCTCCACTGGAGGCTTTATAGAATATGTGCTTACCCAAGGAATTGAAGCTGTGGGCCGCTACATTCAAGAGTGCAAGGAACTCAGCTTTGATATCGTAGAGATTTCAAGCGGCTTTATCACCGTGCCAACGGAAGACCTCGTGCGCATCGTTGAGAAGGTACAAAAGGCTGGATTGATCGCAAAGCCGGAAGTTGGAATTCAATTTGGATCTGGCGGCGCAAGCGCCGTAGCCGAACTGGAGGCAGAAGGAACGCGTGACCCGGAATGGGCTATTATACAGGCAAAGCAATTTCTGGAAGCCGGGGCGCATATGATTATGATAGAATCTGAGGGGATTACCGAAAATGTAAAGATGTGGCGGACTGATGTTGTGGCCAAGATTATTAATGCGTTAGGGCTGGAAAAGGTGATGTTTGAAGCGGCCGATCCGGACGTCTTTTCGTGGTATATTAAGAATTACGGGCCGGAGGTTAATCTCTTTGTTGATCACAGCCAGATTGTTCAGCTTGAATCTCTGAGGTCAGGCATCTGGGGAACAAAAAGCCTCTGGGGCCGTGTTCTCACATACAGGAGTTAAAATAGCTGGAAATTTGATGAAAAATATGAACAATGTAACGTATCAGAATATAATCAGCTGCTTGCGAAGTCCACCCAAAGGAGGTGGTAATCAAAAATCACCCATTAAGGAGAATTTGAAGGAACCAGTCAGTCGCCATGTTACCGAAGGTAACACCCAGAAACGATGAAAATGGGTTTTATAGCTGTATTACATTGATATATTTATACTTACACTTTTTTATTGCGCCTTATTTTCGAGTCAGAAATGAAGTTTAGTGCCATTAACAATGTGCCTGATTACTATGTAATCGACCAATTTTTTCCTGAAAATATTTAGATTTGATTATGAAACAGCGTGTTCTTGTAAAACTTGATTAAAAGGAAAGGGAGAAAAGACCACATGAAACAAGGGAGAGTAACAATATTTGGTGCATTTATTATGTTTGCAGCTATCATTTGCAGTCATAACACCGTATATGCCAATCATCATGAACATGAAAAGGAACCTGTGTGGACCGTAGGCGTTGCCGAAAAAAAGAACGTATATGTGGCCCACTGGACACATACCCCGGAAAACTGCCCTGGCAGGAGTGCAGATGGAGCAAAGACGCTGAGCAAGTTCTGGGAAGGAAGAAAAATAGCCGAAGAAAAGGGTATAAAGATACTGGGAGCATACGTCACAGTTACAGAGCATGATTATTTTATTATCTTCGAAGCAAGCGATTATAGCGCGGCAGTAGAATTCTTTCTTCCGCTGGTACCCAGTCAAACTGGGAAAATTGTACCTGTACTTACCATGGATGAATGGTTAAAAATAATGCCAAAGTGAAAAAGAAATGGATGGTTTTTTTGCGTCAGGAAAACGAGGCAGAGTTTTATGATAGAACCGCCATCAGAGAATAGAGATCAGTTTGTTTTGGAGCAAGATCACTTCCAGAAACTCCTTGACACTCTCATCCAAAAGGGCTACAGGGTTGTGGGCCCTACCGTAGGAGAAGGGGCGATTGTATACAACGAGTTGAACTCGGTTGCTGATTTACCCATTGGGTGGACTGATGAACAGGATGGCGGTACCTACCGTCTCAAGAAACGTGATGACCGGGCGCTCTTCGGCTATGTTGCTGGCCCACACTCGTGGAAAAAATTCCTGCTCCCGTCGGTATTGCGTCTGTGGCAGGCCAAGCGTGTGGGCAATAGTTTTCAAATTGTGGCAGAAAATGAAAATGCCCAAAAGTTTGCCTTTATCGGCGTCCGCTCGTGTGATATGCACGCCATTGCAATTCAGGATAAAGTCTTTATGAATGGTCAGTATGTTGATTCCCATTACAAATTGCGACGTGCGGATGCCTTTATCCTCGCTGTTAACTGTGGGAAAGCAGGGGGTACCTGTTTCTGTGTATCAATGAATACAGGCCCGAAGGCGACATTCGGCTTTGATCTTGCAATGACCGAAATTCTGGAAGGCAATAAACACTATTTTGTGGTTGAAACAGGCACGGAACGAGGAGCAGAGATACTCCACGCGGTTCCGTACAGGAAAGCAAATGAAGAAGAAATATCTTCTGCCGACAGCGTTATAAAGAAAACTGCCGGGCAAATGGGCAGGAGTATGGATACCACTGACATTAAAGACCTGCTTTACAGAAATTATGAACATCCGCGCTGGGATAACGTCGCAGAACGCTGTCTGACCTGTGCCAACTGCACCATGGTTTGTCCAACATGTTTTTGCACAACCGTTGAGGATATTACCGATCTTACGGGCGAGCATGCCGAACGATGGCGGAAGCTGGACTCGTGCTTCACGATGGATTTTTCTTATATCCATGGAGGAAGTGTCCGATCTTCGACAAAGGCCCGCTATCGCCAATGGATGACACACAAAATTGCGACCTGGATTGATCAGTTTGGCACATCGGGTTGCGTTGGCTGTGGACGCTGTATTACCTGGTGTCCAGTTGCAATCGACATCACAGAAGAAGCCCGTGCCATTCGCGAAAGTGAACCGATTTTAAAAAGGGAAACCACAGGAGGACACGGAGAAAAAAATTTACAATCCTAAGAATGAATTTAAAGATTCAGTATAATAATCTCAATCCTGTGGAATTTTGTGGGTATCTGTGACGAAATAACTCAGGAGAACAAAAATGCAGATGCAAACACTTGAACCTTATCTGGCAGAACATCCTTTCTTAAAAGGTCTCGAACCGAAGCACCTCAAAATTATTGTGGGATGTGCATCCAATGTACGGTTTAATGCAGGGCAGTTTATCTTACGTGAAGGTGAAGAGGCCAACAATTTTTACATAATTCGGCATGGCAAAGTGTCTCTTGAAATATTTACTCCTGACCGCGGTCCTATTACTATCCAAACTATTGGAGAGGGCGAGGTGCTGGGCTGGTCATGGCTCATTCCACCGTATCACTGGCATTACGATGCGCGGGCACTTGAGCTCACCCGTGCCATTGCCCTGGATGGAAAATGTTTACGGACAAAATGTGAACAAGACCGTGACCTAGGTTTTGAACTGCTGAAACGGTTTGCCCATATCATTACACAACGGCTGGAGGCGACAAGATTGCAACTTCTGGATGTCTATGGTGTACATGCTTAAAAATTTCAAAGTTAAAGGGTGGCACGGACAAACTCGTTTATCCGTGCTTAATTTAAACCAAGGGAATTGAAGGCAATGGATACCCAGAATTCAATGTTCCCGACCCCGTTTCGCATTCAGCGAATGAAGAAGGAAACGCGCGATACATTCACTGTAGAACTTGAACCATTGAACGGCACAGACGAATTTCCATTCTCAGCTGGACAGTTCAATATGCTCTATGTGTTTGGCGTGGGAGAAGTGCCGATTTCCATCAGCGGAGACCCGGCCACACCGAAAATACTAAAACACACGACGCGCGCGGTGGGAACTGTAACAAAGGCCATACAGAAATTAAAGCGAGGAGAGGTACTGGGAGTACGTGGCCCGTTTGGCAGTAGCTGGCCTTTAGAAGAAGCCGTGGGGAAGGATATTGTTATTATGGCCGGGGGAATCGGACTTGCACCCTTACGCCCGGCAATGTATCAACTCATTTTAAATCGAGAAAAATACGGAAAAATCATACTTCTTTACGGCGCCAGGACACCACAGGACTTACTTTATACCAGCGAACTTGAACAATGGCGCGGACGCTTTGATGTAGAAGTGAAGGTCACTGTTGATAGTGCTACAGGAAACTGGCATGGTACTGTCGGTGTCGTTACTACGCTCATCCCTGGAGCCCGATTTGATCCCCTGCAAGCGGTGGCAATGATTTGTGGCCCTGAAGTAATGATGCGCTTTGCGGTGATGGAACTGCAAAAATACGGCGTAAAACTAGAAAATATCTTTATCTCCATGGAACGGAATATGAAATGTGGAATCGGCCTTTGCGGTCACTGCCAGTTCGGGCCTACCTTCGTGTGCAAAGACGGACCTGTGTTTCGCTACGATCGCATTAAAAATATCTTTGGAAAACGAGAAATTTGAAGATAATCACCACGAAGACTTATGAATAAAAAGCAAAAACCCAAACTTGCCGTATGGAAATTTGCCTCCTGCGACGGTTGCCAGTTGAGTCTCTTAGACTGCGAAGATGAATTGCTTACTGTGGCTGGTAAGCTCGAAATTGCATACTTTCTTGAGGCTTCCCGTGCCGTAGTAAAAGGGCCCTATGACCTCTCCCTTGTTGAAGGGTCCGTTACTACTCAACACGATGCCGAACGTATTCAGAAAATCCGCAAGGCATCAAAATTACTTGTTACTATTGGTGCATGCGCCACAGCCGGCGGTATTCAAACCTTGCGCAATTTTAAAGATATAAAAGAGTTTATTTCTCTTGTGTACGCATCTCCAAAATATATAGAAACACTTGATAAATCAACGCCTATTGCCAGCCATGTCCGCGTTGATTTCGAACTGCAGGGATGCCCTATTAACAAACATCAGCTCCTTGAAGTGCTTGGAGCCTTTCTGTATGGACGTAAACCAAATATTCCGGCGTATAGTGTTTGTATTGAGTGCAAACGTCGCGGGACCGTTTGCGTGATGGTGGCACAGGGCATACCGTGTCTTGGGCCGGTAACCCATGCCGGATGCAACGCAATCTGTCCTGCGTATAACCGCGGCTGTTATAGTTGCTACGGCCCGATGGAGACGCCGAACACGGCTTCACTAAGCTCATGGTTTAGCCGTCTTGGGGTGAAGGAGGAGGATCTGGTAAGAAGCTTTCGTAGCTTCTATGGTTACTCTGAGCCTTTTCGTAAGGAAAGTGAAGCGCATGAAAAGTAAAACAATCAAAGTAGATTACCTTGCTCGTGTTGAAGGTGAAGGAGCCCTGTATATCAAGATCAAAAACAATAGCGTGACGGATGTTAAGCTGAAGATATTCGAACCGCCACGGTTTTTCGAGGCGTTCCTACGGGGACGCAATTACAGCGAAGCCCCTGATATTACGGCCCGTATC
>JABRVT010000085.1:0-1069 GCA_040048245.1 Candidatus Brocadia sp.
CGCCGCTATAAGGTATTCAGCGAAATCAACCGCCCTGCGTTTACCCATCTCAAGCCGCCGTTAAACAAAATTTGCCAGTTTATTCCCTACTCCACGTTAAAAAGTAAGGTCACACATGTGCAAGATGTGCTATCCTATCTTCAGCCCGAATTTATCAACGATATTGCAGAAAATTTTGAGGCAAAACAATAGCTATGCTTAAGTTGAACCACATCTATCAGGGAAATTGTGTCGAAGTGCTAAATTCTTTGCCAGAAAAAAGCGTTGACCTCATCTTTGCGGACCCACCCTACAATCTGCAATTGCAAGGTGAATTGTGGCGACCTAATCAAACACAAGTCGATGCAGTCGATGATGAGTGGGATAAGTTCGATGACTTTTCCACGTATGATGATTTTACAAAAGAATGGCTGGCAAGTGCACGCAGGGTGCTTAAAGACGACGGTACCATATGGGTTATCGGCTCATATCATAACATCTTCCGTGTCGGAAAAATCATGATGGATTTAGGTTTTTGGATATTAAATGATGTGATTTGGTATAAGACAAACCCTATGCCTAACTTTCGTGGTACACGTTTTACCAACGCAACAGAAACGATGTTATGGGCAAAAAAATCACAAGAACAGAAAAAATATACATTTAACTACCATGTGATGAAGAATCTAAACGACGAAAAACAGATGGGAAATGTGTGGACGATTCCTATTTGTAGCGGAGAGGAACGCATTAAGGTTAATGGTAAGAAAGCACATTCAACCCAAAAACCGGAAGCATTATTGTACCGTATCATATTATCATCAAGTAGTGTTGGCGATACGGTACTTGACCCTTTCTTCGGCTCAGGCACAACAGGAGCCATAGCTAAAAAGCTAAAACGTAATTTCATAGGTATTGAATTGGAGGATAAATACATTGAGGTTGCACGGGAAAGAATCGATGCCATCCCAACACCGCTTTTTGAAGACTCATTACTGGTAACCAAATCTAAACGGGATGAGGAAAGAGTAACATTTGGACAACTCATTGAGGCGGGATATTTGCAAATTGGGCAACCCCTGTACTCAAA
>JABRVT010000086.1:0-10207 GCA_040048245.1 Candidatus Brocadia sp.
AAAAGACGGTACACCGCTCATTAACATATCTTCGCCAGAGGAAAAAACAACCAATGAAAGCCACACTGGAGCTACCCTGGAGGAATTAGCAAACAAGGCCATATCACACCTTAAGGAGGGAAACCGCCTCAGAGAAGAGGTAGGCGACCTTGAAGCGGCATTAAGTGAATACAAGAAAGCAGAGATGCTGAATGCCGAACTTCCTTCCCTTCACTTTCATATGGGAGGAATATATTGGAAACTTGGAAAACAAAGAGAAGCCCTGTCACATCTTGATAAATGCAAAAAATTATTAGAAGCACAACCACTGGAAATGCAATCGGACGAAAACTTTCAAAAGACCATGCAGGATGTTCTTTTGTATATTAATAAACTGGAAAAGGGCCTAAGTCCTTCTGAAAAAAAGCAACGTCTGGAAATAACGCTGACATCCAGGGATGAAAAGATGAAAAAGGCATTAGAGGAAAATCGCGGAAAATGGAGCGAAATGGTGCTGGTACCAGCCGGAAAATTTATTATGGGTTCTGGAGAGGATGAATTTATTCCCGAAGAAAGTCCGTTGCATGAGGTATATCTGGACGCATATTATATTGATAAGTATGAAGTAACCAACGCCCAGTACTGGGAATTTCTCCAATATATAAAAAAGACAGGAGACCACAGCAAGTGCTTCCCCGGCGAACCAAAAGGCAAAGATCATACACCTGGCACACCTCATAGCGGCTGGGATTATCCATATTATGATTATCCCGACTATCCTGTAAACAGGATAGATTGGTATGATGCCTATGCTTATGCAGCGTGGGCAGGCAAACGACTCCCCACCGAGGCCGAGTGGGAAAAAGCTGCAAGGGGAACGGATGGACGCAGGTACCCCTGGGGCAATGTATGGGACGCGAAAAGATGCAATGTCGGCCCCAATGCACCGTTATCGGTAGGAAGTTTTGAAGAAAGCAAGAGTGTTTACGGGTGTTTAGATATGATAGGCAGTGTCTCAGAATGGTGCAATGATTGGTATCACCCTGAATACTATCAAAATAGTCCAAGCATAAATCCTAAAGGACCGGAAATCAGCACAGGTGTCCGGATAATCAAGGGGGGATCGTTGTTTGCCCCTTACGTTTATAAAATGCGGTGTGCTGTGCGAATATTTGGAAAACCGGAGGAAAGAAACAAGAGTATAGGCTTCAGATGTGCAAAAGATTATAAACCAGACACAACTAAAATCATAAAAGAAGCTGGTAAAAAAGACGATAAAGACTTAAATATCCACTAATGTCATTTGCAATGAACAAAGTAAAAAAACTGACATGTAATACTTTCCGCTTATTAATTTGTTTACTATAATTTAACGTTCAACTACACTACCGCTACTATCTCTGTGCACATCTATTCCAGCGGATTAGAACCCATGTAGTAGGGAGATGTAGATTCTTCCCTGTAAACCCGCGCAAAGGCTGCCTTGGCATGCTGGTAGGAATTATAGTCGTTCTGGGCATTATTCAAATCGCCTTTTAATTCATAGGCCTTGCCACGGTTGAGATAGGCACCGGCATAATCATGGTCAAGCGCAATAACCCTGGTAAATTCCTGAATGGCCTCATCTATCATTTCTTTCTTCAGATAAATAAGTCCTAAATTGTAACGCGGCGCAATCATTTTTGAATTGAGTTCTATCGCCTTCTTGTACTCCGCTATCGCACTGTCCGTTTTACCCATCTTGTTATAAACGTTTCCTCGATAATAATAAATCTTGTCAGTGGCAGACCCTAGAGATAATGCCTTTTCCAGGGCTTGAAGAGCATCAGCATACAAACCTTGTACAAAGTAAACAATCCCCAGATTGACGTATGCATCCAGATAATCAGGATTTAAACTAAGGACCCGCTTATACTCAACAATAGATTCTTCAAGATGCCCGGTGCTATAGTGAACAGTCCCCAGATTAAAGTGTGCCTTATCATAGTATGGGGAGATTTCAATCGCTTTTTTGTACATCTCTGCCGCCTTATCATAAGTATTAATGTCCTGATACAATACACCAAGATTAAAATATGCCTCTACCTTTTTCGGATCAAGCCCTATAGCGGTCTCATATTCCCTTTTTGCATCTTCAAGGATATTGCACTTATAATAAGCCAGTCCCAGCCGGAAGTGCGCATCCGCATCGTTGGGATTCTTTCTCACTTCTTTCAGACAGGTCTTTATCTCATTTTCCGGAACCCCAATCTGCATGCTAACCTCAGACAATCGCTGGTATGCGTCTAAATAATCTGGTTTGAGCTGGGTAGCCATGGTAAAAGCTTCAACGGCCTTCTCCAGATTCCCTTTCTTACAATATGCATTTCCCAGCTTATAATAAATTTCCGGCTGCTTTTTATTTTCTGCAAGCTGCTTCTCGTACGCCTGAATGGCCTCATCCCATCTGCCGTCATCAAAATATCTATCGCCAGCCGAAGAAAATCCCTTCGAGTATCCGCAAGGATGTAAAAATAATATTGAAATAATCCCGGCAAGAAATGGTCGCCTTAACATATTAGTTCGATTTTAATTCCAGTTCCTGATCTTTTGCCTGGTCTTTTAATACTGGTACAGACTGCAGGAACATTTCCTTGATTTCATCCTGTTTATAAACCACAGCAGGGTCCTTGCCGGTCCTCCACTTTGTAATCATCGAATACGTAAGGTAATCACTATAAGCCTTGCTGTGATCCCCCTTCATAGAATAAATTTGAGCCCTGTTGTAATAAGCGTCTTCATACAGAGGGTCGATCTTTTTTGCCACCTTATCGTACCATTCCATAGCCTTGTCTAGACGGTCTGTACGGTGATAGATTACACCAATGTTATATGCTGCGTTAGCATGCTTCGGATTCTTCTCCAATATTGCCATATTCTCTGACAACGCCTCGTCATACCGCTTTTGCAGGGCAAAGACAATTGCCCGCTGATAGCGGGCCTCAAGGTTGTCAGGGTCTATCTCCATAGCTTTGTTATATTGAGCAATAGCTTCCTCAAACTGTTTCTCTTTCAGCTTGATCAAACCAAACACAACATAGGCATTGGAATACCTTGGATTAACCTCAAGGGTTTTGTTCAATTCCTTCATAGCCTCATCCACCTTGCCCTGCTTGTGTAAAGACACGGCAAGGTTATAATGCGCATTATCATAATTCGGATTAATTTCAACAGCCTTTTTAAAAACAGCTTCAGCATCTTCGTATAAGCCCATATCCAGATACCCTACACCCAAATTAAACAAAATATAAGGATTGTCTGGATCAAGTTCCAAAGCTTTCTTGTACTGTTCTATCGCATCTATATCCTGTTCTAGCTTATGATAAAAGACGCCAAGGTCTACATAGGCCAACGCATTATCAGGGTCGTTTTGAATAGCCTTGAAACGCTTTTGAAATTCATCATCAGGCGCCCCGATAGTTATAAATGTTTCGGCCAGTTTTTTATGCGCATCTATATAACCGGGATTGAGGTCAATGGCCTTCCTGAAATCCGTCACTGCCTCTTCCAGCCTTCCCCGTTTTAAATAGATGTTTCCTCGCCCGTAATAGGCATCAGCAAGATTGGCATCCGCCTCAATAGCCTTCGTATATTCAATCAATGCCTCGTCCAGTTTCTCTTCTCTCGTGAGTTCCTGTGCAATTTCTATATGCCTCTTTGCCTTCCCGCATCCAACTTGTATGCAGAAAAGAGCCACCGCCATTAAATAAAATATACGTTTATAGATTTTCATATACTCTCCACTCAACCGGTAAAATGCATTTTTAGCAGAAATTTTGCGTATTAAGTATATTTAAAATTTCTTTGATTTCAACTACTTTGTAAAAAAAGAGAAGCTGTGCAAAACTTCGCACAGCTTCTCTTTTACTAATAATTCAGAACCTGTAACACCGGCACTTAGTGAGGTTTCATAGACCTTGCGCCAGGATCTTCCTTGTGTGGCAATTCTTCATGACCATGGGCCATTCCCAGTTCCCTCAGCTTCCTATTGATGTACTCAACTTCCTCAGCAGGTGCATGATGTGTATCCAACCAACCCGGATCCGGACAGAGATCGAAAATGGTCTTGCCAGGATGATTCTTTACGATGTAAGGGCCGGTCAACTGATCAAGCCATTCACCCGTCTTCCAGAAACTCTCAGGTACCCAAGTAATACCCACCTTCTTCTCAAGTGCTGCAAGTCTCCGTGCCTGAGAAGCATCCTGCTTTACATTAACCAACCAACGATCCATACCGAACGAACCATCGGAGTATGTAGCATCGTTCCATGAACCATGGGCCATACCCTTGAATATATAAGTCTGGAAATATCCAACGCTCTCAAAGCACAGCCTTTCAATATCTGTACAGTTGGACATCCTGAATTCTCCAGACTCACCGGTCGCTCCACCATATTCAGGACCGTCATGATAAGCGCCAATCTTCAAGCTCCAGATATGCTGACCTGACCAGTCAGGACAGAGGTCTTTCGGCATTGGATCAGCAACTCCATCCTTTAAGAGGTCCTCCGCTATTTTGAAGGTCTCGCGGTACTTTAAACTGGCGTCTTTAACTGACTCGTCAAGCGCCTGCAGATTCTCCTTGGCAAACCTTGGCGAATGACAGTCATCACAAACCGATGCCCAGCGATCCCTCTTCTCTTTCCAGAGAGGCGCTCCACGATCCGCCATAGACATACCCATACTGGTGTACACAGTACTGAATCTCTGTACGTTGTGATGCCCCCCCCTCATATGGCAGTACTGGCAGGTTGGACCAACATAATCAGCATCAGCTAACTTCTTTGAGAAGTCGAACTGTTTTGGATCCCATTTGTTTACCTGATACACTACACCATGGAGACCAATATCATACGCCTCCCAATCCCTGTGGTCTTTACCCCAATGGCATGTCTTGCACTGCTCTGATTTCCTTGCAACCTTCGGATCAAACTGATGCCTCTGGTGGCATGTGCTGCACCTTTCCTCTGAACTGGTATGACAGAACGTGCAACCCGCTGTGTCCCCAGGTGGCCTCTCAATGGACCATGCGCATTCAACCTGAGCAAAGCTTGAACAGGAGGCATGCGAACCGATACCACCCTGGCCCTGCTCGCTGTACTGCGTCTCGTGACATTCACTGGTACCGCATGCCTTTGATGATGGCATGCTCAGTTTCTGATGGTTGTTACCATGACAGGTATCACAACCGGTTGGCGCCGGCTCTGCCCTGGCGTGAGCGCTCTTCTTCCAGTCCCTTACAATACCTGGAGTCATTACAGAATGACATGCAACACACTGCTCGTTTTGAAACGTTCCCTTAATCGGGTTTGAAGGTCTTACCTCATCCCTGTTGTACATATAGTCGGGAATGTAATAACGATATGCAGGCAATGTCCTCCAGAACTTGCTATATTTCCCAGGATATGGTGGCGGGTTCTCATGCTTTGGATAACCCATGTATTTCGCACCCAAACCAGAGAAGAATACCTTACCACTATTGTCCGGCTCACCAGGCATTCCATAAACTTCATGAGGCACCCAGTGAGTAATAATTTCAACCGCCTTCGCCTCTTTCGTCATCAGGTTGGTGGCAATACCCACCGACCCACAACCTATTAATGCTGACGCTAACGTCACTTTTAAAAATTTATGCATGATTCTTTAAATTCTCCTCCTTTCTCGTTATCCATACGCCACAATCGTCATTCGATTGCGTTACCTAATAAAATAGCCTTCCCTTTTCTGCTCCGAACCACCCCCTTTCACATATTGCTTAACCTATAATACCCATTACCCTTAGCAATTCTTCATTTATATCTTTATACTCAACCCAATTTTAGGAAAAAACATTATACTTAATCTGTTGCTTAAGTCAATATAAAAGTTAATATTTTCTCTAAAAACTACCCCTTTGCCCCCAGAATCAACTGCCCTACAAATTCACCAACGCAATTTACCAATTCCTCAGGAGGTTCCTTTGCATATTTTTCGATTTCCCTTATAATCGCACTCCCTACAATAACTCCATCAGCGACCTTCCCGACCATTTTTGCATGCTCGGCCGTAGAAACACCAAAACCTACGGCAACAGGGGTATCCGTCATCTGCTTCAGCTTTTTGATATTCTGGACAATATCCTCCGGCAATCTGTCTCTTATTCCCGTTATTCCCACCACGGAAATATAGTATAAAAACCCTTGTGACTTTTGTGTGATTAAGGCCATGCGTTCATCAGTTGTCGTTGGCGCAACAAAGCATACAACCTTGAAATCATACTTCTTTGCTGCTTCAAACAACTCATCGTCTTCTTCCACTGGCAGGTCAGGAATGGTTAATCCATCTAGCCCTGCTTTAAATGCCTTTTCGATAAAGACATGGCTCCCCCCTTTATACACAGTACTATACGATACCATCGAAACAATAGGTATTTCAGATTGTTTCCGTAAATCTGAAATCATATCCAGAATATGAGCAACTTTCACACCACGAACCAAAGCCCTGTAGTACGATGCCTGGATAATCGGTCCATCTGCAATAGGATCAGAAAAAGGAATGCCAAGCTCAATAATATCGGCGCCCCTTTTTTCAAACTCTAAAATTAATGCCTTTGTAGTTTGCAGGTCTGGATCGCCGGCAGTAATAAATGGTATAAAGGCTGTTTTCTTCTTGGCTTTTAATTCCTGAAACTTTCTATCAATTCTGTTCATCTGTCTCCGTTAAATAATCTAAAATACATATCCCTGATAATTATTTCCAAACCATGCTGTCTACAAACATTAAATCTTGTATCCAAGTTTTTTTGCAACTTCAAACGAATCCTTGTCTCCACTCCCCGACAAACATACAATAATCAACTTGTCTTTGCTCAGCGTTGGCGCAAACTTCATCGTATATGCAATGGCATGTGCAGCCTCAAGAGCCGGAATAATTCCTTCTAATCGCGCACACCCCTGATACGCATTCACAGCCTCATCATCCGTAACTGAGACGTATCTAGCTCTTCCTATATCCTTTAAATAGCTGTGTTCGGGGCCAACGCCAGGATAATCCAGACCTGCAGAAATCGAATGAACCGGCAATGTCTGGCCATCGCCATCCTGCAGCACATAGCTTGCGCTTCCGTGTAAAATGCCTATCTTCCCGCTGGTAAGTGTGGATGCGTGCTGGCCAACTCCGGGGCCAAAACCTCCTGCTTCAACACCTATCATCTCCACTTCTTTATCTCCAATAAAAGGATGAAATAACCCCATCGAATTACTACCACCGCCTACACAGGCAACCAGATAGTCGGGCAATCTGTTTTCCTTTTCCAGAATCTGCTTCTTTGCCTCTTTACCAATTACAGTCTGGAAATCCCTGACCATCATGGGATACGGATGAGGGCCAACAACTGACCCTAAAATGTAGTGGGTATATCTTACTGATGCCATCCAATCCCTGAAAGCCTCATTTGTAGCGTCTTTTAACGTTTTTGAACCGCTTGTTACCGGTATAACCCTTGTTCCAAGAAGCTTCATTCTAAAGACATTTAATGCCTGACGTCTTATGTCTTCTTCCCCCATATATACGTCACACTCTATTCCAAACATAGCAGCAGCAGTTGCGGTAGCTACCCCATGCTGCCCAGCTCCTGTTTCGGCGATAATCCTTCTTTTCCCCATCCTTATCGCAAGCAATATCTGCCCTATGGTATTGTTTATCTTGTGTGCACCGGTATGATTCAGATCTTCCCTTTTAAAATAGATCTTGGCGCCCCCCAGTTTCTTTGTAAGCCTCTCTGCAAAATATAAAGTCGACGGACGTCCCACATATTCCCTCAGATAATATTCCAGCTCGGCGTTAAATGACGGATCGTCTTTTGCTTTTAAATAAGCCTTTTCCAGCTGGTCCAATGCTGGCATTATTGTTTCTGGAACAAACTTTCCCCCAAAACGCCCAAAATGACCCATCTTATCCGGCAAAGTAGGCCACACAGTTCCATTCGCATATTCCTGCGTTTCAGATTTTGCTATTGTAGTTACCATAAATCAACACCGCCTTTTTTAATAAATCTTATTTCACAACTCTGTCAAAAATAGAACTTATAAACACAATGAGGGTAGCAAACTTTCTTTTTCTGCTACCCCCATCGTTCAAACCGCTTTATTTACAAACTAAACCCAGACTTACATACCAGAATTTATACCTTAGTGATGTACTTCAACGCCAGCATCTGCGTTAGCACGGTGAGGAATATCTGTCCTCTTAAACCATTCAACATCCACATCGCCTGGTTTTCTCCTCCAGCCAGGGAGTAGATCAGAATATTCACCATGCTTCCAGAATGCCTCCGATTGATGCTCTAAACCAATCTTCTTCTCAATCGCCGCGAACCTTCTCAACTTGGCGGCCTCTGTTTTGATCTCGATCAGCTTTCTGTCTGTCTCAAAAGCGCCACCATTTCCATACGTTGCATTGTACATGCTCATATGGGCCAAAGCCTTATAGGTGTTACCAATTAGATAGCAAATCATCTCAAGACCGAGACGCTCAATGTTTGATGTCGCATAGAACCTCGGATCGCCGCCGGGTAATAAACTGAAGGTGTAATGGCCATACCAATCAGGTGGCGAACCTTCAGGCATTGGGTCAACGACACCGTCCAGGAAGCAACCTACGATAACGGCAGCCGCTTCCCTCCACTTTGTGAAGCTCAAATTAATACCCGCATCCATCGCTTTCAGCTTATCAGCAGCAAACCTTGGAGAATGGCAGTCCTGACACTTCTTTATCCATGCATCCCTCTTTGCCTTGTGCTTTGGCGCTCCTCTGTCAACCTGGAACATACCCATATCGCTGTAAATGGTTCCAAACCGCTGCGGGTTATGATCCCCATCCTGCATATGGCAGTAAGCACATGTTGGAACCCTGTAGTTTCCTTTCTTGGAAGGCTTACTCCAGTCAATGGTAGAAGCTTCCGCCTCATACAGACAACCATGTATAGAAGTATTATACATAGCCCACTCGTCGTGATCTATACCCATATGGCAGTACCTGCATGCTGTTGGTTTCCTGGCCTCTGCTGGGCTGAATACGTGCCTTGTATGGCAACCATCGCACCTGTTCTCGGCAATTGCATGACACTCGGCACAGCCAGCAACTTCTTCAGCCGGTTTTCCTAACTGCCATGAGAATTCCAGTGTATTTACAGTAAATGCATGGGTATGCGAACCCAAACCACCAGCCCTGTGCTCAGACGTTTCTTTCGGATGGCATTCGCCACAATGCTTCCAGGTAGGCATGTAAAGCTTCTGATGATCATTGCCATGGCATGCATCGCAACCAACCACACCCTCAACAGGTTTTCCATCCTTCCCTTTTATACCGAGGCCTCTTCTGATCTGCAGGTTACCGTGCGAACTTATCTTCCAATCCTTTACAATAGTGGGAGTCTGAACCGTATGACAGAGAACACACTCCTCATTCTTATAAACACCTTCAGTTTGACTTCCAGGCGTCCAATAATGCTCTGGATCATACCAACGAATTGAAGGTAAAAATCTCAAGAATGATCTATAAGGACCTCTACCCTCAACATATTCCGGCTGGGTGTATTTTGCCGTCAACCCAAAAATATACAATGTGCCGTCGTTATCAGGACCAACAGGCTGACCAAACACCTGCGATGCTATATCCTGAAACGTAGGCCCTTCCGCCAGCGCTTTACCATTTCCCATTGTACACGTCAACAACGCCACTCCTGCAATAGCAAGGGTTGCTCCCACCACCCCAGATAATGGCTTCTTCAAAATATCAAGCATTACAACTTCTCCTTTCTTTACTTAACTCGAACCTTTAAACTGCATTGTATTACCCATGATATCAGCAAAATCATTTGGTAACAGTAGACACAATAATACTTTTCTGCTTAGCCAAACCACCCCCTTCCCATCTGTTCCCATCACTGATCTATCGTTGAGAAATAATACTTAAACACAGTACAATAAAAAGCTTTTTCATTATACATTTGCAATGAAGCTTGTCAAGCACTTTTTATGAAATTATCGCCTCGTTTTTGGCTATTTTCCGCTGTAAATTTTAAAAACACGAAGAGCTGGGTAGTGGGGTTGAAACCCACGAGACCCAGCTCTTCAGTTGTTTTGTTTCTGAATCCCTGCTTTTATGGAGACAAGCGCAGGGGTTATACGTCAGGCGTTATCTGGAGCGA
>JABRVT010000087.1:0-52532 GCA_040048245.1 Candidatus Brocadia sp.
GAATTGCCTCTACATAATTACCGTTAAGACGTTTACAACTTTCAACGTTTTCAAAAAACTAAATTGTTACGACATTTTTTACACTGTACCAGCATGCAATATGATCCACTCAAAAGAAACATTAAAAGAGCTTATATCATCCAGACTCAGGGATTACAAGCTTATTATTGTATCCAACCGTGAACCATATAGCCATATTTACGTGGGCGAAGAGATCAAGTGTATTATTCCAGCCAGCGGGATGGTCACGGCGCTGGACCCTATTATCAGGGCTGAAGGGGGGACATGGATTGCTTATGGCAGTGGAGATGCCGATAAGGAGGTAGTCGATAGCAAAGATCGGATTGCCGTTCCGCCCGATAACCCACAATATACCCTTCGCAGGGTCTGGCTTACCCATGAGGAGGAAGAGAGGTTTTATTACGGCTTTTCCAATGAGGCGCTGTGGCCGCTCTGCCATATCGTATATGTCAAGCCCAAGTTTAATGAGACGGATTGGCTCGTATACAAATCGGTGAATCAGAAATTTGCCAGTGTCATTCTTGAAGAAGTAGGAAATGACAAGGCATTCATTTTCATCCAGGACTACCATTTTACCCTGCTCCCCAGGATGCTGAAAGAAAGCAGGCCGGATTTGCTTGTAGCGCAGTTCTGGCATATTCCCTGGCCAAACCGGGAGGCATTCCGAATATGCCCATGGGGTCAGGAAATTCTGGAGGGGCTCCTGGGAAATGATCTGTTGGGATTCCATGTCCAGTACCATTGCAACAATTTCCTCGATACCGTGGACAGAAACCTGGAGTCAAGGATCGATTACGGGAAATTTACCGCTACAAAAGGCGGAAAGACGACCCACATCCGACCTTTTCCCATCAGCATAGATTTTGATGACCTCAACCTGCAAGCCCGGAGTAAAGACGTTGAAGATGAAATGGTGCGAATCAGGAGAGAGCTTGGTTTAAAAGGACAAATTATCGGCGTAGGATTAGACCGGGTGGATTACACCAAGGGCATTCCTGAACGGTTTAAGGCCATTGACAGATTTCTTGAAAAATATCCTGAATACAGAAATAAGTTCACCTTTATACAGGCAGGCACTATAAGCCGGATCCACATAGAGGATTATCGCGATTACAACGATACGATATACGATCTTGTAAATGAGATTAATCATAAATACCATACAGGAAGGTGGACGCCCATACGATTACTGAAATCGCATTTTAACCGGATAAGCATACAGGCCCTGTACCGTTTGTCAGATATCTGTATCGTTAGTTCTTTACACGATGGCATGAATCTGGTTGCCAAGGAATTTATTGCCACCCGTTTTGACGAGTCTGGCGTATTGCTCCTCAGCCGGTTTACCGGCGCAGCCGAAGAACTCACAGGCAGTATTCAAATCAATCCCTACGCTACCGATACTTTTGCCGAGGCGATAAAGACCGCTATTGAAATGCCTCCTGATGAAAAGAAGAAGAGGATGCAGCGCCTCAGGGAGCATCTGCATGAACACAATGTATACAACTGGGGGCAAAGTATTATGAATGAATTAATAAAATTACATCCATGAAATACGCATTCGACCATATTCATACGATTAACGAACTTCTCCGGGCACATGAGAAAATCATTCTTTTGACCGATTTTGACGGTACCTTAACGCCCATCCGGGAACATCCTGACCTTGCTGTACTTTCAGAGGAAGTACGTCAGATACTGCAAAATTTTTCCCGGAGCAGGACATTCTTTCCTGGCATAATAACCGGGCGTTCACTCCGGCAGATAAAAAAACTGGTGAATATTCCGGGGATATTATATGCTGCTAATCATGGGATAGAACTGGAAGGCCCTGGTATCCGGTTTAGCAGTTCGGAGGCCAAAAAGGCACGTTGTAATCTCTGGCACATCTATATGCGGCTCTTTAAGTCTTTAAGACATATTGAAGGGGTATATCTAGAAGACAAAGGATATACCATCAGCCTGCATTACCGGCTGGTCAAAAAGGCAAGCGACGTGGAATTCATAACAAAGACACTTACCGGCATTATACAACCTTATTTAGAAAGAAAAATACTGTCCATGAGTAGGGGAAAGATGGTTTATGAGATACGCCCGCCGGTTAAATGGAATAAGGCCACTACAATTCAATGGTTACTGACCAACTATTTTCCCTTAGAATTCAGCGGAAATGCACTTCTTATTTATCTTGGCGATGACCAGGCAGACATAGAAGTATTTACTGCCTTGAGCGGTAAAAGACTGATGATCTTTGTGGGCACACCGTCGGATACATCCGCCGCCGATTACTTTGTCAACTCCCCTGAAGAGGTGAAGGCGTTTTTGGAAATTCTTTATAAACAAAAGGTGGAGGACAGCAATGGAATCCTTACAGATGGCAAAAGAGCCATTTAAATTCTGTACGCAGACCCATATACCTGAACTTACCGGGCTGAAGGCAAGTAATCTGCAGGAGTTGTTAGATCACATAAAAACGGTTCCGGGATCGGTTATCTATCATCATACCCACCATTTTCTTCAGCAACACCAGTATCTGTCACCTGAACCACCAAATGATTTTGCCTACTGGATTATCAGCATTCTGGGTGAAGTGGTGCTCGGTGAAGAATTGTTCAGCATCGACACTATTCAATACACAACCATCCGTGAACTTCGTAACGAGATCATTCGCACCATAGAAGATTACATTACAAAACATCCCAGGTCGCTTCAGAGATTTGCATCACCCGGAGAAGAATTCCATTTTGTAAAGTCAGTCAGCTTTGTTTTTCAAACGCCCTATACGGCATCAGACCTCAAGGAGTTTCAGGCAGCACTGCAGAGAGTGACGCTTGAATCCATATATTTTCACATGTTTGAAGCCAGGCTTCGTATAGGGAAAGGCACCAATGATTTCTCCTGCTGGCTTGAACATTGCCTGTCAGAGAGCAGGCTTGCAAATAAAATTGCATCGCTGGACCCATATACCCATACCATGGAAAATCTGAGATTTACTCTGGTAAAATTAATAGAAAAAAGGATTGTTGAACTCTCTTTAGAGGAATTTCCTACCGGGATAACACTTCAAAATTTCTAACTCAAACAAGTTGGAAGATGTAGCAGGAATTTATGCAGCAGCCGTGTGAAACGTGAGGGCGGGGTTACCCCCCCTGTATAATAGCTGGCGCTAAATTATTTTTGCCGAAAATGTCAAAATTATTTATTGTAAGATACTAAAACTTTGAGAGACTATGCCAAAGATTACTGAATATGAATCTATTGTCGGTCCCAATACCATTGAAGAATTGAGATTATTGGCAGGGAAACTTCAGGGGAAACTTATCCAGAATATCAACTCAACCGCAGTTGGCGGCGGGGTAGCAGAAATTCTCAACCGTATGGTACCACTTCTGCGAGAATTAGGTGTGGACGCCCGATGGGACTTTATCAAGGGCGGCGAGGATTTTTTCAACGTCACCAAGAAATTTCACAACGCCCTGCACGGTAAGCCTGAAGAGATTACCCCACAGATGTTTGAAATCTTCATGGAAACAAGCCAGCGGAATATTGACGAGGTGAAGATATACGGAGACGTCGTGTTCATCCATGACCCGCAACCTGTCGCCCTGATCAAGAAAAAGGCCTCCATTCCTGGCAGCAAATGGATTTGGCGATGCCATATCGACGTCTCAATGCCTGATAAGCAGGTGTGGAACTTTTTGACGCCATTTATCCATCAATACGATGCAACCGTATTTTCTGCCCCGAATTTTTCACAACCCTTGCCAATCAGACAGTTTCTGATAGCGCCATCCATCGATCCTTTAAGCGAGAAAAATAAAGACCTACCGCAGGAAACGATTAATAAAGTCCTGGAAAAATATCATATTCCAGGAAACAAACCCATTATTACTCAAATTTCACGGTTTGATTATTTAAAGGATCCCATCGGCGTTATTGAGGCGTATCGTTTGGTAAAGAAGCGTATTGACTGCCAACTCATCATCGCCGGCGGAACGGCTACGGACGACCCGGAATCGACCATGGTCTTTGCAGAGACAAAGGAGGCGGCCGGCACTGACGCTGACATACACATCCTCCCCATCCCATCCGGCAGCGACATTGAGATTAATGCGCTCCAAAGGGCGTCCACAGTCGTTATTCAAAAATCACTCCGTGAAGGATTTGGGCTCACCATAACTGAGGCATTATGGAAGGCAAAACCGGTTGTTGCATCCGGCACCGGAGGAATTCCGTTGCAGATCAAGCACAAATACAGCGGCCTTTTATGCCATAGCGTAGCAGGCGCTGCTTTCGCCATTAAGCAGTTATTAAACAGTCCGGAATACGCCAGAAGACTTGGAGAGAACGGCCATGAACACATCAAGCAGAACTTCCTTCTTACCCGTCACTTAAAAGACTACATGCTCCTGTTTCTGTGTATGTACCATCCTGAAGATATTGTTTATTTATAAATTATCCGCGGTATTATTGCCGGCTGACGTCACAGGACGCGTGGTAATTTTACTTGACACGCTTTTTGTCATACAATAGTATACTTGTATTGAAAATAACTGGAGATCAAACAGGCTCTGCATGTGGCAAATCCAAAAATTAACAGGAGGAAAATACTATGATAAAGAAATTTGGTTATCATCTAATTATTGTAAGCGCACTGATATTAGGTGCTGGCGTTGTGAACACAGCAGTCGTTAATTTTTCGATAGCGGCTGAAGAAAATAGATGCGACAAATGTGGACATCTCCCATCCAAACCTGACGACAATTGCAGGTGTGAATGCCACACAAAGAAAAGGTAACTAATATATCATCAATATTGATGAAGAAATTCACCTTTTCCCTCTTCCTCTTTATTCATACTTTAGAACATGTGCCTCTTTTCTGGAAGTCCTTGCAATAAAAAGAACCGATTGGCTCAGAGACTCTTTTAGGCCTTCTTTTCTCTTGTTATAGCAGATGTCTGGGAAACGATTCACTTTGTTGCTATCATTTGACAATGGCCGGGTTATTTGCCATATCGCCGAAATATATCAATCATTAATCATCAATCATTGACAGTGCAGGTAGCAGGCAACGATTCTGTTTTATGACACTGCCTTTGATATTACCTGGATTAGGGAGTAGCCGTTTTATTCAGGGCTATAGGCGCCCTGAAGATTTTTGATCTTGTCTACGTGCTCACAGGAGGCGGACAGGGAAGCTCTACCGAGACCTTGTCTGTTTATGCCTACAAACCCTTTTTTTATAAGGGCAATTTTGGACAGGGGCACCACAACCTTGGTCATTATCCTGTTACTGATTGCAGGATTTAGTTATTTTTACACTAAAAAAATCTTTTACGGACATTACTGTTTGAATAACAAGATGTGCAGCGATACGATTGTACCTTATGTTTCGGAAAATTAGGCGCAGTATAAATTGGAAAAAGTTACACGATCATTTTTCCCGGTTTATTCCCCAGCATCATCATCTGAATGATACACTGCTGCATCGTATTATCGGTGAAAAACTCTTTGATCCAAGGATCTGGAAACCGACAAATAAAAGTATATCAGGCGGACTGGCGGTAGGTCTCTTTGTAGCACTTACACCAACGATGGGTGTACAGATGTTCCTGTCGGTTATCGTAGCCTATTTTTTACGTGTTAATATTCCTGCTGCCATAGTTGCCTGCTGGGTAACGAATCCGTTAACTGCTCCCATCATTTATCCTTTGCAGTATAAGCTGGGAATATGGTTAAGCGGCATTCCCAGGACAGAAGAACTGGCAGGATATCGTGGTATGCTTAAACATTTTGTCAGATATGCCAAACCCCTGTGGATAGGTAGTCTTATTTCTGCGACTTTTTGCTCTGCGTTCATATATGCAGGGGTTTTTATTGTTTGGGGACTGATTGGTAAATTGAGAAAAAGATGATTCCTGCATTATATGAAAAAAATTGCTTCCTTAGAGGCTGCTCTTATCCGATAACTTTTGTTGAACTTTTTATCAAACTGCTTCAATGTTTCCCTTGTAACTACCGATTCTAACAGATTCAGTTTCTCGTGGAGCATCGCATCAAACTCCTGCATCGTTTTACAATACGGAACCCTTATCTGCAGTATGAATTCCTTGTCGGTTCTGAATACTATTTGTGTGTCCATATGTTTTCTCCCCTTAGTATTTATTATTCTTCTTAAAATTTTTATCTCTTTCCAGTTACCAATCGATCAAGCGTGCGCAATAACGGTTAAAAATCAATCCAGAAGATTGGGAAAGGATATCCCACAATAAACCCACGCACCTGGACAGTTTAGATATTTTCCAAGGTATTTTATTAAGCCATTATAAAACTCCCTCTTCGATAATCGCCTCGGTTCCATATTCTTTAACAATTTTAGGTTCTACAGCTATAAACCTCAACAATAACGGAATAATAAACAATTGTAATGCAGTCCCTATTATCATTCCTCCGACAACTACAATGGCGAGTGGTTTCTGCACCTGGCTTCCCACACCGTGTGCCAAAGAGGCCGGTAAAAGACCGAGGGAGGCGACAACCCCGCTCATAAACACAGGTCTGAATTTATCCTGAACCGTCTCCATAATACTATCTTCTTTGCTCTTGCCATCATCACAAAGCCGGATGTAGTGGCTAACAATAATAGAGGTATTTAGTACGGAAACACCCATTATGGATACAAAACCTACAATTGAAGAAATGCTTAAACTCTCATGGGCGATCAGGAGACTCATTAACCCCCCAAATACCGTAAAAGACGGACCAACCATAGTTATCAGCACATTTTTGACCGACCTGTAATAAATAAACAGTACGGTAAGTATCAGGAATAAAGCCAGTGGAATCGAAACATAGAATCTCTGAAATGCCTTTTTCATCTCGTTAAACATACCACTCCACTCCATGTAATAGCCGTCTGGAATATCCAGATCGGCAACCTCCTTTTGTGCATTTGCTACAGTACCGCCAAGATTCTTTGATACCACACTAAACTTTATTGGAATGTATCTTTTAAAATTTTCCCTGTAGATAAAGGATGCGCCTGTGTCGTATCTTATCCCTGCCACTTTTGACAGTGCAACAACTCCCCCATTTGGTAACAATATTGGGATACCGGCAACTTTTTCCGGCTTCTTTTGGTACTCCTGAGGAAAACTTGCCAGAAGCGCAAAGCTTTTTTCCCCTTCTTTTATCTCACTGATAATTTTTCCACCCAGCGCGACAGAAACCGTATCCAATATATCCTCAACGGTAAGACCGAGCGCGGATGCATTACCCCTGTCAACTTCTATTAGTAAATTTGGCTGTCCCAGCTTCCTGAATATCCCAACATCTTTTATACCGTGAACATTTTCTATCCTCTCCTTAACGTTGTTCCCCAGTTTATCAAGTTCATGAAGATCCTCACCAAATATCTTGACTGAGTTTTCTCCCTTAACCCCGGACATCGTCTCTTCGAGATTATCCTGTATATATTGGGAAACGTTAATGTCCGCATTGGGAAAAAGCCTTTTTAATTCCTCTCTTACTTCATCCTCAAGCTCTCCCTTGGTAATTCTCCTCTTCCACTCACGGTAAGGTTTGAGCGGTATAAAGTATTCTGAATTATAAGGGCCGCTCGGGTCTGAACCATCCTCAGGCCTTCCCGCTCTGAAACTTATATCCTTTACCTCCTGAAATTTCATGATCAGATCCCTCACTTTCTTTGCATTCTCATACGCCTTTTCCAGGGATATTGAATACGGATATATTATCCTTATGTACATATTCCCTTCGTCCATTTTAGGAAGGAACTGCGTGCCAATCGTTTTAAAGCCAAAAACAAATCCGGCCATAACACCCAGAAAGGTTATCAAAAGAACCGTACGGTGTCTCTTAATGAGGAATTCGACAAGTTTTACATATCCCTTTCTTATTGTTTCCATGAACCTGAACTCTCTTTCACCCTGTTCTTTCAAAAATAAGTATTTGGACGCAATAAGATAGGTAAAAGTAAGAACCATGGTAAACAATAATGCATAAAAATACGTCTTTGCCATGGGCGAAAATATCTGGGATTCCGCTCCCTTCATGGTAAAGATAGGAATAAAAGCAAGCATTATAATAAGAATTGAAAATAATATTGGCCTCCCTATATCCTCTGCAACCCTGACAATCGCTTTTAGATTGGCGCCAACCTTTTTTGATGTCCTAAAATAATCTTCAACCAAAAGAAGGGGGATATCCGCTATAATGCCAAAGTCTATGGCACTGATGGAAAGGAGATTGGCAGATTCCCCCCTTAATGACATCACGGCAAGAGTAAGTAAAAGCGATGATGGAATTACGAAGGTTGTAATAACCGCAGCCCTGATATTTCCAAGGAAAACGAAAAGCGCAACCGCTACCAACACAATACCGGAAAGGGCTGTTTCCACAACCTTCTTTATTACCGTAGTTATCAGATTCCATCTTTCATAAAAAGGTTCGATCTTTATCCCCTTTGGGAGCACCCTTTCGTTAACCTCTTTTATCTTTCCATTAATAGACTTTATTGAGGGTATACTTTTTGCGTCTTTCCTGAGGATCACCGTCCCCATTACGGTTTCGTCTTTTTCATTAAATCCAACAATCCCCGTTTGCGGAATATTCCCGATGGTCACATCTGCTATGCTTTTTACCAATATCGGTTTCCCATCCTTGTATGCCACGAGGGTATTTTCAATATCCTGAAGGTTTTGTATCCTCCCTATTCCACGAACCATATAGTATTGATTTCCCATCTCGAATGGCCTTCCACCAACGTTCAGATTCGATTTTGACAAAGAGTCTATTATCTGTGAGAGGGGTATCTCATACTTCAAAAGACTTTCAGGGCGAATATTTATAACATATGCCTTTATGTAGCCTCCGAAACCAACCACGTCTTCTACCCCATCAGCGGTTTTTAATTGTTTTGATATTACCCAATCCTGCAGGGTTCTTAATTCCATGAGATTTTCTGAACCGGTAATGGTATATCGCATAACCTCGCCGACAGGATTGGGGATTACAGAAGGCTGAAGTTCCTCTGGAAGGGAAAGATTTGCGAGCCTGTTTAATACTTCCTGCCTTGCCTCCCGGTAATTAACCTGGTAAGAAAACTTGCACTTTATGTCCGAAAGTCCATAAAGCGATACGGAATTTACCCTTTCAAGTCCCCTCATTCCTGCAAGCGCCACTTCTATGGGAATCGTGACTTGTTTCTCAACCTCTTCAGCAGACTTTCCTTCATATAAAGTAACAATTTCGATAATTGGAGGGGCGGGGTCAGGAAATGCCTCAATGTTCAGTTTTTTTACGAAGAAAAGAGACCCAAACGTAGAAAACAAAATCAAAAAGAAAAACAGTACGCTGTGGTCACTTACAAAAACTACCCACTTTTTCATATCTTCTCCATGTCTATAGCAGCTAAAACAATTTCGTCTATACCAGCCAAACCTTCAACAGCCATAAGTTTTTCAGAGACCTCTCTTATTGGTCTGATCTCCTTAAGTCTGTACTCCCCATCTCCCTTAACATAAGCATGAAATTTCCCATTTTTATATAAAAGGGATGACTTGGGAATAACCTGACAAGGCATTTTGCCGTCTGCAATCTTTATCTTTAAAAACATATTTATCTTAAACAGATTTTCACTATTCAGTACCTGGATGTAAGTTTTCACAGTTTTCGAAGCAGTGCTTACTATATCGCTTACATAGGTAACAATCCCTTTGAATTCTCTGTCGGGAAAGATGTCTGTAAAAAAAACCACCTCACTACCATTTCTAATTTTTTTCATATCGGTGTCGTAGACGTCTGCGATTACCAGCACCTTATTTGGATCTGCAACAGTCATCAGAAAAGTAGCCGTATCCACCCGTTCGCCTATATGGGTCTGAACATTTGCCACAACCCCATCTATCGGTGTCTTTAATATTAAACGATCCTGGTAACTACTTTTGTTTATAAAATCTATGCCGCATATCTCGAGTTTTTTTCTGAACCCTTCTTCCACGGCCTTTAACTGCTCATAATTGGCTTCAGTATTGATGAGATCGTTTTTGGTAATCGCCCCAAACTGATTCAGTTCCTTACTGAGGTTGTAACTCCTCTCCGCAAGCCTCAGTTGTGACTGAATTGTAAGATAATTTGCATAGATATCACTCGCATTGGAACTTCTTATCGCTATTAAAGATTCTCCCTTCCTTACACGATCGCCAACTCTTACAAATATCCTGTCTACAATACCGTCAAGCGGTGATACTATGTTCGCCATTCCTTCAATGTCTCCCTGGATGCTGCCAACCGCCTCAATAAACGTCTGTATTTCCTGGGATATAACCTTGCAGGTCTTTACGTCAATATGTTCTTCATTTTTTTTGGCTTCAACCATCCTGCCGCAACTAGCGCTCCATGGTAAAAGGGTAAGAACAGATGCGATAAAAAATAATTCCTTTTTCATTTTATCTCTCCTGTATAGATCTTTAAAAGCTCGCCACCGAGCATTGCCTGAACTATTGCCTGATTATACTTTGTCATAAAATCTATATAGGTTCTTCGGGTATCAATAAGTTCTAGCACCGTAACACCCCCTAAAGAAAAGGCCTTTTCATTATTTTCCAATAGTTTCTCCATTTCCTCTTTCTTGCTTTTATACGATTCAAATATCTTAACAAATCCCCGGTAACTACTGAGGGCCTGTCTTATATCCGTCACGATCTGCCTCTGTATTTTTTCAGCCTCAACTTTTATCTGGCTGCGTTCAGCGTCCCTCCGTTTTATCTCCCTCTGGTTCCGGTTAAAGAGGGGTAAAGGTAAGCTGACACCAGCACCGATCCCAGGTTTATAATCAGGTGCGAAGGAATCGTATTCAACCCCCACCGTCACATCCGGCAGCCTGTTCGCCTTTGCAAGGGAAAGGTTGTGTTCAGACGCCTTTATCTGCCTCTGGATTGATAGAAAATCAGGACGATTTTTATAGGCCTTTTCTATAAGGTCATCTTCTGTATATTCCTGAAAACTTTCCTGCGCGACTATTCCTACAGGCTCGAAACGTTCTTTGCTTCCTAATAAGAGGTTAAAATTTTCAATGTCATTGAGAAACTTGGTTTCATAATTGGTTAGATTATTTTCAAGTTCTATCCTTTGAAGTTTCAATTTCGTGTAATCATTAATGGACAAAAAACCTGTAGTATATCGCTTCTCGGCAACTTCCAATGTCTTTTCAAATCTTGCCAGTTCTCCCCTTGAAAAATCGATATATAATTTGTCCAGGGAGATGCCGTAATACACCGTATAGAATACTGAAAGGATATTCCGGATAATGTCTTTGTAAGATAACTTAACGGCTTCAAAGTTTTCCTTTGCTGAAGCAATTTTCAACTCTTTCTTCTTCCCGATTCTTATTGGCTGGTCTACCCTCACCGCTAATTGAGTATTGTCGATACTGCGAATACCCCCTTTGGAAATCACGAACCCCGTGGTATCTACTGAAAGGCTCGGATTTAATCTCAGCTTTGCCTCAAGAAGGTCAGCCGATGCCTTATCTATCTCGTACTGGTTTTTCACGATGTCATAGTTGTTTTTGTAAAATAAATCCAACGCCTCTCTTATCCCTATCTCTTCGCCCTTTGCAGTATCAAAAAACAAAAATAACAGGAGAAAAAATACAACCGCCGTCCTTCGCTTACCCTCATTTAACAGATGAAATAATTTTATTTTCATATTCTTCGAGTCCAATTGCTTTTATTTCAGGTTTTTTCCGAATGAGCGTCCTGGTTATAAATCAAGTTGGAATTTAAAAGACGAAAACCCCCAACAACTTATTTGTCATTCGCGTATAAACGTGAATTCTGGTAAAATAGAAAATGTATGGGTTCCTGCTTATGCAAGAATAACATGCGATAAAACAATCAACCTTGAAAGTCTGTACAGATGAAATACCTGTGGAACCTAGCAAAAGGTATTCCTGTCTTAGAGATAATTACAATAGCCGATAAACTCTTATTTTACGGTTAGACAGATGTGACGAAATGAATTATGATGACAGGGATGGTGAGACTTTTTGTCTCAGCATGGGACTTTTTGTCCCAAAAATTTGCGGCTAATTCAGCAATTTTCTTTTCCGCTTTTCTGATTTTTCAGCATACGATACAGGGACTTGCGGTTTATTCCCAAAATATTGGCTGCCAAGTTTTGATTGCCTCCTGTATATTCGAGTATTTGCCTGACGTAACTGCGTTTTATCTCTTCCAGTGTTTGAAATCTGCAGGAAATGGAATCTGCGGGTATATTGTTATTTTGTTCTGGTTCTGCCGGTATATCAGAAGGTAAAAGTATCTTGTTGGTCGTAAGAACAACTGCCCGCTCTATTACATTTTCTAACTGTCTTATATTCCCCGGCCATTCACATTTGATTAAAATATTCATTGCCTCTTTCGAAATACCGCAGACATCCTTTTTTGCCTTTGCAGCGGATTTTCGCAAGAAATGGTTTGCAAGGAGTGGTATATCTTCGGGATGTTCCCGGAGAGGAGGGAGTGTAATAGTCACTACCCGAAGGCGGTAAAAGAAGTCTTCTCTGAATTGGCCGGATTTTACCATCGCTATCAAGTCCTTGTTTGTCGCAGCTATAACTCTGACATCAACTACTATATTGTGAGAACAGCCCAGAGGCCGTATCTCGTGTTCCTGTAACACACGCAGTAATTTTGCCTGCAGCTGAAGCTGCATGTCTCCAATTTCATCCAGGAAACACGTACCTCCGTTTGCCTCTTCAAACAAGCCCTTCCTATCCGTTAAGGCGCCGGTAAATGCGCCTTTTTTATAGCCAAAGAGTTCGCTCTCCAGGAGATTTTCAGGCAATGCAGCGCAGTTTACTGCAATATATGGTTTTGATGCGCGGGCGCTGTTATCGTGGATTGCCCTTGCGATCAGTTCTTTTCCTGTTCCACTTTCCCCCTCTATCAAAACTGTCGCGTCAGTACCTGCAACCCTGGCTACCATCTTGTACACTTCAAGCATTCTGGGGCTGTTGCCTATAATTGTTTCAAAAGAAAAATTATGCTTCTGCTCTTCCTGTGAAGGATGTTCATGAAAAAGCCGTTTTTGCTCAAGCCCACGCCGAATCTTCAATTTTATCTCTTCTATCTTAAACGGCTTGCTAATGTAATCATATGCGCCGTTCCGGATGGCCTCGATCGCCGTTTCAAACGAACCAAATGCGGTAATAACGATCGTAATCGTCTGAGGGTTCATCCGGCTATAAGCCCTCAGGATATCTATGCCGCTCGTATTCGGCATCTTCAGATCAGTAATTACCACATCAAATGAAGTTGTCTCTCCCATTCGGATTGCATCTGTACTGTTGGTGGTTGTTTGGACACGGTACCCCTCTTTTCCCAGAACTTCGGCGAGGAGTTCTGCAGCCACTGCATCGTCGTCAACTACAAGGATGGATGGTATATGCCTGTTATTCATTCTATCTATTCTGTTCGCTCTTTTTCAGTGGAAACCTGACAGTAAAGACGCTTCCTTCATTTATTTTGCTTTCGCCAGTAATAATTCCGCAATGACGGTGAACGATTTCCTGTGATATGGCTAATCCAAGCCCTGTACCCCGCCCCCGATCTTTTGTTGTGTAAAATGGCTCGAATATATGCCGGAGATCGTCATCTGAAATGCCTTTTCCATAGTCCTTAACCGATATTTGAATCCAGTTGATTTCCCCTAATTCACCTCCCAGGGCAGAACAACCCATATCTGTTACTATGTGTTTAGTTGTGACAGATATAGTTCCGCCCTGGGGTGATGCATCAATAGCATTATCGATAAGATTAAGAAAAACTTCGTGAAGCTGGCTACAAACCCCGAAGATTTTTGGCAGATTCTGCTGAAATTCCTTTTTTATGGTTATTTGTTTTGACAACGTTTCAGGAAGCACTAAGACAACAATATCTTCAAGAAGACGATTCAGATCAATCCAGTCATAATAAACATCCGGCGGCCTGGTAGTATCGAGAATGTGCTGAATACTGCTAATTACCCGCTCAAGCTGTGATTGCATAATGCCAACCCTCCGGTACACTTCCTTTGATAATCCGACTTCTTCCATAAGAAGCTGGAGGTGACCTGAGATTGAATGAAGCGGCGTTCCTATCTCGTGCGCTACCATAGCCGCTAGTTCTCCTACGGCAGCAAGCCTTCTTGTATGTCCGAGTTGTTTTTGCATCTTGTAAATAGATTGATTTGCATAGCTCAATTCTTCATTTCGCTTTTGCAATTCTTCAGTAGCCATTTGAATTTTGCATTGTAGCTGTTCATTAAAGGAATGTATTTGTCTCAGCAGGGACTCTTTTTCCCTGGTATTTTTCCTGATCGTCTGAACCATGGAATTAAAACTCGCCGTTAATTTACCAATTTCATCATCTGTTCCTGGTATAACCTCAACTTCCAGATCTCCTTCCTTTACTTTTGACATGGCTTTTAGAAGTTTCTGAATAGGGCGGAGGATTATCTGATTAATTGAAAATACCAAAATGATTATAATAAAGCAGACCGAAATAATTGCAATGATGAATGCATATTTTCTTTGCTTCGCCAGAAGTTCGTCAAACTCCTTGAGTGAGCTTTTTATCTCAATTAAGCCATAAATTTTTTTCCTGAAACGAACCGGGGCTATAACTCTTACATAATTCACGTTATTTATCTTTTCCAGATTAAGGATAATTTTACCTTTTTTGACCCGATTGATATCTCTTTGTTTTAATATGGTTTGAGGAATAGAACCCGTTGTTCGCGAGATGAGAGGTTTTAGTGCACCTTCCGTTTGAAAAGAGAAAAAATCGATTCGGACGATATTGGGCCGTACAAGCATTAGTTCCTTTAATATTTCATCAATTTCTTTTGTTTCTGCAATTTCTTCCGCCGTTACAAGACTTAAGTTTACATGCTTGACAATCTTAACAGCATCATCTTTGAGGTTGGTTACCGCATTCTTTTCGATTATTTTCTGAGAATAATAGGTAGATGCAAAAAGGATCAATATTAAGCTGAAAATTATTATAAAAAGTATCTTTACTTTGATTCTCATCTTTTCTTAAATATATGCTTTATAATCAATTCCATACTGCGATACAATCAAAACAGAATTTGTCAGTGCTGTGCTTGCATGATATTATATCATAAGTTATTTTGATATAACTTCAATGGAATATAATATCAAAACCCCTGGTTTTGATAAAGATGTTCCCCATTATGCAAAATACCCTGCAACTGCGTTTGTGCTGCTAAACTTTTAGTAACAGTTTATATTTTTGAAAACATTGGAAGTCATAAGCGTCTAGCAGTAATTATGTAGCAGCAATTCATGAATTGCTGCTACAGCGGATGTTAACTGCATCATTACTGGAGTTTTTCAGAAAACTAAATCGCTGCATTTTTTGAATATGAATAACTGGAAATTAGACATTGGGGCAACGGTGATTGATAAAGAGAAGGCCTGCTTCAGGGTCTGGGCGCCAAAGGTAGATTTGCTTTCAGTTTGTGTTATATCCCAAAAGGGAGAAAAGGCTATTTTCACACTGGAGAAAGACCATCGGGGATATTTTTCCGGCACTGTGAATGGCGTTTCAGGTGGAGACCGTTATTTTTATGTGTTAAACAATACGATTGAACGTCCGGATCCGGCATCAAGATTCCAACCTGAAGGTGTACATGGTCCATCGCAGGTAATAGACCCCGGCAGTTTTGTGTGGACGGATGACGCATGGAAAGGTGTACCTTTAAAGAATTTCATTATCTATGAACTACACGTTGGCACATTTACCGAGGAAGGGACTTTTCAATCAATCATCCCCTATCTGGATTACCTGCAGGAACTCGGGATAACAGCCATAGAGCTTATGCCTGTGGCGCAATTTCCTGGCAACAGAAACTGGGGTTATGATGGTGCGTATCCGTTTGCCCCTCAGAATTCTTACGGCGGCCCTGACGGGCTGAAGACACTAATTAACGCATGTCATAAAAAGGGATTCGCTGTTATTCTGGATGTTGTCTATAACCACCTTGGTCCCGAAGGAAATTATTTAAATTGCTTTGGACATTATTTTACCGACAGATACAAAACCCCATGGGGGGATGCAATTAATTATGACGGGCCGTACAGCGATGGGGTCAGAAAGTTTTTCATTGATAATTCCCTTTACTGGATTATCGAATATCACATTGATGCCCTCAGAGTTGACGCCGTTCACGGAATCTTTGACTTCAGCGCAAAACATTTTTTGCAGGAGTTGACCGAAACGATCCACAGACATACAATAGCGCCAGGCAGAAATGTCTCCGTAATCGCAGAAAGCGACCTCAACGATGTCAAAGTAATAAATTCTCCAGAAAACGGGGGGTACGGTTTCGATGCCCAGTGGAACGACGATTTCCATCATGCCATTCATACCCTGATTACTGGAGAAACAAAGGGATACTACGAAGACTTCGGAAAGATAACTCATATGGAAAAGGCGTTCAGGGAGGGCTTTGTCTATTCAGGACACTATTCCGGATTCAGAAAACGCAGACATGGCAGCTCATCAAGGGATGTGGCAGCGCATAGGTTCATTGTTTTCTCACAGAATCATGACCAGGTGGGAAACAGGATGCTCGGTGAAAGGCTCAGTAACCTTGTATCATTTGAAACCTTGAAACTTGCCGCAGGAGCCGTTCTTCTTTCTCCTTTTATCCCACTTCTTTTTATGGGCGAAGAATACGGAGAGGATGCGCCTTTCCTTTATTTCGTAAGTCATTCTGACCCCGCCCTTATTGAGGCAGTGAGGGAGGGGAGAAAAAAAGAGTTCGATGGGTTCAAATGGCAGGGTGAACCTCCCGACCCACAGAGTGCAGAAACGTTCCTGAAATCAAAAATAAACTGGGAAAAAAGAAACGAAGGCAACCACAAGGTTTTAATAGACTTTTATAAGAATGTAATAACCATAAGAAAAACGATTCCAGCCCTTTCTCATCTTGATAAAAATTGTCTTTATGTGAACGGTCTTGAAAATGAAAAGATTGTGTTTATGAGGAGGTGGAAGGACTTTGACCATGTATTTCTTATTTTCAATTTCAACAGCGCCGATATGAAACTTGTCCCTTCTGGCATTGAAGGCAGATGGAATAAAGTACTGGATTCCTCAGAAAAAGTATGGAATGGGCCCGGTGCGCTTCTCCCGGATGAACTAAATTCTGGAAAAGAAATTATCATAAGAGGACAGAGTTTTGTCATGTATCGTAAAGGAAAAACCTGACAGCGTAGCCGCAACCAAACCAAGCTTATGCTAAGAAAATTCAAAGCTATGGCTGTATGGCGATATGACGATGAGGTTCGTCGCTCTACATTGAGAAATGGAAGGACTGATTGACTTATGAAGAAAAACACGTATAAAGTATTTATACGGTACGTTAATGCAGTGTAAGGAATCTTTCCATGCATATTAACGGAAGAAGAAGGGTTGTTATTGAGAAAGTAAAACCGGAGATCAACGGTGGTCGTTTCCCCATCAAGAGGGTTACAGGAGAAAAGGTAATAGTTACTGCGGATATCTTTGCCGATGGACATGATGCCGTTTGGGCAAATGTCCTGTATAAAAGACATGACGATGGCAAATGGAAAGTGGTTTCGATGAAACCCATGGAAAACGACCAATGGGAAGCGGTGTTTGTTGTTGAGGAGGTGGGAACGTACCTGTATACGATTGAAGGTGGCGTTGACCATTTCACAACCTGGCAGAGGGACCTCAGAAAGAAATTTGACGCAAACCAGGATGTAAGAGTCGACATACTTACCGGAATCCAGTACATTAAAGACGCATCGCAAAGGGCATCTGCAGATGACAAAAATACACTCCTGACATACATTGATTTGTTAAAAATGGAAAGAAACGGACAAAAAGCTGTGTCGGTTGCTTTCAGCGAAGAACTCGGTAACCTGATGAATGGATATCAGGACAGGAAGTTTGCTACGAATTACGGAAAAGAACTCTATGTGATAGTAGACAGGAAAAAGGCCATTTTCAGTACATGGTATGAGAGATTCCCCAGGTCATGCTCTCCTGAACCTGGCAAACATGGAACTTTTAAGGATTGTGAAGCCATCCTTCCTGAGATAGCAAAGATGGGCTTTGATGTCTTTTATCTTCCACCCATTCATCCCATAGGAAGGACAAACCGGAAAGGAAAAAATAATTCACCAATATCAGACCAGAATGATGTGGGAAGCCCATGGGCAATAGGATCCCGGGAAGGCGGGCATAAATCCGTCCATCCTCACCTGGGAACTCAAGAGGATTTTGAAAGACTTATAAACAAGGCCGGAGACTATGACATGGAAATAGCTATAGACCTAGCATTCCAGTGTTCGCCCGATCACCCTTACGTTGCAGAACATCCTGAGTGGTTCAAATGGCGTCCCGATGGCTCCGTGCAGCATGCGGAGAATCCACCAAAGAAATACGAGGATGTACTCCCCTTAAATTTTGAAACAGAACAGTGGTATCAATTGTGGGAGGAATTAAAAAGCATCGTGGTCTTCTGGATAGAAAAAGGTATCCGCATATTCAGGGTCGATAATCCGCACACGAAACCATTTGCCTTCTGGGAATGGCTGATAAAAGAAGTAAAGAGAAAGTATCCTGATGTTATTTTTCTTTCGGAGGCCTTCACCAGACCAAAGGTTATGTACTATCTGGCAAAGCTTGGATTCACACAATCCTACACCTATTTCACCTGGAGGAACACAAAGCAGGAATTTATTAACTACATTACAGAACTTGTCCAGACCGAAAGGAAAGAATATTTCCGGCCTAACTTCTGGCCCAACACACCCGACATCCTTCCTGAACATCTCCAGTATGGCGGCAGGCCTGTCTTTATGATCAGACTCATCCTTGCCGCAACCCTGTCATCCAACTATGGTATCTTTGGTCCTGCCTTTGAACTCTGCGTAAGTGAGGCAATTCCAGGAAAGGAAGAGTATCTCAATTCAGAAAAATACGAGATACGGAACTGGAATTGGAACAGCCCGGAAAACCTCAGAGATTTTATTGCGCAGATTAACCGGATAAGAAAGGAAAACCCTGCCCTTCAGACCACATGCAATGTACAATTTTACGAAACAGACAATGATTATATCCTTTTTTACGGAAAAACAACTGAAGACCTTTCCAATATCATTCTGGTGGCAGTAAACCTCGATCCGTATCATACCCGGTCCGGATGTGTAAAGGTTCCTGTAAGCGCATTCGGAATAGACATCGACCATCCATATATGGTTCATGATCTGCTAACGGATAACAAGTATTTCTGGCATGGAGAAAAAAATTATGTAGAGCTCAGGCCGGATAGTATTCCTGCCCATGTTTTTAAGGTAAGGAAGAGACTGAAAAGGGAAACAGATTTTGATTATTTCATGTAAGGAGATTCACCGGAATGAACCAAAGAGAAGTTTATCTCGAAGACGATCCCCTCTGGTATAAAGACGCCATTATATACGAACTCCATGTCAAGGCATTTTATGATTTTAATGGTGATGGAATCGGGGATTTCAAAGGGCTTACCGAAAAGTTGGACTATCTGGAAAATCTTGGCATAACCGCCATATGGCTTCTTCCTTTTTATCCCTCCCCCCTCAAGGACGATGGGTATGATATAGCGAACTACTTTGGCGTTCATCCCGATTACGGTTTATTACGAGATTTCAAGGAATTTATCAAAGAGGCACATAGGAGAGGGATACGTATTATTACTGAACTGGTCTTGAATCACACCTCTGAACGGCATGTGTGGTTTCAGGGGGCAAGGAAGGCGAGACGGGGCTCTGCCTTGAGGAATTTTTACGTCTGGAGTGACACGTCTGAAAGATATCAGGATGCAAGGATAATATTCAAGGATTTTGAATCGTCAAACTGGACGTGGGACCCCGTTGCAAAGGCTTACTTCTGGCATCGTTTTTACTCCCATCAGCCCGATCTGAACTTTGACAACCTCCTTGTGCAAAAGAAAATCCTGAGAGTTATTGATTATTGGTTGGATATTGGCGTTGACGGATTCCGTCTGGATGCCGTTCCCTATCTCTTTGAAAGAGAAGGAACAAACTGTGAAAATCTGCCTGAGACACACGACTTCCTGAAGAAACTAAGGTCGCATGTAGATGGCGCATATAAAAACAAGATGCTTCTGGCTGAGGCAAACCAGTGGCCGGAGGATGCGGTTGCTTACTTCGGGAAAGGAGACGAGTGCCACATGGCCTTTCATTTTCCTCTGATGCCAAGGCTGTTCATGGCAATCTGGATGGAAGACCGGTTTCCCATCATTGATATCTTCGAACAAACCCCGTCGGTACCCGATATATGTCAGTGGGCGCTTTTTCTGAGAAACCACGACGAACTTACCCTTGAGATGGTAAGCGATGAAGAGAGAGACTATATGTACAGGGTCTATGCACGAGACCCTGTGGCAAGGATAAATCTTGGTATCCGTAGGCGCCTGGCCCCTCTCCTGGGAAATAACAGGAGGAAGATAGAGCTTATGAATGCGCTTCTCTTTTCCCTTCCCGGTACTCCTATTATCTACTACGGGGACGAAATCGGAATGGGAGATAATTACCATCTCGGGGACAGGGATGGAGTAAGGACCCCCATGCAGTGGAATGTGGACAGGAACGCCGGCTTCTCCAGGGCAAATCCGCAAAAACTCTATCTTCCAATCATCATGGATCCGGAGTATCATTACGAATCCGTTAATGTGGAGAATCAGGAAAGAAACCAGGCGTCTCTCCTCTGGTGGATGAAACGGGTTATAACGATGAGGAAGCGTTTTAAGGCATTTGGAAGGGGAAGTATTGAGTTTCTGTACCCGGACAACCCAAAAGTATTTGCATTTATACGCCGGTATCAGGATGAAAATATTCTTACGGTAGTTAATCTCTCACGTTTTTCCCAGGCAGTAGAACTTGACCTTTCAAAGTTTTCAGGATACCAGCCGGAGGAGGTGTTCAGCAGAAACAAGTTCCCCAGGATAACAAATTCTCCTTATATACTTACCCTTAGCCGTCACGATTATTATTGGTTTGTATTACGGAAAGTAGAAAATGGTGTAAAGTTTGGAAAAATACGAACTATCCCTGAATTGAACGTAAGCGGGAGCTGGGAATCAGTCTTTGAGGGAAAAATGAAAGAAACATTAGAAAGGGAAATATTGCCTTCTTACATAACAACGTGCAGATGGTTTGGCGGTAAGGCACAGGAGATGCAAGGGATTAAAATCATCGAGGATATTTCATTGTGTGAGGATTCCTGTGCTACACACCTTCTCCTGATTGAGGTTAGATATACCACGGAGTTGTCTGATCTCTATCTTCTTCCCCTCTCTTTTTCAACAGGAGATAAAGCAGAGAGTATTGTGGTGGAAAATTTTCCTGCGGTGGTTGCACACCTGAAAACTGAAGGCGCCGATGGAATTATCTACGACAGTATCTATAACGAAGAATTTCGCAAACATCTCCTCGGAATGTTTGTGCGAAAACATACGATTCGCGGTTTTAACGGATACCTTGTCACCTGTACGGGAAAGACTTTTAAGAAGTACAAATTGAAAGAAGTTTTATCAGAAAAATCACAGGTGCTCAAGGCGGAACAGAGCAATTCATCCTTTCTTTATGGCAAAGAGCTTTTTTTAAAACTGTACCGGCGCCTGGATGAAGGAATAAACCCTGATTTAGAAATGGGAAAATTCCTCACTGAGAAGGCTTCTTTTTCTCATGTTCCACCATTTGCTGGAGCAATAGACTATAGGAGGCAGGGAGCCGAACCAATGGTCATCGGCCTGCTTCAGGCCTTTGTTCCCAATCAGGGAGATGCCTGGACATATACACTTGACTGGGTGGGCAGGTATTATGGCAGAGTCCTTGCCAGAAAAACCGAAATTCAGGAGATGCCGGTTGCGTCAACTTCCCTTTTAGAGATTGCATTTCAGGAGATACCTCTACTTTTTCAGGAATTAATTGGAGGTGTATATCTTGAGATGGTAACCCTCCTAGGAAAAAGAACTGCGGAACTTCACCTGTCGCTTTCTTTTGAAACAGAAGATCCAGATTTTACACCAGAACCTTTCTCGGTGCTTTACCAGAGATCTCTTTATCAATCCATGCAGGTTCTTACAAAAAAAGTCTTTGCACTTCTGAGAAAAAATCTGAAAAACTTACCGGACAATGTAAAAGAGTTATCAGGCGAGATACTGAATTTTGAAAAGGAGATCATGGGCTGTTTCAGCGCCCTTTTCAAGAGAAAGCTTTCTGCGATGAAGATAAGGATTCACGGGGATTATCACCTGGGACAGGTTCTTTACACGGGAAATGATTTCGTTATCATCGACTTTGAGGGAGAACCCACAAGGACACTTGGCGAAAGAAGACTGAAGAGGTCGCCGTTACGGGATGTGGCAGGTATGATACGGTCATTTCACTATGCAGCCCATACAGCACTTCTCAAGCACGCATCCGTAAGACCGGAAGATATTCCGGTACTTGAGCCCTGGCTCAATCTCTGGTACAGATATATCGGGGGCGCCTTTTTGAGGTCATACCTCAACACCGCAGGAAATGCACCCTTTGTCCCAAGGGACAGGGAAGAACTCAATGTCATGCTGAGAGCCTATCTCCTGGAAAAGGCGGTTTATGAACTCGGATACGAATTAAACAACCGGCCCGAGTGGGTAATTATCCCGTTAAAGGGGATAAAGCACCTGCTGGAGATCAGATAACATTAATCAGGCCTTCGGCAACTTTCCCCCCCTATTCCCACTCGTAAACGGGGGGCATTTGAAATCCCTATGTATTAAATTAGCTCGTGCAGGGTGCGTCCTACGCACCCTGCAGGATTGAAATTCCTTAGCTTCAAGATAGCAAATCCCCAGTTACAGGTGAAAAGTAAACATCAAAATACAAGGCAGGAGAAAACTTTACTATAGAATACTATGGACAGATATATTTGCATACACGGGCACTTCTATCAGCCGCCAAGGGAAAATCCGTGGCTTGAGGCAATAGAAATACAGGACTCTGCTTTTCCTTACCATGACTGGAATGAAAAGGTCAATGCCGAATGCTACGCTCCGAATACTGCATCCAGAATTCTGGACGGGGAAAGACGTATCATGGATATTGTAAGCAACTATGCCAGGATAAGTTTCAATTTTGGTCCTACCCTCCTTTCATGGATGGAGACATATGCCCCTGATATCTATCAGGCACTACTTGAAGCAGACAGGCAAAGTATGGAACGTTACGCCGGACACGGCAACGCAATTGCACAGGTTTATAATCATATTATTATGCCTCTTGCCAATACCCGCGATAAACGCACTCAAATTATCTGGGGTATAAGGGACTTTGAGTACAGGTTCAAACGTTCTCCCGAAGGTATGTGGCTTTCAGAGACCGCAATCGATATGGAGACGCTGGATATCCTTGCAGAGCATGGTATAAAGTTCACCATCCTTGCTCAGCATCAGGCATCCAGGGTAAAAAAGATCGGCACAGAAAAGTGGAAGAATGTAAGCGGCGGACATATTGACCCGACAAGGGTGTATGTGTGCAGATTACCGTCCGGCCGCAGTATAAATATATTTTTTTATGACGGCCCAATATCACATTCCGTAGCATTTGAAAAATTACTGAACCGGGGAGAAGATTTTGCTAACCGACTACTGGATGGTTTTTCTGCTGCACGAAAATGGCATCAGATTCTCAATATTGCAACTGATGGTGAGTCATACGGACATCATCACAAATTCGGAGATATGGCGCTTGCCTTTGCTCTTAACTATATCGAATCTCATGGACTTGCAAAATTGACAAATTATGGCGAGTATCTGGAAAAATATCCTCCAATGCACGAAGTTGAAATATTTGGCAACACATCCTGGAGTTGTATGCACGGTGTAGAACGATGGAAGAGCAACTGTGGTTGTAATTCCGGCGGGCATCCTGAATGGAACCAGGAATGGCGCGCTCCGCTGCGCGACGCCCTGGACTGGTTGAGGGACCAGTTGTCGGTTCATTATGAGCAAAAAGCAAAAGAATATCTCAAAGACCCGTGGGCGGCACGAGATGAATATATCCATATTATTTTGAACCGATCAGATGAAAATATGAATACATTCCTTGTAAATCACGCCGTGAGGAGCCTTGATAAAAATGAAAGGATACAGGTGCTTAAACTCCTTGAAATTCAGAGACATGCCCTGTTGATGTACACGAGCTGCGGATGGTTCTTTGACGAACTCTCAGGTCTTGAAACAGTGCAAATCATGCAGTATGCAGGCAGGGCAATACAACTGTCCGAGGGATTTTCCCAGAACGGGCTTGAAAAACTTTTTCAGGAAAAACTTGAAAAGGCAAAGAGCAACATACCGGAAAAGAAAAATGGTGCATATATATACGAAAATTTTGTCAAATCGGATATGATAGACCTTAAAAAGGTTGGCGTGCACTATGCCGTCAGCTCTCTCTACGAGGATTACCCTGAAAATACCAGGATTTATTGCTATGCGATTGCCAGAGAAGACTATCACCGGGCAGAGGCCGGCAGAATAAAAATAGCAACGGGACGAATCTCTGTCGGGTCTGAAATAATCATGGAAACCGAACGTTTATGCTTCTGTGTATTACACCTCGGCAACCATGATTTTAGCGGAGGCGTGCGTACATTTCTCGGAGACGATGCGTATCAGTCAATGAAAGGCGAGATTATGGCATCGTTTGAAAGGGGAGCCTTTGCAGATATTGTAAGGCTGATGGATAAACATTTTGGTATGCATAACTATTCGCTGCAACATCTGTTCAAAGACGAACAGCGAAAGATCGTAAATCAGGTCATCAGCGCAACCCTTGAGGAATTCGAGGATACCTATCGCAGTATGTACGAAAACAATCGCATTTTAATGGGCTTTCTGCGGGAGACAGGTATGCCCATACCAAGGGCATTTTACACCGCTGCTGAGTTTATCCTTAATCGTGATTTAAAAAGGGCATTTGAAGAAGAAAGGGATGTGAGCAGGATACAAAGCATCATTCATGACATAAAAAAATGGAACATACATGTCGATGCTTTAGACCACGAATTTGTAATTCGTCGCAGAATCGAGAAAGTAATGGACGAATTGCAAAAGAACCCGTCTGATTTTTCCTTATTTCAGAAAATAGAGAGAAAGTTTCATCTGTTCGTTACGTTACCGTTTGAAATAAATCTCTGGCATGTACAAAATGTTTATTATAATATGGCAAAAACAACATATAAAGATTTTCTGTTAAAGGCGAAAGCCGGTGATGCAGATGCAGCCAGCTGGATAGAAAAGTTCAGACAGATTGGGCAAAAACTCTCTTTCAATCTGACGGCAGTGCTGCCAGAAGTAATGTAGGGTGGACTTCGTCGTGAGCTGCTCAGTCGAACGATTAAGCGTTGTCTTTTACGCCGAATCCACCATAAACCGTCTAAACGGTTCAAACCGATTGGCGGTTTCTCATTCGTCCTTTGCAAGCTTAGACAGGCTTAACCCGTCCCACTGTAAAATTATTCTTTAATAAGAATATTTTCACAAGCGAGGAATAAAAATGAATAAAAGAAGAAGCGGTATACTACTTCACATCACTTCCCTGCCATCGCCTTATGGTGTGGGAGATTTCGGAGATACAGCTTACAAATTTGTGGATTTCCTTGCAGAAACCAGGCAGTCCTTGTGGCAGGTACTCCCATTAAATCCAACCCGAACAGTATACGGGAATAGCCCTTACAGCAGTTATTCGGCCTTTGCAGGAAATCATATCATGATAAGCCCCGATCTCCTCGTCCGGGACGGCATTCTTTTAAGATCCGATGTAGAAGGTTATATAACCTTTCCACACAACAGAGTTGATTACTACACGGTTACAGCGTATAAAGAGAACATTCTTCGCACAGCGTATAAAAATATGCATCGCAAGCTAGGGAAGGATTTTGAATTTGAAAGGTTTTGTGTTGAAAATGCATACTGGCTTGATGATTACGCTATCTTTATAGCCCTGAAGGAACACTTTCATGGAGTTATCTGGAGTGATTGGCCCGAGGATTTACGGTATAGAAAAGAAGAAGTTATCAGAGATTGGAAAGAAAAATTGAAAGATCGAATACTCATGGAAAAGTTTTTCCAATTTCTCTTTTTTAAACAGTGGTTTTCTCTGAAAAAATACTGTAACTCAAAAAACATACAAATAATCGGTGATGTCCCTATTTATGTAACCTATGACAGCGCCGATGTATGGGCTAAACCTGAAATTTTTAAGCTGGATGATGCCAAAAAACCCCTGTTCGTCGCCGGAGTCCCTCCTGATTATTTCAGTGCAACAGGACAACTGTGGGGAAACCCTGTCTATAACTGGGAAGTTCTTAAAGAAACTGGTTACTCATGGTGGCTGAGACGTATGGAATTCAACTTGAAGCTCTATGATATCGTCAGGCTCGATCACTTCAGGGGTTTTGTTTCATACTGGGAAATCCCGGCAACTGAGAAGACTGCGGTAAATGGGAAATGGGTAGATGCACCGGTTCAAGATTTCTTTAACACCCTGTATAAGCATTTCCCGAGCCTTCCCATCATTGCCGAAGACCTCGGGACAATAACACCCGACGTAAGGGAAATTATGAGTACGTTTGGAATTCCGGGCATGAAAGTGCTTCTCTTCGCCTTTGGAGACGATTTACCGGTCAATCCGTATATCCCGCATAACCACATAAAATCCTGTGTTGTATACACAGGGACACACGATAACAATACCATGAAAGGCTGGTTTAAAAAGGAAGCAAGCCCTGAGGAAAAAGAAAGGATCCGTCAATATTTAGGGCGGGATGTCACAGAGGATACTATTCACCGTGAACTTATCAGACTTGCGATGATGTCAGTTGCAAACATGACCGTTTTGCCAATGCAGGATATACTCGGTCTGGGAGAAGAGTCGCGAATGAATTTTCCGGCAACATCTGAAAAAAATTGGGAATGGAGGCTTTTACCGGAACAAATTACACCTGCCCTGATACAGGAGCTATCAGAAGCGACGGTAATATATGGCAGGGGGTGAAATACAAAATCAAATTAAGACTTCGTCAATTTTTTTATCGTAGAGGCAATTCATGAATTGCCTCTGCAGAACTGGTTTGAAATTCCTTGGCATTAGAATAGGTTGCCTGTGGCAGCGACTTTAAAGCTTTCCTCTAAAGAAAGGTTGGGGGTGTTGAAGAATTTTTGCGCGCCCCTTAATCCCTTCTTTCCGGAGGGGAAACCACAATTGAAATTCCATACGTAATCAGGCCTTCGTTGGCCTTTTCAATGTAAAGCGAACTTCGGTTCGCAACATAAAATTATGGTTACACCTCTGATAGAGATAATAGTCCCTTAAAATTTCGAACGTTTAAACAACTCGCAAAGGGAACAATACATGACCACGGAAACAACACCTGATCCTCGAATACCAGTTTCAACGTACCGGCTGCAATTCAACCACCTGTTCAAATTCTCAGACGCCAGAAAAATTATTCATTACCTTCACGGTATAGGCATCAGTGATATTTATGCCTCCCCTTATTTTAAAGCAAAAGTTGGCAGCCCCCATGGTTATGATATTGTTGCCCATGATACGATAAATCCGGAAATCGGCACTGAAGAAGAATATAACGCAATGATTCAGGAACTTTTGAAATACGGGATGGGCCAAATTCTCGACATCGTGCCGAACCACATGTGTATTACGAGCAATGAGAACTCCTGGTGGATGGATGTCCTGGAAAATGGTCTGAGTTCTATCTATGCAGATTTTTTTGACATTGACTGGGAACCGGTAAAAATCGAGCTGAAAAATAAAGTACTTATCCCTGTTTTAGGCGATCAGTACGGAATTGTTCTTGAAAGACAGGAATTGCAACTCGCCTTTGAAAACGGTGATTTCTTTCTTTGCTACTATCAGCATAAATTCCCCATAAGACCAAAGACATATATAGATATATTACAGCATCGTATCGATGAGCTAAAAAATCGTTTCTCCCCTGAAGACCCGCATCTGAACGAGCTTTTGAGTATTATCACCGCATTAAACCATTTACCCCCGCATACTGAGAGGGATCCTGAAAAGATAGCGGAGCGATACCGCGAGAAAGAAATTATCAAGAAGCGTCTCCGGAATCTTTACAATGAAAATCCAGAGATTAAGGCATTCGTAGATGAAAATGTGAGAATATTTAATGGAGTAAAAACTAAGCCCGAAAGTTTTGACCTTCTTGATACTCTCCTTAATCAGCAGATCTACAGGCTCTCGAAATGGAGTGTGGCCACTGAAGAAATAAATTACCGAAGATTCTTTGACATCAACGACCTTGCAGCCATCCGCATGGAAAACCCGCTTGTTTTCAAAGAAACCCATAAATTGATCTTTAAACTTATCAGAGAAGGCAAGATTACGGGACTGAGGGTTGACCATCCTGATGGACTCTATAATCCCTCGGAATACTTTCATCGGTTGCAGAAAAACTGTTTTCTTTACAGAAGACTCGATCTTCCTGGATATTTAACGGAAACTCTCGACAGAGAAGCTGAAATATTGCGGCAATTCAATGAACTGCTGACAACGGATCCCCGTTCGAAGGCTTTTTATATTATTGGCGAAAAAATCCTCATCAGGGGTGAAAAGATACCGGAAGACTGGCCTGTCTTTGGTACTACGGGATATGACTTTTTGAACGCTCTCAATGGCATCTTCATTGAAACGACGAATGCAAAAATATTTGACGACATATACACCAGATTCATCAGGTCAAAGCTTAATTTTCTGAACATTGTTTATGAAAAGAAAAAATTAATTATGGATGTGATTATGTCAAGTGAAGTTAATACCCTGGGACACTACCTCAACCGGTTGTCAGAGAAAAACAGGCATACAAGAGATTTCACTCTGAATAGTCTTACAAACGCTATAAAGGAAGTTATTGCCTTTTTCCCGGTATACAGAACCTATATAAAGCCTTCAGAGGTGACTGAAAGGGACCGAAGGTATATTGAGATTGCTGTCTCAAAGGCAAAAAGGAAAAACCCTGCCATGAGCGAATCTGTCTTTGACTTTCTCAAAGACGTTCTTTTACTAAGATATCCTGAAAATTTTAAAGATGCCGACAAGAGGGAATGGCTTGATTTTGTCATGAAGTTTCAACAGGTTACAGGACCTGTTACGGCGAAAGGGCTTGAAGATACGACCTTTTATATCTATAATCGGCTTGTTTCCCTTAATGAAGTGGGAGGAAGCCCTGAAAGATTTGGCACACCAATAGAGACCTTTCACGGACAGAATATAGAAAGGGGAAAGTTCTGGCCTCACACCCTCATCGCCACTTCCACCCATGACTCAAAACGCAGTGAAGATGCGCGGGCAAGGATCAATATTATTTCGGAAATTCCCGATGAGTGGAAAGAATGCTTAACACGGTGGAGAAGGCTAAACAAGAAAAATGCCATTGTTGCTGAAGGCCAGACTATACCGGATCCAAATGAAGAATACCTGCTTTACCAAACCCTTATTGGTGCATGGCCCATTGGGCCAATGACCGGGCCTGAATATGAAGTATTTAAAAAACGGGTTAAAGATTACATGGTAAAGGCGCTGAGGGAAGCTAAGGTCAACACAAGCTGGATAAACCCCAATATAAATTACGAGAATACCATGATTAGCTTTCTTGAGGCCATTTTAAACAATACACGAAGAAATAAGTTTTTAAAAGATTTTCAGGTATTTCAAAAGAAGATATCCGCATATGGTATATACAACTCCCTCTCACAAACACTTCTGAAAATAACCTCCCCTGGCATTCCCGATTTTTACCAGGGAACCGAGTTATGGGATTTCAGTCTCGTTGATCCCGACAATCGCCGCCCCGTTGATTACAACATAAGAATCAACATGCTGGAGGAACTCAAAAGGAACGAACAGGAAATGCCGTTATGGAAACTTGCAAAGGAATTAACTATCAACAAAGACACCGGGAAGATAAAGCTCTACCTGATATATAAGGCCCTCAATTACCGGAAAGCACATAGAGAAATATTTGAACGCGGGGAATATGTTCCCATTGAAGTAACGGGTGAAAGATCGGATAACATTTGCTCGTTTATGAGGAAATTTGAAAATTCCGCAGTGCTGGTCGTTGCCCCCAGATTCATTACAAGGCTTATACCGCAACCTGAAAGTCTGCCCTTTGGCAAAGAAGTATGGAAAGACTCATTTATTATTGTACCAAAGGAGGAACCCGGGAAAAAATACCGGAACATTTTTACCGGAGAAGTTGTTACGACCGTAAGTTGCAAAATAGATGTAACTATCTTATATCTGTCAGAAGTATTTACCAATTTTCCTGTGGCTCTTATGGAAAGAGTTCCCTGATGCAATAAAAATCCCATGAAAACAACTACAACTTTTTTTATCTGTGTCCTTTTCATTGCCTATCGGATATACATTTTAAAACCAACCTTGATATATTATCCGGAAAACTTAATGAGGAATAAAAAATGAATTGGTATCAATTACCTATAAAAGAAATCATGCAGAAGCTCGGAACGTCTGAAGAAGGTTTGGCTGACAATGAAGTCAGCAAACGACTTCAGCAATACGGTTCAAATAAACTTGTCGAAGAAGAAAAGATCAGCAGGCTGAAAATCTTTCTCCATCAATTCACAAGCCCCCTTATTTATATTCTTCTTGTAGCCGCCGTTGTCACAGGTATTCTCAAAGAGTACATTGATACAAGCGTAATTATGGCCGTTGTTTTACTTAACGCAATTATTGGCTACATCCAGGAATACAGGGCAGAACAGGGTGTAAGGGCGCTCAAGAAGATGCTCATACCAAGGGCAAGGGTTATAAGAAACGGTAAGGAGAAGGAGATAAACAGCGAGGAACTTGTACCAGGAGATGTTGTCCTCCTTGCATCCGGCACCAAGGTGCCGGCTGATCTGCGGCTAATCAGGACGTATGAATTGAGGATTGAAGAAGCCATGCTTACCGGCGAGTCTGTCCCTGCTGAAAAGTCCATTACGATAATAAATGAAGATAATCTGACACCGGGTGACCAGAAGAACATGGCATTTATGGGAACAGTAGTGGTAAGTGGAAGGGCAAAGGGTATTGTGGTAGAGACAGGGTCAAAAACTGTGCTTGGCAACATCGCCCGGGAGGTCAAAGAAATAGGAGTCACAAAGGCGCCACTTCAGAAAAAGATAGAAAATTTTGCAAAGTATATTGGATTCATTGTTATGGCTGCCTCTGTGATACTTTTTGGCATAGGTATAGTTATTGGTGAAAGCATACAGGACATGTTTATGACTGCAGTGGCAGCAGCAGTAGCTGCCATACCTGAAGGACTTCCCATTGTTGTGACCATAGCCATGGCTATTGGTGTGGCCAGGATGGCAAGACAGAACGCTATCATCAGAAAACTTCCGGCTGCTGAAACCCTCGGAAGCACCACTGTTATCTGCTCAGATAAGACGGGAACCCTTACGAAAAATGAGATGACTGTAAGGCTGATCTACGATGGAGAGCATATATACGATGTTACCGGGAGTGGATATGAACCAAAAGGCGAAATACTCCATGACCGGATGTCGGTTAAATCAGAGGAGAAGAAAAAACATCTTCAGGTGCTGCGGATAGGACTTCTCTGCAATGAATCAAATATTTACGAGGAAAATGGTCAGTATAAGGTTGACGGAGACCCCACGGAAGGCGCCCTTATTGTTTCTGCGATGAAGGCCGGTCTTGTGCCGGAAGAGGAAAAAAAGCACTATCCCCAGATTGCAATCATACCATTTGAGTCCGAACATGGCTTCATGGCAACCCTTCACAGACACGGCGGGAAAAAGTATGTCTTTGTGAAAGGCGCGCCCGAAAAGATACTGGATATGTGTACCGAATCCGCAGTTGGCGACGGTTCCAGGAAAAAAGAGATTTTACATATTGCCAGCAATTTTGCAAAAGAGGGTATGCGGGTACTTGCATTTGCTTACAAGGAAGCCCCGCCCGACATGGAGGAGATTACCCACCATGACCTGAAGTCAGGTATGATCTTTGCCGGTCTACAGGGAATGATGGATCCGCCAAGGCCGGAATCCATAGAGGCCATAAATGGTTGTAAACAGGCAGGCATTAGAACTATCATGATAACTGGTGACCATGCAGTTACCGCAGTATCCATTGCAAAAAAACTCGGACTGGGTAGTGAAAATCCTGATGTAATTACCGGTAAAGAGCTTGAAACGATGAGCGATGAAGAACTCTTTCATAAGGTGAAGGATATTTCTGTGTACGCGCGGGTCTCTCCACATCACAAACTGAGGATAGTACAACAACTGAAGAGACACGGCGAGATTGTCGCTGTAACAGGCGATGGAGTTAATGATGCCCCCGCCCTAAAGGAGGCGCACATTGGTATCGCCATGGGAAGGACAGGAACCGACGTTGCAAAGGAGGCATCTGACATGGTCCTTGTAGATGATAATTTTGCAAGTATATTTAATGCCGTCAAAGAGGGGCGGATACTTTTTGATAATATCCGCAAGGTAGTCTTCTTTCTTATACCAACGGGTATAGCTACCATAATTTCCATTATTGCCACGCTCATTCTTCGTATACCAATGCCATACGTGCCTACCCAGCTTCTCTGGATAAATATCGTTACGAATGGCTTGCAGGATGTCGCCCTCGCCTTTGAACCGGGAGAAAAAGGGATAATAAACAAGCCCCCGAGAGAGCCTGGAGAGGGCATATTGTCCCGGCTTCTGATCGAAAGAACCATTCTTGTTGCCCTGATAATTAGCGGTGGGGTTGTTTATAACTTTATCTCAGCTTTAAATGAAGATGTCTCCATTGAAAAGGCAAGATCTGTTGCCATGACAACGATGGTCTTCTTCCAGTTCTTTCAGGCGTGGAATTCACGTTCTGAAATTCAGTCTGTTTTTAGGATCAATCCTTTGAGCAATCTCTTTTTGTTCTACAGCATGATAGCAGCCTTCTTTGCCCAGCTTGCAGTGCTTTACGTACCCGCCCTCCAGTGGGTTTTCAGGACAGAGCCACTTACAAAAATGGAATGGGTGAACGTAGGAGTAATAACCATGACGATAGTTCTTGCCGTTGAGATTGATAAATGGATAAGGAGACGATTGCTTTCAAAGATTTAAAACGTGCATTTGACAGCAATTTTTATTATAGTAAAAAACGTGAAACTTAAAGTATTTATTTCCTGAAATGAGGAATAAATCATGCTGAGAAATATAAAAAATCTATTTGGATATAAAATCCACGCCAAGGATGGAATAATCGGTGAGGTTTATGATTTCTTTTACGACGACGAGGCATGGACGGTACGTTATCTCGTGGCAGATATAGAAACATGGCTCCTGGATCGGAAAGTCCTCATATCACCGGAAGCCTTTGGTCAACCAGAGTGGGAATTACGGTATTTTCCCGTTAAACTCACCCGGGAACAGGTAAAAAACAGCCCCGATATAGATACGCACAAACCAATCTCCCGCCAGCATCAAATCGAATTGCACAATTATTACGGGTGGCCCTTGTACTGGCATGCGAGCGGACCTTATACCATCCCCCCTGTTCCCCATATCTCGGAAATGGAACCCAGAAAGGCCTCAAACCAAGAAGATGAACGTGATTCACATTTACAGAGCATGAGGGAAGTGAAAAATTACTACATTCATGCAATTGATGGCGAGATTGGTCATGTCTCTGACTTCCTCATTGATGATAAAACGTGGATTATCAGATACATAGTAGTGGATACGGGAAGTTGGTTGCCGGGTAAGAAGATCCTAATTGCTCCGTTGTGGATACACAAAGTATGCTGGGAGGAATCAAAAGTGTACGTGGATTTACCTAAGGAAATGATTAAAAACAGTCCAAAATACGACCCTTCAATTCCTGTGAGCAGAGAGTATGAAATTGCATTGTACGAGTATTATTGCCGTCCGAAGTATTGGGTTTAACTCTGAGAGCTTCACTACTTGGGTATCGCATGTCTGACACCTGTCGTTTTTGTTTTACAGGAGAGAAAAGTATGTTTTTTATCTGGTTATCTCTACTAATCATTGTTACTATACTTTCTTTTAAGTCATATGCCGGAGATATAATTGTTACTGTAGACAGATTCACGCATAACAGCGAAGCCCCCGTACGTTTCTCAATCTGTGACAGCGAGGAATGCCACACGAAAAGAGATAAAGGATATGTGGATATTGATGCCGAACTCACTGAAATTACTGATAGTTTCAGAAAATACAGAATTAAAAATATAGTACCTGGGGAGTACTCGCTTTCTGCATACCATGACCTCAATAATAGCGGAAGATTAGAACGCAGCGGTATTCTTGGGATACCTCAGGAACCTATAGGTTTTTCAAGGCTTGACGTACAAAAAGTGCGACGCCACCCAAAATGGGACGAGGTTAAATTTAACATTGGAGAAAACGATGCAGCGGTCACAATACACCTTGTGGATAAATTTGGATTATAAGGGCGGATGCTGAATTATTTAAAAGGGTTCGAAAAAACAATCATTGCCTCTCTCATTGTGATGATGGTCATGGCGCTACTTCTCTCGACCATAGACCTTGGAGTGATTATTATAAAAAATATAATTTCACCGCCAATATTTTTACTTGACATCAATGAATTGCTTGATATTTTTGGCCTTTTTATGCTGGTTCTGATTGGCATTGAATTACTGGAAACAGTCAAAACGTACCTGTTGAAGAGAGAAATCCATGTCGAAGTGGTGTTTGCGGTTGCCTTGATTGCAATTGCACGCAAGGTTATTATCCTGGATGTAAAAGAGCTTTCCAGCCTCACCCTGTTAAGCATAGCTGCTATCTTGATTGCCCTTTCAGCTGGATATTATCTTTTAAAACGAAGTCATCAAGATAATAACCCCGGTATTAAACCTCCGGATAGTTGAAGAACAAAGCGCCAGCTTCGTTCATAACGAAGCACCACTTCGCTTTACATCGAAAAAGTAGCCTAATGCCTTATTTAATTATCCTTTCAAACGGCCGCTACCTTACAAATTATTAGATGAAGTAGAAGAAAGGAAAGGTGTAATTATGAACAAAACATCATTTCAGGGTGCATGGAAAGTTGCAACGATAATGGAAATACCCATACGGGTACATTTCTCGTGGTTTATTGTCTTTGGTTTGATAACATGGTCTTTATCTACACATTATTTCCCAAGGGCTGCACCAGAACTTCCGGTAACCTCTTACTGGATTAAGGGCACACTGGCGGCATTACTGCTCTTTGTCTCTGTTGCATTTCATGAGCTTTCCCATTCGTATGTCGCGAAAAAATACCATGTCTCTATCAGCAGTATCACCCTGTTCATTTTTGGCGGTATTGCACAGATGAAAGGGGAGCCACCTCATCCTAAAGCGGAGTTCAGGATTGCAATAGCAGGTCCCGCTTCAAGTTTTCTCCTATCCGGCATTTTCTTTCTGTGCTCCGTAATTACAACAGGCGGACTAAGGGCCCTCTTCTCTTACCTTACGCAAATCAATTTTATACTCGGCGTATTCAATCTCATTCCGGGCTTTCCGATGGATGGCGGAAGGATACTCAGGGCAGCGCTATGGAGCAGGACAAAGGATTTTTTTTACGCTACCCAGAGGGCGGCTGGCTTCGGGCAAAAGATCGCCCTGTTTTTCCTCCTTTTTGGCATATTTTTGATTTTTTCCGGTTCTTCCGGCGGATTATGGCTGATGCTTATAGGATGGTTCCTTTACATGGCGGCACAGTCAAGCCAGCAACAGGCTACCCTTCAGGAGGCGCTCTCAGCTATCAGGGTCAAAAACGTCATGGCTACCGATATCGTAACCGTTAAACCATCAATTCCTATCGAGGAGTCGGTAGATAAGTATTTTCTTAAATATGGATACGGCGGATTCCCCGTCATGGATGACGGGAAATTTCTGGGTATCATAACCCTCAGGGAAATCAAGAACGTTCCCCGGGAAGATTGGGGTACGGTAAAGATATCAGATATTTTAGTTCCCCATAACAAAAAATGGGAAATTACCCCTGATTCCGATGTCATGAAAGCCCTTGAATTAATGATAAAAGAGGACAAAGGAAGGATTATTGTCGTAGAAAATGATAAGGTCGTTGGTCTCATTACAAGGAATGGTATTGCAAGGTATTTACAAATCAAAGGTAAATAAATTAACACTATTTCTGGTTAATTTCCGGAAAAGACATGACGAAAGGTAAACTAATACCAATTGAATGTCATCTAAAAAATGAAAGGATTTAAAATCACAATGGAAATAAAGGTATAATATTGCCAGGAGAATAGAAGTGTTTTTGAAGTGTTCAACGCTTAGAAAAAGTATTTCTTTTGCCTTCGCGCCCTATTTTAGTATTTGTTTCTCATGGCTATGCCTGTGCCCTCATGGGTACACACAAACTACCGGGATATCTGAAGAGCGAAAGGCTGATAAAATAAAGTTTGACGAAACAGATATACCGGTAAAGGCCGAAGATATTGAACAGGCAAGGATAAATGAAGAGGAGATAAAGACCCGTGTTAGCAAATCTATCGAAGAAATAAAGTCACTTATAGCACATTTAGAACAGGATGCAAAAACAACGGGTATCTACCTCGATAAACTTCGGCAGGAGAAAAAGGATTACCAGGGCAGGGATGTAAACCCCAAATTTTTAGAATTACTTGATAGAGAAATAGAAGTAGTGAAGGAAAAGATAGATATAGATCATGAACAGATAGAGACCTATGAAGACCGGATTACCGTGCTTCATGACCAATTAAAAGTATACGCCGGTCTGGTCGTACTTTTAGAGTCCATAATAAAACTGGAAGATTCAATATCTACAATACCGTATGATGAAGCCCCCGCTATTAGAAAAGAGGCAGATGTCGCCAAAAGCTATATTATTGAAATACAGGACAGCATCAAAGAAAAGGAAGCTGTTGTTTCCTTTTTTACAAACAGGGTAAATGAGATTAAAGACAAGGCACGCATCGATGAACAGAATCTTGCCCGGTATCTGAAATCAATGAAAGAAGGTATCGGGGATGAAAAACCTGCGGGAAAGCTGCAGGAGAAGATCGACAGTATTCTACGGTGGAAAAAGACTGTAAACGAACAACGGATCACGATATTCCAGACGAGGCTTGAAACGTCCAGAATTCGTTATGACGTTGGGCTGCAGGCATGGAAAAATGCAGAACTTAATGCTGCATTTTTGGCTGAAAAGGCAAGGCGTTTAGAAGAAAGACAGAAAGAGAGAAGATTTAAAAAATAGATACACCACATGCTTTTTCGTAGAAAAACAAGCAAAAACAAATCGACATTCAACTATAGTACGGAGTTATTTGCCATTTCCGTTGATGATACAGCACATACCGCCCTTGAAATAATCCGGAACAGCAAACTGTCAGGTAACTTCTTTTATTGTTATGTTACCGACAAAGAGGGAAAGCTGGTCGGCGTCGTGCCTTTACGAAAACTCATTACTGTCCACGGAGAAACAAAAATTTCTGATATTATGGTTCATAATCCGATTCGGTTATCTACTCAACATTCATTAGACACAGCGCTTGAGTACTTCATACTATATAAATTTCTTGCGTTTCCTGTTGTCGATAGCCAGGGAAAACTTGTTGGTATCGCGAGGGCGAATGATTTCATAGAAGATACCATTGCTATTGAAGAGAAGGCAGAGCAGGCACGTGACGACCTTCTCAAGATAATCGGTATTCAACTGGAGGAGTTCAGAAAACCCACGATTTTTAAAAGTACCTTTTTGAGATTCCCCTACCTCCTTTTTAACATTTCAAGCGGACTTATCTGCGCCTTTATTACAAAACTATTTAACAGGACAATAAACGAATTTATTTTCATCGCCTTCTTTATCACAATCATATTGGGCCTTGCCGAAAGTATTGGAACACAGGCAGTCGCTGTCACACTTTCCTGCCTTGAAAAGACCATAAAATTGAAACGATTGGTTCTTTATGAAGTGCTGGTGGGGGCGAAAATAGGTTTATTATGCGGCGGGTTGCTCTTTGCAGTGTCATTTTTCTGGCTTGGCAACCAAAAGTTTTCCCTGGTACTGTTTCTCACAATCTTATTGACCCTTATGAACGCATCTTTTCTTGGGTGCAGTCTGCCTATTCTTTTTAAAAAGATTGGTATCAATCCGGCACATGCTTCGTGCCCAATGGTATTGGCAATTGCTGATATTATATCATTAACTTTGTATTTTTCCCTCGGAACATATATGCTCAAATAGCTTAAAGTTTATTCCTATGCAATCCTCCTAAAATAAAGGTGGATTCTCTACGCCATACATAATCATCTTATGGTTCGCTTAAACAGAATGGAATTCGTCTACAATTTTAAAACCCCCCTGTCTGGAAAAATAAAATTCATTTCTTTTTTATAACCTTCGTCATATATCGTAAAAGGAGCAATCTGGATACAATTCCCACGACTTTTCCATCCCTTAACACTGGGACGGCATGTATTTTTTTGTTCAGCAATGCGGCAGCTACCTTGATTATGGTATCATCCTCTTTCGCCGTAGCTTCCATAACCGGTTTTGACATAATTTCAGTAATGCTCAAATCTTTGCACTCATGACATCTCTTGTCAAAGTAATCTTCATCCATAATCGAAAATAACACATCGCCCGTATTTAAATACTTCGGCATAAGCACCTTTAAAAGATCTGTTTCGGTCACAACTCCGGCAAGTTTTTCATTCTGGTCAACCACAAATATGACATGAAATCTGATCCTTCCCAGCATTTCCATAAGGTTCAAAAATGTGCCTGAGATAGGCACTACCGTTGGGTCGGTACTCATGATGTCCTTAACCCTCATACGCTATTCTCCCCCCCTTCTGTGAAAAATATTTCAATTCTTTAAAACAAGTTGCATCATAAAATATAAAAAATTCTCCTGTTCGAAAATTTACTATTTTTAATTAAAGTATTTTATGATAGTCTATTTTACGTTTTCTAATTGGATAATCAATTATTTTAATAAAAATGAGGAAAAAACATTATGGTCTTTTGGATTGCCACGTTGATATTTCTTGTTTCGTTTGGGTTAATTGTCTCTGAAAAACTTGATAAAACAAAGGTTGCATTGATTGGCGCCGGCCTGATGATACTTCTCAAAATCGTCAGTCAGCACGAGGCTTTTTATGATGAGCATTACGCGATAGATTATAACGTGATATTTTTACTCATAAGCATGATGATTATCGTAGACATCCTTAAGAAAACGGGGATATTTCAATTCGTCGCGGTTAAATCAGCAAAACTTGCGCGAGGCAAGCCTTTCCTGATCCTCGTTTTCTTTGCGTGTATAACAGCACTCTCATCCGCCCTGCTTGATAACGTTACAACTGTTTTGCTTCTTGTTCCTGTTGCGCTGTTTATTGCGGAAGAGTTAGAGCTGGACCCGTTCCCTTTTATGTTTTCTGAGATCATGGCCTGCAATATTGGCGGTACGGCGACGCTCATCGGCGATCCTCCAAATATGATGATTGCCAGCAAGGTACAGCTTACTTTTATGGACTTTATTTATCATCTAACGCCTGCCGTTTTATTCGTGTTTGCAGGATTTGTCCTGACCGTAAAATTCATTTTCGGGAAAAAGCTGCATGTTAAAGAAGACGTACGGAAAAAGATACTTGCTATGAATGAATACGCCTTGATTAAAGACTTTGGTTTGTTGAAAAAGTCTCTTGGTGTTTTGGGGATGGTGATGCTTGGATTTGTTTTTCATGGGTTGTTTCACTATGAACCGGCGACCATAGCGCTCGTCGGCGCGGCAATACTGCTTATCATCTCGAAAGAAGACGTACATAATGTGTTTCGTGAGTTAGAGTGGTCAACCCTTTTCTTCTTTATAGGATTATTTATTATCGTAGGCGGTGTCGTTAAGGTTGGCCTAATTTCAAAACTTTCTGAAGGCCTGATAACGCTAACAAGACCGAACGCCGAGAGCATGTTCACTCTATCGATTGCAATGTTGTGGTTTTCTGCAATAGGTTCAGCGATTGTCGACAATATTCCTTTTGTAGCGAGCATGATTCCTTTGGTGAAGGATACGGCAGTGTCCGTATTGCCGGGCGAATGGGATATAAAGCCATTTCTTCAGCACGCAACCCTTATGCCGGTGTGGTGGTCTTTGGCACTTGGGGCTTGCCTTGGAGGAAATGGTTCACCCGTCGGGGCATCCGCCAATGTAATCACAATAGGCCTTGCGGCGAAGGCTGGATATCCTATATCGTTCAAAAAGTTTATTATCTATGCAGTACCTATTACCTTTGAAACGATTATTTTATCTACCATCTATGTTTGGCTGCGGTACTATCTCTTTTGAAGAAATCAGATATGAAGGATATCACGGAAACAGATTTTATAAAATTTCTTGGCACGGCTGGTGCGAGGATCGTGGTGTCCAAGCAATTGCGTGCTTCGGGAGGGATGTGGTATTCCCTGCAAGGTTTTAATGTCCTGGTAGACCCTGGACCAGGTTGCCTGGTAAGGTGCATTTCAAGCAGGCCGAAGATGGACCCTATGAAACTGGACGCCATCATTCTAACCCACAGGCACCTTGACCACGCCGCCGATGTGAATGTAATGATTGAGGCAATGACCGAGGGTGGGTTTAAAAAACGTGGTACACTTTACACGCCTGAAGATGCATTAACAGAAGACCCCGTGGTGTTCAAATATGTGAGAGGCTATATTTCGCAGATAGAACTTATCAAAGAAGGTGGCAGGTACAAGCTCTCCGATAAGGTATTTTTCGAAACTCCTCTGAAACACCATCATCCGAGTGAGACATATGGTATAAATTTTTTTACCCCCCTATATACCATTTCCCTGATGGTGGATACCCGCTATTTCCCTGAATTATTGAAATATTACAAGGGAGATGTGTTGATTATCAATGTGGTTCGTTACACCGTAGATAAAGATACAAGAAGCTGGCTTTACCATCTTAGCATCGCAGACGTAAAAGAGATCGTAACAACCCTAAAACCCAAGGTAACAATATTGAATCATTTTGGTATGACAATGCTCAAGGCGCAGCCACGTATGGTCGCAGAAGGATTATCAAGAGAAACGGGATTAAAGATTATTGCAGCCGGGGATGGAATGAAATTTAGCTTAGCAGATATTATAAATTAAAAGCCGTGGTTTAGCCGATTTTCAGTTTTGTTATAGTATCGATATCATTCTTAATTTCTTTAACGTCTTTTATCTCTTCTTCAACACCATTCAAACCCTGCCTGAAATTTGCAAAAGCTTTCCCAAATGATTTCATTGTATTGGGAAGTTTTTTGCCAAATATAATAAAGGCGATGATACCGATCACAATCCATTCCCAGCCGCCAGGCATACTAATCATACGTATTCTCCGAATTTTTATGTCCGCCGCGTAACTATATAGTCCGCAAGTTCCATAAGGGTCGTTTTGTATTGAGAACCCGGAAGAGGGGCAATCTCTTCCTGCGCTTGTTTTATAATATTTTTTGCGGTATTAAAGGCATATTCAACCGCATCATGTTCTGTCAACAATTCAATAATAGCGTTTTTAGTTTCCTTCGCATCGTGCTGAAATATCAGTTCACGAGCAGTTTCAAGCTTGTTTTTGGGAAGCTGATTAACGAGCCTGATGAGAGGCAGCGTAAGTTTGCCCTTCTGTATATCCGTGTTTAATGACTTTCCTATTTCTTCTTCGGTACCCATGACGTCGAGGCAATCATCCACAATCTGAAACGCAATACCAATCTTTAAACCGTAATTGGATAGCATGTCCGAAACCTTGCGATTGGCTCCAGCAAAGGCAGCACCAAGACGGCAACTGGCAGCACAGAGAGAAGCCGTCTTCCGCTCAATAATATCAAAATAATCGCTTTCACTCAATCCAAGGTCATAACGCCTTTGAAGCTGAATGAGTTCACCTTCCGACATAATATTGACCGTCTGGGAAAGCAAAAGGGTTGCAAGTTGAGAATCAAGGGCGGAAAGTATTGTAAATCCCCTTGAAAACAGATAATCTCCGAACAAAATGGATATTTCTCTCCCCCACTTTGAATTGATACTCTCAACATGCCTCCTCATTGAAGCCTCGTCAATGATGTCATCGTGCACGAGCGTGGCAGTATGCACCATTTCCACTACTACTGCGAGGTCGATGTGCTGAGGCACTATGTCTCCTACACATTTACCTGACAATAATACCAGGGCCGGTCGTAATCTTTTCCCTTTGTATTTGCTAATGTGAACAATGAGATCGGCTAATGAATTGGTTCTTGGCTGTAATTCCTTATGGAATCGGGTTTCAACCTCATCCATAAGGACTTTTATTGAGTCGAAGATACCCACTGGTTCCACAATTGACAAACTCCTTTTTGAATTTTGGTGGAAATTAAAGAGTAAAGAGAGGTTATAATATCAAGCAGTATTTAAAAAGTCAAACTTCTTTTCTACTTTTAATTTCATATCACGAATAACTTTTAAGACGTCTTCCGGAACGACAGAATGAATACAGATAACGTGATCACATTTCCGTTTTTCACAGGGACTGCAGGGAATATCCTTTCTCACAATAAAGGCATTGCTGTCGTAAGGGGCATAAACTACCGGGTCTTTAGGCCCGAAGATCGCTATGGTGGGAATTCCAAGGCATGAAGCCATGTGGGTGGGGCCTGTATCTCCACCTACAAAAAGTTGTGCACGCTGCAATAAGGATATCAGTTGTTTTACTGAGGATGTCTCACAGGCAATCGTAGCCCGATATCGCATAAATGATGCAATTTTTTTAACAAGGTTATATTCGGATGCACCCCAGGTAAAAATTACTGAATAATTGAATTCCTTTGTTAATGCATCAGCAAGATGCGCATAGTTTTCGGGTGGCCAGCGTTTATATTTCCCAAATATGCTGGTTCCCGGATGAATTACCGCAAGGGATTTCCGGTTGAGATGATTTTGAAGGAGAAAATCGTCAATGTAACAGCGATCGGTATCGGGAATAAAAAATACGGGACTTTGGTAGTATGCCTTTATACCCAAACCGTGCAAAAGGCTGAGGTATTTGTCGACCCTGTGCATCCTCTTCTGCCGCGGCGTAATCCGCAAATTCGTAAAAAGAAAATTAAATTCCTTGCAATACCCCCTGGAAAAGCCAATCCGCACCCTTGCGCCGCTTATATACGCTAATAAACCGCTTTTAAAATTACCATGGAAGTCCAGTGCAAAGTCGTATTTCCTGTTCCGCAATTTTTTTAAAAACAATCGCATTGATGATAAGATATTAAAATAGTTTCGCGGTGATTTGATTTGCTTTTGCCATTGCCTTCTAGGAAAAACAATTACCTCGTCTATTTCGGGAATCCCTTCGACCAGATCCTTAAGTTTGTCCTCTACAAGCCATACAATGCGGGCCGAAGGAAATTCCATTCTTACGTTCTTTACTGCGGGTATAACATGGATGATATCACCCATCGCGCCCAACCGGACTATCAGGATATTCTTTGGATTACTGAATCGCTTTTCCACAGTTTATTATTTTAACAGATTTTATGCTAAATACTTAGATACTATAATAGTTAAGAAACCTATTTTCAATAATAATTCATTGTATAATGAAGACTTAAATTAATCTCCTAAACCTGACAAACCTGGAAACAAGTTGGAGGATTGCGTGCTTGTTATTTATCCCCAACTATAATTTGCATTTGTATTACTCCCTATCCTGATATATAATTTGCTATCAAAATGAAATTGTACCAAATGTTTCAGTTAAATCAGGGATAATTAAACCAGCGAAATCTGAATGCCTGTCGCTACTAAAAGTTTACTATACCTATTTTAATGACTATTAATTTATGTCGTGGAAACTAAGAGAACCAGTACATTTTTCCATTGTTAGAAGAGAAAATACAACCTTCCTGGTAAAAGAAAGATATAAAGAAACAATACTGTCCATGTCTCTAGCCAAAAATTTTTTCCGGGTGGGAAAAGGAGTCGATGTAAATGAAAAATTTGGAAGGGGAATATATTTGTCCATCCCTGATCCAAAAAACAGCGGCGAAAGATTTATTATCAGGAATTATAGACACGGTGGTTTATTGGGAAAGTTTTTTGCTGGAGTTTTTTATGACATAAATCGTCCTCTGAACGAACTCCATGTAAATGAAGTTGCTACACTGAAAGATGTTCCATCCGCCGAAGTAATTGCTATAGCCATAAGAAAATTATGGGGTATATTTTACAAGGCCGATTTTATATCCAGGGAGGTATCCGGAGCAATTGACATCATCCAATTCCTGAAAGAATCTTCTCCTGAATTTATACAAAAGTCTAAGAAACCCATAACTTTTGCACTGGCCAGACTGATACGGAATATGCACGATGCAGGCATATTTCACGCTGATTTACATCTGAAAAATATACTCCTGAAAGGCGATACAAACGGAGAGTTTAATGCATACATAATAGATCTCGACAAATCAGCCGTTGTAGAAGAGCTAAATATTGTGCAAAGAATGAAGAATCTGTTGCGCCTTGACCGTTATATTGAAAAGTTACGCTTGTTATCAGGCGCGACAAAGATTTTTAAGGAAGACGCAAACGCCAAAGAAAACCTCTATGAAGACTCTCTTTCACAGTCGGTTCCTCAAAATGACCGGTCAGGAGAGAAAATTGCGCATGTGTCCATAAGCCAAAAAATACGTTTGATTTCTAAAGCAGATAAGATCAGATTTTTTAAATGGTATATATTATATAACAACACACTTGATAAAGACTGGAAAAAGTATGTCCGTCAGTACCATTCACAGCATGTTATGCATAAATTGTGGTGGCGTCTGCTTGGTCTTTGGTAAAAAGTCTCATGAAAAAGGATAATCACTTTGAAATTTTTTATCATTAAATTTGGCCTTCGGTAGTTTTTTCAAAGTAGTGCGGAACTTGTATTTTCCTTGCCGTTCTTTGTGATGTCAGGAGTTAACTCCTGACATCACATCAACTTCAGTTCTAGTTACAACCGCAACTTTGAAACTCCTTAACGTTTAATCTGCCACTGGCTGTAGCTCTGGCTCTATTTCTTAACATGAAAGGCAACTGTGCTAATACAAAATCTTATTGGTCCCATCATTTCGTATTTTATCGGTAGTATTCCCTTTGGATTTTTAATCACTAAGATTGTAAGGGGCGTTGATATTCGGCAAGTCGGCAGTGGAAACCCTGGAGCTACAAACGTTTCCCGAGTCCTGGGCAAACCTTATGGTATATTGGTATTTGTTTTAGATATGCTAAAAGGGTTTTTCCCAGTTTTTATTTTTGACCAGATGTTTGCCGGTCATGGGCACACTCTATCCACAATATTCTGTGGTGTTGGTGTAATATGTGGTCACACATTTCCGGTTTTTCTTGGCTTCAAGGGTGGAAAGGCTGCTGCAACAGGCTGTGGGGTATTTTTATGGCTGGCACCTTTGCCCCTCCTTATTTCTGTTGCTATATGGCTACTGACGGTTTCTGTTTCTCGGTATATATCACTGGGATCAATGCTCGGTTCAATCGCACTGATAACATGTTTAATTTTATTGGGTAAGGATCCTTTTGGTCAGGGGCTGCCACTGACGTTGTTTTCAATATTTATTTCAACCCTTCTTATTATACGACACAAATCGAATATAAAAAGACTTCTGAACGGCACAGAAAGTAAAATTGGCAGTAAAGTTAATGCAGATACTCCGGTTAACAGCAAACTGTAAACCAAACCTTCTGGTCTTGTTCTGGGACTCTGGTTTTTTGGAAGTCACTCCCATCAATAGTCAACCTCTCCCCGTTAACTTCTTGTTTATAGCAGGCGAAGACGCTAATTCCAGCGAAAGCAAGAACAAGAAATTTCTTTAGTGCCGACTGTAACCGGTGGCTTTAACCGTTCAGCGACGGTGAATTTCTTTAATCAATCGTCTCATTGTAATCCGGAGATTCCTTGATCTTCTTTATTCGGTTCTGTGTATAAGCATCCTGGAGGGCAATATACGGATCGATGGCGGGTTTTGTTATGCTCTCGTAAGTATTTCCTTTATCTATGGAGACATCGTTAATAGTATCATAAGAATAATTTCCGAGGCTCTCTATTGGTGTGAGGAAAAAAAACGAAATCCAGGTTATTGGGTTCAAAGCCCCGTCGCCCAGAAGTCCTATAGTATCACGTGTATTTGATGGACCGATAAAAGGCCACACAAAGTAAGTCCCGGATTCCATCTTGTATTTGCCGAGGGTCTGGCCAAAGTCTCTATCCTGCTTCTCTATGTGAAATTTTGATTTTGCAGGATCAAAAAATCCCGCCACTCCAACGGTACTGTTGATAACAAAACGTAACATCTCCGTACCAGCGCCTTTGAAATTGGCCTGGAAGAGACAATTAAAAAAACGGACAGGCATCTTAATATTTGTATAAAAATTCCTTACACTTACCCGCGCCTTTTCAGGTACCATTGAATTGTATCCGGTATATATTGGTTTAAAGAAATAATGAAAGGCCTTGTCGTTGAAGGTAAACATAGCCCTGTTAAAAGGTTCAAGCGGATCTTTAACGTAAATGTAAGGCATTTCAGGCTCTGGCTCAGACTGTTCAGCTTCTACTTTTTCTGTAACGTCACTACCAGACGTCATGACGTTTCTTGCCGTTTCATCATGTGGTATTTCAGGGACTGGGGTATTAATGAAAAGTGTTTCTTCTGACCCGGCTCGTTCTGGCTCGGTCCGTCCGGCTTCTTTGTCTTTATTTATTGTATTGTTATCAGAAGCTTTTTCATAAATCCCCATTTCACTGGAAGATTCCGCCAGAGCAAGCACTGATAAATTTTCACCCCACGAAATTACCACAAAAAAAACTGTTGCAAAAAAAAATGTCACTACTACAGATTTTCTCATTGTTTACTCCTCTTGGAATGTAGAAGCGCCTTAAAATAAATTTTTTTCATTTTGATGATGTTTCTTCTTTATCCTGTTTCTCTTTTATTTTTTGAATAAGGTCTTCGTAAGAAGACTTTAACAGTATATTATGAAACTGGCTACGATAATTATTAACCAGGCTCACTCCCTCAATTATTACATCGTAAATCGTCCATTTACCGTCATTATTGAGCATACGATAATCCACTAATATCTCAGTTCCGGCATTAGTAATAATTTTCGTCTGTACTGTTGCATATTTGCCGCCGTCTTGTTTTTCCCTGAGAAAAACAATCTTTTCACCAGAATACGTATCAGTTTTCCCTATATAGGCATCTTTAAGAATGTTGGTAAATAATTCTACAAATTCCTTTTTTTCTTCCTGTGTCCGTTTTTTCCAGTGCTGCCCAAGAGCTCTCATGGACATCTCTTCAAAATTAAAAATGAAGGAGATTTCTTCCCACAGCCTTTGCCTGCGTTCCTGTGTCTTTTCTGGCCCCTTCAGGGAAGGTTCTTTCAGAACGGTTAAACCGCTATCTATGGTCTTCATGACAAGTTTTCCCGGCCCATCCTCCGCCCACAGAAAAACAGGTATGAATGCCAGAAAAAATACCCCGACACAAACTGCTGATATGGTTTTTCTATAGTTCATCTCATCAATCCTTTATTTTCCCAAAAACAAAGTTCCCTATTAACTTTTCCAGATCAATCGGCGGCTCTGTCTCATGCAATGAACCACCGGGTTCTATCACTTTATCTGACCCACCAGGCATGATCTCTACATATTTTTCTCCCATTAGCCCTTTCGTGCGGATAGAGGCGATCGCATCTTCCTGTAGTTCAATGCCATTCCTGATCCGCAACGTAACCACAGCTTCGTAATTTACAAGTTTGATATCGTCAACCTTGCCCACTTCAACACCAGCTATTTCCACAACAGTATCTTTTTTGAGCCCCTTCACGGTGCTAAACACGGCATTAACCGGGTAATAGTGACTGCCAATTAAATTAATTTTTCCCAGCTTTACAGAGATATAACCAAGACAGAGTAAGCCAAAAAAGACAAATATACCAACGGCAATTTCAACATCAAATTTCTTCATGTTTTATTACCTCTTTTTGAATATACAAACCATAAGTTATTGTATGGCAATAGGTCCTTCCAATTCTCCGTGAATGAACTGATGAATTACTGGGTCTCCTGAGGTCTCTATTTCCTCAGGGGTACCCTCGGCAAGTATTTTCCCGTCAAAAAGCATAGCAACCCGGTCCACCATGGAAAAGATTGCAGGAATCTCGTGAGTAACGATAATCGCAGTAAAATTGAGACTCCTCTGGCATTCCCGTATGAGTTTATGGATCGCCTTGCCAATGAGCGGGTCAAGGCCGGTTGTCGGTTCATCAAAAAGGACTATTTCAGGGTTCATCACAAGACAGCGGGCAAGAGCGACCCGTTTTTTCATGCCGCCGCTTATCTCTGCCGGATATTTATTCTCAGCGCCGGAAAGACCCACCCTCGCTAACTCCCTCATTACTGTATCACGGATTTGTGAATCCTTCATTCTGGTCTTTTCCTCAAGAGGAAACGCGATATTTTCAAATACTGTAAGCGAGTCAAAAAGCGCCCCACCCTGAAAAACAATGCCACATCGCTCCTTTAATCGCTTTAACGCCTTGCCTTTTAACCTGCTGATATCCTGGTTATCTATCAATACCCTACCCCGATCTGGTCTCATCAGGCCAATGATAATCTTGAGCAATACTGATTTTCCTTTACCACTGCCCCCGATCAATGCCAGGGTTTTCCCCGTCTCTACCCGTAAGTTTATGCCTTTAAGCACCGCGTGGTTATTAAAACTTTTGTATAAGTCGACAACTTCAATCATGTACACCCTGCTAGGTCACTAATATAGACGTCATGAAATAATCCCATACCAGTATAGTAACCGACGAAATCACCACGGCCTGCGTGGTCGCCTTGCTGACACCTTCCGCCCCATATCCGGTATAATATCCCTTGTAGCAGCTTATTAAGGTTATCAAAACGCCAAAGCTCAGGGATTTATATAAACCCTCAAGGATGTCTCTGGCCTCAACAAAATCCCGGATTCCGCCAAAATATGTTCCACTGGATACGCCCATGAGACCTACACCCACTGCATATCCCCCAAAAACGCCAACCGTAACAAAGATGGCGTTTAAAAGGGGAAGTGATACTACGCCTGCCAGTAAAGTGGGAACGATCAGATACTTGTACGGGTTTAAAGCCATAGCGTCAAGGGCATCGATTTGTTCGGTTATTCTCATAATTCCGATCTCTGCCGTTAAAGCAGAACCCGCACATCCAATAACCATCAACGCAGAAATAACCGGTCCCAATTCCCGTATCAATGACAGAGCCACTACAGGCCCCAGGCTGGACTCGGCACCAAATTTGACTAACACATAATAAACCTGTAATGCCATTACCATCCCGGTAAAAGAACCTGTCAGGACAATGACAGAAGAAGTCTTTACACCTATAAAATAAATTCGCCTGACAATTCGTTGAATCAGGTACGGAGGGAACACCATCCAGAATAAGGATTCAGCAAAAAAACATCCCATCCCTCCTAATTCCCTGATAAATCTATGGGTAATACTTCCAAAGAACTTAAATGGGGCAAATATGCAGTTCATAAATGAAATTTTATGAAAATATTTCCTTTTTTACTAACAGACCAAAGTACCAGGCAACACCTGAAGCTATTGAAACACACTATATCTGACCTTAACAACAATTGTACCAATAAGCCATAGACGATTTTCAAAATTTACCTATGTATTTATATTCAGAAGATTTAATAATTAACTACCTTTTAAAAATTACAACCGGTAAGAAAATGCGTATAAAGCTTTTGCAAAAAATTTGCGTACATAGGATATATCTGCACAAAAGATTCGAAAAAATTTCGCTTTAATCCCCTTTTGAATATGCCAGATTCCATGGGAAAGACAGCACACGGAACTTTTTGCAGAAATTTTTAAAAGCAACATAATATAACGATGTCCACTAATAATCAAGACTATTCCAATAAAAATAAAAAGGCTATTAAATTTTCACCGAGCGGTATTTCTTTTTGTCGGGACTATGAAAATTCCATGGCCACGATTTTCGTACGCACTATACTATTTTCGGAGAAAACTCAATAACCTTTAATAAAAAATCAACAATGCTTATTCCAACAATGTTTATTCCAGGCCTCTTAAAACCTGGAGAAACTCCTTTGCATTGACAAAACCGGTAATTGTTTTATCCCTGAGCACATTTCCATCCTTATTGATAAACACGATGGTGGGCAAACCAACGACCCCGTACTTAGCCCAAAGCTGTTTAACCTTTGGGTCATCACTTTTGGTACAGTCAATCTTGATGTTTACAAATCTTCTCGATTCACGGATAACCTCCGCATCGGCATACGTGAACTTATCAAATTCTTTGCATGCCGCACACCACTCAGCCCAGAAATCAAGAATTGCAGTCTTTCCGCTTTCTCTTGCCTGTTTTAATCCTTCCTCCTCACTCATTACCCAATCGATCTTTTCTGCCGATAATATGGGCTGGCCTGGAACTGCGGTAAAAAACGGCGGCAGAATAAACCCTTTGAGCATGAGATGCCCTACAAGAAAATAAGCCCCAAATATAAAGGCTACGATACCAAAGGCCCTTCTGGCGCGCTGAAAGGTAGTACTCTCATCAGTCAGTCGGTCAAATCCACCTGAAAATACGGCTGTAACAATTAAAAACAGCCCCAGAATAATAACAAAGGCACTCTCAGAAATAATAAGCCTTAGATAATAGAGCGCCGCCCCTATTAAAAGAAGTCCAAAAAATCTTTCCACCGTTTCCATCCAAACCCCTGATTTTGGAAGGGCCTTTATGGCACCGGAGAATGTCCCCAGCACAATAAGTAATACACCCAATCCCCAGGCAAAGACAAAGAGCATCCAGAACCCCAGAAATTTGTTTCCCGTGCTGGCAATATATACCAGCAAACTGGCTAGGGCAGGACCAATGCACGGTGAGGCGACTATCCCCGATACCAATCCCATGATAAAGACCCCTACAAAACCTTTGCCCGTCTTTGTTCCCAGCCGGTCTGATATAAAAGACGGAACCCGTAAGTAATACACACCAAACATGCTCAGTGCAAGCCCAACAAAAACTACCACAACAAAACCGATAACCCATGGGTTCTGCAAGGCAGTACCAAACAATGCACCTGTTGAAGCTGCTGCAACTCCCATGGCTGAGTATACAACGGCTATACCCAGTACATAAATCAGAGAAAGGAAGAACGCCGTCAGCGGCCTTCTGACCGCAGTCTGGTCACCAGCCGCCTGCCCCCCGATTACCGCCACAGTGATAGGTATCATGGGATATACGCATGGGGTAAAACTCAAACCTATTCCTGCCAGAAAGACGAGGATCAATGATACAAAAATACCACGGCTTTCAAGCGTCTTTTGGAAACTACCAGCCTCAGCTTTTTTCCCGAGTTCTGAAACTGCCAGGGCAGACCCATCTTCTGTTTTTGACACTAACATACTCCAATCGGCAGGCTCCACATGCACCGGCAAAACAAACTCCTCGATCCTGGGGACAAAGCAGATTTTCTCTGAGCACCCCTGATAGTGCACCTTGAGTTTTATATTATAATGCCCCGCGGGAACGTCCTTTGATACCTTGATGAACGACTTTACCTCTACCTGCCCTTCGTAATTTTCCACTTCCTTCTCCAGGAACGGGTCGTACTTAATCTTTCCTGCCGGAAGTTCCGTAGTAGTCACGATAAACCGCGAAGGATCAGCGCTTTCTACCTTCACTTGGTCTTTATAAATGCGGTGATCGGGGGCTATCGTGATGGTTGCCGTAACAGGTATAATATCACCGGCAGGAATACGTTCCTTTAATGAAGTCACCTTTACCGCGAATGGAGAAGTTTCCGCCAGTGCACTCTGGAGAAAAAATAAGAGTAATATGAAAGTAAAAAATAATCTTTCGATAAGGCAACCTTTTTTCATAGCGCACCCTCCTTATTCACGAATAACCTTGTAAGCAAAATATTAAATTTATTGTATCTATTTTCTGATAATAATCTACTACATTGTTTTTCTTAATAACACAGGATTGAGGATTTATAGCACTCCTGCCTCTCATGCGACTGAAAAATAATCTGGAACCCAATGCCTTTGATCAGATATCTTTTTCGTCAGGAGAACACCGGAAGGCACAATCACCGAATACGAAAACCTGGCAATCCGGATGATAAAAGACCATCAGGAGAGTTGCCTCCTGGAATATCTCCTTCATCACTATCGCTACCC
>JABRVT010000088.1:0-23997 GCA_040048245.1 Candidatus Brocadia sp.
CAGCTAAGGTCCCTAAAATAGACTAAGTGATAAAGGAAGTGAGAGTGCTAAGACAGTTAGGATGTTGGCTTAGAAGCAGCAATCATTTAAAAAGTGCGTAATAGCTTACTAACCGAGCATTTTTGCGCCGAAAATATTACGGGACTTAAGTTTATTACCGAAGCTTCGGATTTTTGCAATTATGCGTAATTGCAAAAGTGGTAGGGGAGCGTTCTATATAAGGTTGAAGAGAGACTGAAAAGACTCTTGGACGAAATAGAAGTGATAATGCCGGTATAAGTAGCGATAATATAAGTGAGAATCTTATTCGCCGCAAGCCTAAGGTTTCCTGGGGAAGGTAAATCCGCCCAGGGTTAGCCGGAGCCTAAGTCAAGGCTGAAAGGCGTAGACGATGGACAACAGGTTAATAATCCTGTGCCACCGTAGTAGCGTTGAGCATGGGGGGACAGAGATGCAAAGGTTAGCAAGTCTATTAGACACGGCTTGTTCAAGCTGGAGATGTTGTCTCAGGCAAATCCGAGACATATGACATCGAAAGTGAGTACGTAGGCTTATGCCTTTAAGTAACCGGCGTATCTTTCAAGAAAAGCCTCGTTTGCGAGCTATTACGGTGTCCGTACTAAAACTGACACAGGTAGGCGGGGAGAGGATCCTAAGGCGCTCGAGAGAACCCTCGTTAAGGAACTCGGCAAAATCACTCCGTAACTTCGGGAGAAGGAGTGCCTCGGATAAAACCGAGGCCGCAGTGAAAAGGCCCGGGCGACTGTTTACTAAAAACACAAGTCTCTGCCAAGATTTAAAATCAACGTATAGAGACTGACGCGTGCTCGATGCCAGAACGTTAAGGGGATGGGTTAGTGTCCGAAAGGATGCGAAGCTCAGAACCGAAGCGCTGGTGAATGGCGGCTCTAACTATGAGAGTCCTAAGGTAGCGAAGTTCCTTGTCAGATAATTACTGACGTGCATGAATCGCGTAACGACTTGGGTACTGTCTCAACGAGGGACTCGGCGAAATTGTAGTCGTGGTGAAGATGCCACGTACCCGCGGCAAGACGGAAAGACCCCGTGAACCTTTACTGTAGCCTATTATTGGGTTTTGGCACAGTATGCGTAGGATAGGTGGGAGACTAAGAAGTTCCGGCTCTGGTCGGGATGGAGTCGACGTTGAAATACCACTCTTACTATGTTAAAATTCTAACCAAACTCCGTGAATCCGGATTTGGGACAGTGATAGGTGGGCAGTTTGACTGGGGCGGTCTCCTCCTAAAGAGTAACGGAGGAGTCCAAAGGCTTCCTCAGTGCGCTTGGCAACCGCACGTAGAGTGTAAGGGCAGAAGGAAGCTTGACTGCGAGACCTATAAGTCGAGCAGATGTGAAAGCAGGGCCTAGTGATCCGGTGGTTGTGTGTGGAAACGCCATCGCTCAACAGATAAAAGGTACTCCGGGGATAACAGGCTGATCGCCCCCGAGCGTCCATAGCGGCGGGGCGGTTTGGCACCTCGATGTCGGCTCATCGCATCCTGGGGCTGGAGAAGGTCCCAAGGGTTCTGGAGTTCACAGATTAAAGCGGTACGCGAGCTGGGTTTAGACCGTCGTGAGACAGGTCGGTCCCTATCTGTCGTGGGTGGATGATATTTGAGGAGATCTGTCCTTAGTACGAGAGGACCGGGATGGACGTACCTCTGGTGCACCAGTTGTCGTGCTAACGGCATAGCTGGGTAGCTATGTACGGAAAGGATAAATGCTGAAAGCATATAAGCATGAAGCCTACTCCAAAACGAGATATCATTTTCCATAATTGGAAGAGAGACACCTTGAAGACTACGAGGTTGATAGGCCAGAGGTGTAAGTATAGTAATATGCTAAGCTGACTGGTACTAATTAGTCGAAAAGCTTGGCTTTTTGTTATCTTATTAATCTTGCAATGTGGAGTATCAATTGTTACCGTTAAGTTATTCCTGATTTTTTATTTTTTCCGGTGGGCATAGTAAGAAGGAAACACCCGTTCCCATTCCGAACACGGCAGTTAAGCTTCTTACGCCGATGGTACTGGCGAAAGCTGGGAGAGTAGGTTACTGCCGGGAATTGTCAATACGAGACCCGTCCCGATATTTCGGGATGGGTTTTTTGTTTAACGGGGGTATGTTTTTTTAAATTAATTTTCAACAGTATTTAGGTATGCTTTCAAAAGAGAATAAATTTAGAGAATATCTTGAATCGAAAAATTTAAAATTTACACCTGAAAGACAAGCAATACTGAATCGTGTGTTTGCGAATCCTAAACATTTTGAAGCGGATGAATTATTGGTTGATCTTAGGCTAAATAAGCTGCGGATTTCAAAGGCTACAATTTATCGCACGCTCTCTTTGCTTGTAAAAAGTGGTTTATTGAGAGAAGTTATTTTTGGCGAGAGGCATGCACACTATGAACAGGTATATGGGAATGAACATCACGATCATTTGGTTTGTAATAATTGCGGAAAGATAATTGAATTTATAGAACACAGGATAGAAAAGTTACAAGACGAGGTTTGCAAAAAGAATAAATTTGAACCAGAATCTCACCGTTTACAGATACAAGGTTTATGTGAAGATTGTTGTAAAAAAAGGTGATAATAAATACAGAAAAAATTACAACTATGTGGAGGTGTAAAGTATGTCACAGGTATGTCTGGTATGTGGTAAAAAAACCCAGGTAGGAAATCGTATTGAACGGAGAGGGTTGGCTAAATGGAAGGGTGGTGTTGGAAGAAAAATTACGGGTAAGACAAAAAGGAAGTTTAAGATAAATTTACAGAGGGTAAAAGCAAAAATTGATGGTACTGTCAAGAAGATTAGGGTATGTACCCGTTGTATTAGTGCCGGTAAAGTGACGAAGGCCTTGTAAGGTAAAATAGGATAAGATATATTTACCTTCATGAAAATAGGCAAAAAAGACATTGAATATATAGCCAGTCTTTCCAGGATAGAGCTGTCTGAACTTGAAAAGGAGATGTTCATTCACCAACTCAGCGATATTCTGTCTTATATTAAAAAACTTAACAAGTTAAATACCGAAAATGTGAAACCGATGGCCTATTCGATAAATGCATTCAATGTATTTAGAGATGATAGGTCAGAACCTTCAATTCCCCTGGACGATGTCCAGTTAAACGCTCCTGCCTTAAAAGGTGTTTTTTTTAAAGTGCCAAAGGTTATTGAGTAAGGACATCTGAATTAAGAGACGTGTCTTTGAGACTTTTTGAATACACAGCACATCGAATAAAAGCAAAAATCTTATCCAAAGAAATACTTGTAACAGATCTTATTAAGTATTTCCTTGAACGGATAAAAAGTGTTGAGCCTTATATTCAGGCTTACATAACGATAAATGAAGAAGATGCCTTAAAAAAAGCTAAAGAAATTGATGAAAAAATTGAAAATGCTGCTAAAGTTGGTTTGCTTGCAGGTATCCCAGTAGCAGTTAAAGATAACATCTGCACAAAAGGTTTATCTACCACTTGCGCCTCAAAAATACTTAAGAATTTCATACCTCCCTATGACGCCTTTGTTGTGAAACGTCTAAAAGAAGAAGATGCCATAATAATTGGCAAGACAAATTTAGACGAATTTGCAATGGGGTCGTCTACAGAAAATTCTAGTTACAAAATAACCCGCAATCCCTGGAATCCTGAATATGTTCCTGGCGGTTCTAGCGGTGGTTCAGCTGCAGCAGTAGCAGCTGACCTTTCAGCAATGGCTTTGGGATCTGATACAGGTGGTTCTGTCAGGCAGCCTGCTGCTCTCTGTGGGATCACTGGTGTAAAACCAACGTATGGGCGGGTCTCACGATATGGTCTTGTTGCCTTTGGCTCTTCATTAGATCAAATTGGCACTCTAACGAAGGATGTTAAGGATGCAGCTGTTTTATTACAAGTAATTGCTGGTTATGATTTACGTGATTCTACTTCTATGCAGGTGTCAGTTCCTGATTATTTGAACGGGATTGATTCTGGCGTTAATGATTTACGAATTGGTATTCCAAAAGAGTACTTTGCCGCTGGTTTAAACGCAGACGTCCATAAAGCGCTTAGGGATGCTCTGAAAATGTACGAACGGCTTGGTGCAAAAATCATTGATATATCTTTGCCACATACCGAATACGCCGTTGCTGTTTATTATATTGTTGCAAATGCAGAGGCAAGTTCCAATCTGGCGCGTTATGATGGTGTTAGGTATGGGTACAGGGCGTCAAGGTCAAATGGGATAATCGATATGTATTGCCGTACCCGATCTGAAGGATTTGGTAACGAGGTCAAACGACGTATTATGCTGGGAAATTATGCACTAAGTGCGGGCTATTATGACGCCTATTATCTGAAGGCGTCCAAAGTCAGGAATTTAATAAAAAATGATTTCGACATCGCCTTTCAACAGGTTGATTGTATCATTTGTCCCACATCCCCGGTGCCTGGTTTTAAAATAGGTGAGCGTGCAAAAAATCCATTAGAAATGTATCTTTCCGATATCTATACCATCCCGGCAAATCTTGCAGGTATTCCCGGTATCTCTGTCCCCTGCGGATTTTCAAAAGAAGGCTTGCCCATAGGAATGCAAATTCTTGCAAGGCATTTTGAAGAGAAAAAATTATTACAAATTGCATATGCTTTTGAGCGAGAGACTGATTTTCATTTAAAGAAACCCGTATTGAAAATTTCCTCCGAACAAAGGTAAATATCAAAAGGCTTTTCCGTATGGAATATGAAGTTGTTGTAGGTCTAGAAACTCATGCAGAATTGGCAACCGTAACAAAGTTATTTTGTGGATGTAGCACAAAATTTGGTGTTGAGCCAAATACGCAGGTTTGTCCGGTATGCCTCGGTATGCCAGGGGTTTTGCCGGTGATGAATAAGAAGGCCTTTGAATATGCGTTGAAGGCTGCTATAGCTCTCAATTGTAAGATTGGTGAGTTTACAAATTTCGACCGAAAAAGTTATTACTATCCTGATTTACCAAAAAATTATCAAATTTCCCAGAATTATTATAATTTAGGCGTTGATGGATATATGGATATTAGTGTGAATGGCACCATCCGCAGGATTCGTATCCATAACGTTCATCTGGAAGAGGAGGCAGGGAAACTCATTCATCCCGAAGAAATTTCAGCAGATTACAGCCTTGTTGATTTTAACAGGGCGGGCGTTCCGTTACTTGAGATCGTGTCTTATCCGGACATGAGAAATGTGGATGAGGTGGAAAGCTACATGCAAACCTTGCGAAAGATACTTTTATATACAGAAATTTCTGATTGTAAGATGCAGGAGGGTTCCCTGAGGTTTGAGGCCAGTATTTCACTCAGGAGGAAAGGCTCTGATAAACTTGGTAATAGGGTAGAAATTAAAAATCTTAACTCAATAAAGTCGGTTTTGAAGGCTATTGAGTATGAGGCAAAGAGGCAGTCAGAGGTATTAGATCGGGGAGAAACAGTTGACAGGGAAACGAGATTATGGGATGAAGTAAGCGAAAAGAGTGCACGCATGCGCTCAAAAGAAGAGGCGCAGGATTATCGATATTTCCCTGAGCCTGACCTTTTACCCGTTTTGATTGATGAAAAATGGTTGTCTACGATAAAGGCCTCAATACCTGAGCTTCCTCTAGAAAGAAAGCAACGATTTATGGAGGTGTTTAAACTTTCTGATTACGATGCTAGTGTCATTACTGAAGAGAAGGTGCTTGCAGATTTTTTTGATGAATGCGTAAAGATACTGGATCGTCCGAAGGCCTTCTGTAATTGGATAATCAATGATCTGTTGAGGGAAGTAAAGGACAGAAAATTAGATATCAATAATTTACCGATCAAAGCCAAACAATTAGCTGTCCTGATTGAAATGATTGAAAAAGGTACCATCAGCAGCACTATTGCAAAAGAAGTATTTTCTGAGATGATTCAAACAGGAAAAGGACCTCAAATAATTATCGAAGAGAAAAAATTGGCACAGATCAGTGACGAAGGGTTGATTGAAGCTGTATTAACGAAGGTTATATCAAGCAATCCAGATGCGATAGAGGATTACAAAAAAGGGAAAAAGAATGCCCTTACCTTTTTAGTAGGACAGGTCATGAAAGAGACCAAAGGTAAGGCAAATCCAAAAATAGTGAACGAGATGTTAGTGAAAAAAGTTGGTATATAAAAAATCTTTATGAAAATACAAGGTTCAAATCTATTTCCAGCCCTTTCAAAAGTGGCGAATACAAGACGGCGTCTGTAGGATATATATTTTCTGTCTTGTAACCATTTTTGCTGAGTGTTAATACCTCTATAGTTTGTTTTGCCGGATCAACGATCCAAAACTCTTTAACACCATATTTAAAATAAAGCTTGCGTTTGATTTCCCTGTCACGATACCCTGTCTGAGGGGATAATATTTCCACGATTAAATCAGGCACTCCCTGTATATTGTCTTTTGTTATAATATTTTTCCGTTTTTTTGACACGTAGATAATATCCGGCTGCACGACATCTTCATCAGAAAGAACAACATCAAACGGGGCGTCATACACAAAACCGGACGTATTCTTTTTCACGTAACCAAGCAGTGCATATTCAAGTTCCCTTGATATGCGTTGATGATATTCGTTTGGTGAAGGCACCATAAAAAACTCCCCATCGATAAGCTCATACCGCTTGTCTTCTGACATATGGAGATAATCCTGATAGGTAAATTTTACCTTTGCAAGTGTCTTAGTCATGGTAGTGTTGTAAAGTTGGTTTAATGTAAATAATTATCCAACACATCCTTATCGCTAAGTATAAAAAAGCTTTTGTTAAAATTAACAGAGATGAGAAATAAAGTCAATGTAAATTACTTGATCGTTTCGCTGTCTATCATGAAAGCACCTCTTCTGCAATGATGAATCGTCTGCGGGTCTTTGCTTGCTGGATCGATCCACGCTTTGAGTATTTCAAGGATGAAGAGGTTGTATTTGGCTATCATCTTCCCATCGATGACTGCGCATTCAAGATTCGCATGGCACTCGTCGATGAGTGGTGCCTTTATGCACGGGGCAGGCGCTTGTGTGAGCCCGAAGGTCTTAAATTTGTCGACCTTTCGTCCAGATGTGTTCCCGCAACCCATTACCTTTTCCGCCAACTCCTACGTCGGGATGTTGATCACGCATTCCTTGGTCGCCTTCAAGATGTCGAACGTGTAGTTCCGATTGCTAATCACGCAACCCACGATTGGCAGCTCGAAATCTATTATCATGTGCCACGACATGGTCATGACGTTCGCCCATCCCTTGCTGGTGGTCGTGACCATCACCATGGGCCCCAGCTCGAGTAAGCCGTAAACCTTGGATAAGGGGAATGATTTTTTGTACTATAGTCAGTGGGCGTAACTCTCCCCCATTACTTTTCGGGATTTCATGAAAAACTTACGCCTAACGCCGTCATCAGCCGCCTGGTCACGGACGTTTGAAAAACGTGATCAGCTTAATCTCGGTGGTTTTTTGTTGTGCAAGTTTCCAATTTTCCAACAAGATGAATTATTTTATCATGATATTTCTTGACTTTTCCAGAATTTCAGATTGAATTTTATTATAATTATTGCGTTGATTAGTTCAATGAAAAATCTGGAAATGAAAGAAATATGGAATCGAAGCAAGGTATCCGAAATCAAATTTTATCAAAGGTAAGGAAGGTCGTTGTCAAGATCGGGACTGGTGTCCTCACCACGGATGAGGGATATGTGGATAAGGAGCAGATACAGAGACTGGCAGAACAGGTAGTGGAGCTAAAGAAGATGGGCTACGACGTCGTTGTGGTAAGTTCCGGTGCGATCGGTTCCGGGATGGGAGAACTGGGCATAGAGAAAAGGCCCGGTACGTTACCAGAGTTACAGGCGGTTGCGGCAATCGGTCAAAGTAAGTTGATCAGCACCTATGATGAGTGTTTTAAATTACACGGTTACCATGCAGCCCAAATACTCCTTACCCGTGAGGATTTTGAAGACCGGCAGAGATATCTAAATACCTGTAATACTATTCATACACTATTTCAACTCAATGCAATTCCGGTAGTGAATGAAAACGACACGATTTCCGTGGATGAAATCAAGTTCGGCGATAATGACGCACTTTCTGCATTGGTAACGAACCTCCTGAATGCGGAGTTGTTGATTATTCTTTCTTCCGTTGATGGACTGTATGATAAGTATCCAATGGGAAAAAGTAAGGCAACGGTGATCCCCATCGTAGAAAATGTTTCGGATGAGATAAAACGGTTGGCATTCGATTTAAAGACCAAAAGGGGCGTGGGGGGGATGCAAACAAAACTGGAAGCAGCATCCGTGGTGACAAATGCAGGAGAAGCCGTAATTATTGCTAACGGGAGAACTGGTGGCATATTAAAAAAGATCGTGCATGGAGAGAATGTTGGCACATTGTTTTTACCAAAGGAAGAGAAGCTGGCAAGCCGCAAGCGATGGATAGGATATACCATAAAACCCAAAGGAAAGGTTTATGTCGACGACGGGGCCATGCATGCCTTAACGGAGAAGGGCAAGAGTCTACTTGCCTCAGGGATTGTATTAGTGGAAGGGACATTTAACAAAGGCGATACCATCTCAATTTGTGGAAAGGGGGACGACGCTGTTATTGCGCGCGGTCTGACCAACTATTCTTCCGAAGAGATTGAAAAGATTAAAGGTTGTAGCACGTCTCATATTGCTAAAGTCCTTGGTTATAAGTTATATGATGAGGTCATTCATCGGGATAATATGGTAATTTTATAAATGTAAATCTATCAACACAAAGACGCCTATTCTGTGGGACGGAAATGTCGAACTATGACGGTCAAGGATTGTAGCGCAGGAGTTAAAGTAAAAAAGATACGGTTAGCAGTGATGGATATGTGGAAGGCATTTGAGAAGTCAACAAGAAAGAATGTGTCCCAAGCTGCTATTCTTTGTGACAAGTTTCATGTAAAGTATCTTCGATTAGAGCTTACAACTGGAAAGCTTCTTTTTGTACTTTCCTTTGATTATCTAAGCCGGAGATAGTTCTTGAATAAATACAAAGGCTGCAGCCTCTGCTTCATTCAGAATGACGGTGTCTGTATGCCATTTTGAGGCCGATAGGCCGAAGAATTTCTTTATTATTGTGCTCTGATACTCCGACATAAGGGTTTTACCAAATATGTCACGATAGTTGCGATTTTTCGAAAAGCTGAATTAATACATATTTTCGATGGCGTTATTTTCCCCTTACTTCTTCAATAGTATACTTATTTCGTCATCAAACTCTTTTTCAGATACATAGCCAACATGTGTACTGGCCACATTTCCATCTTTGCCGTAGATAACAGTCGTTGGGTATGCCCGGAGGTTGTATGCCTCAGCAATATCGCCTTCCCCGAGGTAAACGGGATAATTAATGCCCATTTTCTTTATGAACGATGGAACTACTTCTGGTCCATTTTCATCGAAGGCGATGCCAATAATCTTTACGCTTCCCTTATATTTATTGTAAAGATTGATAAAACCTGGTATCTCTTTTCTGCATGGCGGACACCACGTCGCCCACAGATCGACAACCACCACCTTACCCTTGTTCCGGTCAAGCAGGGCATTTAGCTCAGAAAGATTTATCGTACTAACTGAATCACCTGCACAAGTAATTATGGGGATTATAGAGAGAACCGCTGCAAACAAAAAAGTAAACCATGTGTATTTAACCATTATTTTTTTCAAGACTTGCTCCATTCGATAACGTGTAAAATTTTATAAAAATAATTCGCAACAGTTTAGTTTTTTGAAAATGTTGAGAATTGTAAATGTCTTAGCAGTAATTACATAGTGGCAATTCATGAATTGCCACTACAGCACATGACAACTGCATCATTCCTGAAATACTTCAAAAAACTAAATTGTTACAATAATTCAAATCTCAAAATATTGATTTTTACACTGCCACCAATTCACCGGCGGTAAAAACCACTTTTCCATTTTCCATATCTGCTCTGATCTCTGTGCCCTCCGCAAACTTACCTTCCAGTATCTCCATGGCAAGCGGATTCTCAATCATTTGCTGTATGGTACGCTTCAAAGGTCGTGCCCCGAAGTGCGGATCAAAACCCTCCTGTATCAGTCTTTCCTTTAACCGGTCGGTGACCCTTAACCGATAGTTGTTTTTGGACAAACGCCTTTGGAGTTCTTTCAATTGTATCTCCGCAATCTGTCCGATCATCTCTTTTGACAAGCCATGGAATATGATCGTCTCATCTATACGATTGAGAAACTCTGGCCGGAATGCCTCTTTCAACGCCTGTTTTACCCTCCTTCTTAATTCTTCCTCGTTTTCAGGACCCGTAAGGTCCTGTATCCACTGGCTGGCAATGTTTGAGGTCATTACGATAATGGTATTTTTAAAATCTACCGTTCTGCCGTGCCCATCGGTCAACCGCCCATCATCAAAGACCTGAAGTAATATATTAAATACATCACGATGCGCCTTTTCTACCTCATCGAATAAAATTACCGAATAAGGCCTCCGTCGAATTGCCTCAGTAAGACGTCCACCCTCTTCATAACCGACGTATCCAGGAGGTGCACCAATGAGCCGTGCTACGGAGTGTTGTTCCATAAACTCAGACATATCTATGCGCACCATGGCATTTTCGCTATCGAATAAAAAGGCGGCAAGGGCCTTGCAAAGTTCCGTTTTTCCTACTCCGGTAGGTCCAAGGAATAAAAAGGTACCTATGGGTCGGTTGGGGTCCTGAAGTCCAGCGCGGGCGCGTCGAATTGCGTTTGAAACAGCCCTGATGGCCTCTTCCTGACCAACAACCCTCTCTCTGAGCCGCTCTTCCATTTTCAGGAGTTTTTCCTTTTCCCCTTCCAGCATACGTGTCACGGGGATACCTGTCCACTTGGAAACAACCATGGCAATATCATCGGCATCAACCTCTTCATTCAAAAGAGACGTATTCTTTTGCAGTTCTTGCAATTCACGGTGTTTTTGCTTCAATTTTTGTTCGCATTCCCGGATAAGCCCGTAACGTATCTCGGCTACCTTTCCCAAATTTCCCTCCCTTTGCGCCGCCTGTTCATCGATGCGGGCCTGCTCAATCCTGGCGTTAATTTCCTGTATCTCTTTGATGATTTTTTTCTCGTTTTCCCACTGGGCACGGAGGACACCCGATTCTTCTTTTAAATCCGACAACTGCTTCTCGATCTTCTCCATACGCTGTTTTGATGCGGTATCCTTTTCTTTTTTCAGGGCCTCTTTTTCAATCTCCAGTTGCATAATCTTACGCTCAATCTCGTCCAGTTCAACAGGCATACTATCGATCTCTATCCTCAGCTTTGAGGCTGCTTCGTCAATCAGGTCAATAGCCTTGTCAGGTAAAAATCGGTCTGATATATATCGCTGGGAAAGCGTGGCTGCAGCAACGATCGCAGAGTCCTTAATGCGTACTCCGTGATGCAGTTCGTACCGTTCCTTCAATCCCCTCAGGATTGCGATGGTATCCTCTACGGACGGTTCTCCTACATATACCGGTTGAAAGCGTCTTTCCAGTGCAGCGTCTTTTTCGATGTGCTTTCGGTATTCGTCCAGGGTAGTGGCGCCTACACAGCGCAACTCTCCACGGGCAAGTGCCGGCTTCAACAGATTGGACGCATCTACGGCGCCTTCAGCCGCACCCGCTCCCACAACAGTATGTAACTCGTCTATGAAAAGGATAATTTGTCCTTCCTTTTCACTTACTTCTTTGAGTACTGCCTTAAGACGGTCTTCAAACTCACCCCGGTATTTTGTACCTGCAATGAGGGCACCCATATCCAGAGACATGACCCGCTTATTTTTCAGGCTCTCGGGCACATCGCCATTCACGATGCGCTGGGCAAGACCTTCCACAATGGCAGTCTTTCCCACACCAGGTTCACCGATCAGTACTGGATTGTTCTTTGTCCTGCGGGATAAAACCTGTATTACGCGCCGTATCTCGTCATCACGTCCAATCACCGGATCGAGCTTTCCTTTTCGGGCTAATTCGACCAGGTCTTTGCTGTAGCGTTCAAGGGCCTGATATTTTTCTTCAGGATTCTGGTCGGTAACCCTTTGACTCCCCCTGATTTCTTTTAATGCCACATAAATGTTTTCTTTGGTAACACCAGCTTCATTGAGTATCCGGCCGGCAGTTATGTTCCTTTGCCCCGCCAGCGCCAGCAGCAGATGTTCTGTACTCACATACTCATCTTTCAATTTGCTGGCTTCTTCCCAGGCCAGATTAAAAGTATCCCGAAGTTCTGCGCTCACATAGGCCTGTCCCGGTGCCCCTGATCCGCTTACCTGTGGCAATTTATTGACAGCAGCTATCGTCTTATCGAGAACGGCATCCGTATTAATTCCTAATTTTTTAAGAAGCGGCACAACTATGCCCTGTTCCTGTGTTAAAAGGACCTCCAGTAAATGCACAGCCAGGATTTGCTGTTGCCTCTTGGATTCTGCCAATTCCTGGGCTTCCTGCACAGCCTCTTGTGCCTTGATGGTAAATTTATCAAATCTCATAGTTTTACTTTTTAGTTAAAACTCCAAAAATAATATTAAAAAATTCATACTGCAGAGATACACAACGAATCATTTTATGAATTAAATGCTTGTGGTAAGAAAAGTTACTGAGGTTAAATTTATGGTTGTATCTGCAGGACGTCTGACATACTGTACATCCCTGGTGGTCTTTTGGCTATAAACTTTGCTGCGCGGATAGCGCCCCGCACAAAAGTATCCCTGGTATGTGCCCGATGAGTGATTTCTAAGCGCTCTCCTAGACTGCCAAAAATAACCGTATGGTCGCCAATGACATCGCCGCAGCGGACCGCATGTATACCGATCTGGTTCATGAGTCGCTCTCCGGTAATTCCGCTCCTGCCATAAACAATATCTTTCTCCATCTTTCGACCTGTTGCTTCACATAACTTTTCAGCGAGTCGCAAGGCTGTGCCACTGGGCGAATCTTTTTTAAACCTGTGATGAGTTTCGATAATTTCGATATCAAATTCCTTTTCCACCATCTTTGCTACCTGAGCAACAAGGTTAAACATAATATTAACTCCCACACTCATATTAGGAGATACCAGGCACGGAATCAGTCTGGAGAAATGCTGCATTTTTTCATGTTGTTGTTGGTTTAATCCTGTTGTACCAACAACAAGTGCAACATTTTTCTTTGTGCAAATCTCCCCGATGGCTACAGCCGATTCGGGCGATGAAAAATCAATTAAAACGTCTGCATGTGCGTCGAATGCCGTTGTTATTCTGATACCGGTTTCTGCAAACCCGGCAATTAAACCCGCATCTTTACCAAGCGACTGATGGCCCGGTCTTTCAATGGCTGCTACCAGTTTCAATTCAGGATCTTCAAGGACAAGGGCAGCGATCCTGGACCCCATCCTGCCGCAAACACCATTTATAGCAATCTTAATCACAGTCTTTTAACCTAAAAATAAGCTATATATTTAATAGGGTCACAATACTACTAGGATGTTAATCTTTATTTTTTTTATACCTTTTGCTGGCATTCTTGAGAAAACTTCGTTCTCTCCAGGATAAGTTTTTCAGACCTTCGCGATTTACCTTATCGAGGATTTCATCCACCCGCGCACGGAATTCCTGTTCTTTCATCAGTTCTTTTTCATGCTGGTGTATCTGCCACTTTTTGATATACGATTCTACCCGATAGTAGTACCGCACAAATAAAAATCCATAAACAAGTCCGCCCAGATGCGCAAAGTGGGCAATATTGCCGGCTTTTGGTATGATACAGTTGAATATTGTAATGCTTGCAAAAATCATAACCAGGTACTTTGCCTTCATTGGAATGAAATAAAAAATGACGGTACTGTTGGGGAAATACATGGCGAAGGCCACTTCAATGGCAAAGATTGCTCCCGAAGCCCCCAGAATGGGAGTCCATGGAGTGAATATACAACAGCAGATACCAGCGAAAATTCCCGCTGTAAAATAGAGGGTTAAAAATCGCCTGGAACCAAGCATTCTCTCAACCTCACCTCCAAACATCCAGAGCCCCAGCATATTGAATATTAAATGCCATGGGTCTGTTGTGCTGTGCAGGAACATGTATGTGAAAAACTGCCACAGCCATAAATTACCTAACGTGTCGGGTGGATAAAGCCAGAACAGCTTTGTAAATCTGTCAGAGGCGGGATAATACCATGGCAGTGCCGATGTATGCCTGAATTGCTCATCCGTTAGAACATTTATCATCTGTGATGACCATTGCAAACTTACCGTCGAAAATAACAGTTGAAGCATGAACACGCTGACATTGGTAATAATCAGGATCATGATTATGCGTGTCCACTTGCTTCCGATATTTATTCCAAAGGTGAGCCGATTGTTGCGCATATGTTAAAACGTCATATAAGGCGTACTTAAAAAATTTCTGTATTTATACTAATCCTTTTCCGTGAAAAGTCAAGAACGTAATGCGGTGAAGCCTTTACCCTGTGAACAGCCTTCTGAAAATGAACATACCTCCTGCAAAAAGGATAATATTTGCACTCCACAGGGCAGGTATTACAGGTACGAAGGTATCTTTTGCCAGCACCATTCCTGTTACCACCAGCGGGTAGTACAGAAACAGAACCACCATGAAGCTGGCGCCAAATCCGATCATAAGGTTTCCGCTTCGCAGCATAATGCCAAGCGGAATGCCAATGATGACAAAAGGTATACAGGAGAGTGCCTGTGAGAGCCTCTTGTGTATGGAAATATCGTTTTTTCTCCATATATCCTCTTTTTCAGAGACAAGTAATTCCTTTTCCATTGTTTCAATATCTTTCAAGAGGGCATCCCGCTGGATATTTATTTCTGAAATGGTTTGAGAAAGCGAAGCAATCTTTTTTGTTTCTTCAGTCCGTATCTCCCTAGCTGCTGCAACTTTTTGTTCGATACTATGAATTCTTTGCTTCTCCCTCTCGATGGTCTCCTTTATCTGCATGATTTTTTTATCCCTGTCTTCGCCCCTTAAGGTGCCTGCCTTCGTTTCTTTTTTTACCTGAATTAAATTCTCATTGGCAACAAGGATATAATTCTTTGCTATCTTACTCTCGTTTTCCAGACCTTCGATCTTTGATGCCTGACGCGTCAGGTTTTCGCTTGAGCGCTTTAATTCAGTAGAGAGTTTCTCACGTTTCCGTGACAAATTACTGAATTCTACCCGTCTGGCAGAAAGTTCTTTTATCAGGGCATCCTTATCCTTTTTTGAGTTCTGCAGGTTTTTAAGGTTTTTTGCCAATTCGTTTGATATTTCTCTGTTATATCTGCAGAGTTGAAAGACCGTCATATACTTTGAAGAAGATTCCCGCCTCTTTTCTTTCAGAGAGATTTCAAACGTTGTTTCCCTGAACACACCCACACGGGGGGTTTCTTCCAGTTTTTTATAGTTCGGCTTTAGAAATTCCCCGCGATGTAACGTAAGAAATATCTTGTTTTCTGCCTCATCCATTTTGATAATTCCCTCTTCGGCAAGGATAACATTTGTCACGTAGTCATTTGCATACTCAATTACCACAATATCTTTATTAATATCATTTTCCACACTCCCAATATAAATTTGGTACGGGTGCAGGTCTATTTTTTTTTGAAAGGCAGCCAGACGTCCTGCCAGTATGTTATTAATTGCGCGTTCCTGGAGTAATAATATTTTATAGCTGGACCGTGGCAGAATCTCAGCGGATAAAACTAATGTTATGAAGCTGAAGATAACAGCGATTACCAGAACGGGCGTAATTATCTTCAGTATATGGACGCCGCTTGTCTGGATGGCAATGATTTCATGGTCGGCACTCATACGCCCGTATGTCATGGAAGTAGCTGTAAGCAATGCCGAAGGTATGGAATAGGGAAATGCCTGAATAAAGAGATGTGGAATAAGTACCCTCAGGGTGATAATGTCAAGCCCTTTATGTAATAATTGAATGGAAAACCCCAGGAAGATCAGCAACTCAAAACACGCTAAGGACGGTAAAAACGTCCTGAACCACTCTGTTATAAGATAGCGTTGTAATATTTTATGAACAAATATTTTAGACATTGTAAGAATTTCTCTTCATAAAAAATATATCTTTACCACTGGAAAAATGCAGAGTCACGACGCTCGTTTCCTTAAATACTAAGATATTGATGGAGATTTTTTGTTTGTTGATACCAGTTTGTTTATCCCAGAAATCTCCGAACCTTTCCTGCTGCAATCATATTTTCTGTTACGGTTTCTTTCTTTCCGGAAAGGATTGCCTGAATGATCTGGGAAGTATACTCGCTGTGATGTATATTTTCTGTATACTTTACCATACCCAGCACCTTCTCGATATCCCGTGCAATTTTCGGAGATATTAATCTTATCACATCCCGATTATAATATGAGGCTGCTAATGAAAGATCGTCCAGGAATGCAGGGTATGCAGTCTTGAGGAATATCAGATCCTTTTCGGTAAGATGGTGCAATCCCAGCAGTTCCGGGGGGAGCCCTATTGAGTAAAGTGTGGCGCAGAAAGAAATCACCCTCGGCAGGGTAATTCCTTCAACGTTTCTTGAATAACCAAAAAGGCCGATGTGGAGTTTACGCATCCTCCGCCTGGGAACGAATCTGGCGATCTCATTAATTAAAGGTGCGAGTTCTTTTATCTGTTCCCGGTAAGCCGATGACAGTCTTTCCGTAATATCCAGGGCCACTTCTTCATCTATAAAAGTCGGAGTTGTCCTTACATGTGTGTTAATCTTTTGAATGGCCTCCCTGACCTGTCCTTCATCATAATCGTATTTGAAGGCTGATTGTATCGTAAAGGTCTGAACGCTGGGAAATTCCTTCAGACACTCATTCACACTTAACGGGGAGAGATTGCCCCGAAAGAGATTGGAACCGAGTCCCAGGATGGGATAGATGGGAATTCGGAGTCTTTCCTGCAATATATGCAACCTCTGTAAGGCAATTTTGACTACCAGTATTGCAGGCAGCATACCGTAGTTCAATGCGGGGTCTGAACGGCCAAGGAATACCCTCTGATAGGAGAACTGTTTGTCCTTTAGATAATTCTGCACCATAGTATCGGCAGAGAGCATGTAAGGGATATCCTCGAATAATGGAATCACTTCCAGAGTCTCAGGCTTAAATTCACCAATCCACTCCTTTATTGTAATATCATGCTCAAAACATTTCCGGTGTTGCTTCCCGACGACGAAATCCCGGTAATAGTAATACACACGGTTAATTGTTTCTGTATTGGTCGTCATGGGAAGGATGACTTCAAAGATAGGAGGTATGTTGTCATCTCCGTAAAACTGGCTGGCGGTATCGTACGAACGTGGCGCGCTTTCCAAAGTTTCCAGAAGAATCTTTGCTTCACTTTTTTCTACCATAGGGTTGGGTACCCGTAAGGTAATAAAGACGTCCTTTCCGATCCGGCGTTTTTTGAAGTAATTGTCATACCGCGAAAGCAGTTTCTTGATGACAAACTCATCAACTTCCTTCCCTTCGCAATCCCACATCTGTTCGTCACACTGCAGATGTGAAAACACATAATATGCCTCTTTTATTTCATCTTCGCCCAGAAAGCACGTCCCCTCAGTAAAAAACGGCATGGTGACGTTATCAGGGTGTTGGGTGCTCATTGTTCGTGGTATTTTTCTCATACCTGAAAAACCTCTTCCTGTGATAAATAAATGTTTTCCTAGTATTCATTATTATAAACTATGAATTATATTAAAAGATATGGTATTTTCACTAAATTATTTTAAAAATTACGTTTTTCAGACGCGCTGTCATTTCTTACTTCACTTATCCACCAAATAGTTTTATAATTATTGTTTATAATTTCATCGTCAAAACAGGATTCTATTTTTCCCGTTATAAAAGATTTAGGAGAATAAGCATGTCCAATGAGTGTTCTGTTGCCGTGAATAAGCTTGATACGAATGACTTGGTAGTCCTTATCAATACGGAGCAGTATGATAAACTGGAAGAAGTATGGCTTGAAACTGTTGCATCCAATAATAGAGATCTACAGTCACTTCTCGAAGTGGTTGATCTTCTCGCAAGACGGGAAGAAAAGAAGCGGGCGCACGATTTCCTGATGATGCTGGTGCCTCATTACCGGCAAAAAGGTCTTTATCTTGATGTCCTGGAGGTATTAAAGAAGATACTGGAGTATAACCCGAAAGAAAAGGGACTGGCGAAAGAGATTGCCGAATGTTACTCAAATATCTATAAAGACAGACCCTATGCGAGGGAGTTGGTTGAAAAAACTGGCATAGGGAGAGTGTCCGATATCCGTAGTGCTATGAAAAAGCTGGAAAAATACTTTTATCTCGATCAGGGTGATTATGTTTACCACAAGAGTTGGGGTGTAGGTCAGGTAGTCTCTGTTGACACCCAGGGTGAAAAAGTAAACATAAATTTTGAAAAGAAGATAAATCATAGCATTTCTATGGATATTGCCCCGGATATATTACAGAAACTGGACAAGGATGATTTACTGGCGATGATTTACGCACGAAAAGATGTATTGGATAAAATGGTTGAAGAAGACCCCGTTGGCTTAATTAAATTAACCTTAAAATATTTTAAAGGAAAAGCATCGGTCTCTCATGTAAAGAATCGGCTGATATCTGGTGTCATACCACCCGAAGCATGGAGTAAGTGGTGGACAAATACAAAAAAATTACTCAAAAAAGACCCCTATATAAAACTTACCGATGGCACCCCCACTACATCTTTCCTTGAACTTCGCATCTCCCCGATGACATACCATCAGGAGATACTCGAGAAACTGGCTATCGCAGGGGATATTAACAAAAAGATCGAAATTACCAAAAAGTATATTTCCGAAATGAAAAACACGGAAACATGCCGAGAAACTTTGAATGAAATTGCAACTCTTTTTATAAAAGAGGCTGATACATTGCAGGGGAAGAACCCCTCTCTTGCTACAGAATGCTTCTTGCTCCTCGAAGAGATAAAAGACTTTCTCAAAGAGGACTCAGGGAAATATAAAGGCAATATCGAAACACTTATTCGCACAACTGAAAATCTTCCGGAATTTGTAGATAACATAACTATCCTGGAATACAGAAAACGGATCCTCGGTTTAATCAAACAGGTCAAACCGGAACACTGGCAGGATGAATTTACATCCCTGTTTTTTGTCAACAGCGGCAATCTGTGGGAATTCATTATCAAGGAGCTTATTACGGAAAATAAGCAGCACGCCATTGAAGGAATAGCCTTAAAATTGTTCAATCAATTCAATGCATATCCTGAACACTATATCTGGTTTTGCAAAAATGGCATGCATGGACGGTACCCTGAACTTTATAAGAACATTGACCCAGCCCTCATGTTTAACCGGTTAATCGAGTTATCAGACAATATCTATTTTAAAATTCAGAAAGGACGTGATGGGGGTTTAAAGGCTATCATCAACAAAATAAAAAATCTCTTAGAGGATAGAGGTACTGATTATGCCATAAGTATTCTGAATGATGCCAATGCAGAGGGTATTTTTAGCGTCGTTTCCCGCAGTAAGGGTATGGAGGACTGGTTCAAAGTTTCCATCGAAAGTGTCATCCAGGATCGCTACCCGGAATTATTCGAGACACCAGGTCTTCCCAGACTCGATGAAAACAAAATATATGTTACGAAAGAAGGTTACGAGAGAAAGAAGAAAGAATTTGACCATCTCATGAACGTAGAATTTGCAGAAAATGCACGTGATCTCGGGGAAGCCATAAGTCGGGGAGATCTGCGTGAAAATGCAGAGTATAAGGCAGCACGGGAAAGGCAGGCAATGCTTGTGGAAAAGGCAGAGCGCATGAAGGCAGAATTGCAGAAGGTTGTCATCATTGACCCGCACTCCGTTCATTCAGATACAGTCTCTCCCGGTACCAAAGTCACCTTAAAGCAAAAGGGGAAGACAGAATTAGAGACCTATACCATCCTTGGCCCATGGGATGTCGATATTGAAAAAAGCGTTATTTCCTATCTGTCGCCCATTGGGAAAGGGCTCCTAAACAGAACGGCAGGTGAAACAATAACGATCAAACTCCCGGAAGGGGAATCTATTTACGAAATCGTGAAAGTTGAAAAGGCCTTGTTGTAAGTTAACCTTTCATTATCGGGTATATTTCGTAAATTTTACACAAAGAGATTTATGATATTTCATGCTCACTCTACAACGATCTTCCCGTTCATTCCAAAATGTCCTACACCGCAAAAGTGAGAACATTTAAAAGGATACGTTCCGGGTTCCCTGGCATAGAATTCAATGGCAATCTTTTCTTTACCAGGAATAGTTACATGAATTCCATACTCATCGATCTTAAAACCGTGCGCCACATCCAGACTCTCGATTTCTAAAATCACATGCGTGCCCTGTTTAACGTGGATTACCTCCGGAGTAAATTCAAATCGCTTTGCAGTCATGGATATCTTCTGCACCGGCGCATCATAAGGCATAGATTCCAGAGCCTTATCTTTCTTTACAGCGGCACATCCGGAAAGGGCAATTACAATAACCAACACTATTATACTTTTCATAGCCACATTTCCTTTTTTTATCAACAATTTCCCGATAATGTAATTATTATGCAGTTATTTAGCACTATTCATCCGATCTGACTTTAGATTCCTCCGGGACGACCTCAAGAACGACCTTCTCGGAACGCCGAATAATGGTTAGCTCCGACTTTACCCCGATCCAGTGTTCAGTAAGAAGCTTGTGCAGATCGTCTACGCTCTCAATCGTCTGGTCGTCGAAACCTATGATTACATCCCCTTCAATCAAACCAGCTCTTTGGGCAGGGCTGTTGTTCTCAACAGAAATGACCAGTACGCCGCTCTCTACCGGTAAGCTATGGAAAAGCACAAGGCGGCGGTGGAGGAAAACGCTTTGCCCTGCTACACCAATGTAGCCACGGCGGATTTTCCCATCCTTGATAAGCCCTGTCGCGACGAACTTAACTGTGTCAACCGCGATAGCGAAACAGAGTCCCTGTGCTCCCTGGATGATCGCTGTATTGACGCCGATTACATCTCCACGGGAATTGATGAGTGGACCGCCTGAATTGCCTGGATTGAGCGCTGCATCAGTTTGGATGATACTATCTATCAACCTTCCTGAGCGTGACCTGAGTGAACGCCCAAGTGCACTTACCACACCAGCAGTTACTGTACACTGGAAGCCATAGGGATTGCCAATTGCAATTACGAGTTGGCCTACTCGAATAGATTGCGAGTCGCCTAAGCGTGCATATGCCAGATCCGGGGCATGAACTCTGATAACCGCCAAATCCGCATCGGGATCGTCACCGATCATATCTGCAGAAAAACGACGGCCATCCGAAAGTGTTACTTCAATTTGACTGGCATTATGGACGACGTGACTGTTCGTGAGAATAAAGCCATCCGGCGTAAAAATGAACCCCGACCCACTGCCAATCATCTGTTGTGATATACGTGGATGGACTGCCTGCCGGCCATTCAGCAACTGACGAACATTAATATTCACCACGGCAGGAATGACCTTCTCTGACGCACTAACGACGGCCTTCGAATATGCATCGAGAAGCTCTTCATCCGCAGGGGCAACAGCTTCAGATATCCGTGAACCATCAGGCCCAATTCCAGTGGCTGACACGGCTTGAAAAAGAGGTTCCACAATCATCTTTCCTTTAAAGGTTTATTCTTTAATTCGCGATAAATGCAGGAGAGGTTAAGCCTGTCCTGAGTTTGCGAAGGGCGAAGCAAACCCTTCACCGCCATTCTAGGATCCGTATAAATAAAAATTCTAACACGATCACATTATTCTTGTTACTAAACTTTTAAGTTTACGCTCAACAGGTAAACTAAATTATATGGGGAAAATATTTTTTGTCAAAAATCCTTTCTTTCCACAATAGGCGCTTAGCGCCTAACGGAATTATTTCTTTCCCTGTAGTTTGAGTCCAACTTCCGCAAGTCGATGTCCCAGAGCACAACAAATTACTGCTTCTTGCTGATCAATATCCCGTTGACTGTCCGGTCCTGCAACATGGCCTGGTCCATAGGGAGAACCTCCGGCTTGAGTCGTGAAAAGCTCTTTAACTGAGTAAGGTACACCAACGAGTATCATACCAAGATGCAACAGGGGAGCCATCAAGGTAAGGATCGTCGTCTCCTGTCCTCCATGAAGGCTTGCCGTAGACACAAAGACACCGGCAGGTTTGCCTTCAAGTTCACCTGCAAGCCACAATGATGTAAGTTGGTCTATCTCATTTTTTAATTGCGCAGATACGTTTCCAAACCTTGTTGGCGTGCCAAAAGCTATTGCCCCTGCGTCTTTGAAATCATCTTTTGTAACCAGCGGAATGTCTTTCTGCATCGCCTTGCCTGCCTTCATATCCTCCCGGGAATCGATGACAGATGCGGGTATCAATTCTGGAACCGTACGGATAATGGGTTCTGCTCCTTTTACTTCCTTAACTCCTTCTGCTACGAATTTTGCCATCTTGTATACGTTGCCATAGGTGCTATAGTAGACGATAAGTACTTTCATAGCTATTCTCCTTTCTGTAAATATTCGAAATAAACTGCAGAGTATTTCTCTGCGCTTCCTGTGGTTCTATCATACTATGAAACCCTCTTATGCTTAATAAACGTGCCATTATGGTACTCTTCAAATGCGATCCGTAGTTCATCTTCCGTATTCATCACAATAGGACCGTACCAGGCGACCGGTTCACCAATGGGCTTGCCGGATATAAGCAGGAACCTGACCGCATCGTCTTCCGTTGAAACCATCATCCGGTCGCCATCATCAAACAGGACGAGAGACTCATTGCTTACGAAGAGATCTCTTTGAATATCGAAATAGTTGACACCTTCGATCTCATAGGAAAACGGGAGCTTTTCCTTGCAAAAGTATCCCTTACCTTCAATGACGTATGCAAAAACGGTGTGTCCGCGCTTTGTCGGGTGAATATATTCGGACCGGGCGGGAACAGTTACATCGATATATTCCGGGTCGGTAATGATGTCCTGGACAGGTCCTTGTTTGCCACCAACTTTGCCGCATATGACACTGACTTTTGTGCCATTCTCAAGCACTACCTCCGGGATTTGTCCGCTTTTCACATCCCGATAACGAGGCTGCATCATTTTATAGGCTTTGGGGAGATTGGCCCAAAGTTGAAATCCAAACATCGCACCATTCGGGCCGCCTTTAGGCATTTCCTGGTGTATGATCCCACTTCCTGCGGTCATCCATTGAATGTCGCCAGACGATATAATGCCCTTATTCCCCATGCTGTCACCATGCTCAACATCTCCCTGAAGAACATAGGTGATTGTCTCGATTCCACGGTGCGGGTGCCATGGGAAACCCTTGATATAATGCTCAGGGTTGTTTGAGCGGAAATCATCCAGTAGTAAAAAGGGGTCAAACATGGGAACCTGGCTATATCCCAATGCACGTTTAAGGTGGACACCGGCTCCTTCGATCGTGGGCTTACTTTTCAAGACCTTGCGGATCTTTCTCGTTTCAGTCACGGTGTTCCTCCATCGATTTCTTGTCGGGAATATGTCTCAATTACTACCTGAACTATCTGGCATATAAATAATTCCGTAACAGCGTTATCGGGCGTTAATTGCTTATGGAAAGCACCAGTACGTTTTATTGTTTGACTCATTGATTTTTTCCTCCTTTAGATTTGATTTCTGGTAACAATTTAGTTTTTTGAAAACGTTGAAAGTTGTAAACGTCTTAACGATAATTATGTAGAGGCAATTCATGAATTGCCTCTACAGCGCATGGCAACTGCATCATTACTGGAATTTTTCAAAAAACTAAATTGTTACGATTTCTGTAATATTATCTAAAGGATATTGTGTCTGACTCGAATACTTTTAACTACAGTACCATCTTGATTTCCTGTCAGTGGTGTCCAATAAGGCCTCTTATAACT
>JABRVT010000089.1:0-2510 GCA_040048245.1 Candidatus Brocadia sp.
GGTTCGAAACAGGTGCTGGAGATGATTGCGAAAAATGGCGCATTGGCAGACATGATTGCCGCAGGTGCGCGTGTGATCGAGGTGGCCTGTGGACCTTGCATTGGGATGGGGCAAGCTCCGCCTTCCGGAGGGGTTTCGGTGAGATCGTTTAACAGGAACTTTGAGGGACGAAGCGGGACGGCAGATGCACAGGTTTTCCTGGTCAGTCCGGAAACGGCTATAGCGACTGCAATCAATGGTGTTATTAGCGATCCCAGGGAATTTGGTGAACCGATTATTATTAAAGATATCAAAAGGGTTACCATTGATGATAGTATGGTTATTCCTCCTTCGGAAAGGCCAGAGGAAGTAACTATCATCAGAGGTCCAAACATAAAACCTTTGCCAAAAAAGGAACCTATGCCTGATACGCTAACAGGGGACGTCCTCTTAAAGGTGGGGGATAATATTACCACTGATCATATCATGCCGGCAGGGGCAAAGGTTTTGCCACTGCGATCAAATATTCCTGCCATTTCTGAATTTGTATTTGAAAAGGTAGATAAGGAGTTTGTGAGCCGGGCAAAAGAAAAAGGTGGGGGATTCCTGATTGGCGGAGTAAATTACGGTCAGGGTTCAAGCAGAGAGCATGCCGCCCTGGCGCCTATGTATTTAGGAGTAAAGGCGGTTATTGCCAAGTCCTTTGCCCGAATCCATCGGGCAAATCTCGTTAACTTTGGTATCTTACCGTTAACCTTCGAGGATGAGAGTGACTATAATTTGTGTGATCAGGGAGACAGTATCGAACTACCTGACATAAAGAATAGATTAACGTCCGGGGGCAAGGTCATCATAAATAATTTGACAAAGAATAAGGAAATAAAGGTGAAACACACATTAACCCCTCGTGAGATCGATATCCTTTGCGTTGGCGGTTTACTGAATTATAAGGCGCAGAGTAGTAAATAAAACAAAATGTGACTATAGATATTGCTGTTTATTTTTATCCCTGAAAAGATATCCTGTGAGATAAAGCCATGAGAGTCCTTGGCATTTCTGGTTCTCCTATTTATGATAGCAATACAGATAGGGCATTAAAAGTGGCTTTGGAGGCTACTGGCCTGAAAACGGAATTCATAAAACTGGCAAACTATTCCCTTACTCCATGCAGGGCATGTCTCGGTTGTGTAAAAACAAACAGATGCGTAAATATTCGTGATGATGGAGTTTTTCTGGCAGAGAAGGCAAAAGAGGCCGATGCGTTAATTGTCGCTTGCTATACGCCGTATAGTACGATAGATTCCCTGACGAAGGCCTTTCTGGAACGGCTTTATCCCCTCCGTCATATCCACGGCTTTATGGCAGGCAAACCAGGAGGTGCAATTGTTACCTGTGCAGTCCCTGATAAAAACAAGGCGTTACCTCCTGCCGGTGATATGGGTGTGAATGCCATCATGTTTTATATGATGGAAGAGGGTATGAACTTTGTGGGTGCCGTTAAGATATCGGGAAACGTCCCCTGTATTAAATGCGGGTACGGTAACGAGTGCAAGATGTCCGGTGTGAAGATGATGTTTGGTTCTGATGCAACCGTAGAATCTGTTGGGATAAATAAGTTTGAAAATCAGCAGGATGCCCTGAATGCGGCTAGAGAGCTAGGCAGAAAAATCGCAAAGGTTCTTCGGGATAAATAATTCATAAACAAGTTAAAGGAAAAGAATGGGCAAATTCAGAATGTTTGTGTTTTTGGAGGATATCGTTACCTGACAGTTTACTAAGGAAACTTTGGCCATCAGGTTTTTGTAATTGCCTCTTGAGGGATATCTGTTATTATTATCCATAGCTAATTTATCAGATAAGCACATTTTTTTATAAAAGGAGATAATGTATGAAGCGTATTGGATATCTTGCTGGTGTTGCTATGGTAGCCTTATTTTCAATGGCCTCTTATACTGTTAATACGGCTTTTGCCGGTTCTGATTGTTGTGGCGCAAAGCAAGCTTCGGCTGCGGAAAAGGCGGAAACGAAATGCGTGGCTTGTGGAAAGGCGATCAGTAATAAAGACAAGGCGGTAAAGGTTGAACACGAGGGGAAAACTGTTTATCTCTGCTGCGAAGGTTGTGCTGAAAAATTTAAAAAGAACCCGGGCGAATGTATGAGAGATAAAGAACAAAAATAAGGATTACACATCCCTCTTGATAGAGGGGAAATGGAATTCTTTATAACTTTTTGCTCCTCATTTCAACATTTTTGCGAAATTTTGCAGTTAACAATAAAAGGCAGTAAAAGAACAAAACATCAGACAATATTTTGCGAAAAAGGCGTTCCTGTGCTTATAAGGTACATGAACGCCTTTTTTGTTTTCATTGTGATTTTCTTATTCTTTTTCATGGGAATTGTAAAGGGAGAAGATGCTATGCCAGTAAGAGTAGGTGATCCTGCACCTGATTTTCAAGTAAAGGATGATGCAGGGAAGATGCGTACGCTCTCTGAATTTCGCGGTAAAAAGGTAGTGCTCTATTTTTATCCAA
>JABRVT010000090.1:0-9513 GCA_040048245.1 Candidatus Brocadia sp.
CCCCTCTACAGGCCATATATACCACAAACTAATCCAAATGCCTCTTTGCCCCTAATCTCCTGTCAAGCATATTCTAAAATATTTTCGCTGAATAGTTACAAAAAATTAATGTTTGACATAGAGAAGAAAGTAAATGAAAACCATCTGTCAAATCGATCTTTACCAACATAAACTGAATGTCTCGACCAAGATACGGGCAAACATATTCAACTGGCGTGGTCAGTTCACTCCCAAATTTGTCGAATACATTCTAGACAAGTTTGCATCAGCCACCTGCTTCACATTTGACCCTTTCTGCGGAAGCGGAACTGTATTGCCTGAATCGGCCCGGCGTGGTCTTTCATCGACAGGTTTTGAAATCAATCCTGCTGCTTATGCCATGTCTAGATTTATATCGCTGGTCGCTCTGTCTTGTCAGGATAGAAAAGACATATGTTGTGCACTTCAAGCGCGTATAGAATCCCTCGTAGGAACATACCACGATTTACCCTTGTTTCGATCAAAATCAACCTTATCGGGAAAGTAACAGTAACCTTGTCCACTTTGCCTTCGATTTTCTTTCGCAAATCCACAGCAAGAACGAGATGTTTGTTGCGCTAATTTGCTTATTTCATGCAGAAACTGGCGGAGGTGACGACCCTGTTCCAATGGTTCGTCACGCCTTTGAAATTACTTCAAGCAAACCATATAACCTACCACAAGCAAGAAAATTCATAACAGGAGACCTGTGTGATGCCCGTCTTGCGCACGAGCGTCTTCGGGATTCTGCAGACTTGATAATAACTATCCCTCCCTATATCAACGTATTCAATTACCATCGGAACTATCGCTCTATCATGGATATCCTTGGATTTGACATTCTTAAGGTTGCAGCTAGTGAAATTGGCTCCAACAGAAAGAACCGAGGTAACAGATTTTAAAACGGTTGTTCAGTATGCCCTTGATATGGAGGAATCTCTGGCAAGTTTCGCACGTTGTCTTTCCAAAAACGGTCTCTTGGTTACTGGTCGTTGGTCGTGAGTCAATGGTCAGAGGAATACCCCTTTCCAACTCGCGTATCCTGCTAGAACTGTCTAAATGCCTTTGTTCTTATGAGCAAGCCACTACATCCGAACGAGTCTTTACCAACTGCTTCGGTAAGAGCATCAAAGAGGATATTCTTATTCTGAAAAAGATCACTCCCACGTAACTGGGGATGCCAGACAGGTGGCTATCGACCACCTAAAAAGCTCTCGAGATTGCAAAAGATGACATTGCCGAAGATGTTCAAAATGCCTTGTCTCAAACGAATACAATTTGCCCTTCTCCCTTATTTAGCAAAAAAGAAATTATCTGATGGCGCAGACTCCTCACAAAGACAAAATATTGGCAGCTATGAATAATCCCAGGTGTAGCGACAAGGATAAAAAGATCCTTCTTAAAGCACTGAGAGCATACGAAACTTGGGTTGCAGACATGGACAAAGTAACTAGTTCAGGAAAAGACCGCGTTGTCGAATTGACGAAACTCCTCAATCAATACAAGGACCACCTTGAGGCAGAGTTAGTCATTCGTTCTGGTTCCCATTTCCTTATCAGACAGAAGGGATAGCTCAAGCTTGACAACTCCATCATTGAGGAGTTTTTAATCCGGCTCGTAGATCCCAGAGTCCTTGATGGATTGCCTAATTTTGAGCTCTGTGTTGGGCCACAACGGGCGTTTATGTCGCTAGCCTTCACCCCGGCGAGTATCCAGGAGCTATGTAAGAGGATCAAGGGGAAGGATGCTGACTTCACCCTTGGGAAGTCAGTCTTTTATAAATTTTCATCAGACCCCGGCTTTGCGGATCGCCACACTCAGAGTGGAAAGTTGACTTTGACAATTCTAGCCGCTGAGTGCAAAGTCAACCTTGATAAAACAATGTTTCAAGAGGCGGCGGGAACTGCAGCCAGACTTAAACAGGGTTGCCCGATGTCTCATTACTATGTGCTGGTTGAATATCTCGACATGGAACCAGAGGACTGCCGCCTTACCACAATAGGCAATGTCTTCCTTCTTCGCCATGCAGAGAGACTTCCGTTTGGAAAGCGTACTGAGTATTCAGAAGTGACACGGCAACACCCCGAATACCCCATCGATGCTGATGTCATCGGGAAGTTCACATCAGAATTGCAGAATTTTGTGAAGTCAGTCTGGTATGATCCCGGCAAAGCACTCGAAAGGGGATCATTTATTTGAAAACGATGTACAACAGACGAGTCTAACCAATCCAACCGACAGAGGCAAGGTACGCAGAGTCTCTCCCTGCGGTCAATCTGTCTTTGGTTTTTCAGCTCATGAGTTTACAGAAGTGATAAGAAAACAAAAATTTAGTTTGACAAAAAATTGAATGCTTTGTATATTTATAATTAAAATTCAGGCGATGGAGTTCGCCTTACTGCTATGTAATAGCTGATAACTCCTGTTGAAGTCTCGCTTCGATAGGAGTTTTTTATTTGTAAAACCTCTGTCGGAGTCATGGTCTCGACAGGGGTTTTTTTATTACACCATTATACTCCGTAAAATAAATCCCTGTCCTAAGCTCATAGGAGGGATTTATGGAAAAGATCATTGGTATTAAGGATCTTCAGGACGCAGGTTTCCTGGGTGCTGAATATACGGAGTCAGATTTATGTGATGCATTTTTGATGTACTGGATTTCAAATAATAAGTCAAATAAGGACCAGGTTATTTTGCGTGACGGTGACTTTACGCTCGATATCCGCGGCTATTTTGAGTCATGTAATTGGATGGTTTAAACAGAAAGGTGTAAAAACCATACAAGAAACAGGCAGAAGATGGACAACAATTTTTCAGATATGAAGGTTGTTACGCTCGATGCTTTTATTTTTGCGGAGGTGTTGTTCTATGTTAGAGGAATTTATAAGACATAAAACAGAAATACTTGCTACCATTGAAAATATTGGAGCATTGACAAGGGATGATACGGGGGCCGTGGATGATCGGTTGCACATGGTCAGGGAACAGTTGATATCAAATTGTTTTAACCTGGTAATCCTTGGTCAGTTTAAAAGGGGTAAGACAACCCTTATTAATAGTTTGATCGGCAAGGAAATCCTTCCTTCTTCTGTAGTACCGCTGACTTCTATTGTGACAATCCTGAAGTATGGTGAAGAGGTTAGCTGTTTGATCTCTATGGAAGACGGCAGCGAAAAAAAGATTTGCATAGAGGAACTTCCTGATTATGTAACGGAAAAGGGAAATCCCAAAAATATACGGGGCGTACGATGTGCACGTATCGAATATCCATCCCCCTTCCTTGAAAAAGGGATACTGCTGGTAGATACGCCTGGAGTGGGGTCCACCTTCCTGCACAACACAGAAACGACATATGAATTCTTAGACCACCTGGACGCAGCTCTTTTCCTTATGAGCGCCGATGTACCCATCTCGCAGGTAGAAAAAGAACTCCTCGATACCATCAAAGGCTCTACCCAGAAGATATTCTTCGTGTTGAACAAGATCGATAATCTGACTCCTAAAGAGATCGAAGAAATAGCCGCATTCAATAAACAGGTATTGGAGGAGATGGGATTTACCGTTCAGGAGATCTGGCCTGTCTCTGCCAGGGAAGCACTAAAGGCGAAAACGACGAACAATGACGTTCAACTTTCACAGAGCGGCCTTTTGAACCTGGAAGATGCTTTGGGGAGTTTTCTCTCTTTAGAAAAAGGGAAAATCGTCCTCAATACCACCATATCTAAGGCAAAGCGGATAATCTCCCAGAAACTATCCCAGATAGCGATTGAAAAAAAGACCATGGAAGCTTCCGGGGAGGAGTTAGAAAACAAGATAAACACCTTTCATCAGCTTGTAGCAAACTTGAAACAGGACAGGGAAGATATGAAATATCTGCTCAAAGGTGAATCGGACAAACTGTGTTTCAAGGTAGAAGAGATGTTAAAGATTTTAGAGGAAAAGGAGACACCGAGAATAAAGCAGTGTCTTACGGATTTCTATGAAAAAAATCCAGACCTCCACCCCACAGTCTTAAGGGATGAGATGCAGAAGGTTATTAAGGACGAAATTGTCAAAGGATTCGATGCATTCAGAAAGGATGCGGAAAAGGAGATATCAAACACAATCCAGGAAACCTTTAATCGTTTTACAAAACGTTCCAATAATATCATCAACGAGTTCAAAACGGCTGCTGAGATACTCTTTGAGGTATCCATGGAACAATGTGAATTTTCCGTTGAACTGGCCAGGGATACGGGTTTTTATTACATGGTACAGGAATACACAGCCCCCACAGAAGAAGAGGTCAAGTCCATCCTGCGCACCTTCCTGCCGAAATCCATGAGCAGGAAGATGGTCTTGAACGAAATGCTGGAACGGGTGTCCTCCGAAGTAGGCAGGAATTGTGGCAGGACACGCTCCGACCTCACAGCACGGATCAGTAAAACCATTGACCATTATTCGAAACAACTGAAGGATCTTGGAAACGATCTTATTGCCCAGATTGAACAGGCCATACAAAAGGGGCAGGAGAGACGAAAGGCTGGTGGCGAGTCAGTACGGCTTGAGCTGGAATTATTAGCAGGCAAGACTAAAGCCCTGGAAGAATACAAAGAAAATCTGGAGAAGGTATGGAACACTGTAAATCTGGCTGAGGTAAGCCATGAACAAAAAACTGTGGCAATGGTCTAGTGTGGAGGAGTTGCAACTGGACAGATGCAATAGACAGTTGGCAACAATATATGAGATCTTCGGCATCTTTTATTTACGCAACCGGGTCGGTTGCGCTACCAGTTTGAAATTTCAAACGTTTACTTAATATTTAAAGCGATGGAGTTCGCCCAACTGCTACATATTGTAGCTAATAACTCCTGTTGAAGCTGAGCTTCGATAGGAGTTTTTTTATCGAACCACCTATCGAAGTTGTAATTTCGATAGGTGGGTTTTGCAGTTCTAGTTCATCTTTAATTTTGAAACGTAGCTGCCGAAACAGCAGTTTGTTTGATTTACAGGAGGCATGGATGGAAAGGATTATTGAAATTATTGAGAAAAAGACACTGGAAATTCCAGGAAAAGATTTAGAGGATAAGATTGGCACCTTTTATCACATTGCTGCAAATCTAAAACAAGGAAGGGACGATATAACGTATTTGCTTAAAGAAGAATTGGATGCATTATACTCGAAAACAGATGAGATAATAAAGATTTTTGAAGAAAAGGAGATATCCAGAATAAGGAAGCGCCTCCAGGATCTTTTTGAAGCGGGCGCCGATGCCAATCCAGCGGTTTTGAAAGATAAGTTACAGAAAATTATCGAGAAGGAAATCGTCAGAGGATTTGATATGTTTACACAGGATATACAAAAAGAAATATCTAATAATACCAGGGAGATTATTATCCGTTTTTTGAGACGTTTCAACGATAATATCTGTGAGTTTAAAACGGCCTTAGAAATCCTCTTTGAGATACCGATGGACCGGTTTGAATATTTTGTGAAACAGACCAATAAAATTAGTTTTTCATGCATGATGCAGGAGTATACGATTGCTCCTGATGGAGAGTTTACATTCGTTTTACGCCTCTCTCTTCCAAAGTCGATCAGCATGAAGCTGGTTTTATATGAAATGATAGACCGGATGGGCACCGTTGTAAATCAGAATTGCAACCAGATACGCCATGATCTCAGAGGATGGATACATACAACTATTGAACATTATTCTCAGCAAATAAAAGGCGTTGAGAACCTTCTTGTTGCACAAATAGAACAAGCCGTGCAAAAGGGGCAAGAAAGACGGGAAACAGATAGTACGTCTGTAAAGGTAAATCTGGCAGCCATATCAGCGGACACGGCTAAAAACCCCCTAAAAATATAAGGAAAGTCAAATGAATGTGGAATACCATTGATTCGACGAATGAAAACACGAACAAATAAAAACAGCGACTGTACAGGTACTTGCACTTGAAAAAATGTTCAATAAACGGAGGTTTTATGAAAAAGATAGAAGCAATAATCAGGCCTGAAAAATTTGATGTGGTCAAGGATGCCTTGTTAGAGCTGGGCTATCCGGGGATGACCGTTACAAAAGTAAGTGGACAGGGAAAACAAAAAGGTGTCACAGAAATATGGCGTGGAAGAAGATTCCGGATTGATCTCTTATCAAAGATGAAAATCGAAATTACCGTCAGGGACACCGACGTTGAAAGAATCGTAAATACTATCATCAACGAATCCCAGACGGGGAGTATTGGCGATGGGAAGATATTCGTTTTTGATGTAGAAAACGCCCATCGTATTCGCACAAATGAGTCAGGCGAGGCGGCTATTTAAATGTCAAGAAACTTCAAATTAACCGTGTAATGGGTAAGGCGCGCCTTGCCACTACATGGGTAAAAGTAGCCGAAGGCCTAATTTAACTGATCCGTATAAGCGAACCATTGTTGAGCTGATGTTGTCTGTTTTCACGAACCAACATCAGCAATTATGCAATTATTAAGGAGGTTACCCATGTTAACTGACACACTCTTTGTATGTTCAAATTGTGGCATACTCTAAAAATTTAAAGTACTTACGAGTAGCTTCCAGGTAATTGAACAATCTCAAGAAACAGGGATGCGTGTCCACGAAAGTAGCATTTTACCCAATTTAAGACAGACCGACAACTACATTGAATGCCAGCTATGTTCTCGAAGATATGAGTACGATAATGCATCAAGTATTGGTAAAAATATATCAAGTGACTAAAGACTATAAACGTAAAATTCACAACAGAATAGATGTATTATGCTGAATAAAGGTAGAAGAAAGGGGTAATTTATGTCTGCCGAAGGGAATAAAAGTGCAAACAATCAGGGATCTGCTGCACCTGTTATTGAAATTGATGCCTATGAACCGTCCGAAATGGCTGAACAAGTGGGACTGGTGGGCGTCTCAAAGACGAATCTTGGCGCTTTAACCATGCTCGGCCTCAGCATCCTCGCTGGTGTCTTTATTGCGCTTGGAGCACAGCTCTCCATGTTAGTAACGCACACAGCAACCTCTAATTATGGTTTAAATCAACTCATCGGCGGGGTAGCTTTTACGCTGGCAATGGTTTTAATCGTAATTACCGGTGCCGAACTTTTTGCTGGAAACCCGCTTGTTACAATGTCTTTTATGGCCCGGAAAATTACTGGCAGAGCCCTTGTCAGAAATCTGATTATCGTATTTATTGGTAACTTTGTTGGTGCATTAACCCTTGTTTTGTGGATATACAACTCTGAGCAGTGGATGGTGAACGATTACTTACTCGGCGCCAAGATTGTACTTACCGCAAACGACAAAGTAAACGTCCCGTTTGTTGCAGCCTTTGTGCGGGGAATGCTCGGCAATGCCCTGATTTGTCTGGGTGTATGGCTGTGTTATTGCGGCAGAAGTAATATGGATAAAATATTGGCGCTACTCTGGCCAACGTCCTGTCTTATTGCCTGTGGGTTTGAACACTGTGTCGTCAATATGTGGTTTATTCCCATGGGACTTATCCTGAAAGGTAACCGTGCAGTTCTGACTACTGCTGAAAAGGTATATGACGGAACATTAGATCTTTCCAATCTCACCTTTTTCAAAGGTTTTTTGATTAATAGTCTCTGTCCTGTAATCCTTGGAAACTTGTTTGGTGGCATTGTGTTAGTTGCAGGTGCGTATTGGTTTGTGTTTTTACGCCTTTCAAAGAATGATAAAGGAGTTGTGTAGAAGATGGTAAAAAATAACATCTCAAGACCCATGAAGGATGCAAATGCAGGTGCGTATTCACCTCAGCAGACTGTTGCCATAATTGAAAATAAGGCTGTAGTAAGGGCAAGATTGCAGGTTACCCAAACCTTTATATTAAGTATTTTAGCCGGAATCTTTATTGCGATGGGTGCCCAATTTGCCACCTTTGTGACCAGCGACTCTGCCCTGCACTTTGGGGTTACTTCCCTTATTACTGGCATTGTGTTCTCTCTTGGACTCATACTGGTGGAAATCGCCGGAGCTGAACTCTTTACAGGCAATAACCTCAACATTGTGGGCTATGTCAGCAAAAGGATTACAACCCGTGAGTTACTCAAGATATGGACTATCGTATATATTGGCAATTTTATAGGCGGACTTATGATGGTCTGTTGGATGCATATGGCGCACCAGTGGGAATTTTTCCACTATGCAACAGGCGCAAAAGCACTACTTATTGCTCACAAAAAGGTAAATCTGTCTTTTAAAGCTGCCATGGTGAGAGGTGTGCTTTGCAACGCACTAGTATGTCTTAACGTATGGTTATGCTACAGCAGCAGAAGTGTGGGAGACAAGGTCCTTTCAGTTCTCTTCCCAATAAGTGGTTTTGTTGCCAGCGGGTTTGAACACTGCATTGCGAACATGTATTTTATTCCCATGGGCTTGATGTTACGAAAAAATTCAGACGTCGTTGCTGCCGCTGAGAAAATGGCAGGCAAATCATTAGACCTTTCTTTGCTTACATGGAAGGGATTTTTCGTAAATAATCTCTTTCCCGTTACCATGGGAAATTTTATTGGGGGTGTTATTCTGGTGGGTATCGTATTCTGGTTTATTTACCTGCGCCCACATATCAGCTATTTATCACTAGAAATAAACCCAGATTTTCCTCAAAACAAAAAATAAACCTTGAAGCCTTGAATCTATAAATGTATTGACAATTGTCGAAGATAGCTAAAAAACCTTTCAAGTATTCCGTTTAAGTTTCTTTGGTTTATTCTGGGCGATTTTACAACCCCCATCCCCTTCCTAAGGAGGATTTCCTATGCCATACAGCGTATAACTCACTTAAATAAAATTTCCTATACAATCAAGGTGAAGCTCTATGACATACTTTTGTATTACTTGTTTGAAGGAAACAAAGGAAATTGCGAGATTGTGTCCTTTCTGTGGTGTTGATTTATCAAAATACAGAAAGAAACATATTGAGAAAGCACTAATAAATGCACTTAGACAAAAAGAGACAGAAACAGTTCGGCAGGCGGTTTACATCCTTGGCAAACTCAAAAGCAGTAAAGCTGTCCGGCAGCTTTCGAGGCTCTATAATCGGACAAACAATACCCTTTTAAAAATAGAAATTATCGATTCATTGAAGGAGATAGGGGCACCAGAAGCCAGGAAGTTTATGATTAAAACATTGATTCAGATGTGGAATTACTAAATATTTGGGAAAAATACCATGACATTCTTCTGTCCGACATGTTGGAAAGAAATAAAGGGGATTGATACGATATGCCCTTTCTGTGGTTCTGATATATCAGAGTATGAAAGTAAAGATTTTGAGGAAAAGTTGATAAATGCACTCAGACATCGAGAGCGAGATACGGTTCAGCGGGCTGTTCACATCCTCGGAAGACGCAAAAGTATTAAAGCTGTACAGCCCCTTTTAAAGCTCTTTAAGCAGACCAACAACACCCTTTTAAAAATTGGCATTCTCAATGCCCTCAATGAGATAGGAGTACCGGAGGCTAAGGAATTCATATTGA
>JABRVT010000091.1:0-30689 GCA_040048245.1 Candidatus Brocadia sp.
CTATTAAAGTTATATGGCAAACAGTATTTATCATTATGAGTGGTGTTATTTATCCGGGCGAATTAATATCCAGGAGTGTCATTTACTTAATACAGAGTTCTTTGAAAAATTACTATCCGGTAATAACCTCCAGTATATATTGACAAATTTAAATAACACGCCTCTGAGGGACTATTTTACAGAAATAACACATTTGTACGAATTCGAAACACGGCTTGATGATTATTACCATGATAAACTGTATAAAATACGGTCTTTGTCACCCTACAGCGCCGTTTGCGACTTTTTCCTGATAAGGAACGACATCCTCAACCTTAAGAAATTTATAAAGTCCAAAATCTCAGGTTTAATCGGGAATACATTTCTTAGAGGGACCATTAGCAAGGATACATGGGACGATGAATGGCATGGCAAAGCAACCTCTTTACCAGAGATATTTAAGGAATTGATCACTTTTTGTAAGAAAATCATAACACAATATAACCACAGCCAAATTACCCTTCCCCTTTTACAAGAGGGGACGAAAAAGGGGGTGCAATCAATTACTCCCCTTATTTCCCCCCTTTCACAAGGAAGGGATAAAAGGGGGGAAAAAAAAGAGGCGCTACTGTTTATAATTGACTTGATATGCGATGGTGCTTACTTAAGATATATTGAAAAATTTTTTTACGAAATAAATGTTGAGATTATCAAGCGATACCTGAAAATGTACCAACTCGTACAGGGTCTTAAGATAATACGACGTGCAATGATCTTAAAACTTGACAAGAACCTCCTGGATCAATATTTTTTGAATAGATTTGACAAAGAACATGTGTTTCACAAACTGGTCTTGAGTACAACATGGACATCGGAAAAGACACTGCATGAAGCTTTTGTAGGGGCGTATTGCAATACGCCCCTACCGGGAGAAAACTTTGTGCAAATGCTGTCATCGAATTTATTCCCGGTCATCTCTTTTCGATACGAAAAATTAGCCGACAATTATTTGCTAGATCTAATACGACCCGTAAAATTCATCCCCTTTGGACCGGAAAGGGTCTTTGGTTACTTATGTGGCTTTACTGTGGAGGTATTTAATTTAAAGCTAGTGTTGGGTGGAAAGGTACACAGAATAGAAGAAAATTTATTAAAGGAACGGTTGCGAAAAACATATGTATAAAATTGTTATCATCGGAGAAAAGGATGATATATTGCCCTATCAAAGTATCGGGGTTGAGATTGAAGCCGTTAAAACAACCGAAGAGACTGTCAATATTCTAAGAAAAACTGTTATGGATTCTTCGGTAGGCATTATATTGATCACAGAAGATGTGGCAGAACTATGCCTTGATACAATTACCGATTTAAGGAACAAAACGGTCAAGGCAATTACCATTATTCCTACACAACAAGGAAGTAGACACACCGGTACGATGGAACTCAGTAAAGAGATTGGACGGGCGGTAGGGATGAATATTTTGGTAAAGTGATAGCGGGCTTTACAAACAAAAGACAGTGCGGCTTGTTATTTCCCTGTCAGGAGGAAACTCCTGCCACATGAGAATCCAGGACAGGGCGCGTAACGACTCGTTGTTTTTTGATGGCATCCTCTATCAGCAGGCAATGCAATTCAATCCTAAACTTGAGGATACTAAAGAGGATTTGGTCAAAAAATTAGCCTGTTCTAAATAAACTTAAATGAAGGAGTATGTAGTGTGGGAAAAATTATTTCATTCATCAACTACAAAGGCGGCGTCGGCAAAACAACCACCACCTATCATATCGGATGCGCCCTGGCCTTGTACCACAATAAAAAGGTGTTGCTCATAGATGTAGATCCTCAAACCAACTTGACCTTTCTCTGTACTTTACCCGAACGATGGGAAGTATTCAAAAAGGATAATGGAACAATTTCAAAACTCTTTGAATTGTATTTAAAGGATAGTTTTGATACTTACCAGATTGAAAATATTATATGGAAATCTCCCATCGAATTATTTATAAAGGGCAAGGTCACAAAGGATGTAGTGAAGAATCTTGACCTGATTCCGTCTGACATTGATCTGCTGGGTGTTGATATTGAATTGGCATCAAAAACATGGAGGAAGATAGAGTCAGGTTTTTATCAGGAACAACTTCAAATCCTCAGGCGAACAATCAAGGGTATAAAAGAGTTATTCAGCATTGATACTTCCAATGATATACGAGATGCCCTTTTTTACCTAGAGCAGCGTCATATCCTGAAAAATGCCATTCACAGGATAAAAGACAACTATGATTATATCCTTATTGATTGTCCCCCAAACCTCTATCTGGTGACACAAAATGCACTCGCTGCAAGTGATGTCTATATCATAACAACCATACCAGACCATATGTCAACCATAGGAATAAATATACTCGTCAGGAAAATCAGGGAATTACATGATAAGATGAATCACAAATGTCGTTTGACGAACACAGAAATACATGACATAACGCTGAAAGGGATAGTATTTACCATGGTACGTACCGTTGGCCAGAGTATCGTCAGCACCCATAAAGATAAAATGAACGAGCTTCGAAAGGGCCATGGTAACGTATGTTTCACAAATTCTATTTCATGGGGCACTGGCTATACCGAGGCTTCTGCGCTGGCAATTCCCGTGTTTTTGATGGATGATGAAAATGCAATGCGTGTGGCAGAACAATATAAAGAAGTAACGAAGGAATTCTTAGAGAAAGTCAGTGGTGATTAATATGGCAAAAAGGACAAGAAAACTCGATCTGATCGATACCTTAACAAAAGTAAAAGAATGCCTGTCATTACTCCCGGGTGAGGATGAAAGGCAAAGAATGGCGCAAATTGTTCCCGAAATAATAAAAGAACTCGATGTATTACGGGAAAGTATTGGTCATTTTCCCGATGAATCCGAGACACATCTGGTATCCAATGCCATTCACACACTGGTATCATTCTTTGATACCCTGAAAGACAAACCCCTCCTTGCCGAAATGCTCCTCCCAAAAAAGGTTAAGCCCAGAAAAACCAAAGCTATTACCGTAGATATTGATGCTTTGCAACAACGGTTAGAAGGATTACCCACTGAGAAGATTGTTGAAGAACTTTCAAAGTATAAAAAAGACACCCTTCTTGAGCTATCCGCAAAAATGAACATAACAGCCAGCACAAAACTTACAAAAGGCGCGCTGGCAGATAAAATTTTCAAATTGGGATATGCAAATAAAAGAGGTTATGACCTGTTGAGAGACAAAACAGGCTGAATAATTAATTGGGAGGGTAGCGCAGGCTTCCAGCCTGCAATGAGAAACAGGTAGGGGCAAAAGATTTTTTGCCCCCTATAATACCCCGTTTACGGGGAAGGCCGGGACGGGAATACATGCAGGCAAGATGCCTGCGCTGCATTGCACCAAATTGAAATTCCTAAACATTTAATTAAGCCTTCGGCAGCTTTTTGTAACGCAAAGGCAGGCGCCAACTCCTGACGGCGATCGGCACTTCGCAACGGTATGCAAGTGCCGCAAATCACCAATGGGAGTTAGCTCCTACCTGCATACCTTTGAAATTCTCTGGCGCTAAGATAAGCACGGGCAAACAAGTTTATCCGCGCTTGATTTGAGATTTAAATTAATAGGATGGTTAATAACGGAATAATCATTAAGGTTTCTGGTCCCCTTGTCGTAGCCAAAGGATTAAGCGGTACACGAATATATGACATGGTTCGTGTGGGCCGCTACAAACTCTTTGGTGAAGTGGTAGAGATACGCGGTGAAGAATACTCCATCCAGGTCTATGAAGAAACAGAAGGTGTGGGTCCAGGAGAACCTGTCTATCCAACGTTCGGTGCCTTTAGCGTGGAGCTTGGACCAGGACTCATCGGTGGAATTTATGATGGCATTCAGAGGCCACTTGATGCACTGAACCGTTTATACGGTGATTACATTGTAAGAGGCATTGAACATCCACCGCTGGATAGAACGAAGAAATGGCATTTTTCTCCCCTAAAACATACCGGAGACGAGGTTGTTCCCGGCGATGTCATTGGATATGTCCAGGAATCAAAACCTATACAGCACAAGATTATGGTACCCATAGGCGTTAAAGGAAAGTTGTCAATGATTAAAGAAAAAGAAGGTACGATAGAGGATGTTGTTGCGAAAGTGGATACAGATACAGGGACAAAAGACCTGACCATGCTCCAAAAGTGGCCGGTAAGACAACCACGCAGAGTAAAGGAAAAACAGCATACAACAGTCCCCCTGGTAACAGGCCAACGGGTTATTGATATGTTTTTCCCTGTTACAAAGGGAGGAGTTGCATGCATACCTGGCCCTTTTGGAAGCGGAAAGACCGTGATTCAACACCAACTCGCCCGCTGGGCAGATGCAGACATAATTGTTTATGTGGGTTGTGGCGAACGCGGAAATGAGATGACAGAAGTATTAATCGATTTTCCCGTCTTAAAGGACCCGAAAACGGGAGAGCCACTCATGGAACGAACAGTATTAATAGCAAATACCTCCAATATGCCCGTAGCAGCGCGGGAGGCATCCATATTTACGGGGATTACTATCGCAGAATACTATCGGGATATGGGATACAGCGTAGCCCTCATGGCTGATTCTACTTCACGCTGGGGCGAGGCCATGCGTGAGATGTCCGGACGGTTAGAAGAAATGCCTGGTGAAGAAGGTTTTCCGACATACCTGGGTTCCAGGCTTGCAAGTTTTTACGAGCGTGCTGGAAATGTAATCTGCCTTGGCTCTGATGGACGACAGGGAAGTTTGAGTGTGATTGGGGCAGTCTCACCCCCCGGAGGAGACTTGTCTGAACCCGTCACCCAGAGCACCCTGCGCGTCGTCAAAGCCTTCTGGGGGCTAGATGACCGACTGGCCTCACAAAGGCAATTTCCAGCAATTAATTGGTTGACCAGCTACTCTCTTTACCAAGACGTCGTTGACGAGTTTTCTACTATCCATGTCCATAAAGACTGGAAGGCATATCGAACGAAGGCAATGGAGATATTACAAAGGGAGGCTGAACTGGAGGAATTAGTGCGACTGGTAGGGATTGAGTCCCTTTCCTCAAAAGATCGGCTCCTCATGGAAGTTGCCCGAATGATTCGCGAAGATTTTTTGTACCAAAATGCATACGACCAATGCGATACCTATACCTCTTTGAAAAAACAGTTCCTTATGTTGGCCATAATTATTAAATTTTATAACAAGGCAAACGAATTACTGCAATTGCACGCCGAGCTTTCAGAGATAATCTCTGTATCAGCACTGTCAGGCATTGACCAAATGCGCTTTATCACCGAGGAAAATCTTGATGAGTTTGATAAGCTGGAAGCAAAAATAGTAGATGAATTAGAGAAATTATTAAGAGCTAGAGAGGTATTACATCAGACAGATAAAAAAAACATTTGAAACCACAGATTGCACAGATGACACAGATAAGACAAGAAATCTTCTGTGTAATCCAAGAAATCTGTGGTTAAGGCTTTAAGACGCTTATTACGGGACAGAAATTGTTTAAAGAATATTTGAACATTCGGGATATTATAGGCCCCCTTATCCTGCTACAGGAGGTAGAAGGAGCGACTTACGGCGAACTTGCCGAGATAAAATTAGCCGGTGGCGAGGTGCGGCGTGGAAGGATACTGGAGATCGCAGGCAGAAAGGCCCTCATTCAAGTTTTTGAGGGAACACAGGGAATCGCCAGGGAGAATGCAAAGATAAGATTCCTGGGTAAGGGAATGGAGATTGGCGTATCGCCTGATATTACAGGGAGGATATTCAACGGAGCCGGCGAAACGATTGATGGGGGACCTCCTATCATTCCCAGCAAATATTTAAATATTAATGGCAATCCCATGAATCCATGCGCGAGGGATTATCCGAAGGAGTTTATCCAGACGGGCATTTCTGCCATTGACGGTATGAATTCCCTCATACGGGGACAAAAGCTACCCATTTTTTCAGGTGCAGGGCTTCCTCATGCAAAGATCGCGGCCCAGATAGCACGGCAGGCCAGGGTGCTTCAAACCGAAGAAAAGTTTGCTGTGGTATTTGCCGCTATGGGGGTTACCTTCGAGGAGGCCAACTATTTCATAACGGATTTTAAACAAACGGGAGCCATCGAACGGGCTGTACTCTTCATCAATTTGGCTGATAGTCCTACTATAGAGCGTATTGCCGTGCCACGCATGGCACTGACTGTAGCCGAATATCTTGCATACGAACAAGATGCGCACGTTCTGGTTATCCTTACGGATATGACAAACTATTGTGAGGCTATTCGTGAAATCTCTGCGGCACGGAAAGAGGTACCGGGCCGCCGCGGTTATCCCGGTTATTTATATACCGACCTCGCCACCCTCTATGAACGTGCCGGGCGGATAAAAGACAAGAAGGGTTCCATCACGCAGATACCAATTCTAACAATGCCTGAGGACGACAAGACGCATCCCATCCCAGACCTCACAGGTTATATAACAGAAGGGCAACTCATCCTCAGCCGGTTACTTCATTCACAGGGCATATATCCGCCCATTGACGTCCTACCCTCTCTTTCCCGGCTCAAAGATAAAGGAATCGGAAAGGACAAGACACGGGAAGATCACTTTGACGTGGTAAATCAACTCTATGCGGCCTATGCAAGGGGAAAGAACGTCAAGGAATTGGCCGTAGTACTAGGAGAAGCAGCTTTGACACACATGGACGTGCAATATATAAAATTTTCTGAACTCTTTGAAAGAATATTCCTTCAGCAAGGTGAGAAAGAAGACAGAACGATCGAAGAAACACTCAATCTCGGGTGGAAAATTTTAGGGTTTTTACCAAAAACAGAATTGAAAAGAGTCGCGCAAGTGCATATAGAAAAACATTACAAACCCTGGAATAATTCTTAATGGAAGTATCATGAAGCTGCAGATCAATGCCACAAGGATGGAATTTTATAAGCTGCGCCGAAGACTTTCAATGGCAGTACGGGGACATAAACTCCTGAAAGACAAAAATGAAGGTCTGATGAAGGAATTTTTGACCGTGTCAAAGGTATATAAGGAAGTCCGTCAAAGAGTGGACACAGATTTACCCAATCATATGAAGATGTTTTTCATTGCACAAATTACATCCTCTACCCAAAATATAGCCATTGCCCTGGAACAATCAAAAGGAACGTTAGAATTAAAGCTTCTTGAGAAGAGTATACTGAATATTAAAGTACCAGTATTCAAAGTATCCATAACCGAAGACAACTCTTATAGCCTTCTGGATACACCGGTAGAACTCGACGATGCAATTATTCAACTTAAGGAATTTTTTCCTTCCATTATTCGGATTGCCGAACTTGAACAATCCATGCGTCTGTTAGCTAGGGAGATAGAAAAGGTCCGCAGAAGGGTAAATGCCCTGGAATACATCCTTATTCCCCAGTTACATGATTCTATAAAATTTATCAAATCTAAGTTGGATGAGATGGAACGCTCCGGTATAAACAGGCTCATGAAGATAAAAGAAATGCTGGTTTCAAAACCCGACAATTAATCTCGAAGCGTTATCTCAGGATATCTTATCTCTGATAATTTGAATAAATCTTCTTTGTCCTTTCTGTTAATTGTTTTGCCACGTTTCCCCTTCAGGTTTTCTCATAAAATATTGAATGTCAATATCAGCTGATAAAAAGCACCCGGATTCCCGCTCCCCGTTTTCACGAGGATGAGTTTCGTGGGAATGACATATGGCAAGAACAATCTGCTTTGAAATTTCTTACATTACATTAGGATGCCTTTGGCAACGATCTGATTTATCACATAATAATTAGGCCGAACACTCAACCCTTTGCTTTTTAGTTTATTAAGGGAAATTTTACACTGTACATAGTAACATAAGTTTACAACTCCAGATAACTACTTTCGGGGACAGGTGCCTGTCATTCCGGACTTGGCCCGAAATCCTTGTTCCCTGAACAAGACATTCAGGGACAATGGTTTTCTGGATTCCCGCTTCTATGGTAATAACATACTCGTCCTCGTGAGAACCTGTCCTCATAAAAATGTGGATTGGGGATTCATATCCCCGGTCAAGACATTCGGGGATAAGTCTGATTACCGACCATGCGTATAGAGACGAGGGACGGATAACAATGGACACATGAAACAATTCCTTTTATCACCGGCTTGCATTTTGAACAATTAAAAGTTAAAATATTTTATGGAATTAAATCACGTTGGTATAACAAACAAGACCGAAGAACAGGCGACACGGTTCTATCAGGATTTTTTGGGTCTTAAAAAGACAAGAGAAATCCTCCTGGCCCCGGAACTTTCGGAGCAATTATTTGCTTATCCCCGGGAGATTAAGGTTTTAGTATTTGAAATGCCTGGTTTAAAGGTTGAGGTTTTCATATCTGATTTTCAACACGCCAGCCCCAATTTTATCCATTTCGGTTTGATACTGGACAACTTCACAGAGGTGACGGAAAAAGCACAGCGGTCCAATGTTGAGATTATAATCGGGAAGCATAAAGAAAAGACCGTGTACTTTCTCAAGGATTTTTCAGGCAACCTGATTGAAATAAAACAAAAATCATAACACGTTTTTCAAAAAACTAAATTGTTACGATATTATCTTCATTGCCTCCTTCCGTTTTCTACTGTTTCCTGCAGCAGTACCGGCGTGCACAGATACAATTAGCGCTTAGCGCCTTATACATCGACAATTTATTGTCGATAAGATTAAGCAGCAATACCGATTATTTTGAAAATATGAGGAAGTGTACCTGAAAGATTACGAGGTTTGTCGTGATGCGCGTGATGGGTTGGAGAAGTATTTCCCATTTTATAACAATTGTAGGCATCATTAATCGCAGCTAACTGTCAAAATAAAGGCCCGGAAATGAGCCATAAAACGACTAATAAATAAGAGTTTTAATCGAAATCTGCATAAATTTCTCCAAAATTTATCCCCGCAATGCGTGTCTTCTCGTACTGCTTTTTTAATGATAATCTTGCCTCCTGAAGTTCGGGACTGGCACTGCCGTTCCGTATTGCAACTGATACTTCTATGAAGCCGGCAAGACTGTCAGATGCCTTAACGAGTTCCCCATCTCTCGGATTAAATTTATCATCATTGTACTTATCATTGATGTCCTCACTGGTTACTTTCTTCCTTTTCTGGTGTAATGTCACAATGCTGTCAAATTCGTTTTCAGTAAACATGGTTATTTCTGAATGCCATTCCTTTGGAATCAGACCATATACTTCTTTTTCCATCTGTTCTTTCTCATACTCTTTTATGAGGTCGCCAATTCCTTCAACAGACCTCTTCACCGGCGAGATGATATCACGGGTAAGCACCTCTGGCAGGTCATGAAATAAGCCTGTGAAATAATTATTTATGCATCTTTGCGCGCATGATTTTATCTCCAGGGAAAACAGATAGGAAAGTATTGCAACAAACAATGAGTGTCCCAGAACCGAGGTTCTGGGTATTCTGTGGAGATGAGACCATCGCAACTGAAATCTGAGTTGGCCGCACAGGTTGATGAAATTTTCATATTTCATGTGTTTTGTCAGGAGTTCCATACCTTTCAAGTCATAGTATTTTTCCTGTTTTTCCTGCAGGTCTTTCTTTATCCTGTCTATCTCGTAACCATTGGGGTTTGCACGTTCTATGATATCAAATTCCCATTTTGTGGCATAAAAATGCGCAGCGCTTAAAATCCTTTTATTTAAGGTATCATCAGTCTTTAAGAAATAACTTTGAAATTTTTTACAAAAATCATCGCCTAAAGGTGATAGAATCGATCCCAACTCGCTATATACCCATTCATTTAATCGTTTATATTTTGCATCGTCTTTTTTTATTTCATAAAAAATTGGCGGCTTTAAATCAGTAATTACAAGTCGCTGCAAAAGTTCAAAAATTCCTCCTTCAATGATGTTTATCCAATTAAACTCAGGTTTTTCTTCCTCAAATTTACCTAAGAAGTAGGCAATTACCATCTTATGAGCTTGTTTATCCAATTCTGTTAACTCTATAGGACGTATCTTGTCATTCCATCTTTGCATGTAAGCAGCGTCAAAAATTTTTAAAAGCAAAGCCTTTCTTATCATGGTATTAATACTCCCATTTTTTTTTGATTTGTAATAGCAGATAATGTATTACCGGAAACAGCAGGGAAACATTACACTTTCTTTTTGAAATGTTACCGGTAACCTGAAATGCTTCTGATATCCGAAATTATTGAAGAATTTCATTTTTATTGTATATCTTTAAAAATATTCTGGCAATAATTAAAGTAAGCAGATTTAATAGCATTTTTATTTATATGCATTAATAAATGAAAGGAGAGACTAGGAAGATGAAAATATTTATGAAAATGTTTATGGTGGGGATAATGTTTTTCTTACTGGAACGGCGCTTGCCAGCAGGCATTCTTGAAGATGTTATGGAAGGTAAGGCTTCGGTTATTGATCTGACCTATCCTCTGAATGAAAGGAATGCCTATTGGCCGGTAGGTAACTATACCCCATTTAAATATGAGGTCATTGCCAGTATCAAAAAGGATATGGTGTTTTCAGGCAGATACAGTACACCAGAACACCTGGGAACGCATATCGACGCTCCCAATCATTTTGAACTCAACCACTCCTCGGTTGATCAAATTCCCTTTGAACAATTGGTGGGCACTGCTATTGTTATTGACGTTAGAGACAAGACAGAGAGAAATCCTGATTATACCCTTTCACAATCGGACATCTTATTATGGGAAAAGGAGAACGGACAAATACCCGACGGGTCTATTGTGTTGTTAAATACGGGGTGGAGCAGGTTCTGGCATGATTTTGAAAGTTACAAAAACAAGGATAATAACGGACAAATGCACTTTCCCGGCTATTCAAAAGAGTCTGCAAATTTTCTGATAGAAAAGAGGCATATTAAGGGGATAGGTATTGATACCCTGAGCGGTGATTGTGGAAACTGTTCGGACTTTTCGGTTCACCATAAAATCAATGGCGCCGGGAAATTCATCCTTGAAAATGTAGCCAACCTTGATAAATTACCCCCCAAAGGATCCACACTTATTATTGCACCCATTAAGATTGAGGGAGGATCAGGCGGACAGTGCCGTATTTGGGCTCTCCTGCCAAGATAAGTAATAACTTAACAACGTCATGGAACTTTTTGACAGGCTAATCGCACAAAAAACTCTTTTTCTTACCTGTCAATTATGACAATGTCTTTTTCTAGACAGAAATGAAACAACCATGACCTTCAGTCACAAAGGGGGATGAAATCTTCCTTTTAGCTGTCATTCCGAGCGGAGGGAGGAATCTTCAGGATTTCTCCCAGAGGCCTGTCCTGAGCGAAAGATTTTTCGTCACTTCATTCATCGAAATGACAAACTACGAAGGAGTTGAAATGACAATTACAGGTGAAAGCTCTATTACGATTAAACAGGTTGCCCAATCATTTCTTTGATGTGGTTAAGAAAAATCTTGTTTGGAGGGTAATTTTCCTGAAGTGGGTTTATAATATGGACAGGTGTGTAACAACCAATTTCGTGTAATCTTTCCCGTGTTTTCATGATATCGCCTATAGTATCATCTGCATATTTGTTAATTACTGCCAGATCGATCTTAGAAACAATTTGTCTTGTTGAACGCTTGATCTTCGTTTCCCTCGGTGTGGCGACAAGGATGCTGAGATCAGCATCGTGAGCGTGCAAAAAGCTGTTACCTTCAACAATGATTGAATCGTTTTTACCGAAGTACGTTAATGCCTCTGCAATACCCCTTTTCAGGTATTCTGAGTGTGTCTGAAGCCAAACGACCTTTCGGGCGCCGGCCTTTTTGAATAAGTCAGTATCTTTACCAGACTGATTAATCCAAAGCGGATCAGTGGTGATTGTATATGGACGTTTCATGGTTTCGCATACATCGCAATCTGAATGTCTGGGACAGCTACCTTCATGTTTTGTGGTAATTTTCATGGCAGAGAAATCCTCCATGTATTGCAACAGGAACCGTGCAATTGTTGTTTTTCCCACGCCACTTGCTGTACCGGTAATAGATATGATTCTCATAATTTATGGCGCATCATCAAGCTAAAATCGTAAATGAAAATTACAAATATCAAACGGCAAATTGTAAAATCAACTGTTCCATCTCTATAATTTTCTGCGTTATGTGTTTTCTCATTATTCCACGACATTCTAATAAAAGTGATTATACTATTTTCTCCCGATTCCCACAACTCCTTTTACCTTTTTCTCCTTATCTAGGATAGGAGCACCTGACCAGATGGTCTTTATCTTATCACCTTTATTTGTGATGCAGGTTAGTGGATAGTTGTAAACACTGCCTTCCTGTAACATTTTTTCAAAATCCGCTCCCTTAAAAAACTTGTTCTTTTCCTCAAACAGACTATCGATGGATTTCCCCAGGAGTTCTCCCTTTTTATAGCCCAGAAGTTCTACGGCGGTATTATTCACAATATGTATGTTGGCATACTCGTCTGTTGTAATAATGATGTCCGGTGCGGTATCTATGATGTTATTCGCAAGGTCTCTTTGTTTTGTGAGTGATGCATTTTCATCGATTAATTGTTGGCGCAAGTCCTGAAGGCGTTTCAGTAGCTTATCTGTATTGATCTCCAGTTGATGTTTTTCAAACCCCCGCTGGATGGTGTTAATGATCGTATCGGGATCAATGGGTTTTGTAATATAGTCATAGGCACCATGCCGGAAGGCCTGGATGGCCGATTCAATACTGGGGCGTGCCGTCATGATGATGACCAGCGTCTTGATGTCCAGCTTTTTGATGTTATTCAGTAGTTCAATGCCGTCCATACCTGGCATATGGAGGTCGGCGATTACGATATCAAAGTGTTTTTGTTTAAATCTATCGAGGGCTTCCTGCCCGTTTTGTGCGATTTCTGCATGATAACCCTCGTCCTCTAATACGCCTTCGGCCAGAAACAATGCCGATTGCATATCGTCTACCACGAGTATTCTGGGAGGTTTTTCAGGAATTTTGAATTCTCTGGATAACTTTCGTGCTTCCAGGGAACGTTTAATACAATCACATACCTCGTCGGGATCGAGAGGTTTTGTAATATAATCAAAGGCATTGTATTCGCTTGCCTCACGGATAGTCTCAATACTAGGGTACCCGGTTATGATGATTACGATCATATCAGGCATGCGGCTCTTTGCCTCTTTGAGTATCTGCATCCCGTCTTTTTTCGGCATACGAATGTCCGTCAGGAGTACGTCAAAAGGTTCTCCCCTGAGAATCTTCTCTATCCCCTCTTTACTGTCGGTTACTGTTTCGACCTGATACCCTTCATCGCTCAAGGTGTCTTTAAGTAAGTTGCATATAATTTCTTCATCGTCAATTACTAAGATTCTTTCTTCTGGCATGTGCAATCCTCCATATTTTAATCGATAGTATTAAGAACTTCTCGTTTTCTAAGTTTTTTAGCAACTATTTGTCTGCTTGTTAGATAGACAGTAAGCAGTCGTCAGTTGACAGGTGGCAATGGAAATTTATTGCCCACTACTTAGAGGGCAAGGTTATCGTAAAAGTTGTCCCTTTCCTGACCTCACTTTTTACATCGATGCGGCCGTGATGGTTTTGTAAAATCCTGTAAATCATGTATAATCCCAATCCTGTTCCTTTGCCTGGTTCACGGGTGGTAAAGAATGGTTCGAATATCTTGGTTAAGTTTTCTTTCGGAATACCCTCTCCAGTGTCCGTAAATTCTATTTCAACGGCCGAAGAATTTACTGGTCTAGTAACAATCGTCAATTTACCCCCTTGAGGCATGGCTTGCAGCGCATTTATGATTATATCGGTAAAAACTTGCTGTATCTGAGTATGATTGGCACAAATAACAGGTATATTGGGGCTTAGAACCTTATTTAGTTCAACATTGTGGGATGATAACTGATTCCCAAACAGTACAAGCGATTCTTCGATTACCTCATTGACATTTACATTCATGCTTTTTGTTTCTGATGTGCGGGAGAATTTCAGGAGACCCTCTATGATTCTCTTGCAGCGCAGGGCAGAATCGACGATCAGTTTCATTTCTCTGGGAAAAGAATCAAAGGCCGGAACTTTCCTGAGTTCCTCGTCCTCCGCCTTTTTCATAAGCCTTTTGGCATATCCTAATACACCACTCAACGGATTATTGATTTCATGCGCAATACCTGCTGCTAACTGGCCTATACCGGCAAGTTTCCCGGCCTGAATAAGTTGAGCCTGGGTTCTCTTAAATTCTGTGATATCTTTGCTTATTCCAACGGTTCCAATCATGTTCCCTGTAGTGTCTTTGAGTTGAGAAAGGGTGAGGCTGATATCAACGGTCTTCATTTCCTTTGTAAGAAACTGAGTTTCCTGATTAGAAACTTTTCCTTCCTGTTTAATCTTTTCTAAAAGTATTCTGAAATGATCCGGGTTGGCAAATAATCCGGCGAGCGGCCTTCCGGATATCTCATTTTGTGAGTATCCCAGGATTTCTTCGGCGCATTTATTGAATTCCACGACATTATTTTCTATGTCTGTAGTAATAATCATATCGGCAGAATTGTCCAGGATATTTTGCAGATAATCCATAGTATGCTTCAGTTCCTGGTTTTTCAGTTCAAGCTGTTCCTGTATTTTCGCCTTTTCAATGGCAATGGTCGCCTGCGTAGCCAGGAGTTCCAGAATAGAAATATCTCTTTTCGTAAAATTACGCGGCTTATAGTCATCTACATAAAGGATACCCACAATCCTGTTTTCTGTAGTAAGAGGGGTAGCTACCAGGGAACGGATGCCCTCGGCCATAATGACTCGTGTGTCCATTGAGGACTCTTCCTTAATATCCGGTACCACCACAGGCTCTTTTTGTGAGAGGATTTTACTGGTAAGGCCACCGGGTCTTACCTTCCACCGTGTTGCTTTTAAAGAAAACTCCGGGCTAAAACCATATACAGCGGTGAGTTCCATTTCGTTTTTCTCTGCGTCATACAAGGCGAGACTGCCTGCAGGGGTATTTGTTATTTCCAGGCCGCTTCTCACTATGGTTTGAAACACTTCATTCATTTCCTTTGCAGAGGAGAGCATAATTCCAATACGGTAAAGGGCCTTCTGTTCAGACAGACTTTTTTGGATTTCCTCCTCTTTCTTCTTCCGTTCCTCCACCAGACTCCATATGAGTTTGGCACTTAAACCACCTAGGATCTCGGTGTTAACAGGTTTGTTTTTTTCGATATCAAGGAGCACCTGTGGATTTTTTGTGACATCAATGATAACGTCTAAATCTTCCCTTTTTATCAGGTTTTCATAATGCGAGTAGGTGGGAATGTTGTACTGTCTTGCGATCTTCAGACCTTCTGCATTCTGATTGTTATCTACCACTCCAACAATCTCAATTTCCTTATCTTCATGTAATATGGATAAAAGGGCGGAGCCACCCTTTCCTGCCCCGATGAGGAGTATTTTCATAATTTCATCTCAAGGTTGTGCTGTTGGACCCTGCTGCAGTAAAGTCTGGACACCTTTTTTGTCGATTAATTCCTCGTATTCATTAAGATAATAACGGATGGTAGAAAGCACGGGGTTCGCTGCCGTTTGTCCAAGACCACATAAGGATGCTGTTTTGGTGACCTCTGCCAGTTCCTTTAATAAACCGATGTCCTCTTTCGTGCCCTGCCCCTTAGTAATCCGTGTAAGGATATCGAGCATTCTTTTTGTTCCAATCCTGCATGGCACACACTTTCCGCAGGATTCATCCTGGCAAAATTCCATAAAATAACGTGCAATATCGACCATGGAGGCTGAGTCATCCATTACAATAAGACCCCCGGAACCCATAATTGCCCCCACTTCTTTTACCGTTTCGTAATCGATGGGGAGGTCAAGATGCTGGGCGGGTACGCATCCGCCTGAAGGACCGCCCATCTGCGCTGCCTTGAATTTTTTCCGACCAGGGATACCACCCCCGATGTCAAAGACGATCTCACGGAGTGTTGTTCCCATCGGAACTTCAACAAGGCCGGTATTTTTTACATTGCCCGCCAGGGCAAAAATTTTTGTACCTTTACTGCAAGCAGTACCAATGGACTTATACCATTCAGAACCTTTTAGGATGATAACAGGTACATTTGCAAAGGTCTCCACATTGTTAATATTTGTAGGTTTTCCCCAGAGGCCGCTGGTTGCCGGGAATGGCGGGCGCGGGCGCGGCATGCCTCTCTTCCCCTCGATAGAGGCAATAAGGGCGGTTTCTTCTCCGCATACAAAGGCGCCGGCGCCCATTTTGATTTCCAGATCGAAGCTGAAATCTGATCCAAGGATGTTATTACCTAAAAGACCAAGCGATTTAGCCTGTTCAATGGCAATTTTCAGGTGCTCCACAGCGATTGGATATTCAGCACGGACATAGATAAATCCTTTTTGTGACCCGATTGCGTAAGCGCCAATAAGCATCCCCTCTATAACTGAATGGGGATCGCCTTCAAGGACTGCCCGGTCCATAAAGGCTCCAGGGTCTCCTTCGTCTCCATTACAAATTAAATATTTTATATCTCCCTGTGCCTTTTTGACGAATTCCCATTTGTTTCCTGTAGGAAACCCTGCTCCACCCCTGCCCCGCAGACCTGAGTTTTTTATCTCATCGATGACCTGTTCAGGTGTCATGCCGGAGAGCGCTTTTGAAAAGGCCAAATATCCATCGGCTAGGATGTATTCGTTTATATTTTTCGGATCGATACTGCCGCAATTTTTCAGGACAATTTTTTTCTGTTTACTGTAAAAAGGGATATCCCGTATATAAGGGATGCGTTTGCCTGCCTCCACATAACAGAGGCGTTCGATAATTTCCCCTTGCAGAATGGTTCGAGAAATAATTTCCGGGACGTCTGTTTCTGTAACCCTGCCGTAGAAAACGCCCATGGGTTCTATGGTTAAGACTGGCGCCCTTGCACAGAGACCCTGACAACCCGTGTCCACAATTTCTATCTTATCAGCGAGTGATTGTCTTTCAATCTCAGTTTTAAACGCCTTGCACACTTCTTCAGCTCCCAGTGCCCTGCAACCTGTAGTACAGACAAATATACGCACCATGTCTGGTCGATGTTTCGATTCAAGGGATTTCCTGAACTTCTGGAGATCATCAGGGTTTTTTAATTTTTCCACGTTAAATTCTCCTATTTTAATAACTCTTGAGGATAGTCTCTGTTTTTTCTACCGTTAATTTTCCATAATATCTATCATCAATCATCATGACCGGCGCCAGGAAACATGTTCCCAGGCAGGCTACCGGTTCATACGTAAACTTGTAATCCTTTGTTGTTTCTCCTTCGTTGATCCGGAGGACTTCTGTAATTTTTTTCTTTATATCGGGTGCGCCTTTGATATGACATGCCGTACCGGTACAAACTTTAATCGTGTGTTTACCCCTGGGTTCCAGGGAAAATTGTGAGTAAAAGGTAATGACACCGTAAATCTTACTCAAAGGGATGCGTGTCCATACTGTTATTTCTTCTAGTGCGTTTTGGGGTAAATATCCATACGCATCCTGCATCTGCTGCAAGATAGGGATAAGGTCAGCGGAGGTTGCGCTGTTATATTTTGAAAGTATGGCCCGGCATTTGGCTAAATCGACAGCAGGTGTACTTTCTTTATTTCCGGTAACAGTTTTCTGCATAATATCATGTCTCCTTTTATTCAAAAACTCGTTTTCACGTATTGAACCGCATTTTTAAAGATAAAAAACCCGTCTCCCCATTCCTTGAGTCCGTTGCGTGTCCAACGAGGGTGCTGTGTCGGTTCTACATATCTCTCAGGATGAGGCATCATGCCCAGAATTTGACCGGTCGGGTCACAGATACCTGCTATGTTCTGAATGGAGCCGGCGGGATTCCATGGATAGCCAGCTTCTTCGCCACGTTCGTTTACATATTTAAAGATTATCTGATGATTCGTTGTAATTGTATTCAGGACTGTTTCGTCCTTTGTGATAAATTTCCCTTCCCCGTGTGCTATGGGAAGGTATATTATTGAAATGTCGGTGTCCTTGATAAAAATAGATTTATTCGAACAAACTTTTAAATACACCCATCGATCTTCAAATTTGTTCGAGTCATTAAAAGTCAGTGTGGCTTCCTGGTAATTCTTATTGATAGATGGCAGTAACCCGGCCTTTGTCAGTGTTTGAAATCCATTGCAGATACCCAGGATGAGTTTTTTTTCATTGATGAAGGCCGTAATATCTTCTTCCAAATTGTACTTGATTTGGTTCGCAAGTATTTTACCAGCAGAGATGTCATCGCCATAGGTAAACCCGCCTGGCAGGGTTAATATGTGATAATCTTTCAACAGTTTCCTGTTAGCCAGGAGGATGTTGATATGAACAACATCCACCTTTGCCCCAGCCTTTTCAAAGGCGTATCGGGTTTCGTAATCGCAGTTTGTTCCGGCCGTTCTGATGATTAGAACTTTTGGTACTAACACGTTGTTTTATTAACCATTTTAATCGTGAATACACGTATAGTGAGCGTGTAAATTAGATGTGGATATAAGACTGTACAAGATACATTTTTTTAACAAAAAGACAACAAGAAATTATACATTTTTTATAACAAATTAATTTTTAAAAAGTTTCGATAAACAGTACATTTTACCTTATATCAATCTGCGTAAAGGGCTAAGCATTTTTGAGCAAATGCTTAGCCCCTCTTGCAGGACTAAATCTTTTCCACTTTTACAGCACACACCTTATATTCTGGGGTAAGCGCCAACAGGTCTTCCCCTGGACCCGTTAAGACATTCGTTGGAACTTCAGGGAAATGGAAGGACAGGAATACGCTCCCGGGCCTAGACTTTGGTGTAACATGTGCCTTTACTTCCAAAGAACCGCGTCTTGATGTTACCCTCACAGTATCCCCTGTCTTTATACCCAAGGCTTCAGCCTCACCGGGATGGATTTCGACAAATTCCTCAGAGCTGATCGAATAAATTTCCGGATTTCGTAACGACATGGAGCCATTGTTGTAATGATAAAGGCGACGGCCTGTGGTCAAATATAAAGGATAGTTGTCATCGGGTAATTCCTCCGAAGGGGTGTATAAGAGGTCATTAAACATTCCCTTTCCCCTTGTAAAGGTGTCTTTATGCAAAATGGGTGTGCCTGGATGTTTCTTATCCCACACAGGCCACACCAATCCATCCCCCTCAAGCCGCTCGTAATCAATTCCTGCAAACTCCGGGGTAAGTTTGGCTATTTCTTCCATAATTTCACATGGGTGATTATAATGCATGGGGTAACCCATAGCGTTGGCTATCATGCATATAATCTCCCAGTCGTGTTTTGCCCCTTTAGGTAGTGGAATGGCCTGATTCAGCCGCCTGACCCTTCTTTCTGCATTGGTAAAGGTACCGTCCTTCTCGAAGAAACAACCGGCAGGAAGCACCACATGTGCAAGTTTTGCCGTTTCCGTCATAAAAATTTCCTGTACTACAATGAAATCAAGCTTCTTCATGGCTAACTGCACATTATGTATATCAGCCTGTGTCACGGCAGGGTCATATCCGATAATATACATTGCTTTTAATTTTCCCTCCAGGGCTGCCCTGTACATCTGAGGTTCCTTCAAACCAGGTTTTGTGGGAAGTTGACAATTCCATGCCTCAGAAAACTTTTTATTGGCAACAGGATCATCTACCTTCTGATAACAGGTGTAGACGTCTGGTAATGCTCCCATGTCGCAGGAACCCTGGACGTTGTTCTGCCCACGAAGCGGATTGATCCCGGTATTTGGTCTTCCTACGTTGCCAGTAATTAAAGCCAAATTGGCCAGTGACATGACACCATGAGAGCCGGCCTTATGTTCTGTCATCCCTAATCCGTAGACAATCATACCTTTCCTTGTGCCTGCATAGATCCTGGCGGCCTTGATAATATCTTCTTTAGGCACCCCGGTAATTTCCTCCACCCTTTCAGGTGTATATTGGGCTACCACCTGTCGCAACATGTCTATGTTCTCTGTCCGTTGCTGGATAAATTCCCTGTTTTCAAGTCCTTCTTTTAAAATGACATGCAGCAAACCATTGATAAGGGCTACGTTGGTGCCCGGTTTTAAACGGAGCCACACGGTTGCGTACTGGACGAGTTCTATCTCCCGCGGATCAATTACGATGAGCTTTGCCCCGTTCTGCCGCACCGCTTTTTTAATCTTTAAGGCTGCGACAGGATGTGCCTCGGTGGTATTGGAACCGCTGACAATGAGTACTTCTGCACCCTCAATATCAGCCAGGGAATTGGTGGCTGCACCACTTCCTAACGCCGCCCTGAGTCCCGTTACTGAAGGGGCATGGCATACCCGTGCACAGTTATCCATATTATTGGTTCCTATTACGGCACGGGCAAATTTTTGAGCAAGATAATTTTCTTCGTTGGTACCTCTTGAGGAGCTAAGACACCCAAAAGCGTTAGGACCGTATTTCTGCTTGATTTCCATTAACTTCCTGGCTACAAGGTTGATTGCATTATCCCAGCTTGCCTCCCGGAAGGGCTGATCAATACTATCTCTAATCAACGGGGACTTTAAACGGTCAGGGCTTTTATAAAACTCGAATCCATATCTTCCCTTTACACATAAGCTACCATAGTTGGGTGCTGAGTGCGTATCGGCTGTTACTTTCAGAATTTCACCCTGTTTCACATGAAGTACGAGACTGCACCCCACACCGCAGTAACAGCAGACTGTGCGTACTTTCCTGGTTTCCCAAGTTCGTCCCCTTTTTGCAGCAGGCTTGTCCATGAGAGCACCTACCGGACATACGGAAACGCAGTGTCCACAAAATACACAACCTGCATCTTTTAGGGGTTTTTCAAAGGCTGTTGCTATTAAAGTTTGCATCCCACGGTTTGAAAATTCCCAAATGTGCTGGTTTTGAATCTCATCACAGATTCTGACGCACTTTCCGCAGAGAATGCATTTACTCATATCACGGTAGATGCCGGGATTTGAATCGTCTGGCGTTGGAGGTGGATTTTGTTCGACAAACCGTGAGGTCTTTACATCATATTCATACATAAGTTTTTGAAGCTGACATTCCCCTGTCTTGTCGCATGTCAGACAATCATTGGGATGATCAGACCAGATAAGTTCCAGATTGAGTTTTCGTGTGCGCATTACTGATTCGCTTCGGGTAAAGACCTTCATACCTTCTGAGACGTGGGTTGCACAGGAAGCGACCAGGGATCGGGCACCCTCTACCTCTACCACGCACATACGGCATGCTCCGGAAGGGGCGAGTCGTGGGTCGTGACACAAGGTAGGGATATGTATCCCCACTTTTTGTGCTGCCTGTAAAATGGTTTGAGTAGATTCAGCCTCCACTTTTTTCCCATCGATCAATAAAGATACCATGATTACATCCTCCGTTTAAAAAAACTTAAATAAAAGATTATCCAATTAACTATTGGATGAAGGGGCGGTATCTTTTCCTGATGAGATAAAGCTGGGATGGATGAGAGCTAAGACTTCTTGCGGGGATGGTAAATATATAGCAAAGTAATATAGAACCCTTGCTTATTTTGGAAATTTGTTACAGGCAATACTGTAAGAGTCTATACCTTATCCACTTAACTTGGAAATGGCACCGCCACTTCAGTGAGTACACTCACCCGTATTTAAATGAGCGGTAATTTTTCCATATCATAGGTTAGACTCCAAAAGGTGACAAAAGTAGACTGCCTTGGCAGCAATATATTACCCGCGAAATGCTAGAAATGATACAAAAATAAATTTCGCTATTTTCATGTTTTTTCGTAGGCAGCATCGAAATTTTTCAAAGTTGAATTATACTGGTAAGAGGATATTTTGCAATATCAAAATATACCCCAAAAACATATACCCCAAAAACTGGACGGATGAATTAAAATAAAATATCCTGAAGTGGGAATTGGGAGTGTAGATTGAAAAGAGGGGGATATTTTAGGCCGATAGAGCAGAGAGGATGCTTGCCATCAAAAAAGAACAATTGTAGTGAAGAATGCATGATAAAATCCTTGACTTTACAAGCCTTTCTCGCTTAATTTGTAAAACTTAGGCTAACAGCAGATGTTTTACCATCTTAGAGGCGCTTGCCACTCCTCTCTCAAATCGTAAATGTTTTCGTTAGCAATGAGTTTGTCGTTTAAGCCGTAGATTTTAAGTAGCGGTTCTGGTGTAACCTTTCCCAGCAGACCGTAAGGAATGTCCTTTACTAATTTTTCAAATTGTTTCTGATGTTCAGGCCGTACCTCAACAATAAAGCGGCTGTTTGATTCAGAAAAGAGAATTGTATCGTCTCGGTGAATACCCCCTTCTGTAGCCACTGCGGAAAGATGGAGTATCATGCCGTACCCTCCGGCAAATGCCATCTCTGCGGCAGCAATGGCAAGACCACCTTCTGAACAGTCATGGCACGACCTGATAATTTTGCAGTTTGTTGCTTGTGATAGGGTATTCATGATTTTTTTCCCTAAGACGGCATCTACCTTTGGGACGTTGTTTCCTTTATAGCCGTGAATGTGGTAATAATGCGAACCACCTAACTCCGGGCGAGTGAGACCTACAATATAGACAAGGTTACCTGGTTCTTTGATATCCATTGATACGGCGTTATGCACGTCTTCCATTACAGAAACGGCAGAGATGAGTAAAGTCGGGGGTATTACAATCGTTTCTTTCTCAGTGACAAATTCGTTATTCAAGCTGTCTTTTCCGGAGATAAATGGGGTTCCATATGCAATAGCAATGTCATAGCAAGCCTGTGCAGCCCTCACGAGACTGCCAAGGCGGTCTGGCTTGTTGGTGTTACCCCAGCAGAAGTTGTCTAAAAGTGCGACCTGTTCCAGGCTTCCACCAACGGCTATGATTTGCCGTAGCGCCTCATCAATGGCGGAGGCTGCCATGTGATATGGATCTATGTCGCCGTATCGAGGGTTCATGCCATTGGATACGACAATACCTTTTTTAGATCCCAGCACAGGGGTGACAATGCATGCGTCACCTGGCCCATCATTGTGTATACCTTGAAGGGGTTTCAGCACACTTCCACCCTGTACTTCATGATCGTATTGGCGTATAACCCATTCCTTACTACAGACATTCCAAGAAGAAAGTATCTTTTTTAAATCGGTCCCAAAATCTTTTTTTTCAGGCAGGGCAGGTTCCTCAAAGACAGGTCTATGCCATGTGGCCTTGCGTTCTAACCTAGGTATGCCTTTATGGAGAAAATCCATCTCTATTTCTCCAACCAATTGGGAGTTGTAAAACAGGCGCAATATTTTATCGTTTGTGAATCTTCCGATGACCGTTGCCTCAACATTTTCTGCCTTAAATAGGTCAAGGATATCAGCCTCTTTTTCAGGTGGAACAGCAAGTACCATGCGCTCCTGTGACTCAGAGATCCAGATTTCGGTGTAGGAAAGGCCCTCGTATTTAAGAGGAACTCTCTCCAGATTTACCAGTGCCCCTAAATCCTGTCCCATTTCACCTATCGCAGATGAGAGACCTCCTGCGCCACAATCAGTAATGCAGCTGTAAAATCCTTTATCACGGGCCTGTAAAAGCACGTCCAATAACGTCTTTTCCGTTATTGCATTGCCGATCTGTACAGCACCGCCGGACGTTTGTTCGGATTGTTCATGTAATTCTGCTGAAGAAAACGTTGCTCCGTGGATGCCGTCGCGTCCCGTTCTGCCACCGGCAACAACAATGAGGTCATTGGGATGGGCTTCTTTCTGGCACTTATTTTTGGGTATAAGACCAACAGTTCCGCAAAAGACCAAGGGATTGCCAATATATCGCTCATCAAAGAAGATAGCGCCGTTAGCGGTGGGGATACCCATGCGGTTGCCATAATCTCTCACACCAGCTACAACACCCTTAAAAATTCTCATTGGATGTAAAACGCCTTTGGGGATTTTATCCGGTGGGGTATCCGGGATACCAAAACAAAATACATCGGTATTAAGGATGGGCTTCCCTCCCAACCCTGTGCCCATAATGTCCCTGATTACACCCCCAACGCCTGTATTGGCGCCTCCGTAAGGTTCTATGGCGGATGGATGGTTGTGGGTTTCCACTTTGAAACAAACATTGTAATGATTATCAAACTGGATAATGCCGGCATTGTCTTTAAACACAGAAACACACCATGGTTTATTCAATTCTTTTGTGGCCTTCATAATGGTGTTTTGCAGGAGGTTGTCGATTTTGTTTCCATTAAAATCGATAATACCTTTGAAGGTTTTGTGGAGGCAGTGTTCAGACCATGTCTGTGCAATTGTTTCAAGTTCGATGTCTGTAGGGTCCCGGTTAATGGACTGGTAATATCGCTGGATGGCCTGCATCTCCTGTAAATTAAGAGAGAGTTGGCCAAGGATACTTATCTCTTCCAGTTGTTTATTGTCAGCGTCCAATAATGGTAAGGTCTGCTTTTTAAAGGAGTACTGAGTATTACCGTGATTGTAATTGGCTGTTTCGGGATAGATAAAGATATCTTCTATCTTAGCGTTTGCAAGTACTTTAGTTGCTATGCTACGAATCGTCTCATTTGATATATTCCCATTAATTATATACTTTTGAGCGGTTTTAACACCATCGATGCTTATTCCTATATCACGAAGTGCTTTTAAAACCGATTGCTCGACAGGGTCCATGACGCCGGGCTTACGGCTAATTTCGACAATATGATGTCCGTAATCCGAAATCCCTGATCCGGAATCCGAAATCTGATAGTCTTGCGTAATCGTGTCCGCCAGAAGCCTTATTGCAATAGTGTTCAGTGTATTTTTGCTTACATTTCCGAATATAATATAAACCTGATGGACCCTGACGTTTGTAACTCCACGGAAACCGGATGTTTCGATTTCTGAACGTATATTGTTACCCAAAGGATCGGGAAATTCGTTTTTTAAAAACACTTCAATTCTTGAGTACATAGGATTATTATTTGGTTATGTCCGGATTTTTTGAATTGTTGTGAAACACGCTATCGCGCAATAACTTTGCCTTTTTCAACTTGTCAAGTAGTACAGTATCGTTTTTCTTTAAAAGATCGCTTCTAAACCCAGCAAGTTCAGCCATAAATTGGTCAATTGATTTTATAACATTTTCGCGATTTTGATCAAAGATATTTATCCATAGCTCCGGGTCGCCTGATGCGATCCTTGTGGTGTCCCTTAATCCGCTTGCACCATAAACGAGATGTTCCTGATTAATTGAATTTATCAGGCATGAGGCAATCAGATGGGGCAGATGACTTACGTGTGCAAATATTTCATCATGTTGTTCTGCAGTTAAGTATATTATTTTAGCCCCCAAAAGTTGCCACAAAGAAGAAACTACTTCCAGCCCCTTTGAATTTTTGTTTGGAGGTGTTATGATGCAATTGCAGCCTACAAAAAGGTCCGGCGAAGCAAACTCAACACCTCTTTGTTCTGAGCCTGCAATAGGATGTGCGCCGATAAAGGAGATATCCTCTCTTATACCACTAGTTATTTGTTCAACAATATGGCTTTTTGTGCTACCTACATCGGTAAGTATAGCGTTGTGTTTCATGAGTGGAATAACGCGTTTTGCCGTATTGATGATTTTATCTACCGATGTAGCAAGTATTACAATATCGGCATCTTTTACGGCGTCGTCAATGTTTAATGTTCCGTAATCAATGGCGCGCATTTTTATGGCACTTTCAACAGAAGAAGCCCTGTGGCCAACGCCAACAATGGTCTTTGCCAGGTTTCCTTTTTTCAGCCCAAGGCCGATGGATCCCCCGATAAGTCCTGGGCCAATAATACAGACGGTTCCGAAATGCATTTCAATTGCTACAAATCATGAAAATTTTGCGTGTAAAAAAGAAAAGCAAATGTTACCTATCGAGTATCTGTTTGTCAACATTTTTAAACAGTTAAAATTAACAATAGTTGTTAGAATTGCAATTATGATGGTTGGGCGCTGCGGCTATGTTGTGCTATGGTCTATTCTAAACCACATTTCGTAAAGGGGGATAAAGATGTATGCCCCAAAGCTCAGGATGAGGAGTATATTGGAAATGGTAAAAGCAATCACAAAGTGAGGAGATGTATATCTGATAAACCATGGGGTTACAAGATTCAATATAATCCCCATAAATGATACTCCATATATTGTAATCTTTAATCCTTCGCGTGTATGCGTCATGGCCATAATACGGGATAGAATGAATACCACGATGGGGATTGAAAAGCTATGCGTGTGGGTAACCTCTAACAGCTCCCGATAGGATTTCGGGAAAAATAACCCTTCTTCGAGTTTTAATCTGTTTTCTTCGGCTGATATGGGCGTATCGAGCTCTTCGTCTTTATCACCACAATAATACCGTATCGTTTTTTGAGCGGAAAAGCCTGTCCTCTCATAATAATTCAGAAAGCCAAGTCCGGTGGCAATAGCCATGATGGATAGGAAAAATGTAAAGAAAATCTTATTACTGATTGGAAGCGACCACATGCCACCTGACATTGTCTTCTCCTTCAACACATGTTTTTTTGAATTTATCTGCAAAACCTTTCGTCATATCAATCATGAGTTTCCCATCCTTTCCTTCATATGCAATCATGGCTTGAGCATCAGGAATATTCTGGATAAGATTCATGCCCTTTTCATGCCCTAAGACAAAGACACTGGTAGATAGTGCATCAACCTCCGTACCAGTGGGGGCGACTATCGTTACTGCTATAGTGCCGTTTACAGGTCTTCCAGTCCTGGGGTCTATAATGTGGGAGTACCGTTTTCCGTTGATTTCAAAGAAACGTTCGTAATCTCCTGAGGTGGCCGTTGCTTCGTCTTTAAGTTCTAGATAACCCAGAATCTCATTTTTGTCTCGTGGGTGTTGTATGCCAATCTTCCATGCATTTTTGCCGGCTGGTGTGCCGAGTGCGTAAATATTCCCACCAAGATTAATACAGGCGTTACTTATGCCAAATTTTTTCATAATTCCCAATGCCTTATCTACTGCGTATCCCTTTCCTATGGCACCCAGATCAATTTGGGTGTTAGTATTTTTAAAAAATACCGTGTTTGGTTTTTGGGGATCGTTATTTTTATTTATTACGATGTTTTTGTGGGAAACGGCGGGTAAAAGTTTTTCTATTTCGTTATCGGACGGGATATGCCCTTTATCGTTAAAAAATCCCCATAAAGCAACGATCGGTGAGACAGTAATATCAAAGGCGCCACTACTTAGTTCGCTGTAATACTGTGATTGTTCAATCACATCGAGAAGTTCTTTCTGGCAGGGGAAAGGTGACTTTGCTGCCTTTTTATTTAATTGTGAAAGTTCGCTATCATTTTTGTAATTACTCATAATACGGTCCATGCGCTCCATTTCATCCAACGCTTCTTCAACAGCCTTACCAGCAGCTTTCTCGTCACTTGAATACACTGACACCTCGGCAAAGGTGCCCATAATCATACGAGTTTGCTTGAACAATTTTATGTCGGACGATAACTCTTTGCGCTTACTGCTTACTCTCTCGCTTTGCTCTTGGACTTGATTTATTTTCTGAATATCGTTCTCACTACTCTTTGTATTTTGAGTATTGTTTATTGTATTTAAGGGTTTTTCCTCTTCGTGTTCCACTGCATGCCCGGTTGCTAGTTTAAAGGCGTTTACACTTCTTTTGCCATTGATATAGTATTCATTGACGACAGCAAGTACCTTTCTTACACCGGCACACATATACTGCACCGACATAGTGGCCCCTGTAATATTGATGATATCTTTGTTTATCCTGATTGGATTTTTAAGAGATTTACCGATAAATTGATAAAGAAATCGTTTCCTGGCAATCTCCCCCCCCCGGCTTTCACGGTAAACAAGAATAGCAACGTTATTGATTTTCCCATTTGGAGTAACGGCTACAATGAAGGTAAATGGATGAAACTTTCCAATTTCCTCTGTAATAATTGCGTATCCCTCGATAACACCTTTCTTTTTTCCAATATATACCCTGAATCCATCTTCATAGAGCCTTCTGGCGAGAAGTTTTTCAAGGTTGTTTTTTTCTTCAGAAGTCATTATAAATTCATCTGTTAGAATCTCATCGCATTCAGGAAAGACAAGGGCAAGTGCCTGTTCTTCTGTGAGATAAATCTGGAGTTGAAAATTATCAGATGGTTCCGTCTCTGTTTGGGCCTTTGCCGTGCCCGAAATAAGGGGGATTTGAATAAATGGTAAAGAAAAAAGTATCGTAAGTATGAAGAATATATGTTTTGTCATCATAAAATATTTGATTAAAGGGTTCATTTTTTATAAATTTGACTTTAATACTTTCAGTGATTAAGTAAGTTTCTGTGATACGCATTTGACACTTTTGAGAGATCGGAAGGTAATTCAACTGTAGCTTGCGTTACCACGGTGCTGTATTCACCTGATTATTGAGGATATTTTCCAGTTTTTCCAAAAACTCTTTTTCAATGATACCATCCGATGGAATACGATTCCACCGGTATGCCCGACTGCCGCCAGGCGCCTTTTCTTCAATCTGGGTGTTTATGGAAACATAGGTTTTATTTTGTGCGTCCGTTACTTTAACTAATAGACGATAGCGTTCTTGCCACCTTCCTTCCAGGAGGAGTCCGGAAGTCCTTTTTGCCGACCAGCCCTTAATCCATCGAGTTTTTAAAAAGCCGTTTTCCTTATCCTTTATTTCAATTGGAATACCTTCTGCTAACTGAATTATTGCATTCCATACAATATTTTTATCCTGTTCAAAATATCTGGAAACAGCCGCCATGTTTCTTTGACCCCAATTCCCCGTGGCGCATCCAATGAAATTGGCGATAACTAGAGCAACTGATAATAGTGCCATTATTATAATAATGTATCCAGTATCTGATGATCTCTTATAATGCATAAGAGTAGAAATACTAACAAAAATAACAATCTTTTACAAATACTTTGTTTCACCCAAAAACCAAAAATAGGAGTTTTAGGACAGTGGATTGAGAGGCAAAGTTGTATAGATGCTTAGAAAATAGGGTTTTAAAGTAAGTCTATGGGAATACGTTCATTCCACAGCGCCGTTACCACCTGTACCTACTAAATTAAACTATCTTAAGAGTGTTAAAGAAAGCTACTCTCGCAGAATATGTTGTCAGGACGTATCCAGAATTCTACAAAAACGGTAAAAGAAACACATTCTTTATTAGAACACAAAAACACATATTATAGAAAAAGCGCAACTTGGGTATAAATTGGAAAGGAATAGATCCCTATAAGTATTTTGTATATACATAGTTAAAAATATTTGGTAATTTGCTTGCAATAGGTTGTAAAATAAATAAAATTTAAGTTGAAAGGTTAGCGTCTTGAAAAAAACGTTGTTTTTTATTGTAATATTAGGTGTACTCAAATTTTTAGGATAATATTAGGGGGATATTTGTTTGTCAGAAAAAACCGTAACAGAGCTAGAAAATTTGATATTAGAGATTGAGCATCGTATAGACGATTTAGAAAGTGCTTCCCTTAAGGATAATTTTGACAGGAGCACGGAGATAAAATATTTGAGAGAAAAGCGGGAGAGGCTTCAAGCGCGTCTGTGCTCTAAATTAACTCCATATGATATTGTCAAAATAGCGCGTCATCCCCTGCGTCCTCTTGCGGGTGACTATGTAAACATGATAATGGATGATTTTATAGAACTTCATGGTGATAAGCGTTTTGGGGATGATAAGGCGATTATTTGTGGATTAGGAAGGATCGGGCAGGAGAAGCTTTTGTTTGTTGGGCAACAAAAGGGGAAGAGTACAAAGGAACGTATTGCGTGTAATTTTGGAATGCCAAATCCTGAAGGATATAGAAAGGCGCTGCAGAAAATGAAACTTGCGGAAAAGTTTCATTTGCCAATTGTTACATTGATAGATACACCTGGTGCTAATCCGGATATTGGTGCTGAAGAAAGGGGGCAGGCACACGCAATTGCAGAGAATATTTATGAGATGTTTCGATTGAAAACTCCTGTCATTAATATTGTAATTGGGGAAGGGGGTAGCGGGGGTGCTTTGGGTATAGGGATTGGTGACAAATTTGCAATTTTGGAGTATGCATATTACTCAGTAATTTCGCCTGAGGGTTGTGCGGCAATATTATGGAAAAATGCTGAAAATGCACCGGAATCGGCGAGAGCGCTGCGTCTAACAGCAAAAGATTTGTTAAATTTTGGTATTGTGGATGAAATTATTCCGGAACCACTCGGTGCAGCCCATAAGGATCCTAAGGCAATGAGTAGTATGCTTAAAGCATATATTATCAAATATTTAGAAGAAATGAGGGGTGTTTCGGTTGCGTGGCTAATAGAAAAAAGATATGAACGTTACAGGAAAATAGGCAAATATCTATTAGAAGAGTGAAGCTCATAATTGCTACGTTAATTAAAAATAATAGTTACTAAGTTCCTTCCGAAAGAATCCGTATAGTCTATAATAGATATTGAATAATTCAAAGAATATACGGAGGAGGGAGTTATGGCAAAGGATTATAAAGAGATAAGCCTTATAAAATTCCAGGAGAAATTTCAAACAGAAGAAGGCTGTCAAAAGAGACTTATTGAACTTCGTTGGCCTGATGGTTTTGTATGTCCCCATTGCGGAGGGAGAGACTACTATGAGTTGC
>JABRVT010000092.1:0-3820 GCA_040048245.1 Candidatus Brocadia sp.
GGCCTTGTTTGCTAATTCCTCCAGGGTAGCTCCAGTGTGGCTTTCATTGGTTGTTTTTTCCTCTGGCGAAGATATGTTAATGAGCGGTGTACCGTCTTTTTTGCAAAATTTTTCACCTGGGTTTGCCTTTTCTTTACAGGTTGGGCACATGAGGTCTCTGTCGGAAATTTCTGTAAGCTGTTTGCCATCCACACTGCAGAAGTTAACGTCGCCAGGGTATATTCTTTTGCATTCAGGACAAAGCTTATTCTTGGAAACATTTTCCTGCGTCTTTAATGCAGCTTCTTTTGTGGTGGGATGATTTTGCGTTTCTTTATTGACCGTGCCGGCCAGGAGAATATCATATGGTGTCCTGAACATGATAACAGATAAAATAAGCAGATGTGCAAACTTCACGAAAACAACCTCCTTTAAACCTGTATATTTATATTAAGTAGTATAAGCAAATCGTATAGGTGCAAAAGGGATACGTTAGCGTATCTCTTTTGTGTTAATTAGAAACAATTTTGTTAACCCTAGGGTTTCTTTTCTGCCATCTCAACACTCCGGGCTTCTTTTTCAGTCTTCCAGTTTGACCATTCTCCCCATTCAACATATTTTTTCCCGTCAGACAGCCAGTACTGCGTTCCTTCTCTTTCTCGTGTACAGGTAAGATTTTCCACCATGCGTGTTTGTGTCTGCTTTATAATTTTAAAGAAAAGGCAATCAACCTGATGGAAGTTAATTTCTGTATTGTTCCTTACTTCCTTCATTTCGAGATCTTCAAATGTCAGTTTTTTCTCATTAAATTTTTTTTCATCCACGGGAATTTCATAGGTGGTTATTTCGGTTACTTTAATCGTAATAGGGTTAGGTTTTTCATCAATCCATGGTATTTGTACGGTACCTCCGTAAGGGGCAAATGACTGGTGATAACTTGGTAATTCTTTACCTGGTTGTTTGGTGGTATCGATAATTCCTCCGCCTGCATGCTGTGCCTGAGCGGAATTTCCTTTTATGAAAGGGGTGCTTAATACTATTGATATGCTAAGCGCAAGTGAAAAACAGGGGACAACACGCTTCTTATGATGGTTATTCATTTTTCTTCCTTCTGTAAAAATTTGTGTGGAATGTGTGGAAAATATTAAAACATAAATTTTAACATGAAAATAGCATATTTGTCAATTGTTATGGAAAAGCCGGTTTGTGAGGAAGTTTTAAAAGGATGTTCCTGTAAAGGGCTTATCTCACAGCTTGTTAAAAAATGACTTGAACAGTAATAAACTTTGTGGTAAAATCCCCGAACTTTTATATTTATTCAATTTTCCTCTCTATATAACAAAAATAATCTTCGGAATATTTTACCCGTATATTCCAAAGATTATAGATATACTAAAAACGAAGGCACTCATTCAATAAGATCTTTAGGAGGTATTTATGGAGCGGTTGAAGCAGTTGTTGGATTTTATTCAGAGAAGAAAAAAGCTCGTAGGCTTCTTCACCATAATAGTGTTGGTTGTCTTTTTTGTTACAATAACAAAAGTTTATCACTATTCAGAGACGAGCGAGTTTTGCGCTAGTTGTCATGAAATGAAGATTCATTATGATTCTTTTAAGGCATCAAAACATCATAATGAACATGTTGAGAATTGTCATGCCTGTCACGTCGGTCCTGGACTTAAAGGGTACGCTCATGCAAAACTTAGCGATGGAATACATGATTCCAGGATGCATGCATTTCAGGCCTATACTGATGGTGCATTTATCGAGATTGCTGAGGACAGCCTCGAGATATTGAACGGAAACTGTATCCGCTGCCATTCAGAGGGATTTACGAAGGATAAATCCCATATTGAATTCGTATTAAAAAGTACCAAGCGTCGTACTGAAGGTACCCATGGGATATCATTTGAAAAGCTGACATGTACGGATTGTCATCTGGGGGTAGTTCATCCGCACATGCCTGGTGATTTATTTAAGGCTTATGCTGCACGAAAGATCAAACCATATGGTACGTACGAAGAAACCGATTGTCTGGCTTGTCATAAGATGGCTACGCCGGAGGTTGTAAAGGAATGGACAAAGGGTGCACATGCCGAGAAGGGGGTTACCTGTATAAGTTGTCATGGGAACGACCACCGTCATATTGCAAGGAAACGAGGTTATGTTTCTGCAAGTACCTGTGGTGAATGCCATCAGAATCAGTATCTTGATTTCAGGGAAAGTAAGCACCTACAGGGTCGTCCTGTAGCGATTCCAAGTAGATTTGATGTGATTAGTACAAGGTTATTGAACATCAAAGGTTGTAAAGACTGCCATAAGTTAGGTTTGACTTATGAGTTTGACAGAATTGGCGGAAGTTGCGACGCCTGCCACCCGAGTCACAAATTCTCAGCAGCGGAAGCGAGGGCATATGATGCCTGTGAAAAGTGTCATATTGGTGGACCAGAGCATTCACAATTAGATACCAGTAAAGGATCTATTTTTGGCAAGGTGCTGGAGTTACGTCACCAAGGCTTAATTACAAAAGATTTGGTTAAATGTCAATCCTGCCATGGTCCGAATAAGTCGCATAATTTTAGTAAATCCTTTATACCAAAAGAAATTGATGTGCTGCTCTTCGGTGGTTATGGATATTTGAAGGTACATACACCACATCAGTAAATGTAAGTTAACTTGCAATAATTCTGATATTGTTTTAACATTAATCCCACCGTCGAAAAACGGTGGGATTTTTTTTGTCTGAACTGATTGTTTGTTTTCCATAAATCTGTATGGCAGGAGTTTATTTCCTGTATTAGCTATTTAATTTATACAATGAAAGGGCAACGATGGGAAAAAATCTGGTGCAAAAAATTTTAGATTCGCATCTTGTATCCGGCAAACTCAAGGGAGGTGAGGAGATTGCCATTTCTATCGATCAGACTCTTACACAAGATGCTACCGGCACTATGGCTTATCTCCAATTTGAAGCCATGGGTATACCTAACGTGAAGACGAAACTTTCGGTAAGTTACGTCGACCATAATATGCTCCAGACTGGTTTTGAAAACTTTGATGATCATTTATTCCTTCAAAGCATTGCTAAAAAATATGGTATTTATTTTTCCAAACCTGGAAATGGTATCTGTCATCAGGTACATTTAGAGCGATTTGGTGTACCTGGAGAAACCTTATTGGGTTCTGACAGCCATACGCCCACATGTGGCGGGCTGGGTATGATCGCTATTGGTGCAGGTGGACTGGATGTGGCCATTGCAATGGCCGGTGGGCCTTTTTATATCACCATGCCAGAGGTGGTATTGGTAAAACTGAGTGGTGCATTGCAACCATGGGTTACGGCAAAGGATGTCATACTGGAATTATTGAGAAGGTTGACGGTCAAGGGTGGTGTAGGCAAAATATTTGAATACGGAGGCGAGGGAGTAAAAACCCTTTCCGTAACAGAACGCGCCACAATAACGAATATGGGTGCAGAACTTGGGGCGCTTACCTCCATATTCCCAAGCGACGCACAAACGAAAAAATATTTAAAGATGCAGGGGAGGGAAGCTGTCTGGAAACCACTAAAAGCCGATGCCAGCGCAAAATATGAGGAAGTTATTGAGATCGACCTTTCAACCCTGGAACCTTTGATTGCCAGGCCTCACAGTCCGGATAATGTTTGCAAGGTGAGCGAAATGAAAGGCACAAAAGTGCATCAGGTTTGTATCGGGAGCTGTACCAACTCTTCGTATCATGACCTTATGGTGGCCGCTGCCATGTTAAAGGGGCGAAAGGTGCATTCGGATGTGAGCCTTACCATTTCTCCGGGTTCGAAACAGGTGCTGGAGATGATTGC
>JABRVT010000093.1:0-6070 GCA_040048245.1 Candidatus Brocadia sp.
CTTTCGTATATAGTGCAAAATATCGGCAAATAATAAATAGAGATAATTATCTATCTTGTATTCCATTAGAAGCTTTAGCGGTTGTTGGCCACCACAAGACACTTGATTCTGATTTAACCTCGTTTAATAGAGAAAGTGTACTCTCTCTGCCGAAGGTGTTACCTGAAGGAATAAGCGAAGCTATCTCAATTACAGAAGAGTTCTTTAAAAAAGAAGGCTGGCATCTCCCACTTTTTAAAGATAGCGTAAAGTTGGAAAACCCGTATAAATCCCTCGCATATCTGGTTTCGAGTGGTCTTTTAAGCAAGGGGATAGATAAAGACGGAGCCGAAAAAATAAGAGTGCTCTATTTTCTTTTAAAGGGAATTCTACATTATGCTGATTGGCATGGTTCAGGAAAAACGTCTGTTAGATATAGCATAAGTAAAGATGCTGTTACTATAATCAACGAACTTGCAAATCGTTGCCGTACTAAAGGAATCGTTTATGAAAGACTCAGACCATTTCAGGAAGCCTGTAACAACCATTCTGGACATTTAGTTGCAATAGCCCCAACTGGCAGTGGAAAAACGGAGGCATCTATCTTGTGGGCATTAAAAAATGCGAAGGAAATGGGAGACTCCAAGATTATATATCTCCTGCCGACCATGGTAACGGCAAACAGTATATGGAAAAGAATGATTGATTTCTTTGGCGAAGAAAATGTCGGATTAACTCATTCCACAGCCAATCTATTTTTGCAAAATGATTCGATAGAAGGTGAGGATGACTTATGGGAAAATCGCCGTGACATTCTTTTTAATCAATCATTTATCAAGCCGATTACTGTAGGCACTGTAGACCAGTTACTTACAGCGGGGTTCAATTCAGGGAAATGGGTTTTAAAAGAAATAAATGCCTCTAACGCCGTTATTATCATAGACGAAATCCATGCCTATGATGGCTGGACATTGGGGCTTATTATTTCAACAGTCAGGCATTTTGGTTCACTCGGTGCCCGTTTTATGCTTATGAGCGCTACATTGCCCCATTCATTACAGCAATTATTCAGTGAAGAACTTTCAATAAATACGGTTATCAAAGAAGAAACTCTTTTAAATGCTAAAAGAAGTAAATATTTTGTAGAAAATGATCTAATAGAAAATGCTCTTGAAAGCATTGAGCAGGCTATATTGAATGGCAAAAAGGTATTGGTGGTAGTTAATACTGTTAGCCTTTGTCAGTGCTTAGCTCAAAAATTATCAAAGCTTAAACCTATCTGCTATCATTCTCAATTTATATTGAAAGATCGCAAGGCCATAGAAGAGAAAATTGATAATGCCAAATTTGTCATTGCTACTCAAGTGATAGAAGTATCTCTGGATATTGACTATGATTGGCTTTTCACAGAATGTGCTCCTCCTGATGCTATTGCCCAAAGGGCGGGAAGAGTTAATAGATACAGGGATTCGCAAAGAGACAGCCGGGTGTATATTTTTAAGGCATCAGAAAAATCTGGGAAAATATATAACCCGATTAATGACCCAGGCCTCTTATCACGTTCCTTTGCGGCATTCAAAAAAGCACCAGAGGAGATTAGTGAAAATGACCTTATTGGATTGGTAGAAGAGGTTTACAAAGATTACAGAATTGAGGATTCCGAATCTTTTAATGATGCTATTCAGCAATATCGATTATCTCAAACTAATAGAAATATGATTTTTGATAGCCGTCTGAAAGAAGACAAACAAGAGATTACTCGTCAGACAAGATACGAAACAGTTTCAGTAATACCAAAATGCTTTAAAGACGAGGTATTAAAATTGAAACCCGTTGAAAGACGATGGTATGAGATAAAGCTTCCGTTATGGTATGTGTGCAAAAATAAGGAAGATGTGAAAGGAATTACTTTTTGTGATGTTGATTATGATTCTAATATTGGAGCAATATTTATAAAAGACGTAGAAGTATCGAGTATGATTATTTAAGGCACTCCCATGCTCGGCTTTCTCGGCACATTCTCCGTTAACTTTGAAATCCCTGATTACTGGGGCATCGGGAAGCATGTAGTGAGCGAAGCGAATCTATCAGTATCGAGGAAGTTTGGGACGATTAAAAGAGTTGGGGAGTTAGGGAGTTAAAGAGTTAAGAAGCTGAGAGGGTGTGAAACTGGGAAGCTGGAAAATTGTGAATCAAAGAGTTAAAGGTAATTAATAAATCAAAGGGGTTTCAATCTTACAATTACAGACTGTACGGTGAAAACTTTAATACCAACACAAAAGGAGGCTACTTTATGGGTTTGAAAGAGTTAATAAAAAAAGATATAGATAATTTAAGGATTGACGAACTTATTATACTTTCAGAACAAATAAGGCTCTTGAAAAGAACTAAACCCTCTCCTGTTAAAACCCGTTCATTAGAAGAAATAAGACGGATGACGGAAACTTCAAAATCAATTTGGTCAGATGATGTCATAAAAGAGAGGCAGGAACGTGGGTAATGGAATACTTTTTTGATACATCAGCAATAGTAAAGATTTATCATCAAGAAGTGGGCAGTGATGTTATCTTGCCACTTTATAAAGGAAATGATTCAATAATCATATCAGAACTTAGTAAGGTGGAGTTCTTATCAACAATATATAAAAAATTCAGAAATAACGAAATTAATTTGGAAACTGTAGATGCCTTAAGATCAGGGTTTTCCGCTGACTCTTTCGATAGATTTATAGTTATTCCAATAGTTTCATCAATAGTTAATGCTGCTTTAGATTTGATTGAGAAATATGGTCAATCTAATCACCTGTTTTCACTTGATGCAATGCAAGTTGCACTGTACTTAGCAATTTCAGGCAATAATACTACTTTTGTTTGCGCCGATAGAAGACTAACATCATTTGTCAAGAAACTGGGATACAGCGCATTAGAATTGCAAACGGCATAAAAATTATCCTTTCGTCTCGTTTCCTTGGCTTGCCATGAATGAAAGGAATTATGGGCAATACCAGAAACTCGGAAGCTGGGCAAAGAAAAAGGAATTTCTTGAAAAGATTTTAATAGGTAACATTATCTCCATGTCAAATGGCTTGGTTACACAGTGCCTGAACCTGTTAGGGTAAATATTATCAATCTCAGAGAAGTCCAGACCTCATTGAAAGGTACTCCTATGCTTGGTTTTCTTGGCACATTCTCCGTCAACTTCAAAATCCCTGATTACTGGGACATCGGGAAGCATGTAGTGAGCGAAGCGAATCTATTGGTGTCGAGGGGGCTTGGGACGGTGATACGAGTTGAAGAGTTAAAGAGTCGAGAGTTGAGGAGTTGAGGAGTATTGAGAGTATGGCTAGAATAGAAAGATTCGAAGATATTCAAGCATGGCAAAAGGCGAGGGAATTGAACAAAACTATTTATGAAATTACTAAAAATTCTCATTTTTCAAAAGACTTTTCTCTGAAGGACCAAATAAGAAGGGCATCAGTTTCTACTATGGCAAATATTGCTGAGGGTTTTGGGAGAAGGAGCAATAAGGAATTTGCTAATTTTCTAAACATGGCTCATGGATCAGCCGCAGAGGTTCAGTGCCATCTTTATTGTGGCATTAGACAGTGACTATATCACTCAGGAAGATTTTAAAATAACACACGGTAAAGTAGAAGAAGTATCAAAAATGATACAAGGTTTTATGAACTATCTCAATATCCTTCAACTCTGTAACTCCATAACTAAATACGAGGAATCAATCATGATACCAAAAGATGAACTTGAAAAGGTTAAAGAGATTGCCATGAAATATGGGGTCGGTGAATTATATCTCATCGGTTCGGCTCTCTATAAAGAACCGGAAGAGGTTAATGATTACGATTTCGCTATAAGGGATGTGCCAGCCGGAAATTTCTTCAAATTCTATGGAGAGCTATTACGGACAATGTCTAAGAATGTTGATTTAATTGACCTTTCTGGCAAGATGACAAAATTTAAGAATATCATTTTAAAAGAGGGGAAACTCATTTATGGAAAGTCTTCAGCTTAAAGAATACTGCGAAGCTGAGTTTGAGAATGTAGATAAAAATGGAAAAGACTTTACGATTGGATCGGGGACAAATTGAGGTGGTAGACGATGCCATGGCTGAAGTGCTGCGCCACAAAACACCGGCAGAGAGGATCCGCATTGGTTTTAACTTATGGATATCAGCGCGCAATATGCTAATGACGCACCTGAAAAAAACACATCCTGAATGGGACAATGAAAAACTCGCGGTGGAAGTGGCAAGGAGGCTTTCACATGGGACCGTTTGAATTACTTCAAAAAGTTGTGGGGGTATTCGAATGTCTTCATATATCATATCTTGTTACAGGCTCTGTTGCAGCTATGGCATACGGAGAATCGCGTTTAACAAATGATATTGACATTGTAGCAGATATAAAAGAACAACATATTCCCGGCTTGCTTAATGCTTTTCCGATTCAGGAATTCTATATCAGTGAAGAAATGATTAGGAATGCAATTCGTTGTAAAGGGCAGTTTAATATTATACATCCAAAGTCAGGTCTTAAGGTAGATGTAATCGTAAAGAAAAATACACTATTTGACGAGAACCGATTTAAACGGGTACGTCGAATCTATCCCGCTGAAACATATCAGGCAGACTTCTCGTCTCCGGAAGACGTTATTATAAAAAAAATGGAATTTTATAAACAGGGAGGTTCGGAAAAACATCTTCGCGATATTACGGGTATCCTGAAAATCAGCGGGGATGCAGTAGATCGGAACTATATTTCTGAGTGGGCAAAACGCCTGGAATTAACTGAAATCTGGAATGCCATTTTAAAAAGGCTTGAAGACTGAAGGAGTTAAAGAGTGGGGAGTTTTATATTTGGATTTCGGACTTCGGATTTTATATTAGGGATTAGGTTCTAGTGATTTACGGCAAACGGGCCACGGTACACGTAATACGAGATAGTTGCGAGGTTAAGGAGTTATGGAGTTAGAGAGTTGGGGAGTTGAGAAGGTTTTAGATTTACAATTTATGAATTATGATTTGTGTTTTGAGATTTGCTGTTTTTGATATTCCATAAACGAGAGAAGGTCACAATTTGTTACCTTGAAAAAAGAGGGGTTGAGTTAAAAATGAATTCAATAACTTTTGAATGTGAAATCATAACGCCGATGTTTCTGGCTGGAGTCGATGGAAAGGCTCCGGAACTCCGTCCTCCATCTATAAAAGGAATGATGCGGTTCTGGTGGCGAGCAATTAAGGCGGAAAATAATATAGAAAAGCTAGGAAAAGAAGAAGGAAAGTTATTTGGAAGCAGTGACGAAAAAATTGGCAAATCAAAGTTTTTAGTAAGAATAATTGCAAATAATTTAACGGCGGGTGACTTTTCGCCTGTTCCACATAGAACTAAGAAATTTGAATTTAAAGGCTTCAACGCCGGACAAAGGTTTTCCATTATCATTTCTGGAAAAGACGATATTACAAATTTCAAAATTATTTATGAATTATCTGTGTTGCTCGGTGGTCTGGGAAAAAGAAGCCGCAGAGGTTTTGGAAGTGTTCATTGTGAAAGCTGGAATTTCACAAACAATAATGGATTAATCCAATTTATACTTAATAAACTTAACTCAATACAAAATGATTTTTGTATCAAAGATATGAAAATATTCAGAAAGGCTTCCCCCAAAGCAAATTATCCATTTATAAGGGAAATTTCTTTAGGCAAACCAGAAAAAGACCCATTTGATTTATTAACGAAAATAGGAAATGCATCGCATCAGTATAACGACCCTTCTCTTGGCTATGCAGGAAAAATTAGCGGTAATCCAATAAGAATGGCTTCTCCAATTTATGTAAGCATCGCTAAATTAGGGAATGAGTTTATTCCTATCATTACAACTTTAAATTCCGCCTTTCCTTCTTCCTATCCTTCATGTAATATGCAAAAACAGCAACAATTTAGAGGTTCAATATGACCAATGAGATTTTTTCGAAAAAACTTTCTGCTCTTTTGCACGATCCCATAGACAAACCATTTATCCTAATGCAAGGTGAAAGCCATGAGCAGAGGGCAAAAGAGCTTGCGGATAAATTAGG
>JABRVT010000094.1:0-13982 GCA_040048245.1 Candidatus Brocadia sp.
ATATTGAGAAACGCACGTATTCGACAATGACGAAGGATTTGCTTTTGTTGTCTGATTGGATGCGCAGAGAAGGGGTAACCCATGTGGCGATGGAGTCCACATGGGTATATTGGAAACCCATCTGGAACATCCTGGAAGGGGAATTTACGGTGTTGTTGGTAAACGCAAGTATTAATAATTAAATTTTCGAGTCAGGTAATTTTTAAAATACGTTTGTTTTACATATTGCAAATTACATTGTATAATCAAAGCCTGTTGATTTTTTATACATCTATCGCATAAAAATAAACATTTTACTCAATTATATTCAAAACATACCCATGCCTCTGCCAATTTGGATACTTACAGGACCCACGGCAAGCGGAAAGACAGACATTGGCTTAAAAATTGCTAAAAATATTGGTGCCGGCATAATCTCGGCTGATTCAATGCTTGTATACCGTAGTATGGATATCGGGACAGAAAAGCCTTCCCTTGTTGTAAGAAGCAAGATTCCACATTATTTAATAGATATTGTAGATCCCTGGGAAGAGTATAGTGTAGGTCAGTATGTGAAGGATTTTGAGATCGTTACACAAAGTCTTTGTCAACAAGGCAAAAAATTCATTGTCGTGGGTGGGACTGCCCTTTATTTAAAAGCCATTATGGATGGTTTGTTTGAAGGCCCCCCCGCTGACTGGGAATATCGTAACTATTTAAAGGCTGTGGCCATGGAAAAAGGTCCAGACTATGTGCACAGGATGCTTGCTGACATTGATCCTGAAACGGCTGGCAAGTTACATTTCAATGACCAGAAGAGGATCATCCGGGCGCTTGAGGTTTTTAGGATGACGGGACAGCGCATATCTTATTTTCAGACACAATTTGGCCATAAAAATCCCAAATATGACTGTGTACTGGTTGCGATTGAATACGAACGCGATGTTTTATATAAGCGCATAGAAGCACGTGTGGATCGTATGTTTATGCGCGGTCTTGTAGAGGAGGTACGAACATTATTAAGCAACCCCTTGGGGTTAAGCAGGCAGGCCTCACAGGCGCTTGGATACAAAGAAATTATTGATTATTTCAATGGGAAGTACACACTTTCTGAAGTTTCTGCTGAAATTAAACAAAGAACACGCCGGTTTGCAAAAAGGCAGATGACGTGGTTCAGGAGTTTTCCGGATATCCACTGGATCCGCGCCAGTGCCGATAGTGATACCACGAGACTTTCTGAAGAGGCACTTGAATATTTTACACAAAGTAAACCCTCAAAGGAAGGGCGTAAATGAAATTTCCTCATTTGCATATTCCATCGAAAATACGCAGCTCTGGTATCCAAAAACTAAGCCGCGCTTTGACACAATACAGGACAAGGAGTGCATGGGGGCTGGATATTGGCGATCGTGCTTTAAAGGCGGTAAGGATTACGCAGATATCGGGCAGGCTGCTGGTTGAAGATATGGATATTGTCGAATATCCGGCGCTTCCATCCGATGGAAATTTCCTGCAATCTCCGGTTATAAAAGAGGCTGTTCAAGCCTTCCTTGCAAAACGTCACATCGCCGGGACCGATAATGTAATACTGTCCATTCCGGGCCAATTCGTATTGTCCAGGTTTACCGCTATTCCCAGGGTAAACAAGAAACAGTTGAAAAATATTGTCAGCTATGAGGCGAAACAACAAATCCCTTTTGACCTCAAAGACATTGTATGGGACTACCAGCAATTAGCGGAACAGGTCCCCGGCACAGAGAGCATGGAAATCGGTATGTTTGCTTCTAAACGGACAACCCTCGACCAGTTATTGGCAAACATCTCGCCACTTCATACCGGACTAACTGCAATACAGGCCTCGCCCCTGGCTATTTTCAACTTTATTTCTTTTGACCGGCAAACCGACGGACTGACCATTATCATAAACCTGGAAACAGAAAACGCGGATATTATCATCGCCGACGACCAATATTTCTGGCTCAGAAGTATTCCAATTTCTAAGGTAGATACTGATCTTATAAAAGAAATCCAGAGGTCGATGGAATATTACAAATCCTTAATGAAGGAACCGGTACATTTTAAGACCCTTTTACTTATGGGAAACAGGTTTAAAGATCCCATTAATGTAAAATATATTACCGACAACTTCGCCTATGAGGTGAAAGTCCTTAAAACCCTGAACAATCTGGAATTATCCGCCACCGTCAGCCCTGTTTATTTCAGCGAAAATGTAACGTATCTGGGTGTTGCCTTAGGACTCGCACTGCAGGGTATAGGATTCGGAAAAATAAAAATAAACTTATTGCCCCAGGAACTCATCAAAGCGGCAGAGATGTCGAAGAAGAAACCCTATGTTATAGCCACCCTTGGTTGTTTCGCTGCGTCACTGATCATTCAATATTGTGGATTCCATGTCCTGATTTCCCATCTTCACGGTTCCTGTGAACGTCATCAAAAAGTATTGCAGGATATAAAGGAACTCGAAAGAAAGTACAAAAATGCTGAAACCATTGCACAGACAAAAAAATCTGAACTTGACATGATTTCCTCCATCGATTCTTATCGTTTTGTCTGGATGGAAGTGTTGGATAAATTACTGTCACTGATACCCGACAATGTATCGATAACTAGTATCCGGTCTTCCTGGATTGATGCAGATGCTGTGAAAACTGATGGTGCTGAAAAACAAACGACTCCGGATACGTCACAGATGAAAAAGCCTGCTACTTCTGCAAAACCCGGTACTTCAAGAAGATTGCTTCTTATGGGAATCAAGGGAGAAAGTAAAGAGCCGGGTATGCGTTTTATAGAAGAATGTATCCTGAAACCTATTCAAAATATGACCATTTTTGACTACAAAGTTCCTGCATTTAAAAATGCAGAAATCGTTCGGGGCTCGTCCCGTCAGATAGATCGTAAGGAAGGCGGAGACAGCTATATTACTTTTGAGGTTCGGTGGATTGTAAAGTCTGAAGATGAGGTTCGATTAGAAGAAAATTCGTTGTCGTTAATCAACGGGACTTCAACATCGGTTAAAAAATCATGAATGGACATGCTGGTGTGTAAGGTATGAATATCAAGAGAAACATAACCTTCCTGAAATTCAGGAAAATCTTTACAGGCATTTTTGCAGGGATGTCTGGCTTCTGGATATTCGCAGGCAGTGCAGGTTTCTTTTTGTTGTTCCTCCTGGTTGTGCTTATATTTCCGCTGTCAAACCGGTATGCCAGGTCATATAAGGACATTGAAGATTTATCAGCGGCCATGGAGAGACTGGCATTAAAAAAAGACATTTATAACGATGCATGGATTGCATCGGCAAAACAGGAATCAGAGTTTTATGATGAAGAAATTGAGAAGTGCAGGTCATTTCTGAAAGAAAGAGACAGCAGGCTGGAAGCAGTTTTTTCAAGAGAAGACGCTGAAAGAGGTCTGATAAAAATTGAAGATGAAGCGCTCTGGAAGAATGAATATGGAAAAAGGACTTCTGCCTTGCTAGCAAAATTGGGAACAAATAATATTGTTGTGAATGAAGGCGCCTTACCGTTTCAAAATTGGGGGTCTGATATTCCTACATGGGATGCTATCCTGCCTGTACAAAAAAGATTCTGGATTCTGGAAGCGATCGTCAATATTGCCCTGAACAATAGCGGAATTATAAAGCTTGAAAAACTCACGTTCCGGGAAACGTCCCCTTCCTACGACCCTTCTTTCGCACATATTTATACACCTATACCCGTTACCATCGAGGTTGAATTGCTGGCAGACTGTATTCAATTTCTCCTGCGTGATATCTTAAAATCAGATATTCCATTTGTCATTGAGGGTATTACAATTTTGAGCACTAATAAGGTACTGAACCCACGCACATTGACGGAAAGCAGAGATATTCCGGGCAAGAAAGGCGCAAGCAACCACGCCTTCTGTCCGGTTATCAATGTTGTTATTGATGTATACGTTATCGATTATAAGGCATAATCTATTGTTTTTTAATGTTAAAATTATGAAAAACTTTGTCTTCAGACATGTTGAAAAGGTTGTCCTTGCCGTTGCTACGGGTTACCTTATTTATACAATAATTCATACCTTTGTTACATTAAATCTGAGAACGCTTGAATTTGATACAAGATTGCTTTCACTGTCAAACGTAATTGACAGAAAACTCAAAACAAGTACACCCCCGGCCCGGGATAATGAACCAAGCGATACAGCACGGCTGGAATCACGATTTACTGCCACACTGCACGCTGACTATGTGCAGCGACCCTGTCTCTTCAGTAAATTCACAGAAGGGGAAATAATTTCAGGTATTACAACCAAAGATTTATTAAGAAAATCAGAATCACAAACACTTCCATACACAGAGGGGGGGCATGCTCCGGGAAGCATAGAATTTATCCTGAAGGGAGGTACCTCCGATCTGGCTTTGATTCAGGTCAGGAAGCTGCATAGGGATAACTGGTTAACCGAAAGCTTTGCCGTGGAGAATGGAAAAACAATTGGTGAGAAAAAAGTAATAAACAGAGAACTGGTGGATTTTAACACACACTGCAGATTGATAAAGATTATTCCTCTTGCTCAAAAACCGCTTATCATAAAAAAAACTATTCTACTTCGGAATGAAAGGGATGAATTTATAGGTACCTCTATTTTGGAGGAAAAACACATGATTTCGGCTTCAAAGGTCGTATTTGAAGACAAAAAGGGAGTGGCCTACGATTTATGGATTGGAGAATTAGTGAATTTAGGAACAGAAACAGTTACTGTTTACTCAACAGTAAATACCTCTCCAGCCAACTAAAAACTGTTAATAATCTAAATCAAAAGGATACCGCAGAGGTATTAAAGGCATAAAACTTGTGCCTTATTGATTTTCAAAGATTTCTCTGTGTACTCTGTTGTTGAATTTTTGACAATACGACTTTTTGAAAAAGGGGCTCACATGAAAAGTATCCTTAACCTCATCCCAATTATTATTCTGAATACGTGTTTATCATCCCTTGTCACGAATCAATCCCAGGCACAAAACAGGGATGCCCCGGAAACAAAATCTCCTCCCGCAGACAACTATTACCTTAAAAACGCAAAAATACATATTGGACTGAAAGATTATGCGAAGGCCGTTGGCTCGCTTGAATTGGCCATCCAATTGGAACCTGATAATACGGAAGCACAGACACTTCTCAGGGAATCCAGGCGGTTTCTGGAAGAAAAAAAAGCCCCGTGCGAGATGCAGGATAAGAGCGTCGTACATCAGGAAACGGCAGCCTCACCTGTCCCCAAGCAGGACGCGGTATCTTTGCTTCAGAAGGCATATACTACGCTTGAGGATAAACGATATGCCGATGCTATAGAAATAATCAATGCGATACTTGCTGCAGATCCAGCTAATGAAGAGGCATTATATCTGAAAGAAAAGATCAATGATATAAGACACCGTCATATCACCGGGAACCTGAAAGCCACCTACGTACAGGAAAAGTTAAAAAGCAATGAATATCTCAGGGAGGCAGCTATTCCATACCAGGACACCTTACAATTTCCAGGAAAGGAACAATGGAAAGACGTCTTGAAACGCACGCTGCCGGAACTGGATAAAATTATAGAGGAAAACAGGAGAAAAACAGAGCAGCTACGGCTGATCCCGGATCCTGTTCCTGAGTCAACTCCAAAGGTCATCGAAGATGCACTGAATACGGTCATTTCATTTGAGTTTCTGGACACACCCTTGCGGGACGTTGTTGTCTTTATAAGAGAAAAGACTAATATTAATATGATTATCGATCCGGAAGCGGGAAATGCATCCGTTTCTTTAAAACTTAAGGATGTGCCACTGAGAACCGCCTTGAAATATCTCTTGCCGAAGGGTCACGAATATGTAATTGAAGGTGATATCATACATATTTACAAACAAAAAATGGAAATGCGCGTCTATGATGTAAGAGATATTTTAATTAATATGGACGACAGAGAACCACTTGAATTTGATATTACAGCGGCCGCCAGTGCCCAGGTTGGTGGTATGAGTATAAGGAGGGGAGAGTCCATTAAGGTGAAAGACCCATCGGAACGGGTATTCGATTTAATTGAGTTGATTGTAGCAACCGTAGAGCCCTCCTCCTGGTCATCCCGTGTCAGTGTTATTGGTGCTTCTGCAATCGGCACACAACGAAGCATTAATATCACGGGGCAGGGGGAAGGAAGTATCATTGCCAGGATGGGTCAACCCGGAGACATTGTGGTAGTCAATAGTAAATATGTCCATAAACAAATTGAGGCATTATTGGCTTCCCTGAGGTCGTCTCAAAACCTCCAGGTAAGTATTGAAGCCCGTTTTATTACAGTCTCGGATACATTCTTTGAAGATATAGGTAGCAATTTTAGTAAATTTTTCAGCGAGAATACTTCCCTTGATACGGGTGCCAAAACCGATATCAGCGACCTTGTATCTGCCGAAGGTCTCCAGATCAACTATTCCATCTTAAGTGACTCTATGCTGAAAGGGTTTCTGCGTGCCGTCCAGGAAAGCAAAGGCTCTGAGATACTAACTTCTCCCAGAATAACGTTGTCCAATACCCAGCGCGGGAATATTGCCGTTGTCAAAACCATCAATTTCGTTCAAAGCACTTCGGTTTCCGAAGGTGTCGTGACCCCTGTTATCGGAACAATACCCCAGGGAACCACTTTTGACGTAAGACCTGTGGTGTCAGCAGACAGAAAGTACATCTATCTGGAAGTAATTCCATCTGTGTTTCAGGTTGAGAAAATAGATACGTTCACTTTCAGCAGATTATCTACGAATGTAGATACCATTGGTGGCGGAGGTGTTGGCACTGCCAACATACCTCCGGAACAAACAGTCCAGTTACCACAAATAAATGTTTCTCAGGTATCTGTAACGGTTAGTGTGCCTGACAAAGGTACACTGATGATTGGCGGGTTGGGTTCTATCACGAAAGATAGTCTTACAACCGGTATTCCGATCCTTTCCAAGATACCGGTATTAAAAAGGTTATTTACCCGCGACCAAAAAAATAATATAAAATCAAATCTCGTTATACTTTTAAAACCTACAATTCTCATCAGGGAAGAGCAGGAGGCGAACTTCGTTGATATGTCAGATAAAAAATTTAACGCCGCTTCGTTAAATGACAAAAAGAATTAACTACCTTTGCTTTGAAACAGAAAGTTACATACTAGAATGGTTTTGGAGGTATTATCATGCGCAAAATATACAGTGTAAATACACTTTTACTCGTTATTATTGCCTTCCTGTCTATGATTCTGGTATTTAAAGATACAACAAATCATGTTGTTGCGCAGGGCGATGGAAATGCACGGCATGTTTTTGGTGTCGTTGGGGAGAAACAGGGCAACAGGCAGCCATTCTACCTTGTAGATACCGAAGAGCAGACCATTATGATATATGAATATTTTCAGGGTGGGGGATTTGGGCTTGTGGCTGCACGAAATTATAAATATGACAAGAAACTGCAGGAATATGGAAAAATTTATGGCCTTTCCCTTGCGGATGTGAAGACAGAATTATCAAAGATACAGACAAAATAACCAGGTGCAGCCATAAGTCAAAAGATTACAGGATGCCAAATAAAAATACTGAACAAACTTCCTGGAAAAGCCTTTTTACCGGTACACTAAGCCGTCTGTTTCTATAATTCCTGGGTATGGGTACTTCCTTTTGATGCGATTTGCATCAGCCTTGTCTTGAGTTCTGCGAATGGAAAGTTCTTACCAGGGCAGGCAGTACATTTCTGATATACCTGCTTATGTTGTAATATATTGGACTGGGTAATGTTATATTTTCTGGAAAGATATTGAATAAGTCTGACGAGCGACTCGAACTGGTTTTCCGTTGGTGCCCCACCGTTTTCAAAATCACCAACCAGGCAAATCCCTATTGCTACACGATTGCAATCCATATTCGCCGTATGTGCGCCGTGAATTTGCTTTTTCCATCGCTCACTGACCTCAATCTCACCGTCTTCGGAAAAAGACCCGTTCCCAATCACAAAATGATAAGCAAGGCCATACTGCCATTTTCTGTCTTTCCGGTGATACTGATCAAATCGGGCAGCATTGCCTTTTGCAGTGGCGCTGTGGTGTATGATAATGTACTTCCATGACCTCTCGTTTACATCGATGTGGCAGAGTTTTTCGAGGTCTTGTATGAAAGGAGGGTTTTCAGTATTCGATGGCATGCCCCTCCACTCAATTTTAACACCGGTAAAAAAGGGGATAGAAATACACAAACCCGATGCAACCACAATCATAACAAGTGAAAGGTATTGGATAATCCTCTCACCATGGTGCATAATCCTGTTCCTGAAATACATTCTTGGGTTTTGCACCAATGTGGATAATATTTTTCTGCACATAGACCGCCACCTTAACTTGAAGTTTTTACAAATAAAAAAAGCCTTACTGTGAAAATATTCGTTCCTGAACATCTCCGGCAGTAAGGCTATCTTTAAAAGTTAAAGCTTTGTCTATTGCACCCACCTCTTTTCGTATTTCAGGTAAGCCAAGCATTAAACCTGTTAAAGACCCTTTCCTTTGCGTCCCCCAATCACTCGGGGTTTGCCCTTTTCGGCCTTCATATTATAAATTTGAATTTTGTGTTGTCAACAAATAATTTTACTTGGGTTTTGCCTAAAATTCTCTTATTATTTCTTTATTATCTCTTTTCAAATTTTACTTTTTGCACTCACCGGTTAATCTCTGATATGCCAAAAACTCCCTTTGTGCCTCTTCTTTCATACCCTTTCGCTCATAAATAATACTTAAACCGTAATGCGCCTTTGCAAAATTTGGGTCAATTCTGACGGTCTCTTCAAGTGCGGCTGCTGCCTCATCCAGAATCCTGCTCTGTGAATATGCGCTTCCAAGATCGAAGTATATTGACGGATTATAGGGATTTACTTCAATGGCCTTCTGCAGCGAGGTAATTGCTTCGTCAAGCACCCTTTTATCTGAATAAGGATTCTGTATGTTATAATGGGCTGCCGCTGCCTTACGCACCGCGGCAATGGCATTAGCAAGCACCCGTTTGTCGGCATAAGCCTTACCGAGCCGATAATGTGCATCTGCGTCTCCCGGATCGAGTTTCACAACGGCACTGAATTCCTCGATTGCGTTGTCAAACAACCTCTCTTCAGAATAGACGATACCGAGATTATAATGGACCCTTGGGTTTTTGGGATTAATTTCTATCGATCGCCTGTAAGCCTCAGCTGCTTTAACGTTATCTCCCTTAGCATAATAAGTCAAGCCAAGATGATAGTGCGCAAGGGCATGGTTAGGATTGATGTCGGTAACTTTTCTGAATTCGGACACCGCCTCATCCAGCATCTTTTTTTTATCAAGATATATCTGGCCTAAACTGAAATGGGCATCCGTGTAATTTGGATTGATCTCAATGGCCTTCCTGAATGCATTAAGTGCCTCATCTGGCTCATTTTTCAAACTGTAAACCACCCCTAAATTATACAGGGATATGGCGTCTCTGGGGTTAAGTTCTAACACCCGTCTATACTCATGAATGGCTTCACTCAGCATCTTTCTGGCCGTATAGACATCCCCTAGCTTGCTGTGCGCTAATTCATGATCAGGGTCTAATTGTATCACAGATTTGAGTGCGGTTACTGCATCTTCCCAAAGGCCTCTTTCTGCATAAAGCAAACCAAGCTGAAAAAGCGCCTCCTTATAATTTGGATTAATCTCTGTGGCCTTTTTCAGCTCTGTAATAGCCTCATCGGCCATCGTCCGGTTGTTATATGCCATCCCCAAATTGTAGTGCGCTTCTGCCAAACTTGGATTTATGCGAATGGCTTTTTGATATGCGATGATAACCTCATCAGGCATATCAACCTTAGAACATCCGTAGATGCATACAGAAACTAATACTGCCATTAACGTTGGTACCCTGAATGGCGATACTAGATTCTTTATCATTCCCGTATCTCCCATGAAAACAGTTATCAATACATGAATATGCCAGGTCTGTTAATTTTTCAATTTGCGTCCTTCGGGTTTCTTTTGCACTTACGACCCGCTTAGATTACGGGAAATATATCAAATGGGCTATATATTGTCAAATGTTTATTTGATAGATATTTAGATAATCAAAAAACCATTACTCCCATCCTAGTTTGCTAATTTCCTTGATCGATTTGGTAACTTCATCGCAGACTTTTAAGACCGCTGACTCGTCTTTAAACCGCACATTGATATTGTACTGGACTTCGTTTTTCACAAGATCGCGTTCAAACTCGTAATGCTGCAGTTCCATGGAATTTCTTTTTAATATGTCCATAATGGACGTGAAATTTGGTTCTGAGTCTGAGACACATATCTTGAGCGTTTTGTAAGTATCGCGCTTGATGTCGCGCTCAAAGAGAGGTCCTACCAGTAGTGCAAAAAGGGTGATAAGCGTTGTAAGTAGTGCAGGTATATAACAGCTGCTTCCTATTGCCAAACCAATGCCTGCTACAACCCATAAGGATGCCGCAGTAGTTAATCCCCTCACCGTTGTCTTAAATCTCATAATTGTGCCAGCACCCAGGAAACCAATTCCGGTTACCACCTGGGCAGCAATCCTTGCAGGGTCAACCCTTATGATAGAATCAGCAGCAAAGGTTTTATACCTTTGAAAGATGTGTTCAGAAACCACCATCATCAGTGTCACACCCACGCATACAAGAACATGTGTCCGTAATCCTGCTGGTCGCCCCCGCCGTTCCCTTTCCCACCCAATAATTCCACCTAAAACGGCTGCCATGAGAAGTTTTCCGACAGAACTATCGAAGGTTTCCAAGATACTCAAAAGACAAAACATATCTGCTCCTCAATTTATTGTAGTTGTATAGGATGTTTCATTGATTTTTTATGCACTTTATAAAGCAAAGAGCCCTTTCGTTATGCATTGAAAAATCGCCTGAAGCTTAATTTGGCAAAGAAATTTGTTCAACATATAAGCCATTTTATTTAAATGGCTTAAGCGTCTGATGAGAGTATAACCCCGTTAATAATTAATGTCAAATATATTCATAAGTACTTGAAATTCAGATTATTAAGAGGTATTCTATCAAAATCGATTTTTTTATGGATCTGTTCAAATGAGTAACGCTCCTTTGGAGTTAAAGAAACGGTGCGACCTATCCTGTTCGCCATAGTCTTCGTATGAAAAATTTACTTGTTACCGGTGCCAGTGGTTTTCTCGGATGGAATATCTGCCAGGCAGTAGCAGTAAAGAATGAATGGAAGGTCTTCGGGACGGTATTTTCCCACCGTGTGGAAATTGCAGGTGTGAATATCGTGAAAATTGATTTAACAGCTTTTGAAGTACTAAAGAAACTATTTCATGAAATCCGCCCGGATGCAGTAATCCACACAGCCGCAAACTCCGACCCAAATTTTTGTCAAACCCACCAGACTGAGTCGCAGAAAATCAACGTGGATGCCGCCGTTAATATTGCAGCGCTATGCGCCGACTATAAAATCTCGTGTGTTTTTACATCAACTGATTTGGTGTTCAATGGCTTGAATGCCCCGTATCGTGAGGAATACCCGGTTTGTCCCGTCAATTTTTATGGTGAACAGAAAGCGCTGGCTGAGAATGGCGTGCTCAAATACTATCCTCTGGTTGCTGTTTGCCGTATGGCCCTGATGTTTGGAGCTCCAGGTCCCTATGCCAGAGGCTTCATCCAACCAATGATAGAGGCAATGAGAACCGGCCGGGAGTTACGATTGTTCGTGGATGAATTCAGGACTCCAGTAAGCGTAAAAGCCGCAGTTTACGGGATTTTTCTGGCCCTTGGAAAAGTCAGCGGAATACTCCACCTGGGAGGCATTGAACGCATTTCACGCTATAATTTTGGCAAGTTGCTTATGGATACCCTTGGCATCCATGAAGCCAAGCTGGTGCCGTGCAGACAGAAGGATGTAATTATGCCAGCACCCAGACCTCCGGACGTCTCGCTTGATAGCTCAAAGGCCTTTGCCCTGGGGTTCAAACCATTACCCCTGTCAGTGGAGATCGGGAAACTCCGTGGCATTGTTTGACCTTGTCGCTGGTAATCATTGACTTCGTTATGTGTTTCTGATAATTTAATTTTGTATGAATTTCCAATTTACTAGGGCTGAACGTTTAACCAGAAAGAAGGAATTTGAAAAGGCCTTCCGTGAGGGTAAGGTATTCAAAAATGACAGGGTCGTTCTCTATGTCACACCAAACAAGCTTCAGTATTCCCGTCTGGGACTGGTTGTGGGTAAAAAAGTAGGAAACGCCGTGCGTCGCAATCGCGCAAAGCGACTGCTAAGGGAGGCATACAGGCTGAATAAGCACCTACTGACAATACCCGTTGATATTATTGCCATTCCCAGGCATCCCTTCACATCTGCTCTGAAACTGCAAGACCTTGAAGGGGGGTTTAAAAAATTGCTGTTTCGGATTAATGAAACTTTTTCCAATGAAATTTATCATCATTAAACTGCTACAGGTCTATCGGTTTATTATATCACCCCTTTTTCATCCTTCCTGCCGTTATGAACCGACATGCTCTCAATATATGATAGATGCAGTAGAAAAAAAAGGGGTGCTTCAGGGCATTTGCCTGGGGGCGTGGCGTGTACTAAGGTGCCATCCCTTTGGTGGCTCCGGGTATGATCCTGTAGATTAGGCCTCTAGCGGTTTTTTTCCACTTTATGTTTATGGCGGAAGAGTCTCTTGTCCATAATATAATTGCAGCGTCGAAATTATTTATTATTAAATCGTCACAGAGGTTTCACCAATTAATAATTGGTAATTATCTTATTGTGCCTGATTTCCCTTTTTGGTTAATTCCTCGTAGATCTTGAATTCATTATCAGCCTCTTCCTCCATCCCTTTTTTTCTATAGGCAAATTCAAGATTTTTGCGGGTCATAGCCATCGATGGATTAATCTTAACAGATTTCCTTAATTCATCAATAGCCGCATCCAGCAGCCCTTTTTCGGTATAAGCGACTCCCAGGTTGTTATGGGTAATTGCATCATCTGGTTTTTTCTCAAGCACCTTGTTATATTCTTTGATAGCTTCATCAAATTGCTTTTTCTGGGCATAGGTAAATCCTAAAACGTAATGTGCTTCTGTAAAATCAGGTTTTAGTTCTACCGCCTTTTCCCAGGCAAAAATAGCTGCATCCTGCATGTTGCTTCGCGCATATATTGCGCCAAGATTATAGAGGGTCTCCGGGTCATCTGGATAGAGTTCCAGTACGGTTTTATATTCTTCAATAGCTTCTTTATACAATCCCTTTTTGTGGTAGGCTACGGCGAGGTTATAATGCGACTCCCTATTGTAAGGTTCCAGCCGTAATGCCTTTTTATATTCACCAATGGCGTCATCAATCCTGCCCTGACTGTCCATAGAAACCCCCCTGCGATTGTAGTAATCGGGGTCATGTACGCCACAACCACCAGCAGCGATGAATATGCCTGAAAGAAGCAATAGTGAGAAATATTGGATAAGAAAGGGCATAATATTTTTCTCCCCTGTCATTTTATTCATTGCAATAAAACGAGTCAATGTATGTGCGTTAGCAAATAAGACGTATTTACCCTGTCGTTGCATTGTAATATGAAGCCTGCTCCACTTCAATTGAATTCTTCAGATGGAAAAGGCGTAAATGTAAATAATATTGATTTTTTGTTACTTAAGGTTATAATTCATTTTTTTAATATATCTGATGTTCGCACAGTTATCTTTGTTCCCTGCTAGGAACTACATTCAAGAGTCCAATGCGCCCGTAGCTCAGCAGGATAGAGCAACGGTTTCCTAAACCGTAGGTCAGACGTTCAAATCGTCTCGGGCGCATTATTTATGACTAAAAAATGTAACTATTCAGCGGAAATCTACCGCCTATAATACCCTTGCTGGGCAAAAAAGAATCGGGGAAATAGCCCCGACTCAACCATCTGGAGCAACAAAAACCGAGATGTAGACA
>JABRVT010000095.1:0-1465 GCA_040048245.1 Candidatus Brocadia sp.
CTGTTCCCGTTCAAATGGGGGAAAAAAGTCTCGATCCAGTGTATTGCAAACGGGTTCTAAAGCAATTGAAATTTAGGTTCATTCGTAAAAAAGTTGAAGACAGGAAAATATAAGTAGGGAAGATAGGGTAAAAGATGAGAGTAAAAGGATAGCATCGAATTTCATCCGTATGTAATATGGTTTTATGAGAGATAAGATCATACTACACGAGGAGAAATTCGATGCGGTTAGATACTATCACAGAATTATTACGAATTCCAGGATTTAAAGTAACGCATATGATATCCAGCACGGAAAGCAGTATAGAGTTTTTATTGGAGCAAGAGGAAGAAAGAGCGAGTGTATGTTCAGGTTGCGGTAAAGTGCACAATACGGCAGTGCATAGTGTGGGAAGAATAACAGTAGAAGACCTACCGATGAGTGGTAGGAGGGTATATTTGCACGTACCGAAGAGGAAATCGATGTGCCTTGAAGATGGGAGTATTCGGGTAGAGGAGCACGAGTGGATAAGGGGGAGATTTACGAAGCGTTTTGTGGAACAGGTGTATCGACTGACCTCAATAACGACAAATAAGGAAGCAGGATGGTTTCTTGGAATAGACGATGAGACGGTGTACCGGATAGATAAGGAGATGTTAGAGGAGTTATCACTGGAGAGAATTGAGAAAGTGAAGGCGCCGCGTCATATGAGTGTGGATGAGGTTGCATGGCAGAAGTGGCACAAGTATGTTACCAATGTTGTTGATGTGGAAAAGCGCAAGGTGATTTGGAATCACGATGGGCGGGGCAAGACAACGCTGGATAAATTTTATCGTAAGATAGGCAAGGAAGGTTGTAAGAGGATAAAGGCAGTGGCAAGTGATGGAGCAAAGGGTTTTCTTACGTCTACGAAAGAGCATTTGAAGAATGCCTTGATAGTATTGGATCATTTTCATGTAAAGAAGTATCTCAATGAGGCAGTAGATGCGGTAAGGAAGGAAGAACTCAGAAAAGCCAGGCAACAAAACCAGGAAGACTTGAGTCGAATTCTTCATTGCAACAAGAGGTTTATATTGATGCAAAATAAGGTTACAAATAAGCAGAAGGATATTTTAGATAAACTCTCAACGCTCAATGAGAAGGTATATAAGGCAATGCTTTTAAAGGAGCAGTTTCTTTCTCTTTATGTAGCAAGTAATCGAAGGGTAGCATATGCAAATCTGAGGGCGTGGATAGGGACAGCAATAAGGTCTGGGATAGCATCATTTGTAGAGCTAGGATACAAATTTTTCCGGAAGAGGCATTATGTTCTGAACTATTTTGTTTGCAAAATAACGTCCGCTATATCAGAAGGAATCAATAACAAAATAAAGAGGTTCAAGCGCATGGCATACGGTTATCGAGACGTCAAATACTTCTTACTCAAGATTCATCAACATTGCGGACTTCTTGACCCTAAGCTTTCAACTTAAATACGAAAGACACA
>JABRVT010000096.1:0-36226 GCA_040048245.1 Candidatus Brocadia sp.
ATGGCAAATCTCATCCGAAACTACAGAAATGAATATAACTTTGAGAAGGTTATTGAACTTGGAGAAAAGGGACTAAATATATCCCTGTCACAAACAGACCCTAATTCTAAAAGTCAAAGACAAAGAATATATATTGACCTTGCATATGCCCTGTTAAACACAAATCAAGTGGATAGGGCTGAAGAAATCTGTAAAAAAGCGCTGGAAGAAAACCCGGATTCCCTCGATATTTTATTTGTTCTGGGAGAAATATTATTAAAAAATGAATCCTTTACCGATGCCTTACAGTATTTTAAAAAATATCTTATTGCAAAAGATAAAGAAAACAAAAACCCTTCCTTTACGTTGTCCATCGTTGATGCGTATTATTATGAACATAAGGCATATGACAATATCGGCGTATGTTACGAGAGCCTGGGACTTATAGGCGAAGCTGAAGTCGCCTACAAAAAGGCTATAGAACTCAATAATAAGGAACCGCTCTATTACTCAAATATCGCCAGTTTATATGTTATACAAAATCGATTGGAAGAAGCTGAGAACATGGCTAGAGCCGCCATAAAATTGGGCACGAATGACCATCAGATTTACCTCATGCTGGGAAAGATACAAGCCATGAGGAAGAAATACCAGGAAGCCATTAATACCGTTAAACAATTACTACAAAAAGATGACAAAAATATACATGCACATATATTTTTGATAAATTTGCTGATAGAAGCAAATCTCCTGAACGAGGCTGAAGAGGCATTAAAAATAATAAATTCGTCTCATCCAGATCATCTGGGGCTTAAATGTATTGCAGAAAGAATTAAATACAAAAAAGGCGACAAGAAGAGCGTCGTTCAGTTTATCAATAACATGTTAAACTCCAGCCCTTTGCCTGACAACATATACCATGATCTCGGAAATCTCTGCATAGAAATAGAGGAATACGAGAAGGCCATTGAACTACTGGAAAAACATTTGAAAAGTTCTCCCTCTGATGCAACAGCCATCACGAATATTGCCACTTGCTACGCCAGGATGGGAAAATTGGAATCTGCAATAATCGGCCTCGAGGCGGCGTTAAAAATAGATCCGGCATGCAATTATGCCTTGCAAAATCTTGCTGCTTTAAAAAAGAAGTTTTATTAAATTTTCTAAACTTTTTAAGACCTCTGCCGATAATACCAGCAGGTACCGCAAATTGTTTGAAGGCCTGGCCGGTCGGTCAAAAAAGTGTGTGTATATTTTAATAAAACAAACTAGTTTCTTCCTGTCAGGGAATACGGGAAAAACAATACAACAAGGAGGTTTAGGATGAGCACAAGAATTAATACAAATCTTAATGCGTTAAACGCGCTGAGGTCGCTGTCTGATATCACTGGCCGTTTGTCTGTTTCTCAATTAAGGCTGGCTACGGGTAAAAGAATTAACACCGCAGGTGATGACGCAGCTGGCTATACCATTGCAAAAAAGTTTAATGCACGTGCAGAGGGTCTTGGCCAGGCGTTAAGCAACATTGGATCAGCTAAAAACCTGTTATCAGTTGCAGAAGGTCATTTGAACAACATTGTTGATATCCTGACCCAGATGAAGACAAAGGCAACGCAGGCGGCTGATGATTCACTTGGAACGTCAGAACGTACGGCAATTAAAGCTGAACTTGCAGCACTGGCAACACAAATTAACCTTGAAGTCACACAGGCCACGTGGAATTCCAAAGCGATATTCAGCGGTACAGGTTCAAGCAACGCCACTGCCGGGAACGCACTATTTAAATTCCAGATAGGCGGTGGAAACAGCAGCACAAATGATATATTGCAGTTTAATTTGTTGAAAACGGGCAATGTCAGTTTAGAGAGTGGTAATACAGGTTTTAGAGCTACTCAATTAAGGCTTGATGCTGCTAGCGGTGGTACACGCCTCAGCGGTAATACACTTGCAGGTTCTCTCGTAGGCTCATCAGCGTCTGCACAGACCTTGATGGGCAGAATAGATAGTGCTGTTGCTGACGTATCTGAGGCATTGAGCTATATTGGTGCAGTGGTGAACAGGCTTAGCTATCAGGAAACAAGCTTGACTGTAGCAAAGACAAATACCGAGGCTGCAAGAAGCCGAATTGAGGATGCTGATATGGCGTATGAACAATTGAATGCGACAAAACTGCAGATATTGCAGCAAACCGCCAGTGCAATGCTTGCCCAGGCGAATTCAGGACCTCAATCCATATTAAGTCTTTTCAGATAATACAGGATTTATACCGGGGATGGGTTCTTAAATCCATCCCCGGTTTTTCTAATAGAAGTGTTGTTTTCCAAATTGCAAAAACCAGGAAGTTTTCAATAACAACAATGTAAAAATCGCTTCGGTATATATCGCAACCTCATCAACCAATCTTGTTTTTCAGAGGATTTTAATATGGCCATATCATCATCAATAACATCTGCGTTCAACTCAAGTTCCAGCATTAACTTATTGGTTAATCAGTTTATGGCCCTGGAACGAAGACCATTAACATCCCTGAATACCAAAAAAACCAGCCTAAACAGCAGCTTAAATATTTATAGCGATTTAAAATCCAAACTTTCCGATCTCCTGACAGCCGCAAGAGATCTGTCCGGTACCAGTACAAGTTCTATATACAATTCAAGGACATCCAGTTCCAGTGATGAAACAAAACTAACCGTAACCGCAGGTGCAGGTGCAGCCGTAGGGTCATTTCAGGTTCGCGTAAAACAATTAGCAACTGGCGCTTCAATTCAAAGTACAGGTGAATTAATAACAAAATCCGCCGCCAAAAGTGCCATAAAGGTAGCTCCCGGTTCTGGCACCATTGATGTATCAAAGAGTTTCGCCAGTGCTGGATTTGCAGAGCCTCCTGATGGTACCGTAACCATCAACGGCCAAACGTTTACTCTGTCAGACTACAGTACGGTACAGGCTTTCCTGGATGCCGTTAATACAGATATGACCGCAAATGCAAATATTTATTATGATAGGACAGAGGATAAGTTCTTTATTGAACAAAAGAGCGGAAGTATTGATCTGGTTATATCAGAAACTGGTGCAAATCCCTTTTTCACACAGTCAAAAATAACTGTTGGTACGTATACCGGTAACGGCAATACGGGTATTCAAAGTAATGTATTATTAAGTAAGGCTAATTTCGATACAGCACTGACCAGTACCACCTCTGGAAGCTTTAAAATTAATGGGGTAACGATCGCATATAATACTGAAATAGACACCTTAGACAGTGTTCTCTCCAGAATAAATGGTTCTCCAGCAAATGTAAATGCGTTCTATGACAGTTCTCTTGATAAAGTCATACTCAAGTCCAAATCTACCGGTAGTACGGATACAATTACCCTGTCTGATGTTAGTGGCAATCTTATGAATGCACTAAAGTTGTCTGCCGCAACTGCAACAGCAGGTACAGATGCAAAATTTACCATAAATAGCTCCTCTGCAAATGATGAAATAACCAAAAGCACAAACACCTTTATGATAAACGGTATTACCTATAACCTAAAAAATACAAACATCGCAAACTATACAGATACTACATATACTACAGTAACGGTTAAGCAGGATACCGGCACAATTCAATCCAAGATCTCCAGCTTCCTGGATAAATTTAACGCAGTAACAGAATACATAAAGGATAAATCAGGCGTAAATACAAGCACAAAGACACGGGGACCACTTGCTGGGAACATGACATTTACCTCCCTCAGAAGCCAATTATTTCAAAAACTAACAGAGCAGATAACGGGACTTACTGAAGGAAATCCAGACTATCTGAATAAAATTGGCATTACCATTAGTAGCAACTTAAAGGCAAGTTTATCGGATACGACTAAATTTAACAATGCCATTACCTCCAATTCCAGGGCGGTTGAAGACTTATTCAATTCAACAAACGGAGTCGCCAGAAAACTTGAAACGCTTTTAAAACCTTTTGTTGAGAGCTCCTCATCGAACAGGAATTCCATAATTGATGAAACAAAAAATGTTATTAGTAAACAAATAACTGATATTGATACTAGAATAAGCAGGATAGAAACACGCTTAGGAATAAAAGAAAATCAGTTTCGTCAGCAATTTTATAAAATGCAGGAACTATTGAGTAATCTTGTACTTCAGGGTAATCAGATAACATCACTCACACAATCACTGTATAACACACAATTATTCTGAGTTAAACCGCAAAGGATTGAATCACATATGAATCCTCAATACTACCCTGAAAAATTGAAGAACCCAGAAGATATACAAAGTATCCTTGCAAGTCAGGTAGAAGATTACCAGTTACTTTTTATTTATACCAGTAAATTAAAAAAGATGTTAGTAAAAGATTGCATCGGAAATTCGCTTGAGGAAATTATAAAAGTGAGAGGGGTTCTCATCGATAAACTAACCACATCGAAAAAATATTATGATTCTCTTAAAGAAATTTATGATTTTACCGATAATGATGAACGGAAATTACAATTAAAAGAACTGGCAAAAAAAATCAGACAGCTATTGGAAGATACGGTTTCCCTTAATGCTGAAAATATATCGCTAATGAAGCAACGTATTAAGAACATTGTTCTCAGCCTTGAAAAGATTAAGGAAGGAAAGTGTTTTATAAGTAACTTAGCAAAACATATCGATAATACACCGTCTTTTATTGATATATGTGGATAATAAAAACCTTATCATTATAGAATTCGCAGTGAAAACTTATTATGGAGGATTAAAAACGTATGGTTGCTATAAAAAAAATGAGTAATACCTACCTTGAACAGGAAATTATGACTTTAAATCCGATTCAATTATTAATCAAGGCTTACGATGCAGGAATTACAGCTTGTAATCGCAAAGACGAAGCCAAATTATGTGCGGTACTTGCAGAGTTAATTGATTCCCTTAACTTTGATTATGCAGAAATCGCTAATTCCTTATTCAGATTGTATGAATATTGCATGAGAGAAGTTAAACGAGGTAACTTCGAGTCTACTTTAAAGATTTTAAAAGAATTGCGAGAAACATGGATTCAGGTACAAGATAGCGTACAAACGGAAACATTGCAACCATGCAATATATAGTTACAATTAAACATTATTTTAATCAGACATCCGGAGGCTTTCTCAATGTGGAGCGATGGGCTGCATCGCTCTACAAATGAAGTTTTAGAACTCCCGCCGTATGCACAGTATAAAAAGTATATACGCAGAGAAACATTTGAGCAATACTGATGATAAAGTAAATTTGCAGGAGTTAATGTATGGAAACCCATAATATTCATCCTGTCACTCTGTATAAAGACCATACTGCACTCTCCACCAGCAAGGACATGCCTGTTAAAAAAAACAACACTAACACGTATACAACTCCATCTGAGGCACCAGAGACAGAAGTACTGCTAATGAAAACGTCCCCACCTGCAATGCCCTCCCATGGCGGAACAAAAGTTGCCTTTTCATTAGAAAAGGATTTAAATATTGTTATTACCACAGTTATAGACCCAAATACAAATAAAGTAATCAGACAAATACCCCCGGAAGAGACTATTGACAGGTTGAAATTTTTAAACGTCTATAATAAACAGGCTGTTACCCATTCAGCAAAATTTCAACCTAAATATAGTTCTAAAAATGATTAAAGCTTTGTTGCAAACATAACAATTTTTTACAAACCACATTTCTTTTTGTTTGCCAATCTTTCTAACTCTTCAATCCAGTCTTCTGCGATACTCTTCCAGTCATAGAGTAACTTACAGCGATTGCGAGCGCCGTGGCTAAGTTTTGCCCACAGTCCATCATCATTCATGAGTGTAACTACGGTTTTGACAAAGCAACGTCCAAATTCAACAGAGTGAGGGTCTCCTGGAATGAGACATCCGGTCACTCCATCATCCACAGCTTCTGGTAAAGCCGCTAAAGTACTTGTAACTACAGGCGTTCCTGATGCTTGGGCTTCTATGGCAGCAATGCATGAGGTTTCTGGCCAGGTACTGGGATAAACCATCAGGCGAGCAGTGGCCATTTCCGCAGCAAGACCAGCTTTAGGTAAACTCCCGTGCATGTAAATACCGGGCTGTTGTGTCTTCAAAACAAGTTTATCCAATCCATCATCTGGCAGTTGATAGGAATAAATATGCAACTCAGCGTCAGGAACTTGCTGACGGATATACGGAAACAACTCCAGCAACACATCCAGACCCCTATCCTGGCGACTAGCATAAATAAGGCGACTGCGATTCCTTTTTTTGTTTGGCCTAAACAGTGCTAAATCAACACCATTGCGTGTAACAAAAAAACATTCGATCGGAATGCCAAAATGACGTGACCAATCATCTCTCTGCCAATGGCTAACAGCAAAGATGCGATCAATGGGTATGCAGGCAGGGTTTTCACCTTTTAAAAAAGAGACATTTGCAGCATCATGTATCCACAGAATGCGCGTTTGCGCCTGCGTTGCAATCTTAAACGGACGCAAAGAACGCGACGAAACGAGTACCGGGAATATATGCTGTTTGCGGAAGATGTGAAAGTCAACGAGGCTGTCATAACGAACACCATCATATTCACCAGGCCGGTCACAATTACAAAAAACACGGACCCGCATCCCATTTGCGACCAAAGAACGGGCTATATAAATAAGAGCACTCTCACTTCCGCCAAGGTCCTTTTCTTCTATTGTCTTTCCGTGAAACGGGAGACCTCCTGTATAAAAAACAATATCTGTTCTGTCATCTGTTGCAGACTTATCCATGTTTGATAATGCCATCCGTATCCCATCATAAGCAGGTGCAAATTCTACATCACGGGCAATTGCATCGCGAAATGCACAGTATGCCGCAGAATAGTTTCCTGCCTGCAGGCGTATTCTACCTAAATAATAGTGCGGATTGGCGAAAGATGGGTCAGCATCCATACTTTGTTGTAACAAAGTCAGTGCATCTTTACGTTGTCCCAGCTGATCGAGGACTACTGCAGCGTTAAAAAGTACCCGGGGTTCATCAGGATAAACATTAAGAATCTCTCCAAAAAGTGCAAGAGCATGACGCAACATTCCTTGCCGGGCTAGTTCAATCCCCTGTTGCAGGAATTTTTCAATGGCTGCCTTTTGTTCCATAATTATCTGAAAATTATAGTATTAGTCCATAAAAACTTCTTTTTTAAGAAGTTTTTTAGAATAACTTGAAAAATGAAAACTAAAATGCCGACAATAATCAGCTAGTTTGATTGCAGCTACGACGCTACTCATAAACATGGCACAGTGCTAAACCACGACGGGCTTCTTCCAGCATTGGATCTAGAGAAAGAGCGCGTTTGTACATCGCGCTTGCTCCTGCGTGATCTCCACGCATGAAACGACAGTTTCCCAGTAACAGATGTGATAACGCAACCGAACTGTCGATATCAACGGCACAACTAAAGTCATATTCTGCATTCAGGAAATCGCCAGCCGCATACCTGCAACTGCCAAGTTCCAGATAGATTTGAGCGAGATTCAATTCAACGTTTGGAAACATGCCGGCCTTCCTTTTGGCTATACGTAATGCATTCTCGAGATGTAAGATCGCTTTTTTAAACTGTCCTTTTTCGACCGCAAGTGTTGCAAGCACATAATCTGATAGCGGATTTGCAGGATCAAAGATAGAGACCATCTGTGCATGATGTACAGCACTTGAACTGTCTCCGGATTCTAAATAAAGTTTGGCAAGGTTCAGGTGGGTCTGTCCTATAAGTTCCCGCTTGATACGACCGTCATCCTTAGCAAGCGCATGGTGAAACGAGCGAATTGCTGCATCCCGCTGTCCAAGCTCCCGGTAAGTCATCCCCAGGTTAACATACAAAAACGGGTCATCCTGAGTCTTTTCCAGTTCAGCCAATAGATAGCGGAGATTTCGTTCCGCCCTGCGTTGTTTTTTCCCCTCACTGGCGGCATATGCCCAGTGGTGGATGATAATGTCCGTACATAACACCCTGCCACCTTGCCTCTCGATGGCAGGAAGTATCTGCTCGTGTATTTTACCTTCAAACCGTATAGCAGGATGACAACGAAAGAGACGGCAGTATTCACTATAAAAGGAGGTAACAATGTTCCCAGCCTGCTGGGGAATACGCTGACGTATGGTAGCAGCCATAATATCTTTTCTGGTAATTACCTGCCGAATCCTGGCCGCATTTTCGGTATCGATAGTTTCATCGGCGTCAATATAAAGAATCCAATCACCTTTAGCATGGCGCAACGATTCATTGCGAGCGGCTGAAAAGTCATCTACCCAGTCAAAGTAATAAACCTGTGCGCCGTAGCTACGGGCAATCTCCATGGTATTATCATCCGAGCCGGTATCCACAACGATAATCTCATCCACAAATGAACGGATACTCTCAAGGCAGCGGGGTAGAAACATTGCCTCATTTTTGACAATAAGGCAAGCAGAAAGCCTGATCATACAATTACTCGTTTTGTATCAGCTCAATCACGGCCAGAAAAATATATAGTAATAAATTTGGGCAGCCTGCAATTTCCATATTGTTGCAGTGAAGAATTTAATCTGACTATAACATTATTTGAACAGACTTAGAATGGCCTGGGGGCCTGTGTTTGCCTGCGCAAGCATTGCACTGGCCGTTTGCTGCAATATTTGCAGCTTTGTTGACTCTAACTGTTCATATGCCATATCGGCATCCTCAATTCTGCTCCTTGCAGCCTCAGTATTTGTCTTTGCCACTGTTAAACTCGTTTCCTGATAGGTAAGTCTGTTCACTACAGAACCGATGTAGCTCAATGCCTCCGATACGTCTGCAACTGCGCTATCTATCCTACCCATCAAGGTCTGTGCAGACGCCGAAGAACCTACCAGTGAACCAGCAAGGGTATTACCACTGAGACGTGTAGCGCCACTGGCGGCATCAAGTCTTAACTGCGAGGCCCTGAATCCTGTATTGCCGCTCTCCAGACTGACATTCCCGGTCTTCAGCAGGTTAAATTGCAGTAAATCATTAGTGATGCTGTTTCCCGCGCCGATCTGGAATCTGAACAGTGCATTACCAGCAGTGGCGTTGCTTGAACCAGTGCCGCTAAATATAGATTTAGAATTCCATGTGGCCTGTGTAACTTCAAGGCTAACTTGTGTTGCAAGTGCAGCAAGTTCAGCCTTAATTGCCGTACGCTCGGCGGTACCAAGCGAATCATCAGCCGCCTGGGTCGCCTTCGTCTTCATCTGCGTCAGAATATCAACGATATTGTTCAGATGACCTTCTGCAACTGATAATAGGTTTTTGGCTGATCCAATGTTATTCAATGCCTGGCCGAGACCCTGCGCACGAACATTAAACTTTTTTGCAATCGAGTAGCCGGCGGCATCATCAGCGGCGGTATTGATTCTTTTGCCTGTTGCCAGACGTAATTGGGCAACGGCCATCCGATTCGTAATGTCATTCAAAGACTTAAGTGCGTTTAAAGCACCAATATTGGTGTTTATTCTTGTACTCATATTTATTCCTCCTTGCTAACAAGTTATTTGAATAAATTATTTCATTTAAATCTAAACTTCTACAGTTATTTTTAATATCTTACCACACCAGTTCAAATACATTACTCCTCTTGACTTCTGCGGGACCATCTCAGGTACCTGTATGCATAAAATCAATAAATTTCTTTAACATCTCTTTGTCAAAAGTACCATTCATTTCTTTTACCATGGCCTGTAATACCAGAAAGGCAGGGTTACCGTCATTTCCTATAGTTTTAGACATCATCATTTCAAATTCATCCAGTATGCGTGCTATGCGGCTATAATAATGAATTTCCTCCCCTTTTAGTCCCTCCGGATAACCCTTCCCGTTATAGCTTTCGTGATGTTGCTTGGCAATCAGACAGGCTTCCCTGGCCAAATTCCCACTATTCAACAAATGAATAAAACCCAGATCTGTATGTTTTTGCAAGAGTTCTTTTTCTTCCCTTGTTAAATTTTCAAAATCCTTTTTTACCATACAAGGGTCTATCTTGATTTTACCAATATCATGAAGAAGTAAGCCTGTGCCCAGAATCAAAAGATTACTTGCAGAAATGCCCAGATAATACCCGAACAGGAGACCAATTACTGCTGTATTTACTGAATGGTTGAAGACGTTTCCGTTATATGCCAATATCTTCATAAGGTGGGGAAAAACCTCTTTATCCCGCAGCATGAAGTCCAGTACAACTGTCACCCAATCCTTAGACCTTTCAACGTTAAAAAAGACATTGGAACTTTTTGTGGCATCTCCAAGCAAATTTATTGCAACGTCATAAATAATCCGAATCCGCTCGTGTTTTGCAGTCATTTCATCATAAACAATCTGTTCAAGGTTTGATTCTATATATCGGAGGTATTGTGCATTACCATTTTTTGTAACATAAACCTTATTGATATTCTTTTTAACAAAAGATTCTTTCCGTTCGTCACCAAATAACTTACTACCTTTACAGTACAACAGATATTTGATTTCATTATTTGTAACAGTTTGTAAATACAGGTCGCATTCAGCAAAGGCACCCGTTTTTATACTTCTCAGTGTTACTGGTAAATATTTATTATTTTTGTCATGATACGCAGACGTGATCTGGTCTAATTTATTGGGATTCTTTATTCTCGCATACAAGTCTGAATCTTTTATGGCTATGGATGTATATGACGCAATAGTTTCCAAAAATCGCACGTCACAATCAGTATAAACTTCTCCTGATTTCTTGCTGTTTACACTGATTATCCCGGCTACCCGTCCTTGTACTTTTATAGGCACACAAAGCATTGTCTTCCCGCGATACCACAAAAATTGCTGTTTATCAAAACGCTCGTCAGTTTCGATGTCATTAACAATTATTGATTCCCCATACTTTACAACTTGGCCAATTACACCATCACCTGTCTTGAACGTAATATCATTTGCTAACTGGTTCAACGGACCTGTCGAAGCCTTCAACTGCACTTCTTCTCCAATAACCAGTGCAACAATTCCTGACAAACTATCAGTTCCACGAACCGCGAGATTATTAACAAGTGGAAATAGTCTTTCCAGATCAAGTACAGATATCAAGGCATGTCCGATTTCTCTTAGATTCAACTCTCTATGGCTATCGGAGGAATCATTCCTCAATATGTCTGTATTCCTGTAATAGTGTAGCATGCGATACAGTCTGGAAAGACATTTAATATCGTGCAATATATCGTTAACTGTTTGCATATCTTCCTGAACTGATACATTCAATGTGCTCGTAGTCATATGGTTATCCTCACTATGATACAGAAAATTAATTTATTGTTTTTGACCTGCGCAATGCATGTGCCAAACTATTTTTCTGAAAATTTTCTGATAAATCTGATATTAACTGTTTATTTAATAACATGTTACAATTACACAAAACTGCTGATAATAAAACAATAAAAGGTCATATTATTAAACAATCATCATGTGAGGTGTAAATTTTTCCGATATGTGGGAAAAGGTATTCCCACCTGTTAGCGTTTACCTTTTGTATAAGTTATTCCACACATGTCCAACGATATCTGAAAAATCCAAATTCCAAAAATCAGATTCCAGATAAATCTCAAATATCAGTTTCCAAATGACTCATGTGAGGCTTGAGGTGTGATATAATTTTTCGTACAACCGCAGACTGGTAAAAGATAGGCAGAGATACTGAATATACTTCTTATTCAAAAAGTACCGTATGATTAAGATTTCTTTTCTCCTCGTGAACCAAGGAACAATATAAATTCCCTGAATAATTTTCCGTCAAAACTTCCATCCATTTCTTCTTTCATAATTTTTAGTGCAGAAAATGGTTTTCTCGCATCAGCATAAGACCTTCTGGTTGTCAAGGCATCATATACGTCAATAATACTTGCTATCTTACCGTATTCATGGATCTCTTCACCCTTTAACCCTTTTGGATAACCTTTCCCATTACCTTTTTCATGATGTTGCATCACGGGGAAAAAAGACATGCTATCAATACCACCTATCTGCCTCAATATATCAACGCCTAATTCTACATGCATTCTAATCCTTGCAAATTCTTCATCATTCAGCCTTTCCTTTTTGTTAATTATCTCAGCTTCAATCTGGGTTTTACCTATATCGTGCAGCAATAATCCAGTCCCAAGGGCATGCATTTCTTCGTATTTAATATCCAGATACTTCGAAAATAGTAGACCTAACACAGCCACATTCACCGAGTGTGTATAGGTATAATAATCATAAGAAATCATATTCATCATGTTTGGCAAAGAGGCCTTATTTGTCAGAATAAATTCGACTGTATTTGATACCCAACACTTGGAACGTTCCACTTGTTCGCCAGAACGGGGGTCTTCGAAGACATCCATCATGATATTTTTGGCAACGTTATATACCACCCGAACTTTTTCCTTAATATGCATCTTATTATCGCTAATAATATGCTTTAAACGCGATTCAAGATACTGTAAATATGCCTTTTCATCTTCTTTGCGTATAAATAATCTTTGTATCCGATTATTCAGCAACTCCTCGATTTTATGCGGACTAATAATGCTTCTTCCGTTACAATATAATATATATTTACATTCAGCATCTGCAAAGCAGTTTTGCAAATACAGATTACATCCTACAGTTGTGCCGACACAAATTGTATCCAGTGATACTGGTATATAATCGTCTGCAATATGCATTTTTTATCTATGCTTCTATATCAATTATACTACCGCACTGATTTCCTCCGGTAGAGGACGCGGGCTGTCTATCCTGCGTCTTTTCATCTTTTTTACCCTTTTTCTTATCAAATTCGCGACCTCCTTCCTGTCTTTGGTCGTTAATGACCCGCTTCACAGAGGCACATTTAAAGGGCGGTTCTTCACCTATCTGTTCAATTCTGTCTGACATACATCACGGCACAAAAAGTAACACAGCATTTAATAAGTATTAAGTGTCATCTTACTCATTTTAGCCCGGAGCAAAAATAAGGCACGATGGTGAAGCTGGGATATCCTCGACTCTGAGATGCCCATTAATTCACTTATTTCTCTCAACATGAGATCTTCATAATAATATAGAGTAATTACCAGTTTTTCTTTTTTCGGCAACTCAGCAATGGCTTTTGCCAGCAGGGCCCTTTCTTCTTTTGTCTCCAAATCACTCAAAGGGTCATGAAGCTTGGGATCACTAATTTCCTGACGTCTCGCCCCTTCCGCAGCATCTTCCGACTTCTGGTAATATTCTTCCAGTGAAAAAAACGTACCCAAGCTGATATCCGCTAATAGCTTATCCCACTCTGCCGGATTCATTTTTAGTACTGCAGCAATCTCTTCCGGACGTGGCGGTCTGTTAAGTTTCTGCTCAAGCAGAATGTACGTATCTCTTACCTGCGTTGCTTTATCCCGCATGGAACGTGGCAACCAGTCCTGAGATCTCAGATAGTCCAGAATTGCACCGCGAATGCGGGAAAGAGCATATGTACCAAACTTTGTATTATTCTTTGAATCATATTTTTCTGCTGCCTCTATCAAACCAAGGATACCATATTCTATGAGGTCTTCCTTGTCCACAAATGATGGCAAATATATCATAATTTTACCTACCACATACTTCACCAATGAAAGATTGTCTATAATTAATTTATCGCGCCTTGCCATGTTTTCTTTTACATAACTCAGTTTATTCTTATTTATTGCACCCATTTCTTTTCCCCTTTATGAGCTTATTTAATATTTTGATCACCGGTATGTTCTGCTTTCCGAAGAACAGAGTTATGCGATTGACCAGGCTCTTCAGATGAAACAGTCTTTGCCACACTCATAAAATATTTGATGATCAAATGACTTAAAACACCAACTATACCTACAATTACAATACTTCTGACAGCCAGCATAGGAAGGGATACACCGGACAGTATTCCCAGAAAACACGATGAAAAAAACACAATAACCATGAGATATATACGGATACTAACTAACAGACTCTCCATCCAAATATCCTCCTTTATACTGACATAAGATTCATAAATTCGATATTGAAATCGTCATTTTGTATTCAGGAGTTCAGACTCAGAGAATCCAGTTGTTTTCCATTTGTAATTCTCCTGAGATAACCTTCTATTCCCAAAGCCTGTGTTCCATCATCCAGTCTTAAGAATAAAGATGCTATCTTGCTGAGACAACTGGTCGCTATTGTATTAGGATATTCTTTTACAAATGACTTCTGAAGTCGTGTTGCATTGATTACATTCGGATCCCGCAATAAATGTCCGAAATATTCTATATTTATATCCAGAAATCGACGCGTTACCGATATGATTTTTTTCACTGTTAACTCTGCTTCCTCTTTGCTACCGGACTGATTCACCAGCAATTTAATGTTTAAATTTTTTCTCCTTTTAGAAAGGACTTTCATCATAGCATACGCATCAGTTATAGCAGTAGGTTCAGGCGTGGTTACCAGCAATATTTCATTTGCAGCGAGCACAAAACTCAGCACATTCGGCGATATCCCTGCACCTGTATCTACAATGACAATATCTACTTCTTCATCTAACCCACTGAAGCCACTAAAGAGCCGTTCTTTTTGCATCTCGGTTAAATGGGTAAGTTCCTCAACGCCTGAACTGGCCGGCACAATCATTAATCCATCGGGACCGTGGTGGATAATGTCCTTCACTTCCTTGCGACCGGCAATGACGTCATGTAAGGTATATTCAGCGTGAAAACCCAGTAAAATATCAATATTTGCAAGTCCTAAATCAAAATCTACCAATAAAACTCTCTTTTTATATCTCCGGAAAATCATTGCCAGATTTGTAGCGATGTTCGTCTTACCCACCCCACCCTTACCGCTTGTTACTGCAACAGTTCTTACTTTAGAAAATCCTGCGGTCATTTTATACTCTCCGACAAAGTATTATGCCTCTTAAACCGACCCATACTTTTTCTATCATTTACAAAAGAGGAAAATATTTCTGCTATGAACGTATTCATATAACAAATAACAAACTTTTGTAAACATAATGTCACCCTTTGCCGGTTATATAGCGCATTTTACTTTGTTATAACTTCACTATTCCTACAGAATCAATCTTAACGCCTGATGAGATTTCTTTATAGGACAATACTGCTACATGGGGCAATGCGTTTTCAATAAGACGGCGGATGTGGCATCTCACATTAGAAGACGTAAGCAGAACCACTTCATACCCGGTGGACAAAGAACCCTTTACCACCTCCGTTAATTTATCGATCAATTTTTGTGCCATATTGGGCTCCAGAGCCAATAAACTTCCTCGCTCTGTCTTATGAATCGAATTGGCAATAGTCTGCTCCAGTTGAGGATCCAAAGAAATGACCCCGATTTTGCCCTCTCCATTCTGGTATCTCTGACAAATTGTTCTGGAAAGCCTTTGCCTCACATATTCTGTTATCAGTTCAGTATCTTTTGTCGTCGGAACATAATCCGCTATCGTTTCAAGTATGGTTGCCATATCACGAATTGGCACTTGTTCCTTTAATAAATTTTTCAGAACCTCCTGTACACTCCCGAGTGGCATCACGCTTGGCGTTAATTCCTCAACAACCGTTGGTGACTCCTTCTTCAAATTTTCAATAAGCTTCTGCACGTCTTCACGACACAGGATTTCATACGCATGATTTTTTATAATTTCTGTAAGATGTGTAATCATCACCGAAATGGGATCAACGATCGTATATCCTGACGTCTCTGCATCTTCTTTAACTGTCCCGGAAACCCACAGGGCGGGTAATCCATATGCAGGATCGAATGTTTTTATTCCCTCAACCGACCTGGTAATTGCCCCAGAATCAATAGCAAGATAGCAATCAGGAAACAATTCTCCTCTTGCAACATCCTGACCCCGTATTTTAATTACGTATTGATTCGCCTCTAACTGCAAATTATCTCTTACCCGGATTGGCGGAACGATCAAACCTATGTCTCTGGCCATTTGCCTTCGGAGTGCATTGATTCTTTCCAGGATACCTCCATTTTTATGTGGATCAACAAGCGACACTAATTTATACCCTACCTCTATTCCCATGCGGTCTACATGAAGCAACCTCTCAACACCTTCTTCAGATTGTGCTTCCTGTGTATTCTTTTTGACATCCTTTCCCGTTGCTTCTTCAGTTGCCAATTTTCCTGCCGATTTCCTGAGAAGAAGAAACAGAATCCCAAAAAAACCCGCGAGAAACATGAAAGGCACTTTGGGAAGGCCTGGAATTATGCTGAACACTGCAAGTATTCCCGCAGCAAATGCCACCGCATTCGGCTGATTAAGCATCTGTCCCTTCATATCCCTGCCTAAATTCTCACTTGATGATGTTTTGGTAATAATAACGGCAGAAGCAGTAGCTACTATAAAAGATGGAATTTGTGATACAAGACCATCGCCCACAGTTAAAATTGTATAACATTGTACTGCCTCAGAAACGGACATCCCCTGCCGCATACCCATAACAATTCCGCCGACGATATTTATAACAACGATGATGATGCCCGCAATAGCATCTCCACTTACAAACTTACTGGCGCCATCCATAGCCCCGTGAAATTCCGCCTCTCTGGAGATCAGTTCCCTTCGTTTTCTCGCCTGTTCCTCTGTAATGAGTCCGGCATTTAAGTCTGCATCAATACTCATTTGCTTTCCGGGCATTGCATCGAGGGTAAACCGGGCAGCCACTTCAGAAATTCTTGTAGCACCTTTCGTTATAACTATAAATTGAATAACGATAATAATTAAAAAAACCACCATTCCAACGACAATGTTTCCACCAACTACAAACTCACCAAACGATGCAATTACTTTTCCCCCATACCCGTGCAATAATATTTGCCTGGTGGATGCCACATTAAGTGACAAACGGAAAAGCGTTAAAAATAACAAAAGAGATGGGAAAGTAGACAAGTCCAGCGGCCCCTTTGCATGAAGGGTAACCAGCAATAATAAAAGGGTAACGGAAATATTTACAGTGATGAACAAATCAAGAAAAAACGGTGGGATCGGTATAATAAGCACCACAAAGATGCCTATTACCCCAATAATTAATGCGATTTCTCCCTGAGAAAATAATTTTCCCAGAGAGGTCTTTGTCACAGAATTTGTTTTATCTGGTGTCATATTCAATCCTTATCAGCATAATGTGGTCTCTTTTCGGCTTATACTTTCTTATTCCCTTTCTTCAGCTGATAGACATAGGATAAAACCTTTGCAACTGCGTAATATAACTTTTGTGGGATCTCTCTTCCAATTTCAACCGTTTTGTAGAGTGTTTGTGCAAGGTGTTTGTCTTCCACTAATGGAATTTTATGTTTTTTTGCAATCTCTTTGATGCGCTTTGCAGCGAGGTCCGTGCCTTTTGCAACCACAGTAGGAGCTTTCATTACAGTGCCGTCGTATTGCAATGCAACAGCATAATGGGTGGGGTTTGTTACCACAACATCCGCCCTGGGAACTGATGCCATCATACGCCTCATAGCCATTTGGCGTTGTATCGATCTGATTTTTGATTTAATTAGCGGATCCCCTTCTTGCTGTTTTCTCTCCTCCTTAACCTCATATTTGGTCATCCGCAAATTGCGCTTATACTGCCATTTCTGGTAAAAAAAATCCAATACAGCCAAAATAAATAATGCCATCGATACGCGCAATGCCAGTTCAAACATCAATTTTATGCTCATCCCAAATATTTCAGGAAGACTCATGTCAATGATATTTATTATATTTGCATGATAAAACTCTTTCTTTACAAAAAAGAAGGCAACGCCTCCAACAACAAGGAGTTTTAATACAGAAAAAACCAGTTTTATAAACGATCTTGCAGAAAAAAGATTTTTTGCACCCGATAGCATGTTGAGCTTACCAAAATTTGGTTTCAGGAGCCCAAAATTAAACATAAAACCTGCCTGAAGATATGATGCGGCCAGCCCAATCAGCAACAATCCACCCAAAATGGGGGACAGTATCTTTATCAGTTCATAAACCTGAGATATGGCAATATTCACAAGTAAATCGCAGGTAAAATCTTTACAAACCAGATTTCCCAGAGACGATTTCATGACCCTGCATATTCCGTTGTAAGTACTGATTCCCATAACATACAGCAGTACAAAACCAGACAACAAACTTACCGCATTGTTCAAATCCGGACTGAATGCAATATTTCCCTTTTTCCGCGCTTCACTCAGGCGTTTTCCGGTAGGTTGTTCTGTTTTTTCTGTATCTGAACCAAATGCCATCTCTTCAACCTCACATGGCTGATAATAACGACATCATGTTTTTTTCGAAGGGAATTAGGTAAGATTTCATTGCATTGATAACAAAGGGAAGCGCTATAATAAGTATTACAAAACCAATTAAAATTTTTATAGGAAAAGCTACAAGAAATACGTTAATTTCCTGTGCAACCTTCGTCATCAGTCCAAGCACAACTACGGTTAGCATGAGAACCACCAATGAAGGCGCTGATATCTTGATTCCCATCACAAAGAATGATTTAAACAGAGAGAGGATTTTGGAGAGTGTCACTGTGGTATATTTGAAACTCCCGACTGGGACCACCCCAAAGCTCTGAACTGTCGTTTTAATAAACCAATGATGCCCGTTAATCACTAGAAAGATCAGGATAGCGATCATGTTATAAAAAACCGATATTGACTGTTCTTCCTCTCCGATATCTGACGAAGGATCGACAATTGCAGCGGTATCAAGTCCCATCTGGTTACTTATCAAATACCCTGCCATAGTGAAGGCTGAAAAAACAACCGAGGCTGCAAAGCCAACCACAGCGCCAATCGCAATCTCTTTGAAGATAACAAAAGCATACGAGATAACGTCAGATGGCAACATGGCCTGATTTTTATCTACACAGGGATATAGTATGAAGGCAAACATTAGTGCAATGGCAACCCGCACCTGCAAAGGAACATTGGCATTCCCAAAAACAGGGGCAAAAAGCAACATCCCCCCCACACGTGAAAAAACTGCCATGAAGAATGGCAGATCATTTACAAAATTTAAAAAATAATCCATAGAAACTTATTGACAGTATCTTGTCAGATTTCCCAGTAAATTTACGGTGTAAGAAGTTATCATGCGCAGCATCCATGGCAAGCACAATAAAAACACCCCCATAACGGCAAATATCTTTGGCAAAAAAGTGACCGTCTGTTCATGAATGCTTGATATTGTCTGAAATATCCCGACAACCAAACCGACTACCATTGCAACAATAAGCAAAGGCCCCATAAGAACAACCGTTATCTGTAATAACTCTTTCCCAATGTGGGTAACTATTTCTGTGGTCATAAAGAAACTCCTCAGGTAATCATATATAACGCAATATCCAACCAATGCTCAACATTCATATAAATTAGATTCTTCACTTCACTAAGAATGACAAAGGCAGTAATAATTCTAAGTAAAGTCAAATGACCGAAGAATCTTGAGTTAAAATTACCTTTAATTCAATTAGGTCTTCGGCTACTTCCCCCGCGCCTACTGGTGGATTATTGGAGTATTTAAAATTCCGTCAAAATTCAACCTGTATCCGGAAAGGGTATGAAACGCAACCTACTAACCCCTTTTCCCTTTTATTAAGGGAAATTTTTTAAACAGAGATAAACCAGCGAGTGGTCTCTGTCAGTCTCCCTGCTTTAATAGAGGGGTTATCATGCCACGCTTGAAATCAAAGACTGAATAATTAACTGCCAGCCATCCACAAGAACGAAGAGAATCAACTTAAACGGCATTGAAATCATAACGGGTGGAAGCATAACCATCCCCATGGCCGTCAGTACGCAGGCAACCACCATATCAATTACAAGAAACGGGAGAAACAAGAGAAAGCCCATTTGAAATGAGGTCTTTAGTTCACTGGTAATAAAGGCTGGAATTACTATGTGCATCGGAACGTCCTTAACTGACTTTGGTTTCTCCATTTTTGCGATATTCATAAACAGGGCAATATCCTTCTCACGAGTATGCTTTAGCATGAATTTCTGAAACGGCACTAGTCCTTTTGTTAATGCCTCCTGTTGTGTAATCTCTTCTTTCAGATAAGGCTGAAGCGCCTCAGAGTTTACCTGTTTCCATACCGGCGCCATTACAAAAAAAGTCAGAAAGAGCGAAATCCCGATGAGTATCTGATTCGGCGGAAGCGTCTGAAACGAAAGCGCCTTCCGGACAAAAGAAAGCACAATAATGATTCTTGTAAATGAAGTCATAGTCAATAGTAATCCCGGCAACAAAGAGAGTGCCGTCAGAAAAAGCACAATCTTTAAAGTACTGGCAATCTCTTTCGGTTTCCCAACGTTGTCGATACTCATCGTTAACTTTAACGGCACTGAGGATTCCCCGGTGGCCTCAACGACACCTATACAGCAAAAAATTACCGCTATTCCGCACATGATTAAAATCATCAACCATCTTCTCATTGCATTATCCTTGCATAATACGATTTATGTTCGTTCTGTATAAGTGCGTTTAAAAAACCTCATAAATTCGCTGCTTTTCGACTCAGCTTCGACAGACTCAACAACATCTTTTTCTGTTATTTCAGTTAGTGACTGAATCCGCTCATTGGTAGCACCCACCAGCAACACCTTACCGGGTACTTTAACCAAATAAATATACTTCTTCGATCCCAGGGGTACAGTGTCCACAATATGAACGTACCTTTTCTTTCCACTCATGCCCGTTTTAATTCCCAACTTTTTCCGAAGGAAAAAGACCGTCACAATGATAATAATGATAACTATCGCCGTTGATTCCAGCAATTTTGTCATCCTGGGGAAATTGATGGGTGACGTAACATCAATATCGTCTGATTCTGTTGTAGCGCTCTCTTGTTGTTCGATCTTTTCTCTGATTTCTGTCATACAATACCCTCTATTATTTACAAAAAACAACAAAAGAAAGATCACAAGCCAGCACTTCTTTTTCATGTTATTATGTCCGGAATAGGGTCGATTGCATAAAAATAGAATTATTTTTTACATCTTTCTAAACGACAGATTTATATGGTCTTCTAATGATGCACTATTAAAGCAACAGCAAATAAGATGCCTCGTAATTTCACAGCCTTTTTACAAATAATCAATCTTTATTTTATTCACTGGATAAGTATAAATTTCTTATATATATACAACAAGTCATATGAACATCATTTTGTCTGTCGTAAGACATTCGTCTTTTTTCGTATTTCCGCGGTATTCGGAAGAAATAATTTATCGTGGGGTTTTTGTACTACTGGTGGGAATTTTAAACAGCCTTATAAATCCCTCTGTTTTCAGGATCGGGAATTTTTTATTAAGAGGTGATTTGAGGCTTCGGTGAAGGGATACATCAAAATCTTATAAATATTTTCAATTTGTTACTGGGTTTTCAGGGGTGTATATCATCCGAGATTTCTTACACGCTCTTCAGAACAGCATATATTGGTAATCTTTAAACCAAAATTCTCATCTACCACAACAACTTCTCCCTGGGCTAATAATTTCCCCCGAACAAGCAAGTCTACAGGTGTGCCCGCTATTTTATCTAACTCCACAATGGACCCTTGTGACAGGGCAAGAATATCTTTTACCAGCATATTGGTTCGTCCCAGCTCAACCGAAACAGGAACAGAAATATCCAGAATCAGGTCTAAATTACGCCTGCTTTCATCTTTAACACCTTCGGTGTTAACTGAGTTCAGTTGACTAAACTGGACAGATTGTATCGAGGTCTCGGTATTCATATTTTCATGCGTATCAAACTCTCTTGTCTGTTCCATATTTTCCCTCTCTATAATAAATTCAACAATTAATTAGATTCTTTGTTCCGCTCAAAATGACATTTTTTTCTCATCATTCTGTCATTCTGCGGGAGTGAAACGACCGAATAATCTTAACTTTAAAATTTCTAAACTTCTAATCAGATACTGACGATATCTGAAATGCCATCCTCTTGCCAAGCAAACCAAGCTTGCCATAATATTTTGTTTTTTCCCCAATCTCCAGGCGGATGTCCTCTGTAATCTTATTATCCAACTTAACTACATCCCCAACTTTCAGGTTAATAAGTTCATGAAACATCAAATGCGTTGTTCCTAGAATAACGGTAGTTGTCAGTTCTGTTTCTTTAATGACATCTTCAATAATGGCGATCTCATCTTCCCGCTTCATTTTCTCTATTTTTGATTTCACCATTATCATTTCCAGACTCATAACAGGAATACATAAAATAATTGTTCCGTTACCCAGATCTCCATTTGCAGCAAAATTGATTGATATCATGAGTTCAGTAGGCGGCGCTATTTGTAATGACTTTATATCTGTATCCATCTTTTCTATCTTCCATTCCGGGTGCACAAGCTTTACCCAACACATCCGGATATCTTCTATAACATCAGACAAAACAGCGCCCACAACAGACTCTTCTATCAATGTAAGAGGCCTTACTTTTTGAGGTATTTTCCCTGGCCCCCCTAACCCACGATCCACAATTGCGAGGCAGAAACCTACATCGGCGGTCAAACAAGCTAATCCTGGGAGAGGTTTTAAATTCACGACATTGGCGCACACAGGCTCGGTAAACGAATTTACAAACACTTCGTAACTGAATTCTTCAATGGCGATTAGTTCAACATCTACCGAAACTCTCAGGAACCGGGAAAGCGTAAGCCCAATTGTTTTTGCCATCTCCTCACTGATCTTTTGTAATCGGCGTTTTTGTTCTCTCGGGAATTTATCCGGACGCCGAAAATCATAGTGCTGAACTTTTCTCTCTTTTTTAGGTTCAATGTTTTGTCCAACTAATACTTGCCCGCTCTCAATCGCTGACAGGAGTGCTTCTACCTCCTGGTTGCTCAGTATTGCATTTGACATTTAGGCAGCCCCCGAAGTTAATCAATCACTGGATAACAAATTCTGTAAAATACACTTGCAGCACACCGCCTTCCACTTTTAATATTGCGTCCACTGCGTCTTTTATTTCCCTTCTAAGACTTTCCTGTCCTTCCAGACCCTCAATGTCTTCGAGGGTCTTTGACGAAAGGATAGAAATTAATCGGTCCTTCAGCGGGACAGACCTGGTCTCAATTTTCTTTTTTACTTCGTCATCACTTGCCTCCAGATTTATCTTTGCCTTAAGATACCTCCGTCCGCCGGAGCCACTCAGATTTACTATAACTGTTTCAACAGGTACTATCATAGACTCCTCCACGGCATCTTTTTTATCACCTTTTGTCTTTTCATCCTTTTTCTTTGATGCTGATGCCGGCTCCTTCTTCATTTCGGATGGGTTTGCAGTTTGCGCCACTGCAATTTTCCCCTGGGGTTCCTGCCCTTCCGCCATAATAACCTGTCCGGCGGTACCAAGTTGCGTGCTTCCCGTTAGCGAAGGATATACCTTCGAAACGAATACAAATGCGCATCCTACTGAGATAAGAACAACCACGCCCATCATTATGAAAGTTCTGTTACCCCTTCTTTTATCTACTGTCTGACTTACATCCCTATCATCCTGAATTTCTGCTGTTTCGCTCTTGTCTGTATTTTCTGCCATAGACATACACCCCTTCAGTTTTCAATGATATAATTATTTTTTCTCATTTTTAAAATCACTCTTCAGCAATTTTAATCTTTCACTCAATTTGACTGCAAGATTAGGATCAATAGACTCCAGTATTCTTGCAGAAGTCTTACCATCCATCGTCGTTAATAATTTAACGGCTGTTTCTTCATCCATTTCTTTTATAATCAACGCCGCTTTTTCAGGTTTCATACCGCTGTAAACAGCAGCTAATTTTTTAATGTTTTTGGATTCCACCTCATTAAGAAGAATTGTTTCTTTTTTTAATTCGCCTTTTTGCTTAGATACGATTTCAAAAATTTTATTTAACTCTTGTTTGATGGCGTCGAGTTCCTTCCTCTCCGCTTCCAGATCAGCCCGCACTGACTCAAGGACTCTTTCCTTGAAATCTAACAATTCATTGCGTTTCCTGTACTCATTTTTTTCTTTCTCCATTTCCTTTAACATTGCAGATATCTCACTTGAAGAAAGAGGTTTAAATATTGTTGTTGCATTTTGTTTATATACTGAAGGCAGCTTTGTCGGTATTTTTTCTTTCTTATCCCTAGCTGTCTTAGTAATGCCGGCTGTAGATGTACCGAACTGATTCAGAGTTGTGCCGTCATCTTCCTTCACATCCGGAAATGCCGCTTGTATTACCTGCTCCGGCGGAGACTTTGAATCTCTCATAAAAATCATACCCATCACAGAAATTCCAAAGACGGCAATTCCCACTCCAGGAAGCATTATTATTTTTTTGTTTAGCGGAAGCTTCATAGCAATATTCTCCGGGAATGGCTAGCGGTTATCATCCTTCTTACATTTGTGATAAAACCTGGTTGTTGCAACCTCATCAAAATGTTTATTTTCTAACTGTAACGCATGCTCCTGATATTCTTTTTCACAACGGTCACGCAATTTTTCAAGTATCTTTCTTTTTTTAAATACAGTCATAAGTTTTTCCCGTATGCGTTCCACTTTTTTTGATGCCTCTTTTACTTTTGAATTCTGTATGGCAATATCCCGGTTCAGTCTGGAAAAGTATGATTCAAACAGAACAAACACCCCCGTTTCGGCCTGAGTACATAATTTTTTTTCCAACTCCGCTTGTTGTAATGTGAGAGCTGATTGTAAAAACACCAGAAATTTCTCCTCCTCGTGTAGTTGCCTTTGTGAGGTTTTTAATTCTTTTTTGAGGTCTTCTTCCCGGCATTTTTCAATCTCCAGTAATTTTTGGAATTTAAAATGAAATCCCATGACAATATCTTCTATCCTTTATCTTTTTTTGCAAAGAGATTTAAGAGTCTTGCAACTGCATCATGGAATTTACAATCTTCTGTCATATCCTGTTTAAGATAATCCTTTATCCGATCAACCATTGATATAGCGAAATCTATTTTTGGATTACTTCCTTTCGGATAGGCACCAATATTAATCATATCCTCAAATTCTTTATAGATTGCATATACTGTTTTCAGTTCGTTAGCTGCCTTCCTGTGGTCCGGCGCAATGATATCGTCCATACATCTGCTAACGCTTTCCAGAATGTCAATCGCAGGAAAATGGTTTTGATTGGCCAGCTTTCTTGATAGTACAATATGCCCGTCAAGAATACCTCTGACAGCATCTGCAACAGGCTCATTCATATCATCGCCGTCTACCAGCACAGTATATAACCCGGTAATGCTCCCTTTCTGTCCTGTTCCTGATCTTTCCAAGAGTTTAGGTAATTGCGCAAAGACCGAAGGTGTGTAGCCCTTGGATGTTGGTGGTTCTCCTATCGCCAGACCAACTTCCCGCTGTGCATTTGCAAAACGTGTAACAGAATCTACCAGTAACATTACCTGCATTCCCTTATCCCGGAAATACTCTGCAACGGCAGAGGCGATATAGGCTCCCTTTACCCGCAATAAGGCTGGCTTATCAGAAGTAACGGAAACCACCACAGATTTTTTTAGTCCTTCGCCACCGAGACTTTTCTCAATAAATTCACGAACCTCTCTTCCCCGTTCACCAATAAGGGCAATTACATTTACATCCGCTTCTGAATTTCTTGCGATCATTCCCAGCAACGTGCTTTTTCCCACACCACTTCCTGCAAATATACCCAATCGCTGACCTTTGCCGCAGGTAAACAGTCCGTCTAGTACTCGTATTCCTGTACTCAAAGGTTCTTTTATCCTGCTCCTTTTCAAAGGGTCCGGCGGAGAATTATAAATCGATCGACACCCTTCCATCCTTATTGGTCCCTTCCCGTCTATTGGGTCACCCAGGCCACCGATAACCCGTCCCATGAGCTCTGTTCCCACTTTTATTACCAGAGGAGACCCCGATGCTATAACTTTTGCCCCCGGACTTATCCTGTCTAACTCACCAATAGGCATCAGGAGTATCTTTTTTTCCTTAAAACCCACCACTTCTGCCGGTATCGGGGGATGTCCTTTATTTATGTGAATATAGCATAAATCTCCTATCGGTACGGATGGGCCGCTTGACTCAATCACAAGACCAGCAACATACGTTACTCTGCCTGTGTATCTGACCGGAACGACAGCAGACAATCTTTTCTGGTAGCATTCAAAATCAATGCACTGCTGGCTCATCTCTATGCCCCCCCTACAGCCTTCAGGATTTCTTCCCAACGAGTTTCCATCTGGCTATCTACACTTCCAAAATTTGTTTCTACAATACATCCACCTGGGGCAATCGACCTGTCTTCCACCATCTTTATGCCCGGACCAATAATCTCCGGCTCCTGTTCATTTATTTTTTTCAGGTCATCAGGAGAAAGCCTCACAGTAACGATCTTTTTCTCACCCACACAAGAAAGCGCTTCTTTGACAACGTGCTTAACAACATTTATACTATTAGTATCAATTTCATATCCCACAATTTTTTTTGATATGGCTAAAATAAGTTTTATTATTTCAGGTTCACTTTCCAGCCATATTTTCTCTCTAATATTCGTTAACTGTCTGACAGCATCCAGGAACATGGTCATCAATGATGCATATTCGTTTCTGAGTTTTTCAACCTCCACCACAAAGCTACGTTCTGCTTCACGCCTTCCTTTTTCATATGCCTCTTTCTTTGCCGATTCAAATTCCCTTATCCTGTCTTCTTCCTCCTTGTTTCTTTTTTCCCTCTCCTCCATTTCCTGTTTTATCTCATAATCGGCTGGCGGAGATAGCCTCTGACTGACAGAGGGTTGTAAAAGATAGACACCTTTCACATCAGGCGATATATAAATCTTCTTGTTTTTCATACAAATTTATCAGCACTTCCTTTTGTACCCTTCTTTTTCAGGACAGTCTCCCCTTTTGCTTCCAGTCTTTTTGCTGCTTCAACAATTTGCTGCTGCGCGGCCTCGACTTCGGATAAAAGCCTTGGACCTAATAAATCCCTCACTTCCCTGACGGAATCTCCCACACGTTTGGACATGTTGCTGAAGAACTTCTTCTCAATCTCCGGATTGGCAGTTTTCAGCGCCAGAGCAATCACATTATTGTCAACTTCGGTAAGAATTTTTCTCAGCGCTTCATCCTGGATATGAATAATATCTTCAAAGGTAAATAATAATTTTTTAATCTCATCCGCAAGTTCCGGATTCTTATAGCTTATTTGATCAATTACATTTTTATCAGCAGAACCTTCCATGCTACCAATAATTTCGGAGGCAAATTTATATTTTTTCTTTGCCGGTGTCTTTCGTCTCCGGTCTTCACTTTTTATCTTTGACAAAATAACCTCATTTACCCGCAATAATAATTTCGTAGGCGGAGGTTCCATCGTAGCTATTCTCATAATGATCTCCGATTGAAGTTCGGTAGGAAATTGCGACAGGATCCTCGCGGCACGCTGTGAATCAACATAAGACAACACGAGTGCAATCGTTTGAGGGTGTTCACCCACGAGGATACGCATCACATCTTCATCATTCGTATCCCTGAGTGCAGAAAAAGGCACCGGGAATATCGTCCCTTCCTGGACGCTCGTTATGATTTCTTCGCTTTTTTGTACCCCTATAGCCCTCTCAAGGAGTTTTTTGAAGGAATTGCTATCATACTTCACAAGCCTTTCATTTGATTTCAATTCGTGAGATAGATCACGGAGTACCTTTTCGACAAGTTCTTTATCAATGCGCTCAATATCCGATATTGCAGCAGTCACTGCTGCAATCTGTTCTTCATTGAATTCCTTAATCACCTCAGCCGCTGTATCAGCGTCAAGGGTTGATAATAGAATTGCTACTTTCTGAATTCCGGTTAAATCTTCCATATTCATTTATTATTACCTATTGCTATATCTGTAGCCATCCATTTCTTTAACGAATTTGCTGTAAAGCTAGGGTCTTTTCTTATATTTTTAATAATTTCCAGTCGTAAATCCGGTTGCTCTGTTTCTTCTTCCTTTTTCTCCGAGATACCATTTGCCATCATATTTGTCTTCGCTGTGTATTTTTTAACGTTGGTATCCTGCATCTCTGCCTGATTCATTTTTTTAAGCTTTTTCATACTTCTCAGGATAAACATTAGAAAAACCAATACAGTAACAGCAAGTGACCCGTTCTTTGCCATTTTTAACATAAATTCCTTTTGCTGTTCTTTTTTTATTGATGCCTCCTCCTCTTCATAAGAAGGTTCGTAAAATTGCACATTCTGTATTTCAAAACCGTCATTACGACTTCCGGATTCGTCGATCCCGATTGCCTGTTTTACCAGCGCTGCAATTCGTGCTAAATCCTCTTTGCTCCTCGGAACATATACCTTTTGAACTTTTCCATCATCTAATTTCTGCTCTTCGTACATACCATCCACAAGTACCGCTACAGACATCCGCTTCAAATTTGCACCGTGATTAGCAATTACACGTTCCGTTTTACTCAATTCATACTGTGTCTGTGCTGTCTCTTCTTCTTCCGAAGACCCTACGGACTGAATAATTCCGGACTGGGAAAGATTGAGATTGGCCTGCATTCCAGGTACACCACCCCCGGAGAAAGGAATACCACCGGATACCCGAGTCGTCACTGTCTGCACCTTTGGTACCCTGCGTTCCGGATCATACTCGACCAGTTTTTCATCTACACGCTTAAAGTCCAGATCGGCACTTACACGCACAACCGACTTGCCGGCTCCAACAATCCTATCCAACAAATCCTGAGCCTTGGCCACAAAATACTCTTCGATCCTTTTCTTAACCTCTAGCTGGTCATGACTCACACCTGCATTTGAGGCAGGTGATTCCTTCTTTGAGAGCAGGTTTCCGCGTGTATCGGTAATAGTGACATTCTCAGGTTTAAGTCCCTCAACACTTGAACTGACAAGATGAGTGATGCTGGCTACCTGCTCAGGCTTTAAAATACCGCCACTCTTCATTTTTAACTTTAAAATAACAGAGGCAGTCGGTGGTTTTTGATCCTCTATAAAAAGAGATGCCTCCGGTATGGCAATATGTACCTGTGCCCATTCTACATAATCTAAATGTCTTATTGTTTTTGCAAGTTCTCCCTGAATTGCCCTGCGATAATTCACTTTTTGTACAAAATCTGACGTACCAAAGCCTACTTTATCCAGCAGCTCATACCCGGATTCTTCCCGCGGCAATCCTTTACCCGCAAGTCTCAATCTTGTTTCATGGATCTTCTCAGTAGGAATGAAGATTGCAGAGCCGTTCCCTCTGATTTGATAGGGAATGTTTTCTTCTTTGATAAACTCAACAATTTCTCCGCTCTCTTTTGGATCCAACTCTCCATACAACAAGCCAAAATCTGGCTTCCTTGCCCAGTGTGTTACACCGATGATACCCCCAATAAATCCCATGGTCATCATAATCATAATAAATTTATGTGAGAAACTGATTCCATTCCAAATATCTCCAAATTGATTCATTACTTTTTTCAGATCAAAATTCATAGTCCCCTCTCTCCGTATTTTTAAATCCCCTGTAAATAGTCAGTTGTCTGTATTAAGAAAAGCAATTTTGGTACCCAAGAAGCACTATTAAGTTGTTCAAGACAAAATAGTCTTAACTTATTGCCAAAACGGATATTGCAGATTTGGCACATCCAACTCCATGCTAGATAATTTATACTGGAAAATGCAGAAGTTTATAATTCCACTATAATGTGTTAATCATCTGTATATTATTTTGACAACCTTACTGCACAGAATATTTTGAACTATTGTAGCAGAATCAAAAAATTATTCTGTAATAAATATCTACTATTGAAATATTGAAGTCAGAATTGGGTTTGAACTGGGTGAAAAGGTATTTATAAACCGAGGATTTATTGGAAATGTCCTTTGTCTGATATGCTGTCAGCTTTTAAAAATACTACATCTGCATGCGCATAACTTCTTTGTAAGTCTCCACGAGTTTGTTGCGTGCTTCCATCATAAATTTAAAACTAACCTCCGCCTTTGCCATTGCAATCATAACTTCATGGATATTTTCAACCTTGCCGGTTGCGAGATTTTCAATGCTTGCATTGGCCTTTGTTTGAAGGTCGTTTACTTCATTAATAAAACCGCTCAATGTCTTTTGGAACGAGGGACCCTGTTCCTGCCCCTCAACGAAGCTGACAGACTCATTGTCAGCGAAACCGGTTCCTTTTGTTTTAATGGGTGAAATATCCATACATCTATCTCCTATTTTCTATTTTCTATTTTCCAATAATCGACAAGGCCCGATTATTCATCTCCTTCGACGAGTTTATTACAGCAAGGTTTGCTTCATACGATCTTGTTGCTGTAACAAGATCCACCATCTCCATCATAACGCTCACGTTAGGCATCTCCACAAAACCTTTTGCATCCGCCTTTGGATGACCCGGAATATATACCCGGTTAAACGGTTCCGTACTCTTCAGAATTCTTTGAACTTTCACACCACCCAGCCTTTCAGTGCCTTTGACATTGCTCTTCTGCATCGTTCTATTAAGCACAGAGGAAAATTCCACCTGTTCTCTACGGTATGGTCCACCTTCCGGAGTTTCTGTTGCATTTGCATTTGCAATATTATTGGCAATTACATTCATCCGTATCCGTTCTGCTGATAGCCCAGAACCGCTAATATCTAACACGGAAAGCGTGCTGTCTATTCCCATTTCATTACTCCTTTAAACCCGAGAATTTTCAATTGCTGACTTTACCAGTTCGATCTTTTTTGCCAGCAATTGCGTATAGATGCCATAGGAAAGCGTATTCTTCATCAAAGCAGCAACTTCTTTATCCATATCTACATTATTACCGTCATTCCGCACTGTTCCGTTTACCTCTTCTTTCGAAACAACGATCTTAGGCTGAAAGCTGTCAAATTTATTCACAGAGGTATCTTTTATCACTCTTTCAAGCTGCTCGGCAAAGCTTACCCCCAATTTTTTATACCCGGGAGTATTTATATTAGCAATGTTGTTCGCAATAACTTTATGTTTTATTGCTGAGACGTCCAACATCTTCCCTAATAAATTAATACTATCGTCTATACCGGTAATCATAGGTTCCTCCCAAATTTAAGCAAAACAGATACCATACCGAATCATTCTGCCGCATATAACTTTTTACTCAAATATTGTCATTGTAAAACCCTATTACAATATATAAAAGGACTAACATTGCAAAACAAGATGCGGAAAATATTTACCTCTCACAGGAAATTATTTCCCGTTTTAACGAAGATTTATATTCCGCATCGTATTTATGGAGTTTATTTCGTAACGTCCTGGTCGTGATCTTAAGTAATTCAGCAGCCCTGGTTTTGTTTCCACCCGTTTTTTCAAGGGTATTGTAAATCAGGTCTCTCTCCACATCCTCAATTGCTTTTCCGGCAGCCAGAGTCAGAGTATTTTCTGTTTGTCTTGTTCCCTGATATGGGAAAAGGCCTGTAAATTGATCTTTTCGCAGCACTTCTGATGTTCCCATAACCACAGCCCTCTGTATGACATTTTTCAGTTCTCTTACGTTTCCCGGCCAGTTATATTGACACAAATAATCCATGGTCTCTCTATCAATAGACTTCACAATAGCATTATTTTCGAAGCTATACTTTTTAAGATAGTAATCCACGAGCAGTGGAATATCCTCCCGTCTTTCCCTTAATGGCGGCAAATGTACCGGGACAACATTCAGACGGTAAAAGAGGTCTTCACGAAAAGTGCCTTTACGAATTTCATCCATCAGATTCCTGTTTGTCGTTGCTACAACCCTCACATCAATCTTTATAGTCTTCTCCCCCCCTACCCGCTCAAACTCTTCCTCTTCAAGAACCCTGAGTAATTTAGCCTGTATGTTGGGTGATATTTCACTGACCTCATCAAGCAGTAAAGTGCCTTCATTCGCCAGTTCAAAACGCCCCACGTGCTTTGAAACGGCGCCAGTATAAGCCCCGCGCTCATGTCCAAAAAGTTCGCTTTCCAAAAGGGTCTCTGCCAGCGCAGCACAATTAACCCGGATAAAAGGCTTTTCACAGCGGTAGCTATAATAGTGTATTGCACGTGCAACAAGTTCCTTTCCAGTACCACTCTCCCCCTGAATAAGGACACTTGCCTTACTCTGAGCAATCTTCCTGATCTGCTCATATATCCGGGACATTCCAGAGTTTTGGCTAAAGACGGGATTCAATTTTTCATCAGGATTTGGATGAGATCTCCAGTACCTGTTTTCCATAATTAACGTTTGCCGCTCATTAACTCTGGAAATTAAATGCTCTATCTGATCCGGGGAAAATGGTTTTATGATGTAATCATACGCCCCCTTTTTCATAGCCTCTACAGCCGTCTCTATTGTGCCATAAGCTGTCATAAGAATCACAACGGTATCCGGCAAAACAGCCTTCGCCTTCTCGAGAACCTCCATACCGCTCATTCCTGGCATTTTCATATCCAGAAAAATCAAATCGTATCCTTCCTTGCTAATTCTGGCTATCGCTTGGAGCCCATCGCCTGCGGAGACAACATCATATCCGCCTCTCGTTAATGTTTCACAAAGATATTCACGACCCAGTGTATCATCGTCTACCACCAGTATCTTTTCTACACTCATAGTAATTATCCCCTGGAGAAATTAAAAACCAGAAAATAAACATACATCAATTACCGCATCACCGTCTCAGCATTATACAAACTGTGGCAAGAAAGCTTCGTTTTTTATATTAGCGTCATCGAAGGCATCCGTATCAAAATTACAATTCCTCGGTAAATTAATATAAAAAGTCGTCCCTTTGCCTTCCATACTCTCCACCTCTATCTTCCCGTTATGCGCCTCAACAATCCTGTTTACAATTGCCAATCCCAGACCAGTCCCTTCCTGTTTTGTTGTAAAAAACGGATCAAAGATTTTATGGACAAGCTCTTTTTTAATGCCAATCCCTGTGTCTCTTATTCCCACCTGGATATTTTCTCGCTCACCACCCTCTAACAACCGTATAAATATTGTTAAACAACCCCCGCTCATCATAGACTGTACTGCATTTAAGCAAAGATTTAAAAAAGCCTGATGCAATTTCTCAGGATCGCACAGTAAAAAGTCTGTATTCAAATTATAGTCTCTCCGTATAAGGATGTTCGTAACACCCTTTTGTTTCATATCCTCTGTAACAAAGAAAAGCGTTTTATCCAGTATCTCTGAAATACTGCTATTCCTCAATTTCAGCCTGATTGGCCGTGCAAAGACCAGTAGTTCGGTCACAGTCTTATTTAAATTCTTTGTACCCTGTATGATATTCTTTACCAGCTTTTTCCGGGGATCTGTATCCTCAAAATCTCTGGCAAGCAAAGCCGAAAATCCCTCTATTCCGTTCAGCGGATTACGGATTTCATGCGCAATACATGCGGCCATAGCACCAAGTGCAGCCAATTTATCCGCATTTCTTAAGCGCATCTCCAGTTCCCTTATTTCTGACAAATCCCTGAATACTTCAACGGCACCTATCGTGTGTTCGTTTGCATCCTTAATCAGAGACACGCTGCTTTCAATCCATTTCAACACCCCACTGCTCGTTTCTATCTTCCGTTCCACATCTATACAGTTTTTCCCTCTCTCAAGCGCCAGGAGCAGTAACGGTGTACTTCCGTCATTACTTTTAAAAAAGGAGTCAACCCTTTTCCCCATCACATCCGATGCACGAAGGTTTAATATTTTTTCTGCTGCCTTGTTCAGGGTAGTCACCTCGCCGTTTAAATTTACCGCAATAACGCCGCTGTGAATGCTGCTTAAGAGACTATTTAAATATTTTGTAAGGCCATCCAACTCTTGCACCTTGCCTCTCAGACACGCATTTGTATGCGCCATCTCCCGGTCAATCTCTTTAACCCTGTTCTGGAGTTGATTGTAAGCTTCTTCAAGCCGTCGGGTATACTGATTAAATAAGTGAAAGGCGTCAACAAGCTCGGCATCCCGATTTTTTGTGAATTTTTTTACAGAAGTATCTTCCGTCATTTTATCCTGTCTTGTTTACCTATCTGGATTCATAACTACTTGATGCTGCAAAAAGTTGATTGCTTAGCAACGTATTTTTCTCATACCAGGACTTCCACCAATTAATATCATCTATATACCATTTTGCCAGTTCTATCAGGTCACTGCCGGGATATTGACTGATAAAACGCTGGTATTCACTGGAAGCAATGTCATATTTTTTCATATTCCTGTAACAATTTGCGATCTGATATTGAGCCCAAATATACTGATCCAAAGGAATATCCTCCGGTCTAAGCAATTTATACATCTGCAGTGCGTTATCATACTCGCATAATTTATAAAAGCATTCCGCAAGGTCAAACCTGCTCATGTTCCCGATTGCCTTAGATAAACGCTGATTTAAATCATCACTTACCGCCGCTTCCGTCTTTTTACTGTCTTTCACGGCATTTAACTGACTAATTGGAATACCTTTCCGCATGCCCGCATCTTTTAATGGATATATTTTTGTCAATGTAGAGGATGTACCGGCGATTGCAGATTTCTCATTAGGTTGTAACCGGTTGTTACCGCGAATGTTGCCATCTGAAAGAAATACCGGTTCAGCCTCCGGTTTCCTGTCTGTTTCAAAATCTTTAGCTTCACCCTTTCCAATCACATCTTTCTTCAATCTTTTATATTCATTCTCTAATTCCTGAAGTTTCTTTCTTTCGGCCTGGAGTATCGACATTATATTTTCTATATACTGCTCTGTGTCTGAGTTTTGTGACGATTCCGCTGTTTTCTGTTCATTCGTCTCATTTATCACTGTATCATTTCTCTCTAACTTGACAGGTCTTAGCAGTGGTCTTTCGATGTCGCTACTTACTTCTGCATTTATATATGCTTTTCCCTGTAATGCAGGTAGATTATTTATTTTCTGAGAAGCAGCATTTTTATTTTCACCCAAAAGGGAAGATACACATCCCAAAATAATCCCAATACAAAGAAGTAATTTCTTCACTACCATAAAGTCACCGTTACCTTATCAAAATTTTTAGTTTCAGGAAATACAAATTAATGCCGACCGGAAAATAAGCAAGCATTATGCCGTAATAAAGAAGTGGCCAAAAAAGAGAAAAACGGATGGCTGATGTAAAGAATTAAAAATATCTTAACTGATGAATAGCAAGCAGATTACGTGAAAGGATAATCGGAGGGATTTAAAGAGAGATTGCCTCTTACTTTGTCACTTTGTTTTGTTTAAAAGGAATTAATATGGACACATTTACATTAAAATATCAACATTACCTGTTATTTCAGTTGAAAATTAAAACGTGTCCCTAAACTACCTTTCACTTTACTTCGTATACTGTACGTTATTGGTCTTTGCATTCCAGGGAATCATCTGTATTCCGGGCATCATGAATGGTATCTTCGTTGCTGTACAGCCCCATCTGATATGCCTTTACTGCCTGTTCCAATTTTCCCATATATCTGTAACATTCACCTATTCGATTGAACGCATATTGTCTTATTTTTTTTTCATTACACGCTTTTAGTAATTCGATATAACTGTTTATTGCCTCTTTGTATTTCTTGTTATTCAGAAGTGAATCTGCCATTCCAATCATACCTTCAACTACCAGATCACTGCGTGGATACTGCCTCACGAAACTATCAAATGCGTTATACGCCAGCCAATAATCGCCCCTTTCAAAATAACAGTTCGCTATCTCTAAAGCCATCCTGCCCGCACAATCATCATCAGGATATGCTTCTATGCCCTCACGAAGTGCCTTCACTGCAGACTCAGGCATATTCATCGCTTTTAAGCTTTTTGCCATACAATACATTCCATAGGGAGTCTTATTGCTCTTTGGATAGGTCTCAATTGTTTTTCTCAATATTTGAAACGCCCCTAGGTAATTACCCTGTTTGTAAAAACAATCTCCAAGTAAAAAACTGGCATTTTCGGTGAAATCCCCCCCCTGCTCATTCACCAAAAAACTTCCCAAAACATTCCCGGCATCCTGGTATTCATTCAACAGATACAAACAATTACCTATTTGATATTCAATCTCAGATATCATCCCCTCCAAATAATTTTTTTCCCTCGCCTTCAAAAACAACCGTATTGCGGTCACGTAATCACCCATTTTAACATACGTTTTTGCCATATTAAACTGGGCCTTCGCAGCAGTATCTTCGTCATCAAATTCACGAATAACCCTTTCGTAAATATCTACCGCTTTATGATAAAG
>JABRVT010000097.1:0-22608 GCA_040048245.1 Candidatus Brocadia sp.
TGTTTATTGAAGGGATATACGCAATACGTTTCATACCTTGAGAATGCTAAGCCTGACATGTTTACGGCAATAGAAAAGAGGCTTGAGTGGCAGGATGACAAGTAGAACGAGTTATGCGTGCGGTTAACATGCGGATAAACGTAAGCAAATGGAGTGTTGCGCGGAGCGCTGAATGTTACCAGTATTCGAGCGCCTATTACTACTACGGTTTTGATACATGACATAATAAATAATGGAGGGCTTTTGTCAGGTCTCCACCTGACAACGCTACTAAAAAATTACTCAAATAAATTAACAACCTCTGTGATTACGACTTTCTCTGCAGGAGCAGAATTGTTGCTTTTCCTTGGATACAACCCCTCCCGCTTGGTTGTTTGTGGAAGGGAAGTGGTTTCTCTGTATAGTATTGTAAAACTTTTTCATTCCCCATATCCGTATTATTTTAGTATAATCTGTACATTATAATCATTATAGCCATTCTCAATAACATGAATCAGTTACAGGTTAAACAATGACTATTCCCGTTGTAACTATTGTCGGAAGACCGAACGTAGGAAAATCTTCCCTGTTCAATTGCCTTGCAAAGCGCCGGATCTCCATTGTCGAACCCACCAGCGGGGTTACCAGAGACCGTGTCTCAACAGAAATTCGGTATAAGGATTATGTGTTTGAGCTGATCGACACGGGCGGAATGGGAGTAAAGGATGTGGACGGGCTTACCGGAGAGATAGAAGCACAAATAGAAATCGCACTTCTCATGGCCGACGTAATTCTGTTTGTGGTAGATGTGCGGGAAGGCGTGACCCCACTGGATATTATGGTAACACAGAAGCTGAGACGTCTGGAGAAAAAAATCATCCTTATTGCCAATAAAGTAGATACGCCAAGGTTTGAGTCCCAGGCAGCAGAGTTTAATAAACTGGGATTTGGAGAACCGCTTTTAATATCTGCCCTTGAGGGGTTTGGACGATCTGAACTGCTGGACAGAATTATTTCATTGCTACCGGTGCCATATCCGGAACAGGTTTCTCCCGAACCTGTAATGAAGCTCGCCATTGTGGGAAAGCGGAATGCTGGAAAATCCACGCTAATCAACACCCTGGCTAAGGAACAAAGGGTAATTGTCAGTGAAGTGCCCGGTACTACACGTGATTCAGTGGATGTGCGGTTTGAAATAGACGGCAAACAATTCCTGGCGATTGATACGGCTGGTGTGCGGAAGAAGAGGCAGGTCAAGGATTCGATTGAATTTTATAGTATGGCACGGGCCGAGCGGTCTATCCGCAGGGCTGATGTTGTGCTATTTCTCATCGATGCCACACTGAAAGTATCCGAGGTGGATAAAAAGCTCGGGGACTATATTATCTCTGAATATAAGCCGTGTATCATTGTAATTAATAAATGGGATCTGGTATACGGGGTAGAAACAGAAAAATTTAATAATTATATCTCCAAATGTCTGCCGGGACTTTCATTTGCTCCGATTTCTTTCATCAGTGCAAAGAATAATGAACACGTTGTTGAGATGTTACATCTGGCCATGGAACTCTATAAACAGGCTAATACTCGTGTTGCAACTTCTGAATTGAATCAGGCACTGGAAGAAGCCGTGATATTGCACCGTCCGACACGCCGGAAGGTGAAATCACCGAAAATTTATTATGCCACACAGGTAGGTATATCACCTCCCACGTTTGTTCTTTTTGTGAATGACCCGGGACTCTTTGACAGCGACTACGAACGGTATCTCTCCAATCAACTCCGCAGCAAACTTCCATTTTCAGAGATCCCCCTAAAATTTTATTTCCGTGCCAGAACTAAAAAACCTTTAAGTCATGTTTAATACCTGCAAGGTTTACCATGAATTTGAATAAAATAATTTTACGCTATGATAAGATAAAAAGGTTTGTTATGGTTGATCTCTAGGGTGAGGGGAGAGAATCCTCCGTTTCCCTGTGGTTTTTGTGCAGGATGGCAAAGTTTTGTGCCCTCATCGTAAGCGAATTTACTGAAGGCAGGTGCCTATTAAAGGTATTGGCGCTAACCTTTATTTCACATTAGTATTAGTCTTTCCGACAAAAAATATTGTTGACTCTTATGTATTTTTTACTTGACAGTAAACATGGTTTATGTATATGAATATAATACTTCGATAAGGGCAAATCCTGAGTGATCAGGGGACGCAAAGTAAAGGGTCTTAAACTAACAGGGAAGTAGGGACGGAAAAGATAGCCTTACTGCCGAAGATGAATTCAATAAACATCTTTGCAGTAAGGCTTTTTTTTTAAAAGGAGTTTCCCATGCGTTTATTATTTTCTCCAGCATACGTCTTACCCATTGTTTTTGTGACCTTCGGTTCCACTTTTGTAATCGGAAAATGGCCATGCAACCCTGATCCTGATACGGGTTGTGTTATTTATGAATATGGTGAAAGGGTGCTTCAGGATATACATCGTCAGTATGATGCAGATCTATTGAGAGAGTGTATGGGATTTTATCTCGATAACCAGCAGTATGATAGTCCGCAGGGAAGCTATAATAAGGCCATTCGGCTTGGTTATCAGATTGTCAACATTGATCGCCAGGATATTGACACGTATACGACTACGGCCTGGCTTTTGTGGTCTAAATGGGTATGCTGGGCCAGGACACCGAACAAAATGCCAGACGGCGAGGGAAAGGCCGATGAAGCTATCAAGCTTTTGAATTGGGGAAAACAGTGGAATCAAAAATCCGCACGTTTCCATAAGGAATCGGCCGATACGATATGGCCTCTTGCAAAATATTATCGTACCGATCTGTACGATTTTGTTATTGAAAACTATCGAAAGGCAGATATTCTGAGTGCTGCGAATGACCTTTTCAAGGTCAGGGTCCGTTTGAATCTGGGTCATATCTATCGTCAGATGGGGAAAAAAAGACCAGCTATGTATTGGTATCAGAGGGTGTTGGAGATTGCTCCCAACAACGAGATTGCCGGTCGTTATCTTGCTCATTTGGAGAATGAACCTGATGGAAAAACTGTTAATTAAACAATAATTCCAAACACCCTTCTTAGTCCACTGTGATACAAAATAAATTAAGAAGGTGTAAAAGCGCCGAAGGCCCGATTCCATGTTAAGGAAATTCAAAATTGCTTACAGGAGCCAACCTCTGCCGGTGACTTTCGGGCGCTAAACTACCACATCAGCCTCCAGCCCACAATGTATCAACTCGTAATCCATATTCCCCAATCCAATCTCCTGTGCGTAGGCAATCTGAACAGTATAGTCAATTTGAGGCCAGGCTTCTTTAAAGAAATCCTTTCCGATGCGTTCGTGAATAATATCCGCTGTTGCCTTCTCGATGGCAACAGGGTCTTTTGACGCCATGATACCGATATCGGCAATATCAGGCTCAAATGGCTTGTCCATGCAGTCGCAATGCTTAGTAATGTGGGTCAGGAAATTAAAAAAGACTGTCTTTCCTGTTTTTCTTTTTAGAATAGCCAGACAGTATTCTGCAACTTTTTTCTGAAGATTAACCGTGCTTTCATCCCATGCAATTTTTACAGCACCAAACTGGCAGACAGCCAGGCATTCCCCGCAACCGATACATAACCTTGGGTCGATGACGGCATACTTTTCACCCATCTTAATAGCCCCCGCCGGGCACCATCTGCCACACACACCGCAGGTATTGCAGCGTTTTTTCAGGATTTGAGGAATTACACCAGAGTGTTGCGCCAGTTTCCCGCCACGTGAAGATAGTCCCATACCAATGTTCTTCAGGGTGGCACCCATACCGGTTGCCAGATGTCCGGTTACGTGTGCAATTGAGACAATGGCATTTGCTGCCACAGCTACGCCGGCAATATAAGCATATTTGCACAGTTTCTGGTTAATCTCTATCTGTACGTCATGCTCTCCAAAAAGTCCATCCCCGATAATAACAGGGGCGCCCACGTTGTCATAACTGAAGCCGTGATGCTGGGCATGCGAGATGTGATCAACAGCATTGGTGCGGCGTCCTGCATACAGAGTGTTCGTCTCTATTAAAAAGGGTTTACCGTGGCACGCCTTCACTTTGTCCACTACGGCTTTTATAACGGGTGGCCTGATGTGGCCAATATTCCCTTTTTCGCCAAAGCTGGTCTTTACTGCCACCATGTCATTTCTACCGATTGCATCCGAAAAACCGGCAAAATCAAATAGCTGTTTTGTCTTTTGTGCGACGGAAGAAACAACTTCACCATTTTCTACTTTAATAAAATAGACCTTGCTCTTCATAAAGTATTCTCCACAAAACAACAAATATCCAAATCTCAAAACCCGGATTATACATAAAATCCAGATGAATAAATTTTGTAGCATATTTAGTCAGTTGTTGCAATTATTTCCCCATTCAGATTTAAGAATAAGTTGGGCAGTCTGGATTCCTTCACAGTTGACTTGTCCCACCACTTTTTGACGGGGCGAAATTCCGGCGTATATGGAGAGCGATTCAAATCGCCCCTTATTCTTGATCATAACGGTTATCTTCCTTCCTTTGCTGTTATCAAGCGGATGTTTACCCTGGCCAAAGCACACAAGAATGGAATATATGGTCAGTAAACGTTGTTTTATCGATAAATATGTGGATTATAGTATTTTTGTTTTTACATCGGGGTGAATATCTGTTAAAACGGCCAGAACCTTACTGGCTTCTAAAGGATTACTCAATAACAGTTGTCTACTAAGGAATTTTGGGATATAATTTCTTCTTAAAGAAAAACAAACTATCTTTAAACAGATTCTTTTGTTGAGGGGTTTGAATAGTGAAAAAAATAAATAAACCTTGTGTTTTCAAAACTATGGAAAGTCCTATAGGAACCCTGATGATAATTGCCTCTGATTCAGGATTAAAGGCAATTATGTTTGAAGAAGAAGCCAAAAATTTAAGGGATGTTTATCTAAATATAAAATCAGACAACAATCATAAACTATTAAGGGAAACCGAGAAACAGTTAAATGAATATTTTGCAAAAAAACGCTCATCTTTTGACTTACCCCTCGACCCAGAAGGCACCAGCTTTCAGAAGAAAGCGTGGGAAATTCTTTCAAAAATACCTTACGGACGAACCATATCTTATAGTAAACAGGCCGAATTACTGGGCAATATCAAAAAAACCAGGGCCGTTGGTATGGCAAATAGTAAAAATCCTCTCGCTATTATCATACCTTGCCACCGCGTAATTGGCAAAAATGGAACACTAACCGGGTATACAGGAGGTATGGATAAGAAAATGTTTCTTCTGAGTCTTGAAGGAATTGAAAAGTGTGTCCAGAATCGTATTTCAACCAATCGTCTTTCCCTTTCAAGCATTCCTTCATACCTTGATTGAATTACTCGCTTTGTTGGCTATTTCAAAGACACACCTGTATAAATTAGGCCTTTGGCAACTTGTATTTGCCACCCTGTTTCCAGTTTGCGGGGATTATAGGGATGGTTGAAATTCCTGTCATAAATAATTTCGCATATAAATAAGAGGTATATTATTTGTTATTCCCAAATAATTATGCAATTATTCTGGTATAAAAGTACAATCATGCGCGATTGTTTACGTTTGCATGTATAACACGGACAAACAATATCCTCATATGCCTTAGACGGATATTGTTTGTCCGTGCCACCCCGAATACCGTTTAAATAATATGAAAATTCCTGAAGCTTTGACCTCCGTATAGACTGTTTCCCAAGGGCTATGAGTCACTTCTAACAAACAAGCGACTAACCCGATTTGTCGCACGGATCAAAAATACTTTTTGATCCTATACAGAATCTTTATGCCCGGAATACGGCAAAATATTTCTAAAATCTTACAAAATTTAAAAAAAATGGCGCTTGATGTTATACAGTAAGTCTACACTATCAGGTTAACGACGTGAACAACGGATAAATCAAGTATAAAATTTGTCTCAGTCCATTAGTTTGTTGTACGTTACACTCAACTTTGCCAGCGACTTTAAAAAATTTGTTTTTTGAAAATTTTTATCATGTAAAAATTTATGAAACCTTGATATAATTATGATTTGTAAATAGTAATCATTTCATAAATCAATTCAAATTTGAGGATAATTAATGTATGAAGATTGCAGTCTCGGGTAAGGGAGGCGTTGGGAAGACTACCTTTGTGGCAACATTAGCAAAGGTTTTTGCCGAAAACGGGAAAAAGGTTATAGCAATAGATGCTGATCCGGTTTCCAATCTTGCGGCAACTTTAGGCGTTAAGAACGTATCGGATATTGTGCCGATCAGCCAGATGAAAGATTTAATAAAGGAGCGTACAGGGGCTTCTGATGAATATGGAAAGTTTTTTTCATTAAATCCCACAGTTTCGGACCTACCTGAAAAACTTTCCCTGGAGCATGAGGGGATAAAGCTTATGGTGCTTGGAGCTATAAAACGGGGCGGCGGAGGATGTGCTTGTCCTGAAAGCGCTTTTTTGAGGGCATTGCTGAGTCACCTTATTGTACAAAGGGATGAGGTCGTAATCGTGGATATGGAGGCTGGAGTTGAACATCTTGGCCGTGCCACAGTGCGATCGGTAAATGCGCTGATTGTTATAGTAGAGCCTAGTTCTAAGAGTATCCAGACAGCCTTTCAGGTCAGAAAACTCGCAGACGACATAGGACTCAAATCGATTTATGCGGTCGGCAACAAGGTGGCATCTGACAACCACCGGTCGTTGATCACAAATGGTTTACAGGGTATCCCCGTTTTAGGGTTTATCTCTTACAATAAAAAGATACTTGAATCGGACATTGCGGGAATGGCGGTCTTTGCAGAAAATAGCCAATTGCTGACAGAAGTAAGGGAGATAAAGAACAGTCTGGAAGGTTGTACAAAAAGCAGATAAAAGTTTGTATTTTCCCTTGATTTCAAGGTATTTGTTCTTATAATGTATTGTTCTATAATTACCACTTGCGGGTGTGGTTGATATGCTGTTGACTTCACGAATGATTATAGCCTGCGGCAGTCGGTCCGATATTTGTGGACATAGTATTTTTAAGGAGGGTTGTAAATATGGAAGAAAAACAAAAGGCAGTAGATCAGGTGATGCTTGATAGAATGAAAGAAATGAAAGTGGAAACGATGTATGACAGATACCAGGCGCAGCTTCCGCAATGTGGATATGGTAGTCTTGCGTTATGTTGTCGTCATTGTAACTACGGACCATGTAACATCGACCCGTTTGGCAAAGGGCCGAAGAGGGGTATTTGTGGTGCCGATGCCAATACCTTTGCTGCAAGGCACTTCCTTAGAATGAGCGGTGCTGGAACTGCCTGCCATTCAGATCATGGGCGAGCGGTTGCACATCTCCTGGTCGCTACAGCAAGAGGTGAGGCGTCGGGATATAGAATTAAAGACGTTGATAAGCTTATGGTGGTCGCTGAGTTGTTTGGGATAAAGACTAAGGACCGTAAGATTAATGAAATTGCCGAAGAAGTGGGTGAGATGGCGCTGATGGAATTCGGAAAACCGTACGGCACCTTGTTGTTCCTGAAAAGAGCGCCTGATGCCCGTCAAAAAATATGGGAGAAAGTCGGTATTGCGCCAAGGGCTATAGACAGGGAGGTGTGCGAAAGCTTCCATAGAACAGGGATAGGCGGCGATCAGGACTATAGAAACCTGACGAAGCAGGCCATGCGTGTTGCTTTGGCGGATGGTTGGGGGGGCAGTATGATAGCGACAGAATTACAGGATATCTTATTTGGTACTCCCAAACCAGTTCAGGGGAGGTCGAGTATGGGAGTCCTCAAAAAAGATTCTGTGAATGTGATTGTTCATGGTCATGAACCACAGCTTGCGGAGGCGATTGTCATGGCCTCCCACGACCCTGAGATTATCAAGGCGGTTCATGCAGCAGGGGCAAAGGGGGTAGTGATCGCGGGTCTGTGCTGTACGGCAAACGAACTTCTTGTCAGGCATGGAATTCCTATGGCCGGGCATATGACTATGCAAGAGCCTGCGATTTCCACCGGCGCGGTTGAATTAATGGTTGTTGATATACAGTGTGTAATGCAAGCAATTGTAGAGACAGCGAAACATTTTCACACGAAGGTAGTTACCACACTATCAAAGGCGAAAATATCTGGCGCAGAGCATGTAGAGTTTAGTGATGAACATGCGCTAGATGCAGCAAAGAAGATTCTGCTTATGGCAATAGAGAATTATAAAAACCGTGACAATAATAAAGTGTTTATACCTGCCAGCGCAGAACCTAACCTTGTTGCAGGTTTTAGTCATGAGACGATTAAATACATGTTAGGTGGGAGATTCAGGGCGAGTTACCGTCCTTTAAATGACAACATAATAAATGGAAGAATCCGGGGGGTGGTCGGGATCGCTGGCTGTACAAGTCCTAGGGTGGAAGCAGGTGAACAATCATATGTAAATCTGGTGAGGGAACTGATTGCCAACAATATATTAGTTGTGGCGACAGGTTGCGCCGCCGGGCAATGTGCTTCCGGGGGATTGATGATTCCTGAAATGAAAGATGCGTGCGGCGCTGGTCTTAAGGAAGTTTGTGAGGCAGTGGGCATGCCGCCCGTGTTGCATTCCGGTGCCTGCGTTGATAACAGCCGTATTCTTATAGCAGTATCCGAGATGGCAAAAGAAGGTGGTTTGGGGAATGATATAAGCGATTTGCCCGTTGCAGGGGTATGTCTTGAATGGATGAGTGAAAAGGCAATTGCCATTGGTCAGTATTTTGTCGCATCGGGTGTTTATACGGTCTTTGGCATGAATTCACCGGTCTCAGGCGCGCCCGATATGTTAAGATTGCTGACAAAGGAGATGGAAGAAATGGTGGGTGCCAGGTGGGATTTTGAAAAGGATTTCAAGAAAATAGCCAGTATGGTAATGGACCATATAGAAAAGAAGAGAGATGCACTCGGTATAAACGTGAAAAAGGAAAGAAAGCTCTACGATATGGCTGAAAGAAGGGCACTGGAAAGGGAGTGTAAACCAGTTGCAGGTGGGCATCACTAATAAAAGTTAAAAAGGGGTATTTTTATGTCAAAAATCATCTGTTCTGCCGCTATACGCGGTGCATACCAAATTGTAGATAAGGCTGATAAAAAGCTATCTGAGGCAATTGAGCAAAAAGGACGTGATTGTAAAGTTGAATTCCCCAACACGGCCTATTATTTGCCCATCATTTATTCAATGACGGGTATTGCGGTAAAAACACTGGAAGATTGTGTTCATGTGTTAGGCCTGGCGCGAAGCATGTTGCCTCCGCTTCCCGCTGAACACCACTGGGTTCCGTATCTGGGTCACACATTGGATGCTGGTATGGCAACCCTCTTTGCCGAAGAGGTGTATGAGGCTTGTAAGTATTTGATTGGGCCTCATCCTGTAGACGGCATATGGCTGGGGGCGGCAGATGATGTTATCATGCGTGAACGTGGCATTGAATTCGTGGATGGCACTGCGCCTGGATTTGCTGCTATTGTGGGGTGCGCGCCTGACGCAGATACGGCTGTAAAAATAGCCAGGGAACTTCAGCAAAAGAATCTTTATGTGTTTATTCAATCAGACAATTTAGGAGTGTCTTTTGCAGAACAGCTGGCAGAAAAAGGGGTTCAGATGGGTTGGGATACCAGGCTTGTGCCTTTTGGAAAGGAGACCTCGGCTGCGGTGTATTCTTTGGGCTTTGCAAACCGGGCAGCCCTCTCCTTTGGAAATGTGCCTCCGGGCGATTTCAGGAGAAACCTCCTTTATAACAAAAACCGTATCTTTGCATTTGTCCTGGCGCTGGGTACTGCAGTTACCGATGAACAATATGCGAATGCAGCTGGTGCGATTAATTATGGCTTCCCAACAATTACTAATATTGATATTCCAGAAATATTACCAACAGGTGTATGTACTTATGAGCACGTAGTTTCAAAGGTTCCTGTTGACAAGATTGTTGATAAATGCATTGAAGTGCGGGGGTTAAAGATTTCTATCCATAAGATGGATATCCCAGTGCCTTATGGTCCGGCTTTTGAGGGTGAACGGATTCGAAAAGAAGATATGCAAATTGAAGTCGGTGGGCCTGGCACACCCGCCTTTGAATATGTATGTACAAAGGAAAGCCATGAGGTTGAGGATGGCAAGATACAGGTTATAGGGCCTGACCTGGATGAAATTAAGCCAGGACCTGGTGTGTCTCTTGGCATTATGGTCGAGGTATATGGTCGGAAGATGCAGCCTGATTTTGAACCAATCTTTGAACGGCAGATGCATCGGTTTCTGGGTGAAGCCCAGGGATTATTCCACATGGGGCAGAGAGATATTATTCGCCATCGTATCAGCAAGGAGGCCTTTAAGGCTGGTTTCAGGATTAAGCACATTGGCAATATTATCCATTCGAAATTTCATGCAGAATTTGGAGCCATTCTGGATAAGGTTCAGGTGACGCTGTATACGAAAAGAGAAGACGTGGAAAGATTATTAAAGGATGTGCGTGCTGCATATGCGGAGCGTGATGCACGATTAAAAGGCATGACCGACGACTCTGTAAGCCTGTTTTACAGTTGCACACTCTGTCAAAGTTTTGCACCCACACATATTTGTGTTGTGACCCCGGAGCGTTCGGGTTTATGCGGCTCTGTGAGCTGGCTTGATGGAAAGGCCGGGTATGAAATAAATCCCACAGGTCCGAATCAGCCGATCGAACGTGGAAAGGTGATTGATGAGAGGCTGGGACAGTGGGAAGGTACAAACTCATTCATTTATAACGGTTCAAACAGGTCCCTCGAAAAGGTGAGTTTATACAGCATCATGACAGATCCTATGACGAGTTGCGGCTGCTTTGAGTGCATTTCAGCCATGTTACCCATGACAAACGGGATTATGGTGGTAGACCGCGACTTTACTGAGATGACGCCCTGCGGTATGAAATTTTCCACGCTTGCTGGGACAGTCGGCGGTGGATTGCAGACACCGGGATTTATGGGGCATAGTAAGTTTTATCTGGGTAGCAGGAAGTTTATTTCGGCAGATGGTGGTCTTGCTCGTGTTGTGTGGATGCCCAAGGCCCTGAAGGAAGAATTATCGGAAACCCTTGCAAAAACTGCTGAGGAACTGGGCCTGGAAGATTTTCTCAACAAGATAGCTGATGAAACAGTAGCGCAGACCGAGGAAGAGGTTTTGGCATACATGCAGAAGGTCAACCACCCGGCCCTTGTCTTAGCACCGATGTTTTGATTTTTATACATGGGTTTGGGTTACAAATTTGATACCCCTAAGATGATAAATGCTTATTTATAACAATAACATCTATTTTTTTACCCTGGAGTTTATTCATGATCGTTGATATGCCAATCCCTTTCATAAGAAAGGGACAAGTTGTAAGTAATCTGCATGATGAAGGTACTGGCGAAGAGAAGGAAAAACGTTACGGAGGTGATCTGATTACAAGGTTATTAAAGACGCGTACAGTTATGGTTTCGGATGAGGTAAACAAAAAAATGGCGCAACAGATCATGACTCAGCTCATACTTCTTGAAGGGGAGGGCAATGAAGACATTAAAATGTTTATTAATTCTCCCGGCGGGGATGCTGATGCAGGTTTTGCGATCTACGACATGATGCGATTTGTAAAGCCAAAAATACAAGCTATATGCGCTGGGGTAGCGGCCAGTGCCGCTGTGATTATTTTGCTTGGTGCAAAGAGGGAGAACCGGTTTAGTTTACCCAATGCCCGTGTGCTTATCCATCAGCCTTCAACGGGTATACACGGGACTGCCGCTGATATTCAAATCGAGGCCAGTGAAATACTGAAATGCCGTGAAAAGATCAATCGGCTGATCTCTGTGGAGACAGGGCAAACAATGGAAAAAGTAGAATCAGATACCAGAAGAAATTTCTGGATGTCTGCCGAAGAAGCGCTCAAATATGGATTGATCAGTAAAATCATACAGACGAGTGATGATTTAAAAACGTAGTTTTATGGTAATCGCCCGATATAATGATGAAATTTTGTTTTTATAACCACCTTTTGTCTCTTTTTCCCATGAAACAAACAGGTGGTTTTTCGTTTGATGATATGCAAATTAATTTATATGCGAAAGGATAGTAAAGAATGGCACTAACTGGATTAGACATTTACAAACTGCTTCCCAAAACAAATTGTAAAAAGTGCGGCAGACCTACATGCCTGGCATTTGCTATGCAACTGGCACAAAAAAAGGCAAATTTGTCAGATTGTCCTGACGTGAGCGAAGAGGCAAAGAGGGTTTTGGGAGCAGCAGCAGCACCTCCAATTAAACTGGTAACCGTTGGTACGGGCGCCAAGCAGGTGCAGGTCGGTGAGGAAAATGTCTTATTCAGACACGAAGAGAAATTTTATCATCCTACAGGTGTGGCAGTAACCATTCATGATGATTTAAGTGATACAGCTTTTAACGACCGCTTGAAAAAGATTAACAGTTTGAAAATTGCACGCGTTGGTACGGAGATAGAAATTGATTTGGTTGCCATTATTAACAAGAGTAATAATGCGGAAAAATTTGCTGAGGCGGCAAAAAGGGTTAGTGTCGGTTCTCACCTGAGCATTATTTTGAGTAGTACATCTGCTGACAACATGAAGACAGCCCTTTCTGCCTGTGCAGAAAAGAGGCCTTTGATCCATGGTGCACATGCCGGGAACTGTGAGTCTATGGCGACGTTGGCTAAGGAAAAGAACTGTCCTATGACGGTGACGGCTCCCACGCTTGAGGAACTTGCAGACCTTGCCGAGCGTGCGAAAAAGGCAGGCGTTGAAGAGATTATGCTGGATGTGAGCGGCAACAACCCGAAAGAGGTACTTCAGAAACTGACCAAGATAAGGAGGGCTGCATTGAAGAAAAACTTCCGGTCTCTTGGGTTTCCTATGATAACCTTCGTCTGCGAAGAAGACCCGTTCCAGGAAATTTCACTGGCTAGCACCTACCTGCTGAAATATGCGGGCATTGTTGCAGTTAATGTTTGTGAACCATGGGCAATTATGCCGTTGCTTACCGCTAGAACAAATATATTTACCGATCCGCAAAAACCCATCCAGGTTGAACCAAGGTTGTATGCCATTGGTGATGTCAGAGAGGACTCCCCTGTTTTATTCACAACGAACTTTTCTCTTACCTATTATACTGTTGAAGGTGAAGTTGAGGCGAGTCGTATTCCGACATTTATATTGTCGGTGGACACCGGTGGGACTTCAGTGCTCACTGCATATTCAGGAGATAAACTCAATGATAGAGTAGTAGCCAAGGCCATGGCTGATGCACAGGTGGAAACGAAAGTAAAACACAGAAAATTGATTATACCTGGACTCGTTGCGGTGATGTCCGGGAAACTGCAGGAGACACTTGGCTGGGAGATACTGGTTGGACCAAGAGAAGCGTCTGGGCTTCCTTCGTACCTGAAAACTGTATGGCGTGCTTAAATTAGGTTATTTACTGTGAATAAAAAAAGGTCTAATAGAGGATAGACGGATCATAACTTTGGAAAACTCACGTTATAAAGTACACTTTCTTCCCGGTGATGTAACCGTTGAAATCGAAGAGGGAAAGACTGTCCTGGATGCATCATACAAGGGGGATTTATTTATCAATGCCCTGTGTGGTGGCGACGGCACCTGCGGAAAATGTAAGGTTATCCTAAGCACGGGAAAAGTTGACAGTATGCCCACAACCCACATTTCTGAGGCGGAGGCTAAACAAGGATATGTTCTTGCCTGCAGGACAAAGGTGATGGGAGACCTGGAGGTGTTGATTCCTGAAGAATCAAGGCTTGATAAGAGTCAGATTCTTGTTAGCGAGTATCCGCAGTTTTCTGGTTCGCTGGCTGCTGTAACTTTAGGATTGGAAGAATTTGAAAAAAAACCCTTAGTAAGAAAGATATATCTTGAATTGTCTCCACCAAGTCTGGATGACTCCGTCGCTGACTATGAAAGACTCTGTCAGGGCGTTATGGTTCATGCCAATGTTCCGTGGGAAGCCCTTACAACAAATTTTACTGTTTTAAAACGCTTGCCCGCACTCTTGAGAAATGCTAACTGGAAGGTTACGGTGACCATTGGACACAGGGGGCCAGCGGAAGAAATTATTGAAGTGCAGGCAGGAGACGTAAGCGCACAAAATTTTGGAATTGCTGTGGACGTCGGTACGACCACCGTTGTTGCTCATCTTCTGAACCTTTCTAACTCTGAGACTATAGATGCCGAAGCTACCTATAATTCCCAGATAAAATACGGAGATGACTATATTCAGCGGATTATCTGCGCAGTGCAAAATAATGCAATGGAAATTATGCAGGAGGTATTGGTCGAAGATGTGAATCATCTGATTTCTACACTGGTAAAAAGAAATAAGCTCAGTATCCACGATATTAATGCGGTTGTTTGTGCTGGAAATACCGTAATGACTCATTTTTTACTTGGTCTCGACCCCACAAATATCAGAAGAGAGCCATATCTTCCCTCCGCCAGTTTTGTGCCTCCTGTAAAGGCCGATGAGGTTGGGATAAAAATTAATAGCAATGGTTTGTTATACACGCTGCCATGCGTGGGGGCATACGTTGGGGGAGATATCTCATCAGGCGTACTTGCCATACGGCTTGACAAGGCAGACGCGTTGTCTCTTCTTATTGATATCGGTACGAATGGTGAAATTGTGCTTGGTAATAAGGACTGGATGGTTTGCTGCTCGGCATCAGCAGGCCCGGCATTTGAAGGCAGTGGTATTTCCTGCGGTATGCGTGCAGCAAAGGGCGCTATAGAAAAGGTAACCATTAAGAAAAATTTTGATGTTATCTGTAAAACGATTGGCGATGTTCCGCCGAGCGGGATATGTGGTTCCGGGTTGTTGGATTGCCTGGCGAATCTTGTGAGAAGCGGTGTTATTGATAGGGTGGGGAATTTTCAGAAAGGGATAGATACAGAACGTTTAAGGGAAACAGACGATGGGTATGAATTCATCCTGGTGGACAAGAATGAAACTTCTACGAAAAAGGATATTGTCATTACACAAGCCGATATCCAGAATCTTGTCCGTTCAAAGGCAGCTATATATTCTGCAATTTCCACACTGATTGAATCCATGGGCATGGGTGTCAATGATATTGAACGGGTATACCTGGCGGGTGGATTTGGCAATTATCTTGATATACGAAGCGCTATTACGATTGGAATGCTTCCGGACATCTCTGTCTCAAAAGTACAATTTGTAGGGAATACTTCTGTAATCGGTGCAAAGATGTCACTGTTTTACAAGGATGCCTATGAAACGGCGAGGACAATTGCGTCTAAGATGACTTACTTCGACCTTATGAGTAACAATAGGTATATGGAAGAATACATGTCGGCAAATTTTTTACCTCACACCGATATTGAAAAATTTCCTTCGGTTGCAGAGGAACTGATGGTTTCATAAAAAAGGGATTTTTTGTGGCTTTTAATATTGCAGTAGCCGGTAAGGGTGGCACAGGGAAATCCACCCTTTCGGCTCTTATTATCCGATATATTACTGAAGAGATCGGGAAACCGGTATCGGCCGTAGACGCAGACCCCAATGCCTCTCTGGGTTCATTGCTCGGGTTACATGTACAAAGCACCGTTGCTGATATCCGTGAGGATATAGTTGAAAAAAAGGTGGATTTTTCCGGGATGTCAAAAGACAGGTATATTGAGTATGCCATTGAGGAATCCATCATTGAGAAAGAAAAATTCGATCTTTTAACGATGGGCAGGCCGGAAGGTCCAAAATGTTACTGCTATGTAAATAATCTTCTTCGCAAATATCTTGATAAAGTGGGAACAACCTACCCATTTGTCGTTACAGATAATGAGGCCGGAATGGAACATCTTTCCCGCAGGACTACCAATAATGTGGACCTCCTGATGATCGTAAGTGAACCTACGATTGTGGGCGCATTGACATTGCAACGGATCCTTGCATTAGCTGATTCGCTTCCAATTAGTATCAAACAAAAAGTTTGTGTATTAAACCGCGTGCCCAGGAGCGGTATTCACGAGAATCTCCAGCAGAAGTTAGACAGTCTTGGGATCGAGATAGCTGCCATATTCCCTTTTGATCAGGAGGTATATGATACGGCAGCATGCGGGGTATCTGTGTTTAAAATTTCTCATGAGAATGGGTTGTATCAAAAACTGGGTAAATTCTTGCAAAAATATCTGCCGGCAAGTGTGTTAGAAAGGAGTGTGGCTGGACAGAGGTTGCATGATAAAAGGAAACCGTTTTCAGGACTTGTCTGAAATGAATCCATAAAGATTTTTTTAGTTTTTTTCTCTGTACTCTGTGGTTTGGTTTTTTTGGTGGATAGTAGGAGATAAATGAATGGAAATACCAAATGTAGCGGACAAGTGGTCAGGTGGTGTTAATGAAATTACCCTCGGCGCAACAAAAGATAAGGGGGGTAGCCGGCAGAAGACAATTACAATCGGTGGCGCAAAAAGCGTTCCTTTTATGGATTTTGAAGGGAATCCCGGCCATAAACCTGTAGTTGCAATGGATGTCTATGACATACCACCGGAGGACTGGACTGAGACCCTGTCCAAACCTTTTGCAGATGTTATTAACGATCCTGCACAATGGGCGAAAAAATGCGTCGAACAGTATGGAGCAGATTTAATTTGCCTGAAGCTGGAAGGTATTCATCCAGATAAAGGTAATAAAGGTGCAGAGCATGCGGTGAAGGTAGTAAAATCGATACTCGCTGCGGTAGGTGTACCCTTAATTATCTGGGGATGCGAACATGATGAAAAAGATAATGAGGTGATGCCTAAGGTAAGCCAGGCAGCGAAAGGTGAAAATTGTTTAATGGGGGTTGTTACGCAGGATAATTATAAGACTCTTACAGCCACGTGCCTTGCAGATGGGCACAGTCTTATTACCCTGGCGCCTGTAGATATTAATATTGCAAAACAGGTCAATATCCTTGTTTCGGAAATGGACTTTCCTCTTAATCGAATCGTAATGTTCCAGTCAACCGGTGCTCTGGGTTATGGAATGGAGTATACCTATTCTATCCAGGAACGTGAACGATTGGCAGCGCTTACCGGAGATAAGATGATGTCTATGCCGGTAATCTGTGATGTGGGGCATGAGGCATGGCGAACCAAAGAGGCCAAATCGGACGATAGCGAAGTTCCTCAATGGGGCCCAAGGGATGAAAGAGGCCCAATCTGGGAGACCATCACGGCTGTCAGTCTTTTGCAATCAGGTGTTGATATTATCCGTATGAATCATCCCAGAGCGGTCGCAGCAGTAAAAAAGTGTATCGATCGGTTATATTAAAAACGTAATATCCACCACAAAGGCGCGAAGTATACAGAGAAAAACCTAAACTTTGTGCTCTTTATGGTGAATTGGATTGTTTATAATTTTAAATAGAAAGGGTAAACATACGATGATTTCCATAGCTGAACGTATCAATGGTATGTTTAAAGATGTACGAGAGGCGATAAAGAATAAGGATCCAAAGGCTATAAAAGAGCTTGCGATAAAACAGACGGAGGCCGGGGCGAACTTCCTGGATGTGAATGTTGGTACGGCTGCTGCCGATCCTGCTGGGGCAATGAAATGGCTGGTTGAGGTTATTCAGGACACGGTAAAGACACCCATCGCTATCGATAGTCAGAAATTTGATGTAGTAAAGGCAGGTTTGTCGGTGGTCAAAAATGATGTCCTGATTAATTCTTCCAAAGGTGACCCTGAAGAATTAGACAGATACATGTCACTGGCTAAGGATTACAATGCATCATTGATATGTCTTACCATGGACAAGTGTGGGATTCCACAGGATGTCGAACGGCGTATGGAGATAGCTATGAAGATCGTAGAAAAGGCAGTTGAGCATGAGTTCGACCTGTCAAAAATCTATATTGATCCGGTGCTCTTTCCTATTAATGTTGACCAGAAGCAGCCTGCGCTCATGTTTGACATCTTCAATCAGATTAAAATGATTTCTGATCCGCCGCCGCACAGAAATGTCGGGCTGAGCAATTTTTCACAGGGAACGAAAGAAAAAAGGCTTCTGGCAAGAACATTTCTAACCATGGGAATTTCATACGGATTGGATGCTGCTGTGATGGACGTGCTTGACAAGGACTTGATGGACGCAGCGATTACCGCAGAGATCATCATGAACCAGCATGTTTACAGTGATTCTTATCTCACGGCGTGCAGAAAGTAAATGTATGCCGGCAGGATTTCCTCATCAGAGTGAACATTGTTCTGGAATAAAAACATAACGCGTCATTTTTGGAAAGGCACGATTTCAAAACCGTGCCTTTTTTCTCATTTATCAGATTATATGGTATCTACCCAAAAATTTCCTGCTTAGAGTCTCTCTCTAATTCATACTTATTTATAGACCTTATTACCCAGAAGCACCACAAACTCCTTTTTGGATTAAACCAAAGGCATTGATTACCTCCGACTCCTCTTGGACAGACCCTCCTTTCGTCCAAAAACTCGATCTCCTCATCGGGTACAAAGGCCTCATCTCCGCCTTCCAGTCACACCAGAAACAAGAAACGCCTAAATTTGCCATCGTGAAAACTGGGAAAAGTCTACAACCGTATCCCTACTCCCCAATGAATCCCTGCTTAAGAGCGCCTCCTCATGTAAGTGGGGGAAGGAGGAATCTTAACCATGCTTGCAGCACACTTTCCCATGAATATTCAGCCGTTCTGTGAAAAAATCCCCAACCGCCCGTATCATGAAAAACGAACGCCTTACCCAGGGTACTGCCCTGTTCCACTACCTGCTCCACTCTGGCGACATTACCCTCATATATGGTCAAACCGGCGTCGGAAAATTCACATCCTCAAACTCTTCCTCTATCCCACAATAAATCAATGACATTTTCACCACCTGTCAGATTGTTGTCTCTCTCAAAAAATCTCAGAAAATCACCACTGATATCTTCCGTCAGGCACTTGCCGAATTCCAATCTTCATGAGGATATGATTCAATCTTTTTAAAGAGAAACCACCATGATCTGTCGTCTTCCCGCTCATTCCTTGACGCCGTCCATCTCCACAAATCAATTTTACCTCGTTATCAAAATTCCACTTAACTAGTTTGTCTCCCAGGAATGCAAGGCGCTCGCGAATCTGGATAGCCGCATCAATCTTATTATCAAGGGAATATATTTTTGAGGATAACCTTTTGTCTAGATTTTCAACCTTATCATCCAGACGCTTAATTTCAGTTTTTAGCGATTTTATAAATATAGAAAGGACGGTGATTAAGTTGGTTGTCAAGTATCGTAAGTATTTCTCTCAATGCAAGCTTATTCCCTGCAATGGCAGACAGAGGAAGCATTGTCCAGGTTGAGATTGGCTATGTAATAAGCTTAATGGTCAATATAGGGCTTGTGGGTACTGAATTGATTTAAAGAAATGACAAAACCTTACTTTCAAGGATATATGAAGCAGATCGGAAGCAGAGAAACGGCTAGCTATGTTTAATTGGAGACAGTGAACGGGGCAAGCTGCAATTATAAAGAAAAAGACAGGACGAAACCTGGAACCGTGAACGAGTATTTATCCAATTTGCGAAATATGCTGGACAAGGCCGTTGAAGAAGAACTCTTAGACAAAAATCCTCACCGAGGGATTAAAAAGCGACAGGTGGTACAATTAAGATACAGAAGAAATAGGGTTGTTATTAGACACACTTCAAGACCGTGACTGTATAGCATATTGTTTGGTTTCTTTTGTGGTCTCAGACTAAATGGAACGTTACGGTTAAAGTGGACTGATATTAATTTCAGTAAAAACATGCTCACTGTTTACCGGTCTAAGATCAATAAGACTGTGTCTACCCCACTTCCAAACTACCTTATAAATGTTCCGTCATTTTTTAGGTATTTTTGACTGTTTTTGATATGTCCTTGTGTTCCTTGTAAATCGGGGTTTCATGAAATTTGCGAAAGATGCCAAATGTTGATTAACCTTTTTGGATAACTTTATTTAAACAAGTTGGTATCTGACGTGTTTCTCGGTATACACTAGTGCTCCTGTCTTGCATGCCTCCACACAGGCCATAGTGTCGAATCCCTTACAATCATCACAATTGAAAGCAAAGTTGAGTTCAGTATCCTTGGTAATGGCACCAAAAGGACACTCGGTTACACATGCCCAGCACCCAACACATTTCTGTGTATCAATGACTACGTTTCCGTCTTCGTATTTCGTAATAGCTCCATACTCACAGGCTGCCATACACTTGGGTTTTGCACAATTCTGGCATACCGTCATGTGGGGCTTGTCTTTTCTGATAGACACCTGTAACCGGTATTGGGACTTGGGTGTTTCTGTAAAGGCCTCGTACAGGTTCCTTGATGCTGAGTGTCTCACTGCACACTCTATCATACATTGCTTGCAAGTTACACATTTTTCTTTTACAAATTTCTTTTTTAACATTTGTTTATACCCCTTGTGTTTTTGAGATAGATTATTAAAATAATTCTATAATAAATTTCAACAAGTGGCAACCAAAAAAGCAAAAGGGACATGAAAGTTCCTTCCTGTTCATGAGAGAAGTTGGATGAAAATAAGGAAAAAGAATTGCAGAAACAAATCAAAGTGAGAGAAGAAGGGTATCGCCTACTATATTTAAAAATATCTAAAGGGTAAAATCGTTCAAATTGATCTGGAAGAGATACTGTATGGATTTCAAAACTGACTACGGAATGGTTTAAAACCTTACAATTCCGCCTGTATGCGTAACTCAGATGCACAGGTAGGGACCGGAGGAGGTTGCAGTCGTGGAGAGGAAAAGATAGAATACAACATAAAAATAAAAATGCAGTCTGGTTGAGTATGAAATCAAGAAAGCCCTTCTGTTCTGCAAATATTCGTATTACAGTATAGTAGCTTTTGATAACTTAAACAGAGAAGATGCAAATGCAATACATCAATAGGTATTACTCCAAGAATAAGGTTCTTCGGAAACATATTTCATGGTATTCTGTCGTTTTTATTCTGGCCTTTGTTTCATATGCTCATGCCAATGACACAGAAATTCCCTCCTTGTTTACCTCGATTTTCTCAAAAAACGAAGCAGTGATTAATACGGCAATTCCTGATGGTTATCAGGATGTCGCCATTAACACTGTCCTTTTGAGAACCGAAAATAGAGGACCCGGCAGGATACGGATCGATTTCCTGAACCAGAGTATCATTGCAAGACGCCTGAAATTTGTTCCAGGACCTAAAGGAAGCTTTGCATGGATTGGAAAGCCGGAGAATATTACCGGGTCGGTCATTTTGTCAGTCTGTGATGACACCCTGTTTGGCCTTATTGAATTAAGAGAAGAGACGTATAAAATTGAGCCTGTGCGGGGCACAAATACCCATCGAATCTTCAGACTTGATCTGTATGAATCCGCACCTGTCGATTATGGGGGCGTAATACCACCGGAATATGAATTACAGGGAAAAACTGGTATTATGCCATATATTTCTCAAGGTAGGGATGATGGTACGTTTTTCGATGTATTTGTCTTGTATACCAAGGGTTTTGCAGAGGCATATCCGGGAGATGAGTTGTATGCTCAGATCAGTTATCTGATGGGTGTGGCAAACACCTGCTATAGCAACAGCGTGGTCAATCTTACCGCACGGGTTGTCGGGCTTCGGGAGGTTGATTATACAGACGGCGGAATGCTGGCTGACGCCCTCAATGATCTGACATCCGGGAAAGGTGTCTTTTTTGATGTTCCTACCTTGCGGAATCAATCAGGTGCCGACCTCGTTACCCTATTAAGAGTCTTTACTGAGACGAATGACGTGTGTGGTCTTGCATGGCAGATGACTTCGCTCAGCAATTCCTTCGAAAGGTATGCCTATTCCGTGGTGCAGGTGGGCAGAATTAGTTTCGTAGGTGGTTTTAAGTTTTGCACAGACCAGACCCTCGCTCACGAAATGGGGCACAACATGGGCTGTGCCCATGAGGATGGGAGCGGTGCGGTATTCAATTATTCAAGGGGACATGTGTTTCCACCCTATATGTCGGTTATGGCCATAACTGGCAGGACGAGGGTCAGCCATTTTTCAAATCCGGACGTGTCTTATGAAGGGCTTATTACTGGTACTAATGATGCGAATAACGCACGCTCAATAACCAGAGCCAAATTGACTGTTTCCAGATTCCGGGATTCGAAATGTCCGGGGTCGATAATTGTGACTCCTGATAAACTGTTCCTGAATCGAGAGGAAACTAGTGAAATAACAATAACCGTGACCGGCGAATACAATTACCCGGTTGAAGGTAAGGCGGTAATGGCAAAGGTAAATACCGAAGGGAAAAAACGCATAGCAGTTTTACCGTCTAGCAGTACCACAGACTCTAATGGACAGGCCACATTCACCATAACTGCCGGGAAGAAGAAAGGGAATGCAAAGGTCAAATTTAAGGTAGACTGCCTGAAGAAATCGGCAACGGTGAAGGTTCAGTAGAATAGTACAGCAGTATTTTAGGCAGAAAGAAGCTGATGGGAAAGCCATTATCGTGTTATTTACTTTATTTTTCAGTAACTATTCAGCGGAAATATTTTAGAATATGCTTGACAGGAGATTAGGGG
>JABRVT010000098.1:0-28666 GCA_040048245.1 Candidatus Brocadia sp.
CTGGGAATGTATTGTGAGTTACTGTAATCCCAACAACAAGGTCTCTCTTGGACTGGTTGAAGGTATCAATAACAAAGTCCATGTTATTCAACGCAGAGCCTATGGTATTAAAGATCGTGAATATCTCAAACTTAAAATACTATCGTCATTCTTACCCGAATCTTGTATATTAAATATCTCTTCCACATCATGGTATCATCTATTTTTGCAGGAGTATGAACGTATGAGTGTTTCCCTTTTAAACTCTATTACACCTGAATATGTCAGATCAATTACCAATAATGGCGTCTTTAATCGTGGATTTTCGTATTACAAAAGTGGTCGTGTCCATAATCTAAGCTATGATAATGATGGAGAATTAACGGCAGAGGTTGCAGGCAGCGAACCAGAGACTTACTTTGTTTCCATCCTTTCGAACGAAGAAGAAATAGAAGAAGAAATATACGAAATGGATTGTGAGTGTTTGTATGCCTCGGATGGGGAGACATGCAAGCACATTGTAGCTACTCTACTCGAATGGATTGAGCAGAGAGACAAGAGGAAACGGCATAAACCACTACCACCACGACAAAAAACACTTTTTGATCCCGACGATATTTTTACGAAAATATTACCATTTTCTTCTTACGAGCCGAGCCCTGCCGATATTTTAAGCGAAATTTTCTTCGGTTTCGGTCATTTCAACATCAAAGTGGACTTGCTCAACGGTGGGCCACGACTCGAACTCAAAATGGTTTCTCCTCATGGCGGTGGTGAAACGGTGTTCCACATCTCAGCCGAAAAAAGTCCGCATGTTTTTCAAAAATTATCGAGATTCTCCGGTAATAACGTGGAATTCTCCGAGCGGGCAAGACGGACAAAGCTTTATAAGAGCCCCCTCGTTCCCTATCTCCATGCCGATATAAACACAGAAGGACACATAGAATTATCACCTATTCTGAAACTGAAGGGTTCCTGCAAAAAAGAGGAGCAAGCCATCCGATGGGAACAATTGGCTGAAAACAGGATCGGTGAAGAGTGGGTGTGGCTTAACAATTCCTATAGACCTATAGAACCCATTCCCTCCAGTTTAAAACCCTATTTTCATAAACAAAAACCACTTGTTTATAAAGAAAAGGATGCTATTGATTTCCTGAAATACGATTTCAACCTGTTACTCAATGATTCTTCCTTTAAACCTTCAGAACGATTGAAGGTCGCTGAGGTTCATAATACGCTAGAAGTCTCCCATGTGCAGGTGGAGTCTTGCGATAATGATTGGTTATGGCTGGATCCTACCTATACCGTAGGAAGACACACCGTTACCCTTTCAGAGATCCTGTCATGCATTGATAAAGACCGCTGCATGAGAAAGGACACGGATTATATAGAAATTCCCAAGGATATCATGGACCTCTGGCAGCGTGGTAATGGCGTCATTGAAAATGGACAGCTCAAGATGCCAAAACTTGGATACCTGCGCACCCGCGCTGAATGCGGCAAAAAAGCGAAGGTGATTGCATGCCATGAAACCAAAAAATTTTTGGCGAGCTTTGATCGCATCACACCGCCACAGCCAGCGCCACCCGTTACTTCATACAAAGGGGAATTGCGCACCTATCAGCAATCAGGCTATGACTGGCTCTGGTTCCTGCATACGAACAATTTTAACGGCATCCTGGCCGACGAAATGGGGCTGGGCAAGACACATCAGGCAATGGTGGTGATCCTCTCTGCCTTACAAACCGAGCCGAACGTGCCCAACCTGGTCATCTGTCCCACCTCTGTGCTGGATCACTGGAAATCAAAGTTCCAGACCTATGCACCCGAATTAAAACTGGCCCTGTTTTATGGAAAAGAAAGAAATAACCTTCTTTCAGAAAACCTCCCATCGGTTGTATTAACCACCTACAGCATCCTTTCCCGCGATGTGGAAGGTCTCAGCAAGATTCAATGGAACTACGTAGTGCTGGATGAGGCACAAAAGATCAAGAACCACAATACGCAGATGTGCAAATCAACAAAGTCCCTCAAGGCACAACACCGCCTGGCGCTGACAGGCACCCCTATTGAAAACAGGCTGACGGAATTGTGGTCGATCTTCGACTTCCTCATGCCGGGTTATCTGGGAAGCATGGATGACTTCAGAAAACGATACGAGAATCCCATCACAAAGTATCAGGATAATGAAAAACGCGAAATATTAAAAAAGATCATCCACCCCTTCAAATTAAGACGGCTCAAGAAGGACGTGCTCACAGAACTCCCGCCAAAGACAGAAGAGAAGCGGTATTGTACGCTAGCGCCAGCCCAGATTGTTATGTACAAAGATATCGTTAATGAACGGGGAAGCAGACTTATTGCGAAGCTCAAGGATGAAAGCCAACCTGTGGAATATATTCACATCTTTGCCTTGCTTACCAAATTGAAACGGCTCTGTGACCATCCCAAATTAGTGCTGAACGGAAATTCTCCAAAAGGGGCAACCTCGGGCAAATTTGAGCTCTTCAAGGAGATCATGGAAGAGACGCTGGAGTCAGGAGAAAAGGTCGTCGTGTTCTCACAATATCTGGAGATGCTGGACATCATCGGTAACTGGCTGAAAGGTATAAATGTCAAATATGAGTCCTTGCGCGGCAGCACCATGAACCGGGGCAAGGTCGTTGAGAAATTTCAGAAAGACCCTGACTGCAACGTCTTCCTGGGAAGCCTTATGGCAGGCGGTTTAGGCATCGACCTGACCTCAGCCTCGGTGGTCATCCACTACGACCGCTGGTGGAATGCTGCACGGGAAGACCAGGCCACCGACCGTGTCCACCGCATTGGACAGACCCGTGGCGTCCAGGTTTTCAAGCTCATCACCAAAGGCACGCTGGAAGAAAAAATCGACGCCATGATCACCACCAAGGCCACCCTCATGAATTCCGTAGTCGAGTCTGACGATGCCATATTTAAGGCATTTTCGAGGAAGGAATTGATTGAGTTGTTGACGTTTTGAAATATGTCCTTCGAAACCACAGATTTCACAGAGAACGCAGAGTTAAAGAAAAAAAACTGTTGTATTTCAAATTACAGGTTGATGCGGGATTGAGGGAACTTGACGAAGGTAAAGGAATACCCCACGAAGAAGTTGAAAAATGGATATCAAAATAGGTTTTTGTGAGATTTCTTAAGAAAACAAATAATTGCATCTATTCCTTTTTTGGTCGTTTCATGATGATACCAACTATTCCGTATGAGAATCCAGTTAAAACACCTAAAGTTTTATGTTCTATATCTTCTAGACTCCCCAACTTGCTTGTCCAGTTCCCAGAGCTTAATTGTCTTGCTGCGTGGGTTGGTTTTCCATGGGAATCAATATATATAGCAATTTTTTCAAAACCTTCTTCGTTCGTGACATTATTACAAACGGTATAGCCAAAAATTTCAAACGCCTTTACAAAAGCTTCTAAAGTTTCTGTTCTTGGAATTTCAGGAGGCCAGTAGTATAAATGCTGAGCGTCTGGCCACCACCATGTTTCATTATCCCAAGCTGCCCACGCGATGCAATTATATTCTGGGGTCTCAGGACTTGTTACAGAGTAACCACTCATTCGTAAGTTGGGGAAAAATCTTTCGATTTCATTTTTACTCATGCTATAGATACTTTTTTTCTCTTCCCCAACGAAGCCATGCCTGAGTCATTTCTTTTACTCGCCCTCTTTGGTTTGGCAATACAGGGTCTTCGCCTGTAATAGATTTTAATGCCCAAAACCAATGGCCGGGTTTTTTCTTCATTTCGACTAAAATGAACCGAATTGCAGTGTGTCCCATACCAATAATTTGTTGATAAGCTGGATGCATAGCGATTTCAGTAGCCGATGACAGCATGGCGGTATCCGCTTCCCATTGGGTTTTGAGTGTAAGAAATCTTGTTTCAGGATTGGCAAATTGTGTTGAAATTGGTAAAAAATAGTGCTCAATCATGCGAGCATACTCTTCGCGCATCTTTTCAGATTCACCGCCCACGGCAGTATCAACTATTTCAATATTACTATAATAATTTGGTGGATACCCTAGTATCATCGGAAAAGTTCCTTTGCTTTATCAGTTATGCTGTTAAAAAAAATCTCATTCTTAAAAATACGGAGTTTTTCAAATTCGTCCCACATTTCTGTTTTATTACCTATATAAGTAGTATTCTGGAATACATCTATATCAAAAATCAATGGTAGTCTCTGGTTTTCGGTAGGATTTTCCATGGTCTGGCTAATTATAGCAGTTGCCTGCATATCAGGATTTGAGATGATAAGCTGCATAAAAAAATGATTTAAAATTTGTGGAAGTTTTGGTGCAATTTCTGGCGTTGTTAAAATATATTCTTTAAAATCTTTCATAGGCAAGGGAATTTCTATCCGATTTATATAACGCAAAGCAATACGTGTAATCCTGACAGGGTTAGTTGTTTGAAAGTAAATATCCCAGAGTTCACGAGCCTCGTCACGAAATACTTCCCATTTATTGTAAGGTTTTAATTTATTAAAAGTGAAACCATCCAACCTTGCCTGAACTATTTTCTTTTCATGCGGTGACCTAAAAAGGTACCCGTCGATTCCTCCAGAAGCTGGAAGTGCTGTGGTTGTCCCTTCAGGCGATACCTTTACACCTGCTTGAAATGATATTCGCTGTTGTTTCTCAGGAAAACGTTCCTTGATTTTATCATGAAATAACTCCAGCTTCGCAAGGGTAATTTCTTCTGGCAGTTCTACACGGATATCCAGAAGGGCTTCAGCAATAGGAGCATTTTGGAAAACGGTATATTCGTTCAATCACAATCCTTTAATTTAAGGAACTTATTGTACTGGTTTTAGGTAGAAATTGCGCCCTGTGATATGGACTAAAATATTACCAGTTGAATGTCTGAATTATAAAAAGAGGCAACAAGGTTAGCAAGCTTATTTCATATACTCTTTACTTTTGATTTTGTTTCCGGTTAATGATATAAAATCAAAAATATTTATGAAGGAAGGAATTAATAGATTTGCTCACATTTTGAAATTATGAGATAATTATTCCCAATTTCTGGACAGCATAACCACATATAAATACAAAGAATATGTTACAATAAATGATTAGATACAATGATCGTCGAGAAAGATTTATTAACAATAAAAGAAGCCAGTGAATGGGCAAGTAACTACTTGAAGAAGAACGTTACTACTTCGAATATTTCTTATCTTATTCAGTACGGAAGAATAAAGAAGATTGGCAGTAATGGCAATATATTTATTAATAAACAAGATTTAATCAAATATTACGATTCTTTTTTGGGCAAAAGAGAAATCAAGTGGAAAGATCAGTTAGGAGAAGACCTGAATTGGGCATTATCTTTTGACAATCTTAAAGAAGCAGATACCACGAAGCATGTCCACAGATTGCATGCCTATAAAGGCAAATTTATTCCACAACTTGTTGAGTATTTCTTAGACGACCACACGGATGATTTCAAAAAAGAACTTTTCTTTAAAAAAGGGGATATTGTGCTTGACCCTTTTTGTGGAAGTGGAACTACATTAGTTCAAGCCAATGAACTTGGAATGCACGCTATTGGTATTGATATTTCAGCTTTTAATGCATTAATCAGCAATATAAAGATTGGAAAATATGATTTTGATAATTTACATGATGAAATTCATAAAATTACAATAGCATTAAAGCAGTTTATTACAGACTCTAAAACTGTTGCATTCGAAAGTAAATTGATAGAAGAATTGGCGAGTTTTAATAATAAATATTTTCCTGTTCCTGACTATAAGTACAAAGTAAAACATAAAGAAATTGACGAAGATGAATATGGTGCTCAGAAGGAAAAAGAGTTTTTGCCAATATATCAAAAATTAATTAATCAATATGGGATACAACTAAGGCAGGAAAAAACCGACAGCTTTTTGGATAAGTGGTATTTACAGCATATCAGAACAGAGATAGATTTTACCTTTAATCTTGTTAAGCAAATTAAAAATATACAGACAAAAAAAATTATTAGTATTATATTGAGCCGAACGATCCGTTCCTGTCGTGCAACTACACATGCAGATTTAGCAACACTGAAAGAACCAGTAACAACTACTTATTACTGTGCCAAGCACGGTAAAATCTGCAAACCTTTATTTTCTATTTTGAGTTGGTGGGAACGTTACAGCAAGGACACAATTAAAAGATTAAAACAATTTAATATGTTGCGAACAGATACATATCAAGTTTGTTTAACGGGTGATTCCAGAACAATTGATATTATTGAAGTGTTAAAAAAGAAAAATCCTGTTTTAGCCAAATTAGTAAAAAATCAAAAAATCAAAGGGATATTCTCAAGTCCTCCTTATGTTGGTTTAATCGACTATCATGATCAACATGCCTATGCTTACGATTTATTTGGTTTTGAAAGAAAAGACACATTGGAAATCGGCCCTCTTTCTAAAGGACAAGGCAGGGAGGCTCGTGATGCCTACGTTAAAGACATTGCAGAAGTTTTAAATAATTGCAGGAAATACCTCGTTACAGATTTTGATATTTTTCTCGTAGCTAACGATAAATACAATTTATATCCTGCTATAGCTGAAAGAGCTGGAATGAAGATAATTAATCAATACAAACGTCCTGTGTTAAACAGAACCGAAAGAGACAAAGGTGCTTATTCTGAAATTATATTCCATTTAAAATCTAAATAAAATTATATATGGTTATTGAGTTAACTCACCAAAGGTAATAGTTTCACAATTCATATATGCCGCTAGCATTCTATTAAACAATTGGTTTTCCCAAAAGCGGCGGTTGAAGCGATAACAGAATTCATCGAGGTATACTTGCAAATGTTTTGGCCCGATACCATGATAAGTTCCAAGAACAAACGACTTGGCATTGGAAATACTTGTATGAACCCAAGGCAGCGGCGCTTCTCCGGACACGATTGGAAATATTTCGTGTTTGGTTACATTATCCTTCAACGCATTATATATGTTCAAACCATCTGTTTGAACCAAACAGCTTTCCTCAAAATGAGATTTGACAAAATCGATAACAACTTCTGCGGTAAGACGATTCACGGCTTTCATCTTTGCAAATTGCGGATGTTTTTTTCTTCTCGTCCGTGGAAACAGCAACCAAAACCTTGGCCTTTTCTGTTCCCCTGTCTCGTTTGCTGTTTTGCTTCTTGTCCCCAAGATAGGCTTCGTCTACTTCAACAACACCACGGAGTTTGTATTGACTATCTTGTTTGCCCATAGCGGATCGAATCTTTTGGAGCAAAGTCCAAGAGACCCAGTAACTCACTCCAAGCTCCTTAGAGAGCGAAAGGGCGGAATGCCCTCGCTTATCACAAGAAATAAGAAAAATAGCCCAAAACCACACAAGCAGTGGAGTTCTGATTTGGTGAAGAACCGTGCCAGCGGTCAGAGACGTCTGGTAATAACATCTCTTGCATTTAAAAAGCCCTCTGCCCTTTATCATGAAATATTGATCTCCCTGGCACCGAGGGCAGCAATATCCATTGGGCCATCGTATCTTGAAAAGATATTTCTTGCAGTCCTCTTCATCTCGAAACTGTTTATGAAAATCGAAAAGCGTCAATGGGCTTTGTTGTGCCATGACAATATTCTATAGACTTTGGTGAGTTAACTCAATAGCCATTTAAAATTATGAGCCTTTCGGAAAATCAAATAAGTTATATAAAAGAAGTAATAAGCAAGTGTTTGAGAGATAAATTTGAAAATTATATTCCTGAATCCAGCAATATGCCATTCCATTACAGATTACTTGGTAAAGATAGGATGGCTTTATATTCATTTATTCATTCTTTAAATACAAAATTTGGCACATCAATTTTTGAACCTGTTGCAGTGGCATTAGCAAAATTAAATTTTGAAGACGCAAAAAGACAATATGTTGCCGGTGATAAGATTAGTGAAGATGCGCATAAAGTTATACAAAATATTATAGACGGTCTAACAACAGGACAAATAAATCCTAATAAAAAGGCCGAAATTGAAAAAATAAGAACAGTTTGTCAATCTGGTAAAATGAATAAAGTAAAACCAACAAAAGTCGATGTCTACGTGAAAAGTAAAGATGGCGAAATTATTCTCTTTGACTTAAAAACGGTTAAACCAAATATAGGCGATTTTAAAGAATTCAAAAGAACTCTTTTGGAATGGGTAGCTACAGTTTTAGCTGTAAATCCCACAGCTAAAGTTAAAACAGCCTTAGCCATACCTTATAATCCTTATGAACCTAAACCTTATGAAAGATGGACAATAAAAGGTATGATTGATTTAACTGAAGAATTATATGTAGCCAATGAATTTTGGGATTTTTTAGGAGGACCTGGTGCGTATCAGGATTTGTTGGGTTGTTTTGAAAGAGTCGGAATTGAGCTAAGACCAGAAATTGATAATTGTTTTAAAAAATTCAAATAGGTAACGGTTTTTGCCTTTTTCTCAACCAACATAAGGGTCGCCTGCTAACTTCGTCTGGTGTGATTGCTGAAAATCAATAACATGTCCTTCGCGCGGAAAAACGTGCACCTTATCAAAACCATGCTGAATTTTATCGTCGCTTTTGGATGATTGTACAAACCGAAATGCATCAGCTCAATTTCAAAGAAGATACACGACACCTTGTTGATATGGACACAGGTATTCTTACTAATCTTGGGTCTGTCGATACAAGCATAATCGAGCTTGCCAAATTACACACAAAGTTACACATAGAATCCCACAAAAGTTTTATTGTGCTCACCAGTGACTCCGGTGTATTTAATAGATGTATGAAGGAACAAGTATCAGTTGAATGGGCAAAAGACAGGATCGAAAAATTCATATACAAGTCTTTATAATGCATGAGTAGTGTTAAGCGGGGTGAATCCAACAACTTAATGTCGAGAGAAAATAATGCAATATTGCGGATAACGAGTAAAAGACGCCCCTTTTTCTTTACGGTGGTAAACATATAAACAAGAATATTTTGTCACGAGACAAATTCGATGCTTATAAAAAAATTTATTCATTCCATCAACGTCGAAGACGTGCAAACCGTTGCTGAACAGGAATTGGGTAGAAAACTAACAGCAGAAGAGCTAAAATTGGTTGAAGACAAACTCGGCGATTATGTGGGCTGGTACGAAGCGATTCTTCATGCAATGAATGAATTAAGACTTAAACCCTGAAATATTAAGGAGAAGATGATGGATGAAAAAGAGAAAAAGGTATTTTACGATATCCATTGCCATGCACTGAATTTGAGCCATGCAGGACTCCTCTCCTTTTTAAATCGCTTTTTAAAGGACAGGGCGGTATCCTTTTCAGACCTGCTGAAAAAAGGGAAATTCCTCCAGGTTCTCTGCCGGTTATTGGGGATAAATCTCAGCGTCAAAATTATGAAAGCACTCCTGATTATCCTCACCATCGCCCTCTCCGGAATCGTATTGCTTGCGATAAGCAACTATGAATATTTCCTGTCGGGTAAGATAAGCGATATTATTCTGGTCGGGGCATTTTCAGTCGTTTTAGCCGCATTGATTTTTTCCCTGTGGACACTACGAAAGATATCTTCAGGGGAAAGCGACTCTTTGATGGATATTATCAAAAAAAATATAAATCTTTTATCAGTTATTGAGAACGATACGGGCAGTTTGTTTCTCTCGTTAGAAACAGATATCCTGTCGGCAGACGAAAGATACAAAGGATTAATAAATAAATATCGTACTGACTCAGCATATAAATATGCGTCTTTTATAAAAGAGCTTGAGGAAAAATGGAAAGAGTGCGGGAATGAAATACAGATTAAAACAAAAGAGGGAGAAATACTAAAGTATCACAGGGTAGTTATTACCCCCCTGATAATTGATTTTGGCTACAAGTATTTTGGCATCGATGGAATCCATTATAACAAGCCGCCCAGGAAACCTGTTGTGGAACAGGTTGTGGACGTTTTTAACGGGATAAGAGATTATCGGGAGAGGAGTCCTGTTAAAATACTTGATATCTATCCCTTTCTGGGGATTAATACGAGGAATTACGATTTGGGAATTGTAAGGGCAGTTTCTAAAGAGGTAAAAGATAACTTCTATAGTTCTCTGAAGAGCAGAAAAATCCCTCAAAGGATAAAAGAGCATTTAAGAAACACTTTAGAAAATAAAGTTACGTATATTGAAAAGACGGGAAAACTGGTACTGTATAAAGAAGCTGAAACCATGGGAAACGATGTACGCACGATCTCTTCTCATGTACAATTAGACGGAGACCTCATTGATAAACTACAGGCAATGTCGGATGAGTCGGTTAGAAATAATTTAGATGAAAAAAATAATATTCCTAAAATGCTGGAGAAGTATTTTGGTGAATATATGAATGCAGGATATGAAGTATTTGCCAGGAAGAACAGAGAGTATTACTTCCCGGATGAGAAAGATACCAAAAGGAGGGAAAAAATGATACCGGTAAAAGGTATTGAAGACCTGCGCAGTCATTTCTTTGCCGGGATCAAGTTATATCCCCCTCTGGGTTTTGATCCTTGGCCAGCCTACGATGACAGGCCGGATACAGCTACTGAATTTGACAAGGTAAATTATCTCTACCAATTCTGCAGTGAAAGGGGTATTCCAATAACTGTACATTGTTCAACCGGCGGGTTTAAGACGGCTCATCATGGTATTGAATATACCAGTCCTGAAAAATGGAGAAACGTGCTTGCAGCATATAGCAATCTCAAAATCAATTTTGCCCATTGTGGATTTGATAACAACAAACCTTATAAAATCTGGTTAGATACAATACTGGCATTCATGGATGAATATAAGAATGTTTACGCTGACTTTTCGTATATAGGCAATAATAAGAATTTCTATAAATTTTTGAAGGAACGAATTATTAATAAAGGGTATGAGGAGCGCATACTTTTTGGCAGCGATTTCCCGGTCAACCTGTTTGGCATTGATTCGTATGGAGATTATGTAAAAAGTTTCTTTCATGCTTCTCTGGACACGAATCAAAAACATAAATTCTGTTCTGAGAATCCCGGGAAATTTCTCTGGATATAGAGTAACCATGGAAAAGATTGTATGGGGTGAAAGCTTTAGTGTCGGCGTTCGAGTCCTTGATGATCAACACAAACAAATCGTCACAATGGTAAATACCCTGATTGAGATGAGTGACGCAAAAATTGATTCGGAAATTATCTCGGATACATTGACGAAAATGACCCAGTACGCCATCAATCATTTTAGTAAAGAAGAGGAATATATGCTCAAATATGGGTATCCTGAGTATCCAGTACAAAAAAAACAGCACTCAGAATTCAAGAAAAAAACCGTTGATTTCTGCATGGAAACCATGGCGCGTAAAGAGTCTGTTCCGACGGAAATATTCATGTATTTAAAATTGTGGTGGACGAATCATATCCTGAAAGAAGACATGAAGTACAAGAAGTTTTTTAACGACAGGGGACTGAGGTGATGAAAAAACCAATTGTTACAAATAAATAATGACAATCTGATGATTATCTCTTTCTTCCTTCTGCATTACAATCGCCTGGGGTGAAGATGTACTTCACTCACCTTCTTCATTTTGTATTTCAGCCGTATTTTTTTTAATTTTCGCTTAAATAAAAATTATTTCAGTATTTTATATTAATTGAAGAATTATTTTGGTATACTTAGAAAAGTATTTAAGCGGCGTCACGTGTAACACAGGTCTCAACCAGGCAATTACCTGCAAAGGTCAACGTTAAATACAAACATGCCGACTCAGTTTGGATATATTGCGTTTCATAGTTCCTGGCGCAGTGTTGCGAAAGGATTATTTACCTGAAGAGGGTCGTTTGCTGTTTGTTGAACTATTACTCATGTCATGCTGGACTGGTCCGTGCCGGAAAGGTCAGAACCCAATTCCAATTATCCCCTACCTGCATTTTCAATAATCTGGTTAGGTTAGCATTGATACGACGAGCAGTGTTCAAATTAGGTCTTCGGCTGCTTCAATAGTGTAGTGGCAATTCATGAATTGCCACTACATGGTTGGTTTGAAATTCTTATCATCGGGGTAAGCACGAACAAACAATACCTGTTCAAGACACACAGGGACAAGGCTTGTCTGTGCAACCCAGAAAACCGCTTAAATAAACTGAAAATTCTCTACAATGACGACAATTTCACGAGTAACTAAACAACATCACTCATGCACTACCCACCCTAACGGCGGCCCGCTGGCGAGTAGATCCCGCAGCGCGCGTTGACAATCAGCGAGTGAAGTGTAATGATGGTGTTTGAGAGTGTTCTATGAACAAACAAATGCCTATGGTTATTGAGTTAGAACCGGGTACGTATCAGTGGTGTGCGTGTGGGAATACAAAAAACGAACCGTTCTGTGACGGCTCACACAAAGGAACTAACAAAGTACCTCATGCGTTTAAAATCGTCCTGAAAAGAAAATATGTAATTTGCAATTGCTATTTGACCAGAAATCCGCCATTCTGCGACGGTATATGCCGCCGTGTAAAGGTTAGTGAAGCGTGAAATGGTAAATTCAGCGTCGTCTTTATTTATATACACCAGGAGCGGCGCTTCCCGGAAGTGAGCCCTCCTCCGGATCGATCTCACATATACCGCCAGGGCAGGCAGATTCTTTCGCCCCTGCTGTGGAATCTTCTCTTTCGTATATCACAATGTGGGAAAAATCAATATCGGGAAGATTTTTGGTACGCATGGCGTATTCGTCTGCTGTAATTTCTTCAAAGGGTGCAAGCTGATATACCGTTTTCGACTTCGGCAGGAATGATAACCCACCGAGCAGGTCCCAGTTTTTGTAAAGCCAGTGTGCCGTTTCAATCCATTCATCGTCTGCCACGGAAACGGTGACAGAAGGGTTATGCTCGGTGTATTTTTCCTTGACCATTCTCCAGTATTCGAGCTGATCAATAGCATTGATATCTTCCCTCGTTATACTTCCTTCCGGTGATTTTACGGGAAATTCCAGCACATATGTGGTAGCCGTTGCCACGTCCTGTCCAACTTCCGGGTAACATGGAAATTTTTGTTCTTTTAGCATCATGAATAACGGGTCCTTTGCTGAAATACGGATACGGCGGATATAATACCTGGCAAAACGCGGATGCATGCCCGAGGCCGCATCAACAAGTTGAGAAACAGTTCCGGAAGGTTTAACACAGGTTACTGCGGTAGATTCATTGATACCGAACCGTTTCGCGTAGATACGGTTAATTTCTATGGCATGGTCTCTGAGTTTCACCAGAATCTCAGGGTCGCGTACTGCAGGGGAATCCCATTGTCCGGTAATCGATATTCCCAGAAGCCGTTCTTCCTCACAATTCGTTTTCCACTCCGGTGAGAGATAGGGAAAGTTTGTAAACATGGATTGATAGGTACCCAGTATTGAAGCGATCCTGATTTTTTTCAGTAATATTGTTTCAGTATCATCCGGACGGGCAACTGCCTCGCTCAGGTTGCAGAACTGCTTCGAACGCAGGATAATCTCCCCGCACGGATTGATACCGCTTGTCATCCAGTACGGCTCGAATTTTTTCCAGCGGCGGGCAGGGATTTGTTTCGGCAGGCCGCCACGATTGAACAATCCGCGTTCACCGGTCCCGGCCATTGCCAGGGCAAGCCATTCTTTCAGGAAATCAGTAGCCTTCGGTTTCGTAAGATAAACGGCAGAGTTATTCGCCATCATCCGCTGCGGTTCGTTAATGTAGAAATAGCCGCTCTTGGCCTGGCGCATGTCGTCATCGTCGAAATCGGATAAAGAAATCAAGGCAGCGCGGCGTACTCCGCCCATTTCTACCACCTCGCCGATCTTGCAGATAATATCATGCACGTCAATGTTGCGTAAACGTTTGCCCTGCGCGCCAAGGATTTTTGTGCGCGCGTAATTCATCAAGGATTGAAGTGGCCCCGGACCCGAGCTGCGTCCGCCCATAGTATACAATCGGGATCCGGCCGGTCTGACCTGTGAGTAATCAAACTGGATATCCTTCCCCTCGTACCAGGCGCTGAGTCCGATTTTAAGTGCATTTGCCCAACCTTCCTTACTATCTCCAACCACATGGACAGGAAGTAATTCCCCTGTTTGCCTCTGAATTATTGGCAATTGTTGAACATTTTGGCTCTCAACAGAGAAACCTACCCCTACACCGGACATCAGAAGGTACATGATTTCAGCCATATCTTCGAGACATGAAGGGGCAATAAACGAACAGTTGTATGCCGCAACATTATTCGTCCGGGCTGCCTTGCCGGCAGCCCATAAAAGCCGCATGGAGGGCATCACGTGTTGATTCAGGATTGCCTGCCTGATTTCCTCGTACTCCTGCGGGTTTAAGCGGTCGCCTAAATTTTCCTGCATGAAATGTATGTATCGATCTACTGTTTCTATCCATGTTTCGCGCCTTCCTTCCTCCTCGATCCAGCGCGAATACGTCCGGTAATAGATGAATTCAGCAAGGGCGTTGGGGAAATACTTTTTGCTTTCCGCCACAAGTTGTTTGACCCGCTCCGGAATGGACAGGACCTTCTTGCGGATTTCTGCCCGCTCATGCCGATACAGAATGTAAGCCTTGGCTGTTTTAGGGAATTCAAGCAGGATCAGTGTCTCTTCAACAATATCCTGAATTTCTTCAACATGTGGAATATGAGTTGCCGGATATCGTTTATTGAGTTCTGCCACAACTTCACCTGAAACCCGTACGGGGTCATTTTCCAGATCGCCTTCATTGCTTGCCTGCATAGCCCGGTAGATTGCGTTCGTAATACGAGTCTGATCAAAAGGCACAATTCTTCCGTCCCGCTTTTTGACATGGGTAAATTTATTTTTTACAGCGTTAGACATACTTATTAAAATTATTAAGCGTCAGGCCGCCGGGATACGGTAGAGACACCTGTGAATCTGCTCAGGATGAAAGAACATGTGGTCCGGGCGGTCATGATGCCAGTCTTTCCCGTCCGGAACATGGGCCTCAAGGTATGGCCACTTGCGAAAAGGGTCCACCCCTAAAGCCTTAATAAGTTTCCGGTTACTCATCGTTACATTTCCTGCCCTCGGTGGTATCGGTCCTGCCTCTTTACGCATGCATCCTTTCAGAAGATGCGGGATATAACCGCCGACCTTATTTACAATTTGTCCGATCTGATAGAGGCTGAGATGCCGGTGCGAACCGAGATGATAAATGCCCTTGATTTTATTTCCCAGGGTCAATTCCACGACTCTGTTAAAATCTTCACAATAAAAAGGCGACCTTACTTCATCAAAATATAATGTGGCCGGATTATTTTTTTTAAACCGTGACAATATCCAGTCAATGGCCCCCGCATGTCCATTGACGCTTGCCCCCATGGGCAGCGAAATCCGAAAAATTGCCGCAGATGGATACCTGAGCATGACAATCTCTTCGGCAATGGCCATGGTTTTGCCATACACCGTGACGGGAGAGACCGGGTCCTCTTCCGTATATAACCCCTCCGGTTTTCCTGGAAATACCAGATCCGTAGAAAGGTGAATCAGCCTCACCTCATGCCCATCAATCATTTCCAGCACATTTAGGACCGATTGCACATTCACGCGGTAAGCCAGCACGGCATTCATCTCACAGGATTTCAGGGCACAGGAACCGGCCCCGTTCAAAACAGACCTGAACCGCTTCTTTTTCATCAATTCCGCAAGACCTTTACGGTCCTCAATATCCAGCGGAATAATACCCTCTCCTCTCAGAGGCCAGTACCGGCGTGGGCGAATAGCCGTAACGTGATCTGGATATTTAGAGTGAAAATACTGAAAGGCGCTGTAACCAGGCACCCCGGTTACACCGGTAATTAAAAGAGGCAAAAAAGGGGGTAAAGACATATTACTATTATTACTTCAATGCCCTTTTCAAAACCTTGCCGGTGGGACCATGCGGCAATTCCTTGCGGAATTCAAAGTATCGGGGCACTTTGTAGTGCGGTAATCGCTGCATGCAGTAATTCCTGATTTCTTCCTCGCTGCATGTTTCATTTTCACGCAACGCTATAAATGCCTTGGGCACCTCTCCCCTAACCTTGTCCGATACTCCGATTACGGCTACTTCAAAGACCTTTTCATGCCCGCTGATGATGTGTTCGATCTCGTTCGGAGAAACATTTTCTCCGCTGATTATAATCAGCTCCTTTTTTCTGCCCGTAATCCACAGAAATCCTTCCTCATCCAGCTTGCCGCAGTCGCCTGTTCTCAGCCACCCGTCCGGTGTAATGGCATCTGCCGTTTCCTTCGGCAGTTTGTAGTATCCCTTCATAACATTAGGCCCCCTGACCCATATCTCACCCTCTTTATTTGCAGGTTGTTTCTCGCCGCTATCGTTGACAATCTTTACCTCAAGGTTGTCAAGCGGCGGTCCAATACTGCCCGGCTTGCATCTTTCGGGAAGATTTACAGAAACAATCGCTGTGGCCTCCGTCAGTCCATAGCCTTCTGTCAGCGGTACCGGAAATATTTTATTAAACGCCTCCAGAACGTCTCTCGGCAAAGGTTCGCCGCCTGACGTACAAAGTTTTAATGTGCTCAGGTCATGATTGGTTGATTCAGCCGTCCGTAAAAGCACCCGATACATGGATGGAATGGCGAACAGGGCAGTAATTTTATACTTCTCAATCATCTCTAAAACCTTCGGCCCAGAGAATCTTGCAAGATAGACAATTGTTGCGCCCACGCGGATGGGCAGTATAAGCGTCGTGGTTAACGCATAGGTATGAAACAACGGAAGGACGCCCAGCAGCACGTCTTTCTCGGTGAAATGGAAGGCATGTATACACCCATCCAGATTGCTCAGGAAGTTTCTGTGCGTCAGTATCACCCCTTTCGGGTTGGCATTCGTGCCCGATGTATAGAGCAGGGCGGCCTCTTCGTCTGCATCTCCCGGTCTGATGTCCTTTTCATCAAACAATGCGGTAGCATCTCCCCCTCCTGTAAGAATTTGTTTTACCTGATTCCCTATCATAGGCGCAAACATGCTGTTCGTAAAAACGGTATCTATGCCGGCGTCCTGAATTACATAAAGTAGTTGCGACGGGGAAAGCAGATAATTTAACGGAACAGGCGTCTTTCCTGTCATGAGGATTCCATAAAATGCAGTTACAAACTCCTTTCCATTGGGAAGGAGTATTCCGACGTTTTTCCCGGTGCTCTCTGGCAGGAGTCGTGCAGTATACCTTAGGGCCTCCTGACGGAGGGCATCATATGTGACTGCCCCGTTCTGGTCTATAATGGCAGTTTTTCCAGCGTATTTCCTGCAGGTATTTAAAAAAGCTTCAACTAGCGTCATAAATCAGACTTTCAGCGACTTTTTCCCCTCTCCCACGTTTTACTGGAAGATTACGGGGACAATCGAAAATTCCCAATCATTAAATTGTTCCTCTCCTGACGGCAGGAATCAGGAAAGGATAACATATCTCTTCAATGACTAATTCCTGCTGTCGTCGTATTCGATTTCCATAATCTTCTTTCCCAGATACCGGCTGTCTATTTCATCCGTTTCACAGTTTTCCTGTTTATCGACGATATCCTCTGCCTCGTATCTTATGTGGCTCGTTTTCCCGCCATATGCCTTTTCCTCTTCTTCCTTACAGCTTACGCACAATGTGGCAAAAGGGATAGCCTTCAACCTGGCTTTTTTTATCATCTGACCGCATTGTTCGCAGATTCCATAATGACCTGCCCGAATCCTGGCCAGGGCGTCTTCTATCTGCTTCAGTTCCCTTGCGTCTTCTTCCGCAACAATAATTTCCAGATCGTCGGTTGACGCGCTGGACGCACTCTCGGCAAAGTCTGTTATCTTCCCGCCATTGGCATCCCGGTATTTTTTAACCCGTTCCTCAAGCTCCTGTAATAATATGCTCTTTCTGTGTAAAAGAACGCTCTCCATATGCTTCAATTCTTTATTCTGCATGAAATCACAATAACTCCTGTAACAAAAAACTATATATCCAAATTCCTTACTTCCAGTGCATGCTGTTCTATAAACTCTTTTCTCCTTTGAACATCCTTTCCTGCAAGGGTACTGAAGATTGCGTCCGCTTTCGCTGCATCCTCTACCTTCACCTTCAGTAGGGTTCTTGTGCTGATATTCATGGTCGTCTCCGCCAGCTCTTCCGCATTCATCTCGCCCAGACCTTTATATCGCTGTATCTCAAGTCCTTTTCTTCCTATCTCCCGTATCTTTGCCAGGACCTCTGCAAGGGAGTTTGTATATATCTCCGTATCCCCCGACACGAGTTTGTATTTTGGCTCCTTACCGTTATGTCCGTTAAAATACTCATCTATCGAAAAGCCAAAATCCTCTATCATCCTCACAGCCTTCTCTATTTCCCGGCTTTCGTGGTACTCGATAACTTCAATTACCCCTTCCTCTCTCTTCTGCTTAGTATCGGGGACATCTTCCTCTTCCAGTATCTCCAGTTCCCTTCCCTCTGCCCTCTGCCTGTCTTTTATAAACTTCTCCAGCTCTTCCTCTGAATAGATGTAGGATACTTCTCCCCTATACGTCACTTTGTATAGCGGAAGACTGCCGCTTTTCCTGTCCCTTAATTCTAAGAATCTGTCCATTGATATTCCCCTTTTCCTCAGCATTTTTGTATACTCTTCCATCTGTACCAGGAGTTGTAACAGTTTTCCAAGTTTCGAATTGTCCAGGCTTTCCTTCCTGTCGCTGTTGACCTCCATAACGGTTCCCTCGCAGCCGAGTGAGATAAGCTTCTTCTGTAACTCCCTGTCGTCATAGATATATTCCTGACGCTTGCTTTTCGTCACCTTATAAAGAGGCGGCTGGGCGATGTAAATATGTCCTTTTTCTATCAAACCTATCATCTGACGAAAGAAAAACGTCAGCAGCAGCGTCCTGATGTGTGCCCCGTCAATATCTGCATCCGTCATTATAATAACTTTGCCATACCGCAGGTTATTCACGTTGAATTCATCAGCCCCTATACCGGTCCCAAGGGCGGATATCAGCGTTCTGATCTCCTCATTACTCAGCATCTTGTCGATACGCGCTTTTTCCACATTTAGGATCACGCCCTTTAACGGCAGGATCGCCTGGAATGTACGGTCTCTTCCCTGCTTTGCCGTTCCTCCTGCGGAGATACCTTCTACAAGGAACAGCTCGGACGTTTCAAAGTCGCGTGAAGAGCAGTCCGCCAGCTTGCCTGGAAGATTTGCGCTTCCAAGCGCCCCTTTTCTCCTCGTTAAATCCCTAGCCTTCCGCGCCGCTTCCCTTGCCCTTGCGGCATCTATCCCCTTATTGATAATAGCCTTTGCCGTTGACGGCGTCTCCTCGCAGTAAATTCCAAGCTGCTCATTCACCACGGCTTCAACGAGACCTTGAACGTCTCTATTCCCAAGCTTCGTCTTTGTTTGCCCTTCAAACTGCGGGTCTGGCAACTTAACGCTAATGACAGCCGTTAGTCCCTCTTTGTAATCATCTCCCGTAGGCGCCTTCTCTTCGCTGAGGAGTCCTTTGCTCTTCGCATAATTGTTGAGCGTCCTCGTAAGGGCTGCCCTGAACCCGCTTAAGTGGGTGCCTCCCTCTGCGGTGTTAATGTTATTTGCGAAAGAGTACACATTTTCGCTGTATCCGTCATTATACTGCATGGCTACTTCAACAATGGTCCCGTTGCTTTCCTTTTCAAAATAAATGATGTCTTTATGGATTACCTCTTTCCCTTCGTTGAGTTCCTTTACAAATGCCTTTATGCCGCCCTCGTATTTGAATGACTCGCTTTTATCTGTCCTCTCATCATGTAGCGTTATTTTTAACCCTTTATTCAGAAAGGCATATTCCCTCAACCTTTTTGCTATCGTTTCAAAGCAGAACGTTGTATCTTCAAATATCTCAGGATCAGGTTTGAAGACAACCTTTGTCCCCCTTTTCCTGGTAACACCCCTCACCTCCACGGGAGACTTTACCTCACCCTTTTCATACCGCTGGAAGTACACGTGCCCGTCTCTCTTTACCTCCACCTCCATCCACTCGCTGAGCGCATTTACAACCGATACGCCAACCCCATGCAAACCACCGGATACCTTATAGCTCTTATGTTCGAATTTACCGCCCGCATGCAGCATTGTCATTACTACTTCCAGCGCTGACTTGCTTGTCTCTTTGTGGATATCAACCGGAATGCCTCTGCCGTCATCCACCACTGCCAGGCTCCCGTCTGCGTGTATCTTTACATTTATATTTTCACAAAAACCTGCAACTGCCTCATCCACGCTGTTACAGACCACTTCTTCCACCAGGTGGTGCAGCCCCTTGATGGTAGTATCCCCTATGTACATTGCCGGCCTTTTTCTGACTGCCTCAATGCCGCCAAGTACCTTTATAGATGTAGCGTCATACGTATCCTGCCTTATTGCTGTACTACTCTCTTCTGCCTTCATCCACTATACCCGCCTTAAAGCGAATGTCCTCAATACATTTTGCGCCCATAATCTCATTAATTCGGGCAATTATAGCATGCTTTTCAAAATTAGTCAAATGATGAACAAGTGCCATAGATTCCACGTTCACATACAACACCCCTTTTTTAAAGCCCTTGACAACAGTATATCTACAAACATCCTCGCCTACAATACACCGCCATGCATCTCTGACTTTATTAAATGTACTGCCGGCAAAACTCCTCCTGGGGACTATATCCTTCAATATCTGACCAATCTGCACCGCCCTGATTCTATTATAAAAATACCTCTCCGGCAGTTCTTCCGCCATATCAAACGTCTCCTTAAATGAACGGTCATATTTAAATGGCTATTCAACCATGTAACCATCCAGCTATATAACCAAACCTATTTCTTTATTCTGCAATAATCATGTCATCTCAATAGGCATGATAACATCTACCTGTTCATAACCCGTTTTAAATACAGCGGCGCCATCGCGACTGCCAAACTTCATGATCAGAGTATCATCAGAAACCTTCAGTGCATCCGCCACGTATTCAGGATTAAAACTTATCTCAAAATCAGGCCCTTCATAGCTGGCTGTTATCTCCAGTTCTGCTTCTCCGACGTCTGCCGTCCTCGACGTAACCTTAAGTCTACCTTTACTGAGAATGAATTTTACAACCTGACATCCTTCAGCCGTCATGTACGAGGCCATCCTCACCCCGGTTAACAACTCGTTCTTATCTACCTCCACCACCACATCATTTCCATCTGGAATCATATCCTCGTATCTCGGATACTGACCGTCTATCAACTGCGATATAACCTCACCCTTTTCACCCACCAGACATATCCTCGATTCTCCAATCCCAATCCTTAAAAGACCTCTGCACTCAGACACAAACCGCTGTATAAACATCAGACTTTTTACGGCAACTACCCCGCTCATCGAGACCCCTTCAGGATTCTGCACCTTTCGTTTCACACATGACATCCTGTTTCCGTCCATCGCCACCATCACAATATCTTCCCCAAATACCCTTACAAAGATACCGCTCAGCACACTCCTCACCTTTATCTTAGACGCGGAATGAACTACCTTACCCACCATGTCGCCAACAACCGCGCCATCCACCTCCACAAAATCCTTTATATCTGTCGCTGTCACATCTGGAAACATCGCAGCATCCTCCCCGGAAATCCTGAAATACCCTCCCCTTGATTTCAATACACAATTACCGCCTTCCACACTTATAACTACCTCATCATTGCCCGCCCACTCCCTCAAAATATTATTAACACGGACAGCAGGTAAAACAATACTGCCATCCCCTGTGCATTCCTTCACAGGCACAAAACACTTAACCAGAACCTCCAGGTCAGTTGCAGTGAGCATCACACAACGATTCTTTACCTCAACTCTGACTCCCCTCAATATGTTCTTTACTGTGGAAGAAGGCACTATGCCAGCAACCAGATTAAAAACATTATACAAATCATTCCCTGAAAAGATTAAATTCATTAACACCTCCTGCACAATGACGACAGGCAATAACAAGAATTTCAATTATAAGATATTTTTCGAAGTGGCAAGGCATACATTGCCATGTCGGTTTTTTTCCAATCTATCTCTGAATATATACTATAATAGCTTTATTTTTAAGTATTGTTCGTATAATTATTATACACTGCTCATAACCTATGCCTGCTTAACCAAACTGCTTTCAAAACAACGACATGCATTATTCAATAATGTGTAGAAAGCATGTAGAAGCATGGTTTTCGAGATACTAGATTCCGGATGCCTGTCATGCTATTAGAACCCATATCCTTGACATTTGATATCGTAAATTATTACAAAATTTTACCATGTTATAAACATAACCTGAATGGGCGTTTAATTGTTTCCTTCGCTACTTCTTCCCTGGAAAACTTATAATTCTACCGTATACCTTTCAAACCGAGAGAGTCTGGGCGGACTGCATCTTATTACCGTTGTAACTCGCTTTCCAGTCTTTGTACAATAAGAAGGAGGTTCTTATCTTTTTTCAGTATCTGCGTTATCTTTTCGTCTGCATGGATTACTGTTGAGTGGTCCCTTCCTCCAATATAGCCCCCGATCTCTGTAAGTGACATATTTGTCATCTTTCGTGAAAGATACATTGCTATTTGTCTTGGTAATGTTAGAGACCTCGTTCTGCGTTTGGACTGAAGCTGCGATACGCTTACATGAAACCTCCTGGAAACAGCTTCAATAACGGCCTCAATACTAACCGCTTTTTTATTTCCTGAAAGCTCATGGACCACTTTTTTGGCAAGGTCCAGCGTGACGCTGTTTTTCTTTGTCTTTTCTTCTCTGTTCAGTCGCGCAATAGCCCCTTCAAGTTCCCTGATATTGCCGGGCAGATTTTCTGCCAGGTATGCCGCTATTTCGTGGGATAGGTTGATGCCCCATAGAGACGCCTTTTTCTCAGCAATTGCAATTCGGGTTTCTATGGTTGCGCTGTCTATCCCGCAGAGGAGTCCCCACTTGAAACGGGAGACTAGCCTGTCTTCCAGGGAGGCTATAAATTCCGGAGGGCAGTCACTGGTGATAACAATCTGCCTCCTGGCGTTATAGAGGGTGTTAAATGTGTGGAAAAATTCCTCCCTGCTCCCCTGTGAGTTTTCAAAGAGCTGTATGTCGTCTATGAGGAGGGCGTCGGCGTTCCTATACAACTCCCTGAACGAATCCCAGTTATTAGATCGTATGGTAGAGATATAATGGCTTACAAAACGCTCACACGACATGAAAAGCGTCTTCATGGCATGTCTTGAAACTAGCACATTATTTATAGCATGAAGGAGATGCGTCTTTCCCAGGCCGGAAGCGCCATGAATAAACAGGGGATTATAAGCGTGTCCCGGCAACTCGGAAACCGCAACTGCCGCTGCATGCGCCAGTCTGTTGCATGGTCCTACAACAAAATTCTCAAAGCTGTAATACTTGTTCGGCAGTATGGAGTAATACTTGTCAGAGACACTTGCAGCGAGGATATCAGGTTTATCAGAATTATCCGGAAAAGAAGGAACCGGCGTCTGTTCGAAAACCTCATCTTCCGTAACAATAATTACTTCCCGGGAAGAGTTTAAAACCTTGTATACAGCGCCTGAAAATAGATCGCTGTAATTGCCCTGCAACCATTCCCTGATGAAGTTGTTTGGTGCGACAAATGTAATGCTGTTATCCGTAATAGAAAATACCCTGAGAGAGGAAAACCATATATCGAACTGCTGAGCGGTAACAACTTTCTTCACCACCGACAATACGCCCCTGAGCATAAAGTCTTTTTCAGCCTCAGAGGCAGTCGCTTTTTGTATAACAGTGTCTAACATTGTACGCATTCATACAACATTGTTTATAAAAGACTCACCAAAAAAACTTTCGGGCATAATACCAATAAAGCATGAACAAGTCAAACTATTAGTGGAAGGATAAATTTACGCGAGGTATAATCAGATTTGCAGAACTAAAAGACTTAATATCTTCCCAAAAATATAGCGTAAACATCGACGAAAAATTGTCGGTGTTCGGGCACTGAACTCCTATGGCGTTAAGTTCTTACCGTGGAAATTTTTAATTTTTTTGTTGACTGGGATATGTTTGCGTGTTATATTTCCGTGACCAATTATAGCCTATGCCATGTACCAGCGGGAGTTTTGGTTTAAATCAAGTTTTATTTCGCCTTGTAAAACGACAATGCCTGTCTCTGTGTTCTTGCGAGGACAGGCCACCGTCGTTCGTTGTTTTTACGGGAGACTTGTGCAAATAACGCGCAAATCAACGCTCCGCCTTCCCCGCCAGGATTAAGCGCCGTGGGAGGGATATTAAAGTCCAGGTGACAGTTCAGTTTTTTGAAAGATTCAAGTAATGACGCGGTTATCATGTAATGTAGTGACAATTCATGAATTGCCACTACAGAACCGGTTTTAAATTCTTAACAGTAGATTACCATAGAACACTATTTAAAAAGAAAGGAGGTATCTATCGGAAAAACAACTCTTGATTCGCCTGCCGAAACGTCTATAGGCAAACTCGAAGGGGAAGACGCAAGATAAGGCGTTTTCGTTCTTTGCCTTCGTGTCTCTGCAATAAATGGCGGTTCTTGCAGCAAATCAGCGTTTGGTTTTTCCCATCACCCGCTCTTTCATTTTCCATGAAAAAGGGGGATGGTGGAGTGGTGAATGTGGGGTCAATGTTGATTGGGAGATTTTTAAAGAATAAAGAATTTTTACAAGGGTTTAAACGTGTTTCTCGCTTGATGTTGCAAAACCCAATTATCAGCGAGCGGCATGGATAGATGGGTTTGTCCATGCTTAACTTAGGTCTTTATGGTCTTAATATTAGAGAAAAAGGAGATGTGACAGATATGAAAAGACCAAAAACAATGTGCAGTAAAAGGAGGATTTGGTTTAGCATAGCCAGCGTGTTCTTGCTGGTGGTCGCCTTTACGCTGAGTATAGCCTCAAATGCAGGCGCGGCGACAGGTAGCTTTGACAGAGGGACTTATCTGCCATCCTATGGCGACACGAACGACTTTGATCGCGCATGGATAACAGTGACCGATTCTTCTGGAAACGTAAGCAATAGCCAGGATACGATAACGGTTACTATAAAGGCAGGCTCAAATTCAACGACTTTTGTGCTGAAGGAAACAGGGGGTACGACCAGTGTGTTCACCACCACGGGAACCGCGCAACCTGCGCTGTATCCTGTAGGAACCACATCTGGCTATGTGGAGGACTTTAATTCCGGCAGTCACAATTTTCCGGCGCTTGGCTCAACGGTGGTTGGCCTTAACCTGAAAGAGCTTACTGCCAATGTGGGAGGCGACGCCTCAACCGGAAGCGACGGCAACCTTACTGTAGAGTCAGGCACGACCTTGGAGCTTATTTATGGAGGAACCACGCTGGACACCGCAGTGGTAAAGACGCACAGTGGTTCTTTCAGTTTCACGCCAAGCGCCGTTTCAGCAGTGACGACAGATACCCTGGCCAGTCCAAACCTTATTATCACGGTCAACGACCCTGATGAAAACCTGAACCCTGTTGCAAAAGACGTCATCGGGTTTGCTGACAATTCTGCGTTATTGGCAGGTTCACCTGGTACGGGTTCATCTAGGGTACAGATAGAGGCTATTGACCAGACGACAGGGTCAACGCTATCGCTTGGCGGAACAAACGTCATAGCCAGGAACATCATGCTTGTTGAGACCGGGAATAATACAGGCGTGTTCGTAGCCAGCGGTAAAGTGTTTGGTTCGTCCACCGCCACGGTTAATGGTAACGTACTGGTGGGTTCAAGCTCGGTATCTGTCTATACAGGGGGGGATATTACATTAGGTAATTTGACCAGCGGACCAGGTGTGAAGTTTAAGATTCTTGAAGTTACAGGTTCCGGAAGGATTGGCCTTGTCGAACTGGGAACCACAACCACAGGGGCTAATATTGAGCCAGCCCTTGTTTACGTCAGCCCTTCGGCTGCTCTTACATCTACGTGGGGTAGCGGTTCTCAGTCTGCCTCGCTTTCTAATGTAGCCGCATATGGCACAAATAACGTTAGGTTTGGGACAACAAACAGCGATAGAGGATCTTCCACGAGCGGTATAATTAAGTTGATTGAGGGTGCGGATTATTGTCTTGTAGCCATTTCAGATTTTGTTGGAACAACAACGGGTCCAGGAGCCCTTGGAGGAACATATGAGATTGGGAATGGCGGCTCCGTAACCGTTTCTCTTGATATGTTTCAATTAGCAGGTCCCAGAAGCGGCGATACACTGAGGGTATCATATCTGGACGAGCTTAACAGCGGCGGGGTTTCTGGCACTGTTACCGGCACAGTAGCATACGGCGTCTCTGGGGAGACGGGTACGCTGGCCATCGATAACACGACTCCGGATATCAACGATTATGTGACGATTACCGTTGTGGATGGTAATCTGAATACCACCACCTCATCAAAGGAGAGTGTTGCTGCCGGTAGCAGTCAATGGGGTGGCACCACCACAAACAACAGGGGCGACCGACTGACGGTTAAGGCTTACTCATCTTCGGGTAATAGCCACCGTATAAGTGTGTCTCATCCGGATGGTTTTGCTGTTGGCACACAGACTGTCAGGATTTCAAACACAGATAATTCACTGGTCTGGATGGTGCCCACTTCTTTAACCGGGACCTTCCAGAGCCCTCTTTCTCCCGGTAGTACTACCTTCAGTTTGGGAACGGAGTCTGTAAGCACCGTACCCTTGGTGAGAGGTTCGTCCTCAACCGCGCAGAGCTTTCTGACGTCGGCCACGACATCCTCGTTTGTAGCGACGCTTGACGGCCTGGATAATACGGTTGAAATTTCTCCAGACGGCACACGCTGGATATCCATACCCATCGTTGAAACAGGGGCAAACTCGGCCACATTCGTGGGTACCATCGGGTTTGATGACACCAGGGTGCGTTTGACGACAAATACATCAACATCTATTACTACATTCATCCAGGATCATACCGGCACCTCAACATTGATCTTCTCAACAGGGTCGGTTGATACTCGCTTTAGCGACGCCAATCGCTTAGACAGCTTTATTGGAACGGGGTCTGTGGTGAGGATATTCGACGGAACGAGCCAGGAGTTTGCCGAAGTTTGCAGCCCTGGTTCCACATCCCTGACCGTAACGAAGCTTTCCAATTCCACGGCATTTGATCCGGACAGCACATGGGTGCAGGTGATCGGAAACGATATGATGACGCAGAGGCTGGATACCGTCAATCCTACGATCTTCCGTATTGGCGGTTTCTGCGGAGCGACCTATCGTGTTCGTTATAACGACGCCGTTGGCGCAGGCAACGCCTACATGGGCGGCGATACCCTCGCTATTACGACGTCGAACATGGGCTTTACGACTTACTCGGGTTCGCTGTCCACAAGCCCGACAGGGAGTGTGGGACCGGATACCTGGGTTGTTGTTACCCTTGTTGACCAGGATCTCAATACGTCCACAGGCAGTAAACAGACAACTTCAGAGTATGACAGCGCAACAGGCAGGCAGCTATTTAACGAAGACGGTCTGGGCGTGCCTTCAGGCTCTTCCACAGGGAATGTCTCCACGGGGTACAAGAACGGAGGCACATCAAAGGTTATCTATGCAAGCACCCAGAGTTCCATTAGGAGCAGCTCGGTCAACCTGAGTTCCGGTGGTAATACCATCGATTTCCATCTGGAGGAAACAGCCAATAATTCGGGTACATTTAAAGGTTCATTCCAGCTTTCCAGCGGTACGTCAACCACGAACAGCAGCGACCTGTTAAAGGTGTCCAGCGGCGATTCGGTGTATGTCTTCTATATTGATTCGCCGAACGGCTCTTGCGGCAGTACGGACGTCGTTACAGATCCTATACTTGTCGTAACGGGAATAGGTTCGCTCAGCCTGAGTAAGGACGTAGCCTATCTGTCGGGCGATACGGTTGTCGCAACGGTGGTTGATACCGACAGGAACGTAAATTCCACTGCAGCAGATACGCTGACAACCGCTTTAAAGGTTACATCCGTTGGATATTCCGCCGATGACCTTAATCTGGATCTTGTAGAGACGGGGCTGAATACGGGCACGTTTGTCGCTACATTCCAGACGGGAACGACGACCAGCGGGGGCGACGCCGGTTCTAACTTAGGAACATTTAAAGCGGTTCAGGGAGGTACAGCGAACGTTATATACCATGATACGAGTCCCCAGTCTTCGTCAGCCGTTGCGCAGGTGCAGTTTAGCGCCTCAGATGCAACGTTGTCATTTGGCGCAGATTCGTACACCCAGGACAGCTACGCAGTGCTAACGCTGGAAGACCGCGAGAGGAATACCAGCAATACTTCGGCCCAGACGCTCCTGAACGACGTGTTCATACGCACCTCGCTGGTCAACAGCACGAAGGTGCGCATGGTGGAGACTGGTGCCGATACGGGTATCTTCTCCGGTTCAATCAAGATTGCCTCCAGCGGCGGCACAGTAGAATTTAATCAGATACAGGCTTCTGTTGGCGATACGCTAACTGCAACCTATATTGATGAAGTTAATACGACAGGCCTGTCCAGAATGGTAACGGATACGGCAACTGTAGCGGAGGCTGAGGCAAGTATTGCAGGTAGGGTGACGGATGCAGATACCGGCGATGGAATTGCCGGCGCTAATGTGGCATACGGAACG
>JABRVT010000099.1:0-17451 GCA_040048245.1 Candidatus Brocadia sp.
TCGGGCTCTCAGGTAGAGAATTTTATCAAAGAGCTAAGCTATGAGTTCTATATTGACAAAGTGAACTCACAGGGGTTTACTGCAAACGGCGCCTTTATGACCATCAAATGTACTGCCTATAACATCGTTCAGTGTTTCAAGCAGCAGACCATGAAAGATGTGTGGCAGACCAGGAGTCTAAAAACAATCACTAAAATCCTATCCTGGGTTTTGGGATAAATACCGTTTTTTCTCTCATTCCTTTATTAGTTCTTTTGCCCTTTCTTTTCCTAAAATATTCTTTATACAGGCCCTAAAAGTCTATTCCCTTGACATTTATTACCCCATTTTTTATAATTCTATAAAAGCTTATTTCCCAATGAATTCAGAGGGTTTTTGCCAAAATTTTATGGAAAATTCAACTATGGGTTCTAATACCTGCCTTGTCGGATTGCAGTGGGGTGACGAAGGTAAAGGTAAGATCATCGATATACTCACGGAATCGTTCGATATAATCGTTAGATACCAGGGTGGAAGCAACGCAGGTCATACTGTTATCGTAAACAATGATAAATTCGTATTACATCTCATTCCTTCCGGGATACTCAGGAAAAATAAATATTGTGTCATTGGTAGCGGAGTAGTCCTGGATCCCCTCCAGTTGCTGGAAGAAATCGCAGAATTAAGGAAGAAAAATATAGAAGTTGGCGACAACCTCCGCATCAGTGAAATAGCACATCTTGTATTTCCCTATCATAAAAAGCTGGATGAGCTTTCCGAATCCGAAAAAGGTGATGAAAAGATTGGTACGACCCGCAGGGGTATCGGGCCATGTTATGCCGACAAAATGGCTCGTAATGGTATACGGATAGCAGATCTTTACCACCCTGAGCACTTTAAACAAAGGCTCAAAAAAGTAGTAGAGGAAAAAAATAAGATATTTGTACGTTTGTATAATGCAGATGCGTTATCGTGGCAGGACATCTATGATAAGTATTGTGAGTATGGAGAGAAGATAAGACCTTTTGTATGTAATACGGTAGTGTTTATGGATGATGCCATAAAGGCCAAAAAAAAGATACTATTTGAAGGTGCCCAGGGATCATTACTTGACGTGGATTTTGGCACCTATCCATTTATTACGTCATCTTCCGTGACCGCAGGCGGCGCGGCAGTTGGTACGGGTATTTGTCCCAAACAGATACACAAGGTGCTCGGCGTAATGAAATCCTACACGACACGGGTCGGCAGCGGTCCCTTCCCTTCTGAATTGAATGACGATTTGGGCGAGTATTTACGCAAAAAAGGGGGAGAATACGGGGCTACTACTGGAAGACCCAGACGTTGCGGCTGGTTTGATGCAGTTGCCGTAAAGCACGCAATTATGGTAAATGGGGTGGACGGTGCCGTTTTGACGAAACTGGATGTGCTGGATGAACAGAAAACAATAAAGATTTGTGTAGGTTATAGATTTGGCGATAAGGTATACGACCTGTTTCCTACAGATCTGGCAGCGCGACCCGATTGTCAGCCGGTATACAAGGAAGTGCCTGGCTGGCAGAAGGATACATCCAGAATGCGTAATATAAGAGATGTCCCTTCGCAGGCGAAGAGCTATATAAATACCCTTGAAGAGATTTTAGGTATCAGGGTAGAGATGCTTTCTGTTGGTCCTGACCGTGGTCAGATTGTGAATCTTGTATGAGTGGAAATGGGTATTTACCTTCCCATATTGCGATTATTATGGATGGGAACGGACGATGGGCAAGACGAAGGGGACTGGTAAGAATCCGGGGTCATCAGGAAGGTATCGAATCTGTCCGTGAAATAACGAGGGAGTGTGCGAAAAAGCATTTAAAACAGCTTACGCTCTATGCGTTTTCTCAGGAAAACTGGAAAAGACCGAAGCGTGAAGTTAATTTATTGATGAAACTCCTGAAAGAGTTTCTTATCAGGGAGCGGAAAGAGATTGAAGAAAATAATATCCGCTTAACGGCAATTGGCCGAATAAGTGGTCTTCCTAAAGATGTGCAGAGAGAACTCGCTATCAGTATAGAAGAAAGCAAGAATAATACAGGGATGGTCCTCTGTCTTGCACTCAATTATGGGGGACGTTCCGAGATCGTGGATGCTGCAAAAAATATTGCAAAAAGTGTTAAATCCGGGAAGATGGGTTTAGAAGAAATTACAGAGGAGACCTTTAAAAAATTTTTATATACGAGTGAAATGCCAGATCCGGACTTACTCATACGGACGGGCGGCGAGATGCGGGTAAGTAATTTTCTTTTGTGGGAAATTTCGTATACGGAACTGTGGGTCACTCCGGTCTGCTGGCCCGATTTCCGGAAGGAACACCTGGAGGAGGCGATTAAAGATTATGCACGTAGGGAACGCCGTTTTGGTGGGTTGCGAGAGTGAATACACTCCAGACTAGAATCACACTCGGCGTTATGATGTTTGCGCTGTTCTTTGGTGTTCTTTCACTCGATTCCATATTTCGCACAGATATAGGATTTGGGTGTTTGGCCATTCTGGCTGGCGGAATTGGTTTATATGAATTTTACTATATTGCAAGTAAGAATGGTTTTTCTCCATTTCGCATATCCGGCATTGCCGCAGGCATGTGGTTGTCGGTATCATATTGGTTATCGATACGTATAAATTCCGGTATTGGCTACCATTTTTTCAGACAAGAAACCATTGTTATCCTCATCTTCTGGCTTTTGCTGGTCCAGGCCTTTACCCGTGGGACAAAAGATGCTATAAAAAATATTGCGGTAACCATATTTGGTATTTTCTACGTAGTATTTCTCCTGAGTTTTGCCATCGCTTTGCGTCATTTTCCTAATGGTCTTTGTATAGTAATTCTGGTTTTGCTCGTTTCCAAGTTTGGCGACATTGGAGGATATTTATTAGGTCGAAAATATGGCAAGCGCAAGCTGGCAAAGGCTATTAGTCCGAATAAGACAGTAGAAGGTGCCTGTTTTTCACTTTTATCAAGTGTGTTCATTGCACTCATTTTTAATCTCATTCCTCAAACGAAGGTGATGAGTTTGCCGTGGTCAATTATGTTTGGAGTAATTGTGGGTTTTTCAGCCATGTTAGGCGATTTGGCAGAATCGTTACTGAAAAGGGATGCCAATGTGAAGGATTCAAGTCATTTGGTACCCGCCTTTGGTGGAGTACTGGATGTCATTGATTGTTTATTAATCAGCATGCCGGTTGCGTATTATTTTTTCGTATTTTTAAGTTAGTTTAATTATGAACCAAAAAGTTAAAATCCAAAAACATCATGAAAACAAAGAATATTTTCAGGAGCCCTCAAGCTATCAAAATACACTCATCCTTGAGAACGATGCGGAAGCATCCATCTTATATGGCAGCCACGATCGGCATCTACGTCTTGTCAGGGATGCCTTTCAAGTCCATCTTGTTGCCCGTCATGGATTACTGAAACTCGAAGGGGAAAAAGAACAGGTAGATACCAGTAGAGAAGTGTTAAACAAATTGCTGGAAATTGTCCGTTCTACGGGGAGGTTAGATTTAGAGGATGTGGAACAGGCCATTCTGGATGCAAAGTGTGAGGCAGGTGATGAATCTGTACAGACTATTGACGTCTTCCAAAAGGGTCTCTTTATAAAACCAAAGACAGATGGACAAACGAAATATATAGAAGCAATAAAAAAAAATGATCTGGTTTTTTGTATCGGGCCTGCAGGAACGGGAAAGACGTATTTAGCAGTAGCCATGGCACTTTCTTTTCTGAAAAGTGGTCGGATAAGGAGGATTGTGCTTGCCAGGCCGGCTGTTGAAGCGGGTGAAAAACTCGGGTATTTACCCGGTGATATCAAGGCAAAGGTAAATCCATATCTACGCCCGCTCTATGATGCTATAGCGGATATGATGGATGTCGGGCATGTTAAAAAATATCTGGAAACTGACCTGATAGAGATTCTACCGCTTGCCTATATGCGTGGAAGAACGCTGAACGACTCATTCATTATTCTGGATGAAGCACAAAACTGTACCGTAAAACAGATGAAAACTTTTTTAACGAGACTGGGTATTAAATCGAAGGTGGTTGTAACAGGCGATATCACCCAGGTTGATTTGCCGGCTGGAGAGATGTCCGGCTTGATTGACGTCCAGGAAAGATTAATGAATATCAGTAATATTTCTTTTGTGTACCTGACTAAGGCAGACATTATCCGACACAGGCTGGTTCAGGATATTGTCGATGCGTATGAGTCGTGACGATACAAAAAAATTCATAGTGCTGCATAGTCGCAACCAAATAGACCACCCCTCTTTCCCCTCCTTCGCAAGGAGGGGATTAAAGGGGAGGTAAATAACTTGCTGAAAAAAGAAGTTTTTACACAGTATGATGACTTACCGCCTGGGGTGATAAGAATACAGAGAAAAGGATTAAAGGCGAGAAATTGGAAAGTGGGAAGTTGAGCAATTTAGCCTCTAGCCCCTTAACTTCTTAATCTCTTAGTTTTTCTGCGATCCCCGTGTTCTTTGTGGTTATAGAGAAATTGTTGTGAAATTAGAAATTGTAGACCTGCAAAAATTTTATCCTATTGATAAAAATAGGATAAAAAGGCTCGTTGCCGGCGTTCTCAAAGCCGAGAAAAAGGGTAAGGATACAGAACTCAGCATTGTTTTTGCCGATAACAAAAGGATAAAAGAAATCAACAGAACCTTCCTTGGCCATAATTATGCTACTGATGTACTGAGTTTTCCTTATCATGAGCCTTCCCGCAAAAATAACATCACAGGTGAAATTATCGTCTCTGTTGAAATGGCTGCTAAACTAGCACAAAAACGTGGGTATTCAATTGAAGGGGAAGTCGCCCTTTATCTGATCCACGGATTATTGCATCTGCTCGGGTATGACGATAAGCACAAAAGAGATGCAAAAAAGATGCATCAAAGAGAAGGAGAACTGCTGTCGAATTTTGGTTATAGTATTCCTGTGCCCAATTAATTAACGTTTATTTACATAAATATGCCCGTCTTCAGAACAGAGGCAATTGCACTGGGAAGGACAGATTATAGCGACTCCAGTCAAATAATTACCTTCTACACCCGTGACTATGGAAAGATTCATGCACTTGCAAAAGGGTTCAAGCGTTCATCTGGAAGGCACAGTTCGAAGGCCGTCGACCTCTTAGCGTACTATCAAATTCTTTTTATTAAAAAAGAACACACGTCTCTTCATACTCTTACCGAAGCTATTTTACAAAATAATTACCCAATACTTCGAACCGATCTGGATAAATACTATAAAGCTTCATGTATGGCAGAGCTTGTAAATGAATTTACAGAGGAAAATGACACCGGTGAACAGCTCTTTGATATTTTTGTGAGTACGCTGGTGGGAATGTCAATGGATGTCGATGCCACGGTACGATTATTGGCCTTTGAGATAAAAATGCTGAAGATTTTAGGTTATTTACCTGAATGGGGGTGTTGTGTGAATTGCAAAAACAGCATTCCGCAAATATCAGAAATACATTTTCACGCAAAGGAGGGAGGAGCGTTGTGCAGAAGATGTCAGGTAAAATTTAAAAATGGGATTATTGTTCCTGCTGGTGCAATACGCATTGCCGGTCGATTAGCGGATATTAATTTGCAGAAAATAGGACGTGTCAAGATACAATTACCTATTTGTATTGAAATAGAAAAAATGCTGCGATATTATATTAATTTCATACTAAACAAGGAACTAAATTCCTGGAAATACATCAAAATTTAGCAACTATCTTTAATGAAAAGATGATGAAATTAAAACAAATAGTTTTATTATTACTTAGTATCCTTATATTATGTACGATATTATGTACGATGGCAACGTCTTCCTATGGGAAATGGGTGTGGAACAGGGAGACGGGTTGGATGGAATCACCCTCTACTGCTATTACGACATTGGAACAAAGGTACAAGTATGCCCTTTCCCTACTGGTGGAACAAAAGTACATTATTGCAATAAAAGAATTTGAATCGATTATTAAAATTGCACCTGATTCTGAATATGCTGAAGTTTCCCAGATAAATATTGGGTGGGCCTATTTCCTCAACGGTGACTATAAAAGGGCGCTGAAAGCCTATGATAAGGTCTTGCAAAAATATCCTGGTACAAAAAGGACGGAAGAAATACTCAAAAGGAAGTTTCAGGTTGGTATCGCACAGATGGATACCAATGAGCAGGCGGCAATCAGAGTCTTTGAAAAGATTATTGAAAGGCATCCTTTAGGACCCCTCGCCCCTGATGCACAGGTGAAAATAGCGGATTGTTACTTCAAACTTGGCCAGTATGAAGAAGCCCTTGATGCGTATGAGAAGTTTTTGGAAAATTATCCGAAGAATGAATGGGTTCCTTACGTGCAGTACCAGATACCGCTTGCAAAAGTTTATCATGAGAAACAACAGGAACGTAATTATGGACTCCTGATAGCTGCCAGGGAAGGCTTTGAAGAATATTTGGTCTCAAATCCGCGAGGTATCCATGTGGAGGACGCGAAGAGAATGATTGAAGAGATAAGGATTATTGAGGCGGAAAGGGAGTTTAACATCGGAGAGTTTTATCTGAGAGTTAAAAAGCCAGCCTCGGCCGCTATGTATTTTGAATATGTTAAGGCCGATTTTCCAGGTACAATCTGGGCTGAAAGGGCGAATGAGAGGTTGGAATTCCTGAGAATGATTGAGGCAATAAAATAGGAAAATTTGTAAATTTTACTAAAAATGTCAAAAATTATTTTCGGAAGATGCTATTGTCAGACCATATGTTAAAACATAAATACAAAGCATATCAAAGCCGCAATCAAATCCTCCTTAAAAAAGGAGATTGTAAAAAAATTTGTCCAAAAAAGAAGTTTTTATACAGAAATATTATAACGCCTTTTGCTTGTCACGCCTTATTGTTACTTTTCATTATTTTTGTCGGGGGTTGCGGCTACTCTTCAAAATCATTGCTCCGATCCAATGTCCGGAGTATCTATATCCCGATTTTTGATAATAATACCTTTCGACGAGGATATGAATTTGACCTTACCAAGGCCGTCCGTGATCAGATATTACTCAGAACTCGTCTTAATATTGTTGATAAGGATGAGGCAGACTCCATATTGTTTGGGAAGATTACGAGTGTTGATGAAAATGTATTGATTGAGGGCAGGGAGGATAATATTGTTGAAAGTCGGATTATGGTTGCAGTTGAAATACGATGGGTGGATAAGAGAACGGGAAGGACTATCATTGAGCGGAAAAATATAAGAAGACCGGCGGAATTCATCGTTCGCAGAAACGAAACGCTTACTTCTTCCGGTAACGAGGCATTTGTAAAAATTGCCCAGGGTATCGTGGATGCAATGGAAGAGGACTGGTAATATCGTGAGAAGTTTGCAAGGGGGGCTATAGCGATTTGTGTGGTTTTCAGCAAAAATAATGATGTAGCAGACAGTGAACTGAATACAGTTGACAATGGAAATCTGTCATTGCCCGTCTGCTGTTAACTGCCAACTGCTTACATTCAGCTTACATGAAAACGAATCTATACGAATACAAACAAAGAACTAAAGATGTTGCTGATAATTTTAAACGGGAGCTTTTTAATGTACCATACCCGCACGGCGTACTGCATCTCGGTACTAAAACATATGTCATGGGAATCCTGAATGTAACACCGGATTCGTTTTATGATGGGAAAAGGTATAACACACTGGAAAATGCCATTGACCGTGCGTTCCAAATGGCAGAGGAAGGAGCAGATATTATTGATGTTGGCGGAGAATCTACGAGGCCAGGTGCCTATCCCGTATCAGAGGCAGAGGAAATAAAGAGGGTAATACCTGTTATAAAAGAATTATCGAAACAGATACGTAAACCAGTTTCCATTGATACTTATAAGGCAAAAGTTGCAGAGAGGGCAATTGATGCGGGGGCCTCGGTTGTCAATGACATCGGTGGATTGCTTGTGGATAAAAAGATGGCCAAAATTGTCGCACGGGCAAGAGTACCTGTTGTCATTATGCATAAGAAAGGTACGCCCAGAACGATGCAAAGATATCCCATGCGGGGGAACGGGTTGTCAGAGATAATGTCAGCACTCAGAAAATCAGTCTCTGTCGCAATGGATGCCGGCATACCGGAAAACAGGATTATTCTGGATCCCGGCATTGGTTTCGGTAAGACCGCTCAGTATAATCTGGAAATACTGAAGAGGATGGGAGAATTTAGAATCATGGGTTTTCCTATTTTAATCGGTACGTCACGGAAAAGGTTTATTGGAACAGTCTTGAAACTTTCTGTTCAGGAAAGTTTATATGGAACGCTTGCAACCCTTGTTGTTGCAGTCATGAATGGGGCGCACATTGTGCGTGTTCATGATGTACGTGAAGCCGTTCAGGTGGTAACAATGTGTGATGCAATCAGGAACAGCTAATGTTTGAAAGCATATCAGACTTATTCAGCAATATAAATATCTGGATGGTAGGAAGGTCTCTGGGTGAGATATTCCTTATCTATATGGTGGTGTATGTGGTTCTGAGAATTATGCAGGGAACCAGCGGAACGAGTATTTTAAGGGGATTAGCCTTCATCATCGTTTTAATTTCAATTGGCGTACTATTTTTTGTACGAAGATTACAACTCTACACAATTGACTGGTTGATGACAGAGTTTGTCCCCGTGTTTATCATTCCAATTATCATCCTCTTTCAACCCGAATTCCGTCGTGCGTTGTTACGTCTCGGCCAGAATCCCGTTTTCCGTATATTTTTGAAGTCTGAATATCAGGTAACAAATGAAATTATAAAGGCAGTGGAATATTTATCCAGAAATAAAATCGGTGCATTAATTGCCATAGAGCGAGATGTCGGTCTGGGTAATTTTGTTGAGACAGGGACAAAACTAAATGCGGACGTGACGAGTGAATTGCTCAATGCCATATTCTGGCCCGGTTCTCCGTTGCATGACGGGGCGGTTATTATTCAGGAGCAGAAGATAAGTGCAGCAGGTTGCTTCCTTCCGCTTACTGTCAATACCGAATTATCAAAAAGTCTTGGTACGCGTCATAGGGCAGGTATTGGACTAACTGAAGAAACAGATGCCATTGTTATTATTGTATCTGAAGAAACTGGTACAATCTCGACGGGGTTTAAAGGGGTATTGAATCGCAATGTCGATGAGAAGGGGTTGAAAAAGATCCTTGATGAAATATCCACAGAAAGATTTGGTGTTGCAAGGAGTGCCAGAGTTTGATCAAAGAGATATTTACCGGCAATATTCTCACAAAGCTTATGGCATTGGTTATGGCAGTTATCCTTTGGTTATATGCCATTAATCGACACACAAGAGATTTAACGGAGGTGGTAAACCTGACTGTTTCTGTTCCTGAAGGTATCACGGTACTGGAACAAAATTTTGAGGAGATTACAGTGCATTTGCGGGGTCCGCAAAATGTGATTGACACGGTTGAAGGTATGATAAAAGATCGAAAAATTCAGGCAAGGTATATGGTGCGGGAATCTCCGAATATGATTGAAGATCAGGTCAAACAAACGATCTCTATAACAAGAGAACACCTGGAACTGCCAAGCTCTGTTAAATTGGTTTCTGTATATCCCGATAAGATCGATATAGTACTCGGTAAATTGCAAAAGAAAAGGTTAAAGGTCAATTTACAAAAGAAAGGTGAACCGGCTCTCGGATATGTTGTCGCAAATGAATTTGTGTTTCCGGGGGAAGTGGAGGTGACAGGCCCATTAAATGCCTTAAAAGAGGCTACTTTTATTAATACGGTTCCTATTGATATCGGTGGTATCACCGGAGAGCAAAACCGTACATTTCCCTGGCGAATAGAAATAGACCAGAGGGTGATAATTAAACGTGGTGATAAAACCATTTCCGTGCCGGTTGTATGTAAGGAAGATGTACGGGTATGGCTGCAGATTGTTGAACAGCAGGATACAAGATTGTTTGAGAAAATGAAGATCAAGATGATAGGACCGGTGGAGTATCCTTACACAATTAAACTGCAGGATGAATTTGCCAATGTAAGGGTAAAAGGTCCCAAGCTTTTATTGGATAAATTGAACGCTGAAGATATAGTATTATATGTTGATGTTACTTCACTAAAACCACCTGGTCCATATAAACAACCCGTGAAAAGCATTCTGCCCAAAAACATTGAACTTGTTGATAAATTACCTGAGGTTCACCTGGATATTCGGGAGACCATACGTTCTACGGAGGTAAAATGATAAAGCTGGGGGTAAATATAGATCACGTTGCTACAATACGACAGGCCAGGAGGACATATGAACCTGACCCGGTGACGGCAGCATCTCTTGCAATCCTCGGAGGCGCTGATATTATCACCGCGCATTTGAGAGAAGATCGGAGACATATACAGGACCGTGATGTGAAATTGCTCCGGGAAACGGTATTTACCAAGCTGAATCTCGAAATGTCTATTGCCTGGGAGATCATAGATATTGCAATTGAAATGAAACCCGATCAGGTAACCCTTGTGCCTGAAAAAAGGCAGGAAGTTACAACGGAGGGTGGCTTGGATGTTATATCACAAAAGAAGGTGCTTGTGGATATCATCAAAAGATTCAGGGATGCTGGTATCTTCGTTAGTCTTTTTATTGACCCTGAGGAAAATCAGATATCCGCAGCAAGAGACGTAGGGACACAGTATATTGAACTGCACACGGGGAATTATGCAAATGCAAGAGATGATATTACAAAAGGTAAAACAATTGAGAAACTTCGGAATGGTATGAAGGCTGCGCAAAAAATGGGGTTGCGGGTAAATGCAGGCCATGGTCTGACGTATCAGAACGTTGGATTACTTGTAGAATCCATGAACGTTGAAGAATTGCATATTGGGCACAGTATTGTGTCGCGTGCAGTCTTTGTAGGAATTCAGAAGGCCGTTTCGGAGATGAAGGAATTGATTTTCAGGCATGATCTGGCAAGGAAATCTTAGACCGATAGAGAAAATGGAAAAAACCGCAGATTTCACAGATTACACAGCTAAAATCACTGCCTTAGCTGAAAGAGTTTTTTGTTTTAATAATTGGTAGAAGTAATATACAATAGTTCCGTTTTCTACCAACTCGTTCGGGTTAGTCAGGATATAACTTATAAACCTTTTTCTATACCACAGGCCATAAAACTGATAACAGAAACATATGCCGACCATATCTGAGGCGTCCTTTCGTGCTATGACAGAATAATCATTCAAGGGACATTGCCTCCAATTTGTTATGCGGAATGAATAACCTCTTTTTGTGCAAACAGAAGATTAACATATTTGATTATAAACAACAGTGCTAGATACTAATTGTGCAACTAAGTACTGGAGCGGGCATAGCTGCAACCAAATTAACCACCCTTCTTGCGAAGTATGGGATAAAGGGAAGGTCAATAACGTGCTAAAAAGAAGTTTTTATAGGGTAATGTTATAATAGTATCTATCCACCGGATGTTCATTGGTCACCTCTCCTGCATCATATGAACAGTTGCCCTTCCATCTGTAAAATAACACCGAGACCTTTGTCGGTATGTATAAACGGACTCCTTATCATGAAGGTTAATGAAAACTATCTTCAGTCGGAACGCATCTCAACACAAAAAATTTGATAGAGTTCCAGATAGGAAACCCCTTCATGAGGATGAAATTTAGGTAATGCATAACAACTGCGTACACATAAAGGTAAAGTACAGTACACTTTTTTTTGCTTATGTTTGGCTTCAATCATGCGAATTTGGTATTAGGCATTTTTCCCGATTCTGTGTTCCTCGTCAGTGCCGACCGTTAGGTATCCCTTTCTTTTCGAGTTTTGCAATAGTTGCAGATAGTTCTTTGCGATTACCGTATTCCCCCATTCAGACGCAATCCGATCATACCGATTATAATCAGTCCGATTGAAATTATTTTCAAGACACTTAATGGCTCTTTAAACCATATGATTCCCACTGCTGTTATAAGAGTCGTTCCCAGCCCCGACCATACTACATAGGCAACACTTACATCAAGCTTTTTGAGGGCAAATGAGAACGAGGTAAAACTAAATCCGTAAAAAATAAACAGCAATAGAGAAGGCAGTACCTGAGTAAAACCCCTGGATAATTTCATGCATGTGGTGCCTGAGACTTCTAAGATTATTGCCAGGATTAGATAAACCCAGCTCATCGATACCTCCTTTCGATCAACACTATTGCTCAAAGTTTAAGATGGGGTACTATGCATAACGGCATAAATAAAACCACAGATTAAAACGAAAAGTCAAAAATAAAAATGCAAAATGTCGGAAAAAAACAAAATAAATACCCCATTTCTTGAAATTATGGGACAGCTAACCAACCCCTCAATTTTGATTTTTACTCTGTATTTTGACTCTTTATCTTTGAGTTTTGGTCTTTCCATAATAATTTACATACAGCAATTATTCATGCGCTGCGCATATATCAACCCGCTCTGAGCGCATCTACGATGTTCATGCGTGAAGTTCTTGCCGCCGGCAATACACCGCCAAGAAATCCCATTATCAGCGAAAAAGCAAGGGATTTGTAAGCGATGCCAAAGGTAAGGGAAAAGGTAAAGGCAAGTTCGGAAAAAGTCTGAAAGTTCATGGTGGAAATGGTGAGCAGTTGCATAAATGACGCAAAAAGTAGGCCCACGCAACCGCCACAAAAACCAAGTATTAATGATTCCATAAGGAACGCTGCCAAGATACTTATTCTTTGAAAGCCGAGTGCGCGCAGCGTACCGATTTCGCTGGTGCGGTTAGCCACGGCAGAGTACATAGTAATCATAGCGCCGATAATCGCACCTAAAGAAAAGATTAGGGTCAATGATAACCCAAGGATGCGCAGGAATTTCGCCATCACCTTAGATTGGTCTTCATAATACGTAATTTCCCGTTTAGCCTCCAGGGTCAGGCGCGGGTCGCTTTCAATGCGTGCCTTAAATTTATTGAATTCAGAAGGATCGCGTAACCGAAAGACAATGGATGAATATACGGGGCGACGGAATGCCTGCATGAGCTGATCTACATCCCCCCATATCTCCGAACTGAAACCTGTGTTTCCCGCATCAAACGTCCCCACCACAGTCCAGTCCCTCATGCCGAATCGGAGGGTTTCACCAATGCCGCCACCCTGAAACCTTCTGGCAATACTCTGACCCGCAATGATCTCGGATGAACCTGTTCTGGGCATACGGCCCTCAATGAGTTTAACCTGAGGGCGCAATAAGATTGAGTTTCGTGAAATTCCCCGGATAACTACATTCGATGGTTTATTGCTCCCCCGTTTGGGGAGGTTGATAAGCACTACCATCTCTTTGGCCAATAATTTCTGGCCGTTTGCCCCTGTAGCCACCTCCGGCTGTGTTTCCACTATCGAAGCCTGACGCCGGTCAATTCCACTCTGCACTTCGGAGGCAGCTGCCTTGCGGATTACCACCACATTATTATAGGAGCCGGTATTCACCAGGGTTTTCCGCAATCCCTCTGCAAGCATTAAAATCGAGGCGAATACAAATACTACCAACGCCATACCAGATGCCGTGAGTGTGGTAGTAAGTCTGCGGGTCAGGAGATTACGAAAGCTGTACAAAAATGGTATTTTCACCTAGCCAATCCTCCTAAGGCCATCGGCTATCCGTATGGTTATTGCACGCCAGGTGGGGATAATTGACGCCACTATTCCAACCAGGAAAGAGGCCGCTATGGCAAGGTAGATGGTTTTCGTTGCAACGTTAAACACGGGGAAGTAAGTTTCCATGGCATTCCCAAAGGCCTTTGCTATCGGGAAGGTAAAAACAATACCCGCTGTGCAGCCAACCATGGCAATAAGCAGGGATTCTCCAAATATGAACGCTGCAATATGCCAGCCGCCGAATCCCAGGGTTTTCAGTATTGCATATTCTCCAATTCGCTCGCGGGCAGTCATTGCCATGGTATTCGCCATGACTGCCATGATTATGATAATTACCACAAAGGAAACCAACTGTATGGCAATAACGATCGCTTCACTCATGGAAACAAAACTCAGCTGGAATGCCTTTTCCGTCTCGGTCAAAGTTTCCGCAAGCGAATTTTTAAAGGTTTTATCAATGGCCACAGCCACTTCTTCAGCCAGATCCGGGTTATTTACCCCGATGAGATAGAAACCGGCCTGATCCGCACGCAGGGGTGCGGTTTTTTTTAGCGCTTCATTGAGATAATCCCAGTGGAAAAAGAACTGGGTCTCATCGGTGCTTTTATCTCTGCCCTGATAGATTCCGCGCAGCACAAACTCCCAGTTACCCGGGAAAATTGTCCCTTTCAGGGTGATAGTATCACCGATCTTCCAATGATATTTTGCTGCGAGTTTTTGTCCTGCAATAGCAGTCTTCCGATCACGGAGAAAGACGCCCTTCTGGTCAGGAGGAAGTATGTATTCGGGATATAATTCCAGGAAACTTTTCGGTTCCACGGCAAAGTTGGCGAAAAAGTTTTTTTCGTCAATATAGATACCACCGAACCAATATGCATAGGATACAAACTTCACCCCGTGTATTTGCCGTATTTTATCCTTGTAAGAAATAGGGAGCGGGAAGACAAGGGATATGGAATTCCTGGTAACGAGGCGGGTTGCTGAAGACGCCTCTACCCCTGCATACCAGGCGCTCACCACAGTCCTCAGGAGACTAAAAGCAAGGATAACAATGGTAATACCGAGAATGGTTAGCGAGGTGCGCAGTTTGTGGCGGAAGGCATTTTTATAAATGAGCCTGATTATGTACATTCAAAATACCCTTTTCCAGATGCTTTATCGTACGGGCCTTTTCTGCTGCATGCGGATCGTGGGTAACCATGATAATGGTCTTGCCAAATTCGGTATTGAGTCGTCCCATCAGTTCCAGTATCTCTTTTGCTGAGACACGATCCAGGTCGCCGGTCGGCTCATCTGCCACAATTATGGTAGGGTCTGTAACAAGTGCCCGCGCAATAGCGACTCGCTGCTGTTGTCCACCGGAGAGCTGGCCGGGGTAATAGTCCATGTAATCGGAAAGATTGACCACCCGAAGCGCCGTTTCAACATGCTCTCTTCGTTCTCTTCTGGAGAGCCACGTGAGAAGCAGGGGCAATTCAACATTCTCAAAGGCGGTAAGTACCGGGATCAGGTTATAAAACTGGAAGATAAAGCCAACATTGGCAGAACGCCATCGGGCAAGCTCCGTTTCCGTTAGTACTGTAATGTCGACACCGTGAACTTTGATGATACCGCTATCCGACTTATCAATACCGGCGATCAGGTTCAGCAAGGTACTCTTCCCCGAGCCTGATGGACCCATCAATGCCAGAAATTCACCTTCCTCAATGTCAAACGTAATGTTTTCCAATACCGGTATGGTTTGGTTGCCTCTCCGGTAAGATTTATTCAGATTCTTTATTTCAACAATCAGTACCCTCTGTTCCATCACCTTTCTATCACCTTTATCTTTGAGCCGTCTTTCAATTTGTTCAATGGTTTAATTACCACTTTATCGTCTTGTTTTATCCCGTCAAGGATTTCCGTCATATCATCGATCTCCCTTCCTAAAGTAACAGAAGTCTGTACAACGTGGTCGCCTTTTATAAGAAAGACAAAATTCCTGCCGTTACGGGTTATGATAGCTGCGCGGTTAATGGTAGTCAGCGGTTTCTGCTCTTCACTTTTTATTGGTCTGGAAAGAAAGGCGACCTTGGCGCTCATTTCTGGCAATATACGGCTATCTTTATCGACAAATCGGACCTTGACCATGACCGTCGCCTTGCTTCGGTCGGCAGTTGGTACGATCATATGGACTTCTCCACGGAAACGGGACTCAGGCAGGGCATCGAGCTGTATTTCACATGGCTGCCCCACCTTCACTAATTCCAGATTTGATTCAGAGACATCGGCCTCTACCTGAAGTGAATCCATATCGGCTATAGTGACAACGGCTGCCCTGGCATCGGCAGCCGCACCAATTGGGGTAACGATATCGCCGATGTCGGCATTTTTGGTTAAAATCACCGCGTCGAAGGGCGCACGGATCAGGGTATATTCCAACGATACATCAGCCATCCTAAGCGCAGCGATGCTGGCTTTAACCGCCGCTTTTGCACCGGCAACAGCGGCGATGGCCTTCTTGTAACGGGCCAGGGCAGTGTCGTATCCGGCCTGCGTTGTGATTCCCTTTGCCAGTAACTTTTTTTCACGATGATAGGAAACTGTGGCATCCTGAAGTTCTGCCTTCGCCTGCCGGAGGTTAAAGCGCGCAACACTCAGGTTGGCTTCGGCCTGATTCTGTAAGGCAACAGCATCTTCATTTTCAAGACGTGCAATAATTTCTCCCTTTTTTACCCTGCTTCCCTCCTCAACGTTCAATGATACAAGCCGGCTGGTGATTTTGGACGCCACGGCAGCCTTGCGCTGAGCAACCACGTAGCCGCTGGCATTTAACAGGGTAAGAGTCTGAGAGGGGTATGTCCTGGCAACGCTGATAATCTCAACGTGGACGGCTGATGTCAGGATTCCAAATGAGTAAAGGAATCCCACCACTGCGGTAATGAGTATGATAAACGCAATACGATAGTACAGTTTCCCGTGTCGTACGGAACGAATACTCCTTGCCGACTTATCTATCTTTAATTTTAAAAGGTCTTCCTGTGACATTAATTTATCTATGTCCACAATACTGCTGCGTACCTTCTATATACTGCGACATAAGTTTACAAGTCTGTTAGTCATTCCAGGCTTGACCGGGAATCCAGCTCCCTGATCAAGACATTCAGGGATAAGGTTTTTCTGGATTTCCGCTTCCAGGGGAATGACATATCCGCATCCACGAACAAGATATTCGGGGATGAAGTCTGACTAATGACGCCAGTAAGGTCTCGATTTTCTTTCATCATACTTTTACTTTAAAATCTGTAATAATTTAGTTTTTGAAAATATTGAGAGTTGTAAATATCTTAGTGGTAATTATATAGAGGCAATTCATGAATTGTCTCTACAGTACATGATAATTGCATCATCGCGGAATTTTTCAAAAAACTAAACTGCTACCAAAATCTATATTTGCGTTTATTATTCTAATTTGTACTTATTAAACGAATAATAAAATTCCTTGTAAAGAGTAAAAAATTTGTAACTATTCAGCGTATTTTCACCAACTGCCGCTCCGAGCGGGCAAAATCAGGAAATTCTCCACGGAATAACATCTGTAATGCCCGGCTCAAATTTACCCCTTGTTTTCGACAGGTTGAGAGGTAATTACGAATGCGGCAGAAAATCCTGGCCCCGTCCAGAGAACGGAAACCGCCCAATATCTTCTGCTGAACCTTTGTCATACTGATGTCGCTTTTCAGCCAAATTATTCGTGAAAGGGACGTTTTTATTGTCCATGAACCTCAGGACATCATTCTCATACTTTCGTAATCA
>JABRVT010000100.1:0-1720 GCA_040048245.1 Candidatus Brocadia sp.
ACTGTTATAATATTCTACGCCTTTCCCAAGACTGCGCATGGGAAAGGCTGTGCTGAAGCGCAACGACAACTTTAAGCATGAAAACAAATTGCAAGAATATTGACAAAATTTTGTCAATGTTGAGGCACTAAGCGCATATAACATTTCCATATCAGCCTCAGATACCTCATATTGACAAAGTGAACTCACAGTACGGAATTTGTAAATCAAATCACCAACTTTATTTTCTCTCCGGAAAAAGTGAAAGAATGAAAACGTCAGAACTCAAGTACAAGCTGACACTGGGGTATACCTCAGGATTGATTCCCCGTTTACACGGGGATGACACAAGAGAATTCAAACCAGTCGCCATGTTGCACTAGCAACACCATGAAACGATGAAAATGTTACATCGTTATCGGTGCCGTTTTTGTGGGCTTATTTTCGAACTCAGGATTCCTCAGCCGTTTTTGCTTACTCAGAATGATTGCCCATGTCATTCTAAGCGAAGCGAAGAATCCCATTCAACCTGTTATGCATGAGTTTTTCAGTAGAGACGGGTTGGCTATTTAGCCATTGATTTCGCATAACGATTTTGTTATCTTTGGGCTATGTATAAATCTTACGACCTTATAAAAAAACTCGAACCCAAGATCGGCGAAGAAGAGGCCAAGGAACTCATAGAGTTCATTGAGTCATATAAAGGAGATATTGCCACAAAGACAGACCTTCAACTGCTCAAGATAGACCTGGAAGGGAAGATTGAAAAGGTGAGACTAGATCTTGAGGGTAAAATTGAAAATTTACGACTCGACCTGATAGGTAAGATTGGAACTGCAAAGATAGATATGCTAAAATGGCTCTTTGGTTTCTGGATCACGCTCCTGGGAACCATTATTGCCCTCTGGTTATCCAAATAGCACCCTGCCTAAATTTTTATACCTGTTATAACATTTTAAACGAGAAACACCTGTTTTAAATCAAGCCTGAAACCCTTTAAAAGAGGAGAGGTAAGTTCATCATCAATGAAATATATACCAAAGGTTTCAAAACCCGTTTCTTTTAATACCATAATTTCAATAGTTTTCTTATCAGGATCGACTATCCAGAATTCCTTCACACCACACTCCATATAGAGCCTCTTTTTTACCAGTTTGTCTCTTTCTTTTGTTGCGCTAGATAAAATCTCTATGGCCAAATCAGGGGCGCCCTGCAAGTTTTTTTCCGTCATCAAGCCCATTCTTTCTTTAGAAACATAAATAATATCCGGCTGTACGACATCCGTTTCCGACAAGACTACATCAAAGGGGGCATAAAGTACCGTGCCTAAATTGTTTTCTTTAACAAATTTTTTTAAAGGATGAGAAATATTCATTGAGATAGTCTGGTGATAAAAACCGGGCGCCGGCGCCATATACAATTCTCCCTCAATAAGTTCGTATCTTTTATCATCATCCATCTGCGCGTAATCATTATAGGTATATTTTATTTTGGTTTTAAGCATGACAACCTCCTAAACCGAATAAGCCGGAAAAGACAAAATCCGAAGCGCGAAATTCATCAGACAACCCTGTCAGAGTTAATGTTTTTGCTGGTTTTCGTTCAGACATCAAATATTTATAATTATATAACATCCCCATATCTGAAACAACTGGTAAAGATCCTGAAGTCAAACAAAGGAGACAGGATTGATTCCCGTTTACACGGGGATGACACAAGAAAATTCAAACCAGTCGCCATG
>JABRVT010000101.1:0-3879 GCA_040048245.1 Candidatus Brocadia sp.
TGCAAGGTCCACAGGCCACCTCGATCACACGCGCACCTGCGGCAATCATGTCTGCCAATGCGCCATTTTTCGCAATCATCTCCAGCACCTGTTTCGAACCTGGAGAAATGGTAAGACTCACATCCGAATGTACCTTTCGTCCCTTTAACATCGCAGCAGCAACCATAAGGTCATGATACGATGAGTTGGTACAGCTTCCGATACAAACTTGTTGAACTTTTGTGCCTTTTATTTCACTCACCTTGCAAACATTATCCGGACTGTGTGGTCTGGCAATCAACGGTTCCAGGGTTGAAAGGTCAATCTCAATAACGTCGTCATATTTTGCACTGGCATCGGCTTTTAATGGTTTCCAGACGGCCTCTCTTCCCTGCATCTTTAAATATTTTTTCGTTTGTGCATCGCTTGGGAACAGAGAGGTAAGCGCCCCAAGTTCTGCACCCATATTCGTAATTGTGGCGCGTTCTGTGACGGAAAGAGTCTTTACTCCTTCACCTCCATATTCAAATATTTTGCCTACACCGCCCTTGACCGTTAACCTTCTCAATAATTCCAATATGACATCTTTTGCCGTAACCCATGGTTGCAATGTACCACTCAGTTTTACCAATACCACCTTTGGCATCGTGATATAAAATGATCCACCGGCCATTGCAATGGCCACATCCAGCCCACCTGCACCAATAGCGATCATACCCAGCCCGCCACATGTGGGTGTATGGCTGTCAGAACCCAGTAAGGTTTCTCCGGGTACGCCAAAACGCTCTAAATGTACCTGATGACAGATACCATTTCCAGGTTTGGAAAAATAAACACCATATTTTTTAGCAATGCTTTGGAGGAATAAATGGTCGTCAAAGTTTTCAAAACCGGTCTGGAGCATATTATGATCAACGTAACTTACCGAAAGTTTCGTCTTCACTTTAGGTATACCCATGGCTTCAAACTGGAGATACGCCATGGTGCCGGTAGCATCTTGTGTAAGAGTCTGATCGATAGAAATAGCAATCTCTCCACCGCCTTTTCGTTTGCCAGATACAAGATGCGAATCTAAAATTTTCTGTACCAGATTCTTTCCCATCTTTGCCCTTTCATTCGTAAATTAAGTACCCATGTGCAAGAAATAGACACATGCGATACAGCTTATGAAAAACAAATATTCTGTGCTGATAAAAAAAATCCCACCGTTTTTCGACGGTGGGATTAATGTTAAGTCAATCACAGGATTATTTCAAGTTAATTTGGCACTACTGATGTGTTGTACGTGGCTTCAAATATCCATAGCCTCCAAAAAGCAACACATCAATTTCTTTTGGTATAAAAGATTTACTAAAATTATGCGATTTGTTTGGACCATGGCAAGATTGACATTTGACCAAATCCTTCGTAATCAAACCTTGGTGACGTAACTCCAAGACCTTACCAAAGATAGATCCTTTGCCGGTATTTAACTGTGAATGTTCAGGTCCACCGATATGGCACTTTTCACAGGCATCATATGCCTTCGCTTCTTCCAACGAGAATTTGTGACTTGGATGACAGGCATCGCAACTTCCGCCAATCCTATCGAACTCATAAGTCAAACTTAACTTATGACAATCTTTGCAACCTTCAATATTCAACAATCTTGTACTAATCACATCAAATTTACTTGGAACTGCTACAGGATGACCCTGAAGGTGTTTACTTTCGCGGAAGTCAACATATTGGTTCTGATGGCATTCGCCGCAGGTAGTTGCAGAAACATGACCTCGTTTCTTTGCAATATTGCGGTGATCGTTTCCATGACAATTTATACAAGTAACGCCCTTCGCAGCATGTGCACCTTTTGTCCATTCTTTCACAACCTCCGGTGTGGCCATTTTATGACAAGCCAGGCAATCCGTTTCTTCGTATGTACCGTATGGTTTAATCTTCTTTGCCGCATAAGCCTTGAACAAATCACCGGGCATGTGCGGATGAACTACTCCCAAATGGCAATCTGTACATGTCAGCTTTTTAAGTGATATCCCATGGGTACCTTCTGTACGGTGCTTGGTACTTTTTAAAACAAATTCAATATGGGATTTATCTTTTGTAAAACCTTCTGAATGACAGCGGACACAGTTCCCATTCAGTATCTCAAGACTATCTTCAGCAATCTCGATAAATGCGCCATCAGTATAGGCCTGAAATGAATGCATTAAAGAATCGTGCGTTCCATCGCTGAGTTTTGCATGAGCATACCCTTTGAGTCCTGGGCCAACATGACAGGCGTGACAATTCTCAACATGTTCATTATGATGCTTTGATGCCTTGAATGAATCATAATGAATTTTCATTTCATGACAACTAGCGCAAAACTCGCTCGTCTCTGAATAGTGGTAAACTTTTCTTATGGTAACAAAAAAGACAACCAACACTATTATGGTGAAGAAGCCTACCAGCTTTTTTCTTCTCTGAATAAATCCCAACAACTGCTTCAACCGCTCCATAAATACCTCCTAAAGATCTTTTTGAATGAGTGCCTTTGTTTTTAGTATATCTATAAATCTTCGTTATTTATAAATGTAATTTAGGGATAAAATACTTCAAAGTTTATTTTGTATATAGGAGAAAATTGAACAAAACCAAAGTTCGGGGATTCTACCACAAAGTTTGTCGTTGTTCAAGTCATTTTTTAAAAGCTGTGAGATCAGCCCTTTCAGGTACACTTTTTTAAAATTTCCCGCAAAATTAGCCGCTTCTATAACAATTGACAAACAAGCTATTTTCATGTTAGAATTTCGCTACTTAAATATTTTCACACGAACTTTTACAGAAGGAAAACGAATGAATATCCGTCTTAAGAAATGCACTGTTTCAGGCTTTTCCCTTGCACTCGGTATATCTGTACTATCAAGCGCCTTTGTTATAAAGGGAAATGACGTTCAGGCACAGCATGCCGGAGGGGGAATCATAGACACTACCAAACAACCCGGTAAAGAATTACCGAGCTTTCACCAGTCGTTTGCACCTTACGAAGGCACAGTACAAATACCATGGATCGATGAAAAACCTAACCCCATCTCTATTAAGGTAACTGATATAATCACGTATGAAATTCCTGTAGATGAAAAGAAATTTAATGAAAAAAAACTGACATCTGAAGATCTCGAAATGAAGGAAGTGAAGAACAATTCTGAAATCAACTTTCATCAGGTAGATTGTCACTTTTTCAAAATCATAAAGCAGACACAAACACGCACGGTAGAAAACCTTACCTGTACGCGGGAGAGGGAAGGTACGCAATATTGGTTATCCGATGGCAAAAAATATGTTGAATGGGGTGAATGGTCAAACTGGAAGTTTGAAAAAGAAGATCACGGTATTGAGATGGCGGAAAAGAAACCTTAGGGCCAATAAAATTGTTTGTAATTAACGCACAGAAAGAGATACGTTAGCGTATCTCTTTTTTGTAAATATCCAGTTCGTTTTTACTATGGTTTAAAGGAGGTTGTTTTCGTGAATTTTGTATATATGCTTATTCTGTTTATTATGGTCACCGCATCACAATATACTATTCTCCTGGCCGAAATGGTCAATAATGAAGCACAAAATCCACTCCCCAAAATAGAATCTTCATTAAAAACAAAAAAAAATGTTCTCAAGAATAAACTTTGCCCGGAATGCAACAGAATATACCCGGGAGATGTCAACTTCTGCAGTGTAGATGGCAAAGAACTTGCGGAATTCACCGAGGAATATCTCATATGTCCAACCTGTAAGGAAAAGGCTAATCCTGGAGAAAAATTTTGCAGAAAAGACGGTACACCGCTCATTAACATATCTTCGCCAGAGGAAAAAACAACCAATGAAAGCCACACTGGAGCTACCCTGGAGGAATTAGCAAACAAGGCC
>JABRVT010000102.1:0-25024 GCA_040048245.1 Candidatus Brocadia sp.
TATCAACTCCATAAACTTTACCAGCCCCAAAAGCCCTCACAATTGCTTAGACGCTCACTGCAATAAATTCACGCTGTAGAATTGTCCTATTTTTACTAGCCTGTGCCACGCACTCTGCTCTTACTTGATTTTCACGCCTTTTAGCGTTATCCTTATCTTGCTCTTTAACCATCTGGGTTACCTCCTCTTATTATTAGGTTAATCTCACTTACCCTATTATAAAGACGTAATCCTTATGGTTCACCCCCCATTTATCTTGCACCTGTGCAAGATTCAGGTTATACCTTCTCGCTGAGCTTGAATACGCAGTATTCAGCACACATGGAGCAGACCTCATCGTTTTTGGGGCGCCCCTTTTCACGGATGCTTCTTGCTACCGCAGGATCGATACAGGTGCTAAATTGCCCTTCCCAATTTCTCTTCTGCCTGAATTGCGACATCTTTTTGTCCCACTCCCACGCAGATTTAATACCCTTGGCAATATCGGCGGCATGAGCGGCAATCCGTGCGGCCATTACACCGCTTCGTACATCAGCTGGTCCGGGCAGGCTCAGATGTTCTGTCGGAGTTACATAGCACAGGAAATCAGCCCCTGCGGTGGCTGCTATAGCCCCGCCAATGGCAGACGTGATATGGTCATATCCGGGGGCGATGTCAGTGACAATTGGTCCGAGTACATAAAAAGGTACCCCCTTACAGAGTTCTTTTTGTAACTGAACCTGAGCCGTTACCTGATTTAAAGGGACATGTCCGGGCCCTTCAACCATAACCTGAACACCAGCATCCAGCGCTTTTTGGGCAAGTTCTGCAAGCACATTTAATTCGTATACCTGTGCACGATCAAACGCATCTGCCAGTGCACCCGGTCGCATAGCGTCTCCCAGGCTCAGGGTCACATCATATTCCTTTGCTATAGCCAATATTTCATCGTATTCTTCATACAGCGGATTCTCCTGCCCATTGTGGATCATCCATTCTACTAAAAATGTTCCACCACGGCTTACCACACCACAAATGCGTTTATTTTCTTTCAGATGCTTGAGTACTCCCCTTGTGGCTCCGCAATGCACGGTAATAAAATCCACACCATCCTCGCAGTGCAACCGTATAGCATCAAGCATATCCGTTGCGGTCATATCGACAATCGCATGTTTGCGCTGAACAGCCTTGACGGCAGCCTCATAAATTGGTACGCTTCCTACGACAACAGATGCCGACCCGACAATCTCCCTCCGTATTGCTCGCAAATCTCCACCCGTGCTAAGGTCCATTACAGCATCAGCTCCTGCTTCTTCCGCTGCCTCTAACTTTTCCATCTCATTAGCAACATCAGCATAATCGGCCGAAGTTCCTATATTGGCGTTAACTTTGGTTTTGAGACCGGCACCAATACCACAAACCTTTGATGCCTTGCGCTTGTGGTTTACAGGAATGACAATCTTACCTTCGGCGATACGTAGCCGGATATATTCAGGATCCAGACCTTCATCTTTCGCAACCTGTCTCATCTCTTGAGTGATAATGCTTTGCCTGGCCAGTTGTAACTGTGTCATATTTTTCCAATTTTTATTCTTAAAAACTCAGTTCACCGCAGAGGACACGGAGAACGCAAAGATTTTACTGTGAAGAACAAACAATCTTTTCATAGGGCGTTAAATTTAGAAATTTTTACAATTCTCGAAATAGTGCCTTATTTGTTCTTTGCATCGGCCCTTTCAGCTATTGCATAAAGCCGTGCCACTTCGTGCTCCGTTAATTTCCGATATTTGCCAATTTTCAGGGTCGGATCATATAGATTACCAATTTTTATCCGCCGCAGGATGCGCACCTTATAGTTACATTTAACAAGCATGCGACGTATTTCCCTGTTTTTGCCTTCCTTCAGTACCATTTCAAACCTGCTCTTTTGCCTGCCTCTCCGTACATTCTGAACCATTATGGGCTGTGTCTTGCCAAAAGAAAGCCAGACACCCGATTCCAGTGCCTTAATTGCAGCATCAGTCAGGTACCCGTCTACCTCCACAAAATACGTTTTGCTCACTTCATATCTCGGATGAGACAACTTGTTTGCAAGGTCACCATCGTTGGTTAAGATAATCAGTCCTTCACTCTCCTTATCCAGCCTTCCGATAGTGTATATCCTTTGCGTTACATTTTTTATTATATCAACTGCCTTTAACCGATCCAGTTCGTCACGATTTGTGCACACATAGCCTTTTGGTTTGTTGAGTAAGAAATAAATCTTTCGTTGTTTGCGTATCAGTACCCCATCACAACGTATCTCACTTTTATCTGCATCAACAGTAGTGCCCAAAGTTGTAACAACTGCCCCATCAACGGTTACCCTCCCAGCAGCAATGATTTTTTCACATTCGCGGCGTGAACCGAGTCCGGCCTCTGCCAGTATTTTCTGCAAACGTTCTAACATTAAAATCTTTATCTGTGAAATCTGTGCACTCTGTAGCTCCAAATGTTTTATAGGGCTGAGAACGCCCTGTTAGTCCTTACTTTTTATCTTTTTTTTAGCATCCCGTAACATTTCCCGGGCCTGTTTTCTGGTAATATCCGTTTTTTCACTTCCCCGGATCATGTCGGCAATTTCCTCAAGACGGGATTCGCCCGATAAGTTTTCTATGGATGAAAATGTTTTGCCGTTTTTTACAACTTTATTTATCTTCCATTGTTCATCTGCATAGCTGGCGATATGTGGAAGATGCGTGATGCAGATTACCTGGTGTGACCTTGCTATGCTACTCAATTTTTCCCCGATCACTTCTCCCATCCTGCCGCCGATATTGGCATCAATTTCGTCAAAGACCAGCACCGGCGTCTTATCAACTCTGGCCAGTTGGTGCTTCAAGGCAAGCATAACCCGCGATATTTCACCACCAGAGGCAATTTTTCTCAGGGGCTTTAAGTCCTCACCAGGATTCGGCGAGATCAGAAAATCAACCCTGTCAAATCCATAACTATTCGCACAGAATACATCAATGTCACCGTTATTTTGTAAAAACGGAGATGTGATCTGCACGCAAAACCGGCCATGAGGAATACCCAGATCGCGAAGTTCTTCATTTATCAATGGAGCCAGTTTATCAGCAGTTGAAAGACGTTGCCGGGTCAATTCATTGCCTTTCTGTTTCAACGAATCAGACAATGCCTGTAACTCTTCGTCCAGACGATCAGCCATTGTTCCTTCATCAGAAAGCTGCTTCATTTTTAAAGCTATTGCGCCGCGATAGGATAAGATTTCTTCCACCGTGTTTCCATATTTTGAACGTAATTTTCGAATCGTGTTTAAACGTTCCTCAACATATTCTAATCTTTGAGGATCATAATCGAATCCGTCTCGGTATTTTCCTAATGAAAAGGCTGCGTCCTCTATTTGATACAGTGATTGGCTACAATCATCAAATAGTTTTTGCAGGGTGTTGTCCAGTTTCGCAACCGATTGCAATTCACGGATAACAGACTTCAACCTTTCAACGACTGCATCTGGAGACTCGTAGAGTTGTGAATAACAGGAAGTGACCGTATTATAAATGTTTTCAGCGTTACTTAAGAAACTCCTTTCCTTTTCGAGTTCTTCCACTTCACCTGCCCTGAGTTGTGCCTTATCAATTTCATCGATCTGGAAGGCATACAAATCCATCCTTTGCCTTTGTTCCTGCTGATTGCTTTTCAGTTCGTCCCTTAACCTCATCTTTTCTGTAAATTGCTGATAGACCTCAGCAAAATCTTCCCGCAACGGAGAAATTCCTCCAAAATCGTCCAGGATATACAGTTGATTGGTGCTGTGCAACAAGGTCTCATGATCATGTTGACCATGAATGTTTACTAACTTCTCCCCTATTCCCCTGAGCATGGATACTGTAATAGGGACGCCATTCAGGTGGCATCTGCTACGTCCGTCCGTATCGATGCTCCTTTGAATCAAGAGTTCTTCTTCAATAACATTGTTATCCAGCACCTTTTTAATCTGGTTTAAAAGATTTCTGTCCTTGATAAAAAATTTACCGATCACTGTGGCCTCATCTTTGCCACTTCGTACAACATCCGAAGTGGTACGCCCACCGAGGATAAAATTAAGTGATCCGATCACCAGTGATTTTCCTACACCAGTTGCCCCGCTAAATACATTTAACCGTTCACAGAGTTTAATGGTAACTTTGTCAATTAATACGAAATTGGTTATATATAGCTCCTGCAGCATGGTTAATTTGCAATTTTCTGCAAATATATATAATGTAAAATACCTTACTTACTTACTTAATTTATTATTGTATTTTAGCTCCCGGTTTTATCTCTCTTTCTGTTGTGAGGATTACCATCTGATCTCCATCCTTTGCTGCCAGGATCATCCCCTGGCTCTCAACACCCCTGATGGTTGCAGGGGCAAGGTTATTTACAATAACAATCCGTTTTCCAATTAGGTCTTCCGGTTTGTAATGGTTTCTAATCCCAGCAACAATCCGCCTGTTTTCTGACCCATCACCCGCATCGATCTTCAATATTAACAGCTTGTCTGCGTTTGGATGTGGTTCTGCGTGCTTCACAACGGCCACACGCAGATCTACCTTCAAAAAATCCTCAATGGAGATCATAGAATATCCTTTCCTAAATGAAAAAATAAATAAGCCTTATATCTGACGAGCATTATACTCGCTTTTATTGATTTACCAAATCCACTTTAAATTCAAAAAGGCTTATTTATTTTTATAAATATAACCATTTTTAAAAATTGTGTCAACGAATTAAACATAGTGGGTTATTGATGGAAGAATATGAGAATACATAGAAAAAGTATATAAGATTCCGGAAAGGAGCTTTGAGCGATGAGGCAGAATCATAAGGCTGAATGTACAAAAAATGAAGAAAATGGCTTGTTTTACGTTAGCCAGGACGCTAAAAATTGGTTGTTGGTTAAAAAGTGGACGTTGTGTGCTTATTAAATGCTTCTTATGGGTAGCCCCTGTTATTTTCCTTAAAAATCTGGTTACGTACCCTATTGTTTTAGAACGCCTGCCAGGCGTCGCAAATCGTCGCCTTCTACTTCTAAAAATTGAAGACCGATATCATATTTAGCAGTAGATTCATCCAGTTGATTCATCCACACAACTTTTACGTTGCACGTTACGCTTGAGTTATCCGGCAGAAACAATTCTATTTCCAATCGCTCACCAACCTTAAATGTTTTGTCACTATAAACCCTTATGCCCCCAAGTCCGATATTAACAAGGGGCGTACGGGGAGAAGTAAAGCGTGCAGGCCTGCAATAGATAGGGGAATTTACACGTGGATACTGCCTTCTATTTTGATTGGGGTCGTATTCTGCCATGACGTCGCTCCAATTTATGGTTTTGCGTTATCGAAAATAATGTTACGATTTTCCAAATTAACATCTTCAGGCGTCAACCCGCATTTACACACCCAGCAATATAATAAAATCAGGAATTAAATCAAGGGAAATAATCAATTACGGGATATAAAAAATTTTTTGGTAACAATTTAGTTTTTTGAAAACATTGAAAGTCGTAAACATCTTTGCGGTAATTATGATAGGGGTAGGGAAGATTTTCGCCTCCCCTCCCTCTGAACCGTACAGGCGGGTCTCCCGCATACGGCTCTCCAGTTAGTGGTTACCCCTTCAAGATTGACAGACTAGAGTATGAGGCGGATACGTGAACAACTCATATCTCGTAATGATGACATCGATTCTCATCATTCGCCCTATACAGACCGTCAACAGGTACTCCACTATAAGTCAGGTTCTATTCTGTTTCTGTGAATTTCCCCAACTTGTTCAGGCATTTCTGCCGCTCATATTGATCTGGCCTTTGCTCCACATCCGTTACGATGTCTCTTCGCTCCTGTGAAGGCTTTGACTCCTGATACAGTCACTCCCTCTACCAGGTATCCCTGATTCATGCGCATTGCCTTCCTGCCATTCCGCCTCTAACCACCAGTTGCTCCCTATCATCGCTTTATTATGCTACACATCAGCGCACTAGGGGTAAAAAAATCTTTTGCCCCTACATATCCCTTTTACATTAATTAGGACTTCGGCGACTTTTTCATTTTAGAGGCAATTCATGAATTGCCTCTACAACACTTGACAAGCTCATCATTACTGGAATTTTTCAAAAAACTAAATTATTACATTAAGTTATCCAGGAGCCGACACACAATATCAAGAAGCACCTGTAGAAAAAAGTTCAATATCGCCCTTTTCTTGAACGTTGGTAGGATTCCCGTAATTAATAGTAGCTTTTTATGTATCCTGTTGTTATTGTAATAATAACATATCACAGAAATCAAAAGTTATGACGAGTAGCAATATTATGATGATCGCAATTGGCTGCACAATTAAATTAATTAACGGTGAAGATACATGGAAATTCATTGGTTAATTATTGCAATGGCAACCGGGATTTTTGCGGGAATTGCTATCACCTGGCTACTCTGCAGGATACGCATCATAACGCTTAACGAACGATGTATCACAACTCAACAGGATCTGGCAACTGCACGGTCTGACCTCGACCAGAAGAACGAACAAATATCTCACCTCAATCAATTAATTGCACGTATGGAAACCACACTCGAACACGAACGTAAGGCTGCCTATGAAAAATTGGACATTCTTAATTATGCTACCCTGAAACTGGGCGATGCCTTTAAGGCACTTTCATCAGAGGCACTAAGGAGTAACAACAAATCCTTCCTTGAATTGGCAAAAATTACCCTGGAAAAATATCAAGCCGAGGCAAAGGGAGACCTCGAACAGAGACAGAAGGCGGTTGAACAACTCATCGCACCTATCAAACAGTCCCTGGAAAAGGTAGACTCTCAAATCCAAGAATTAGAAAAAGCACGCCAGCAGGCATATGGAAGTCTGACCGAGCAGGTTAAATCCCTCATATACACACAGGAGAAGCTACAGTCTGAAACCGGCAATCTGGTCAGGGCCCTTCGGACGCCTACGGTTCGGGGCCACTGGGGGGAGATACAACTCAAGCGGGTAGTCGAGATTGCCGGCATGTTGGAATACTGCGATTTTGATCTGCAGCAAACGGTAACAACGGAGGATGGCCGGTTGAGGCCTGATATGCTCGTACGGCTACCAGGAGGGAAAAACATTGTTGTTGACGCAAAGACGCCTCTTCAAGCGTATCTAGATGCGTTAGAATCTGCAAGCGATGAAAAGCGATTATCAAAGCTCAAAGACCATGCACAACAGATTCGGTCTCACATGGCAAAACTGAGCGTAAAATCTTACTGGGAACAATTTAAACCTACGCCAGAATTTGTGGTTCTTTTCCTGCCAGGTGAGGCATTTTTCGGTGCAGCCCTCGAGCTAGATCCCGCACTGATTGAAGAGGGCGCTAAACACCATGTCATCCTGGCAACACCAACAACCCTGATAGCACTACTGCGTGCTGTGTACTATGGCTGGCGACATGAACATATGTCAGAGAACACCAGAAAAATTAGCGAACTCGGCCAAGAACTCCACGAACGTGTTGCCACTATGGTTGAACACCTGACTAAACTCGGTGGATCCCTTGGAAAGGCTGTGGAGGCATTTAATGCCGCTGTGGCATCCTTTGAAGGCCGTGTGCTCCCATCCGTACGAAAGTTCGAAGTCCTTGGGGCCGGAAGCAAGAAGGAAATCGAGGAACTTACTCCAATTGATAAAAATACCAGGATGCTTATGGAAATGCACGGCGAACATGACGCAAGAATTTGCTAAAACACCTGTTCTCAGACAACCTGGAACGATTCGACTCAAGTTCTTTCCTCATAAAAACCAAAAAGCTTGCATTCTTCTTCGTTTTTGCATTATTCCTCCTTTTTAAAGAAAAACAATTCATCTTCCTACACTTGCCATTACAACAGCCACACAGGGTAGAATTATTGTCATTGGATCAAATGAAACAAGAGGATTTTATGCTGATCCGTATAAGACGGCATGATAAAAAGTACAAAGAGGCGTAAGTGGTTGTGTTTCAAGCGTTTATCAGTGTAGCACTTGTTATATAAAGGCACGTTATATGTACAATAAATCTGTATTCCGCATATTATGCGGATCAATCTAATGTTAGGTGTTTTAAGAAAAGGTATCTGCTATGACAGAATATGATGTAGCACAAATATGCCTTAATGGATATGTAGCAAATGAAATGCACATTAATTTTCCTGAATTCAATAAAGATTTTTGCGAGAAATGCGGTAAAAAACCATTACTCAGTGTCCAATCTGTAAAAACCAATTCGAGGTCGCTTGCGTGAATCCATGTCTCTATCGAAATTCGAGCCTCCAGCCCTTGCTGGTTTTGTGGGAAAGCATTCCCCTGGATTGAGCTTAAAATAACCGCTGCATTTGAGTTAGCCCAACTTTCTGCGAAAGTTGGGCTAACTGAGCAAAAAGAGGGGGGATGTCAGAAAGAGATTGTTTCAAATCAAGCACTTACGTAGGGAGAGAGTCAGGGGACGCCAATGTAGTGTATAATATTGTATAACTATTGCCGGCTCTCCTCCCTCTTTCTGGTATGATGCTGCCATGTTCATCAGAGAATCTTACCTCGGAACTGCAAATTGAGGAGCCAAGAACACTTGGGCCAGTCCATGTGGCTCTGCATTTTTGGAATACCCTTGAGATGACGGAGATTTTCAAGGAATGCGGATTGAGTAACCGGGACATTATGCTTACCCAGGCAGAGGTATTTGGAAGACTCATTGAGCCCATGAGTGAACATGCAACCCTGGGCTGGATGCAGAGGACGGCGATGAGTGACCTCATGGGCAAGGAAGTCCTGGAGACCAAGAAGGATGCCCTCTACCGGATAACCGACAGACTGGTAGAGAACAAGGAGAGAATAGAGGAGTTACTTGCCCGGAGGGAAGGAAAGTTATTCAGGCATGAAGATGCCGTGTATTTGTATGATTTGACAAGTAGTTATTTTGAGGGTACTACGCAGGATAATCCGAAGGCAAGGCATGGGTATAGCAGAGATGGACGGCCGGATTGTAAGCAGGTCGTGGTAGGGCTGGCGCTTGATCGGGAAGGGTTCGTCAAGAGGCATGAGGTATTTGAGGGCAATAGGCAGGACATCACAACGCTGAAGATCGTAGTAGACAGACTCAGGGAAGGACTGAAGGATCGCAAGAGGAACCCTACGATAAGCGTGGACAGGTGAATGGCATCAGAGGAAAATCTGAAGTCTCTCCGGGAGAAAGGGATGAACTATATTGTAGCGGCACGACATACCCAGAGAGACCGATATTTTGAGGAGTTTGAAGGAGTACCGACAAAAGAAATTGAGACGAAGAGGAAAGAAAGGCTAGAAGCACAGATAAAAGAGATAGAAGGAGATATATACCTGTTATGCTGGGGTCAGAAGCGGGAGCAAAAGGGCAGGGCAATCAGGGAACGATTCCAGGTAAAACTGGAGGAATCTCTCAAGAAGCTTCAGCAGGCGGTCGAGAGCGGGAGACTGAAAGATGCAAAGGGTGTTGAACAGAAGATTGGAAGACTCAAGGAGAAGTATCAAAGGGTATCCCGGTATTATGAGATAGAGACAAAGGTAGTATAGGGAATGCTCCATCTTGAATGGAGACGCAGAGGAGAAAAAGAACCAAAAAGATAAACTACCCCAAGTTTATTGATAGGAGCGCATGAAAGAAACTTGCAATTGATTTTTGACCCAAACACACGACTATTTCTTTTCATTTATTTATTCTTTTTCCGGTTAGGAGTTGGATTTCATGTCTAATTTTTATTGTAATTTTTTTACTTGGTAACATTTACAGGATAAATCTAATTACCGAAATCAAATAATTCTTTCATTGCCAATGCAATTACTTTATAGGATAATTCTTTAATATAAGATTTCATTTTTAATTCGTGTCCATTGTGACTATTTGTGGCTGAATTGCACGAATTAGTTTACCCTTTTGGCAAGTCATTTCAAACAAAAAACCATGCACAACAGAGCATCCCATATCTTGTTATTCCTGTGTATCGCAGCTATTGGTTTCTACGCAATTATCGCTCAGGTGATGCTGACTCGCGAATTCCTGAACGTATTTTATGGCAACGAACTGTGCCTAGGTATCGTGTTCGGTGCGTGGTTTCTTGGTATTGCAACCGGCGCCTTTGCGGGCGCAAAGAACGGACGCATCTTAAAACACGCCTTCGGCATTTTTATCATTACATTATTCATTCTGTGTTTTGTATTACCTGTACAAATTTTTTTGATACGTGGTGTACGGGGCTTTTTTAGCGTTGGAATAGGCGAGTACATCTCCCTGCTACCTCTGCTCCTTACCTCCATCGGATTAATCGTCCCCTTTAGTTTTATCATTGGTTTTGTTTTCCCGTTCTCATCAAAAGTTGTGCGGGATGTTACCGGAATGCTGCGCAGCTATAACGTAAATGCAATTTCGGATTGCAGATTTCGGAATTTGGATTTATTATCCAAATTCAAATCTGAAACCCACAATCCGAAATCCAAAATCCAAGATGAGAATGCCACAAACCTGCACGGCGCAACCGTCACGAAAAACCCCGCAGAGAAAAAGAAAGGTACGCAGAGAAATGCCCGTGATGCAGCAGTAGATATAGGAATAGTTTACATAGCAGAGTCCATGGGCAGTCTTATCGGCGGACTTGTATTTTCATTTTTTCTGGTCTCCGTGCTTCACACGTTCACTATTATAACCCTGTTGAATCTGGGTATGTTCACCCTCTTAAGCATTTTGCTTTTCTCCTTTCGCGGAAAAGAGCAAGCCTGTTTTGATGAAAAATGTGGCAAAAAAACAAAAAAAATCCTGGGAGGTGCCTCTCTGGCCTTGATGTTGGTTACGGCGGTAGTCTTGTGTTCTCCTATTCCAGATACAGCAGAGGTATTATCCTCAAAGATGCGATGGAATACGTTGAATCCCCATATTGAACTGGTGGCCTCTGCTGATTCAAAATATCAGCATATCGATATAGGCAGACGGGCAGAACAATACGGCATCTATCTCAATGGGCAATATGCCGCTGCATTTCCCAACGAATACGAATACGCCCAGATTACCCATCTGGCGATGACCCAGCATCCATCCCCAAAACACGTGCTTGTAATTGGCAACGGACTGGGCGGAATCATTTCCGAAATGCTTTTGTATCCCATCGAGACCCTGGATTACGTGGAACTGGACCAATACCTCCTGCAGATCTCCGGTAAATATTTACCTTCGTCAGACAAACAGGCGCTAGCCGATAAACGCGTAGCGGTATTTCATCAGGACGGCCGTTATTACGTAAAAAATATATCAAAGAAACGGCGCTATGACATTATCCTCGTAAACACCCCAGACCCCTCAACGGCCTTCCTCAATCGCTTTTATACCCTTGAGTTTTTCAAAGAAATTCAGGCCATTTTAAAATCAGACGGAGTTTTTGCCATCTCTGTTAGTTCGGCAGTTACTTACATTGGTAAAGAAGTTGGTAGTTATACAGGTTCTCTCTACCGCACACTGCACGAGGCCTTTCAAGATGTGATCGTAACGCCCGGCCAGACCAATTTCTATTTTGCGTGTAATAAGGAAGGGATCATTACCACAGACGCAGAAACACTCATGGAGCGGTATAAAAAATTTCTGATAAAATCAGATTACTTTACCGAATACCTCTTTTATACCCTGCTTCAGCCTGAACAAGTTGCATTCATCGAAAGACAACTGAGACAGAGAAAAGACCTGCTTGTCAACACTGATGCAAGACCGGTCAGCTATTTTTTAAATCTAGTATTATGGGATTCCCTTACCGGAGGGTACCTGCATGGGCTATTTCGTGGCTTGAAAGATTTGGGTTTGCAATCGTTCCTCATCCCCATTGTGGTTGCACTGGCAGGCAGAATCATCTATGTGATTTCGAGGCAATTCTGTGAAAGGGCTGATTCAAAAGATTCCCATATTAATGCCACACATTCCCTTCCTTACGAAGGAGGCGATAAAAAGGAGGTTAAAAAATCTAAAAAGACTCACCCTGACAGTAATCAACCGGAGTTTGGTGAAGGATTCAAACCACATTACATCAAAAAACAGCTTAAAACCCACTGCCTCATTGCATTGGCCACAACAGGATTTACCAGTATTGCACTGGAAATTATACTTCTTTACGCCTTTCAGAATATCCATGGTTATATCTATGAGAGGATGGGTGTCATTGTCGCCGTCTTTATGGTTGGACTTGCGCTCGGAGGATACCTTATGAATCAGCTTATTAAGAAAACCGGAAGTCCGAAATCCGGAATCCAAAATCACTACTCTCCGCCAACTGGAACTGACTTCTACCATTGGGTAAAAATATTGTTAATCATGCAGGGCATTATTGGATTCTATGCCCTTATCCTGCCGTTTTTAATCCAGGTGTTATCTTATTATTCAGACGCAGCCGGGGTTGGATTGACTTTTTTTATCGGAATTGCAGGGATACTGACAGGTCTTGAATTCCCCCTGGTCAATAAGATACTTATACAATCCGGCATGAATATCACCGTATCCGCAGGAATAACGGACTGCGCTGACCACATCGGCGCCTTCTCCGGTGCACTGCTGACAGGTGTAATCTTCTTACCCCTTCTTGGTACATATGGAACGTCCTTGATCCTCACAACAATCAATATCGCAAGCCTTATTCTAATAGTTCTTTCAGTCTCGTGTCGTAAACGATCCGGGCTCAAAAACGCGTTATGACAGATTTGGCATATTTGCCATAATTACCACCCGGGTTTGAAAGCCATCTCAAGCAGTTCCGCCTGGTTGAGATGACATGATCCAGGGCTGAAAAGTTCTCGGATATTGGACAGGAAGGCATCCGATACGCAAACGAAATACTGACTGGAGGCTTTGATATAAACGTTACCGTGATCATGTGTGGTAATTTCAAGGAAAAGGGGGCATGTGCCGCTGTGTTTACTGATCGTTTCCCTGAGTTGAATTAGTTTCGACTCTTCAAAATCGGATGCATCAATTCGAATGGTTACGCATTTTGTCAGACGCTTTAATGCCTCCTTTTCCGCTATAATTTCTTTTACCCTCACGGACGGGGCAGTGTTCTGGAAACTAATTTGTCCCTTTATGAAAACGACCTCATCTGTGTTTAGCAGCATCTGATACGCCTTCATTTCCTTGCTGAAGATAACGCATTCAGCAACACCATTCATGTCTTCTAAGGTTATATACGTCATGGGGTCGCCCCGCTTGGTGGTGCTCGGTTTGAGGTTGGTAATGATACCGCCGATAATCACTTCTTCCCCTTCCGCATGTTCGGCAATTTCTGCAGAAGATACTGTGGATAATTGCTTAATTTTTTCCTTGTAAGCATTTAAGGGATGCGAGCTCAAGTAGAAACCCAGGCTTTCCCTTTCCGCCCGGCGTATCTCTTTCTCAGACCATCGTTCCACATCAGACAAATTCATATCAGCGGACAAATTCAAACTGCTGGCTAAGTCGAAAAGGGATTTTTGACCTTTGCGCCTGTCCTTGTTTACAATACTGCCTAATTCCATAGCAGCATCGAGCCCGGCAAGGAGTCTTGCCCGATGGTTATCCAGCGAATCGAAACACCCTGATCGGATTAACGATTCAATTACCTGTTTATTGACAACACGCAAATCAACCCGTTTGCATAAATCCTGGATTGAAGTGTACCGCCCACCTTTGTTCCTGGAATGGATTACAGACTCGATAGCCTTGTCGCCCACGTTTTTGATTGCTCCCAGTCCAAACCGTATCTTGTTGCCACTGGAGATAGCAAAATCGTTTTGGCTTTCGTTAATATCCGGGGGAAGCACGTCGATACCCATATGACGGCAATCCTCGATATAGTCCACGACCTTATCCATATTCTGCTTTTCGCAACTGAGCTGGGCAACCATGTACTGAACAGGATAATTTGCCTTCAGATAAGCGGTTTGATAAGTAATTACCGCATAGGCGGCAGAATGAGACTTGTTGAAGCCGTATCCGGCAAAATACTCCATCAATTCGAATATACTTATAGCAATTTCTTTCGGAATCCCATTTACCACAGCGCCGTTTATAAATTGGTCTCTGAATTTTGCCATGATCTCGGGTTTCTTTTTCCCCATGGCTTTGCGAAGATTATCGGCCTGATTCAAGGTAAACCCTGCCAACCGGTTGGCAATACGCATGACCTGCTCCTGGTATAAGATTACCCCATAAGTCTCTTTCAGGATAGGTTCTAGGGAAGGGTGAAGATAGGTAACCTCTTCTTTCCCATGCTTTCGGTTTATAAAGGAGTCTACCATGCCGCTCTGCAGGGGACCAGGCCTGTACAAGGCCACGAGTGGCAGGATGTCTGCAAACTTATCCGGTTTTAGTTTCTTTAACAATTCCTTAAATCCACGGCTGGTTTCTACCTGGAAGACACCCTTTACTTCTCCGCGGGATAACAATTCATAGGTCTTCCTGTCATTCATGGGAATCTTGGTAAGATCGATGTCCTCCCCTGTAGTTTCCCGGATTAATTTTAGGGCTTTGTCAATGACCGTTAACTTCCGGACGCCAAGGAAATCCGCCTTTAACAGCCCAATCTTATCTACCAGGATTTCATCATAAAATTGAGTAGTAACCACGTCGCCATTTTTTGCCAGTGGAACGTATTCGGTTAATGGTTCATCCGAAATTACGATACCTGCCGCGTGAACTGATGCGTGGCGGCATAGGCCTTCCAGCTTCTTTGAAATATCAAACAATTCGTGGATATGTTTTTCATTCTCATACAGTGCCTTTAATGCAGGTTCCTGCTCCAGGGCCTGCTTTAAGGTGATATTGAGTGTGTTTGGAATAAGTTTGGCCACCTTGTCTATCTCAGAGAGAGGAATATTCATCACCCGACCTACATCCCTGATAACGGCCTTTGCCTTCATCGTCCCAAAAGTAATTATCTGAGCAACATTACTGTCACCACCGTACTTTCTCCGGACGTACTGGATAACTTTCTCGCGACCTTCCGCACAGAAGTCAATATCCAGATCCGGCATGGATATCCTTTCTGCATTCAGGAATCTCTCAAATAGTAAATCGTTTTCGATTGGATCGATATTGGTAATATTGAGCACGTAAGCAACCAGACTCCCCGCACCGGAGCCTCGTCCTGTGGCGGGAATACGATGCTGCGCGGCGAAATGAATAAAGTCCCATACAATCAGGAAATAGTCCACGAACCCTGTGCTTTCGATAACCTTAAGCTCATAATCCAGACGCTCGCGGATATTCTGTGTAATGGAACCGTATTTCTGAACTGCGCCTTCCTCACAGAGCATTCTAAGATAAGCACTATTGGACATACCGTTTGGCGCAATGAATTTTGGCAGGTGCATCTTCCCGAAGGTCATTTCTACGTTACAGCGTTCGGCAATTTTTAATGTATTTTCAATAGCTTCCGGTATATGCTGAAAAACCGTGTACATTTCCTGAAAATTTTTAAAGTAAAATTCATTCGTTCCGAAACGCAGTCTCTGAACGTCCGACAGGTGTTTCCCGGTGTTTATGCACAGCAGAACGTCATGAGCTGTCGCATCATCCATGTTCATATAGTGTATGTCGTTCGTTGCAACGAGTGGGATGTTTAGTTTCTTTCCTATCTCTGCAGCTTCGGATACTAATCTTGACTGTTGTTCGATTCCATTATTTTGAATTTCTAAGTAAAAATGATCAGGGCCGAAGATATCCATGTATTCCTTTGCTGCTTTTACTGCGTCTTCCTGGCGGTTATTTGTCAGATAACGATTAATTTCTGAAGTCATACAGCCACTGAGACAGATTATCCCCCCGGAATGTGTCCTGAGAAGATCCTTATCGATCCTGGGTTTATAGTAAAATCCCTCCAGGTATGCAGAAGTTGCAAGCTTCAAAAGATTGTGGTATCCTTCGTTGTTTTCTGCAAGGAGTGTGATGTGGCTGAGCGTTTCTTTCCCGTTTTTCGATTCTTTGTCAAAACGGCTGCCCTGTGCCACATATGCCTCATAGCCAAGAATAGGCTTTATTCCCCTGGCCTTCGCTGCTTCATAAAATTCCACGGCACCGAACATATTCCCGTGATCGGTAAGGGCAAGGGCAGACATCTTCATTTGGACGGCATTATCCACGAGGTCATGAATTTTGCAGGCGCCGTCAAGGAGGCTGTACTCACTGTGGACGTGAAGGTGGATAAAATTATCTTTGCTCATGTTCGTTTTTTTGATTAGAAATTGTAATTTATCCTGTCACGTAATTATTGTAATATATTACCTGGAAAATCAAGCTCAATTTGATAATAATTTTACCAACAAAATTTCTGAAACGTGAATATAGAAGCGATTATTCCGGCAATGTATGCGGGAAGAATTGTTCACATTAGGGATGCTCTTCCGGGGAAATCCATCTATGTAAGTCATTACATTTTTGACGATAAGGGAATAGGCTGTGTACAATAAATAGGTTGTCCGAGAATGTAAATTCCCTTAAATTTAGCCATCGTGGTAAATCAGTTGTGGCCGTACAGATTAGTCAAAGAGGTAGTATTCTCATTAGATTTAGATACGGAGGCGATAGAGGCGAAATATTCTTTTTTAGGCCAGCAAACGTATCATCCGAAGTTGCTCTTGAGTGTGCTATTTTATGTGTATGCAACTTATGTGTAAATAACATACATTCGCAAATTATCCCAAAGGAGAAATAAATATCTATGTTAACTGATTACATTAATGCTGCTATGTACAAGGCTCATTATGAGATCTTGTCAGATGATGAAGGATACTTCGGTAAAATTGAAAATTTCAAAGGAGTTTGGACAAATGTTGATACTCTTGAGGCTTGCCGAGAAGAATTAAAAGAAGTCCCTGAAGAATAGATTTTATCAGAAAAAAATCCGCACAATTTTTCTGTTTATCCTTTAAAACCCTCCGCGATCGTTCGAATGAGCGTTCGTCTGAGCTTATGCCGAAGACTCACGACTCAGCCTCATCGTTCACTATGGTAGGTTGAACTGTTACCCTGATTTAGTGGTGTGGGCTGGATCGGCTTTTGTAAAGCTCTGCCTCACGGTCTGCCTCTCCGTACATTCCCCTTGAGCGATATAATTCTTCGAGCACCTTGTGAATCTGTGTCATGTTGGGGTTAACCTCAAGCGCTTTTTTAAGAGACGCTTCGGCATTACCAAAGTCTCCTTTTTCCTTGTACGCAAGTCCTATGGCATAATGAAAGTCTGCCATTTCCGGACGTATCGCCAATGCCCTTTGCCACACTGAAATGGCCTCATCCGGCTTGCCGAGCTTCGTATAGGCTATGCCCAGATTGTAATATATCTCTATTTTTTGTGGATTAATTCCAATGGCCTTTGTCCATTCCGCAATGGCATCACTAAATTGTGCCTTTTTGGTGTAGAGAATACCCAGATTATACCGCGAATTTACAAGACCGGGATTCAGATCAATGGCCCTGCTAAATGACCTGATCGCCTCATCCTCCTGCTTTTTGTGCACATACACAAGTCCCAACCCCTCGTATGCCTCTGCGTAATGGGAATTAAGATCGAGGGCTTTTTTAAAGAAAGAAATCGCTTCATCTGATTTCCCTTTTTTATTGAGGATATTGCCTTGTCCAACAAGGGCTTCTATCATGGCGGGATTGATCTCTGACGCCTTCTTGTAAGCTTCCAGAGATTCATCGAGCATACCCTTCTCACCATATAGTAACCCCAGATTATAGTAAGCCACTGCATCATTCGGGTTGGTTTTCAGAATTCTTTTGTTTCTCTCAATCTCTTCGTCTGCCATGGTTTTCTTATGGACAGGAACATTACCCTCAGGCATAATGACGGTTTCATGCTGAGTATCAGATTCTTTTTTTCCGCAACCAGCATTACCGCATAAAAAGAATAAGATTATTGGAAAAAGAAAACTGGTGTGCCATTTATAACAGATCATAAAGATTTATGCTCTTTCGTAAAAAGTTAAAAAAATTTAAAAACAGTGAAAATTCAAGAAAAAAGAAAAATAAAAATTACAAAGCAAAACTCAAAAATAAATATTAAAATAAGGCAATTCCGAATTTTAAACTACCATTTTCATCTTTTTCCAGTTTTATTTTAAATTTCAGGGTTAACCACGTAAGAACAGATTATATAGAATAATAACTATCCGTCAACCCGAAATTGTAAATCATCGAATAACACTGACTTTATGCAGAAGCATGATTTAAGCAGGGCTTTGGGATTTTTTGACGTAATTTGTTTAGGCATTAACAGTGTAGTGGGCGCAGGCATTTTTTTATTGCCGGGACAACTTTCCGGTCTTGCCGGAAACAATGCCTTCTGGGTATTTCCGCTATGTGGTATCCTTTGCTTTACTATTGCCCTTTGCTTTGCAGAAATGGGCGGAATGTATAACGAAACCGGCGGGGCTTACCTTTATGCCAGGGATGCTTTTGGTCCATTTGTTGGTTTTCTGGTGGGCTGGATGATGTGGCTTTCATCGATTATCGGATGGGCATCGGTTGCCAGCGGCTTTGAACTTTATTTAAGGTATTTTCTCCCAGCAGAAAACGGCTGGTTAAGCAAGGCCGTCATTACCGTCCTGATTACAGGATTAAGTGCCATTAATTATTTTGGGGTAAAACCCGGAGCAAGGACGATTAATTTTTTTACCATGGGAAAACTCACGTCTTTGCTTATCTTTGTTGGCGTGGGAATATTTTTTATCCATGAAAATAATTTTCCTGCAATAAAAGGGGATGGGGCAGAACTTATGAGCAGAGGTAGTGAAAATTTTAGCACTGCTGCTATCATGGCCTTGTATGCCTATACAGGATTTGAGTTTGTAGCAGTACCTGCCGGAGAGATGAGGCATCCGCAAAGGGACATCCCACGCGTACTGTTTCTGGTACTGATGATAGTTACCGGCTTATATGTTGTAATCCAGTTTGTAGCCGCAGGGACGTTTCCAGGCCTTGCCTATTCTGACAAACCTTTGGCTGACGCTGCAAGATATTTTATGGGAACCGCAGGCGGTGTAATTATTGGCGCAGGCGCCCTACTCTCAATCGGAGGCGTTAGTGCAGGAATCGCCCTGACCAGTCCCCGGAGTTTTTACGTGCTTTCTGCTGATGGATTTCTTCCCCGAATATTTTCTGAAATACATCCAGTGTATCATACCCCATATATGGCTATTATGGTCAATGCAGGTCTAACGCTTCTTTTGACCTTAACAGGCAGTTTTGTACATCTGGTCACAGCAAGTGTTATGGTAAGCATCCTCCAGTACATTCCCACCTGTCTGGCCGTTATGGTATTAAGGAGGCAAAGACCAGAACGGGAAAGGGGTTACAGGATTCCCGGCGGGTACTGTGTTCCCATCTTAGCGCTGGCGATTTGTGGCTGGCTGATATGCCATGTGGAACCAAAGGTAATAGCGGCAACGGCTGTGGCGATTGTTGTGTCGTTGCCGTTTTATTTTAAGAGGAAATGAGCATGATAAGGGTTTTACAGGTATTACTCATTAGTGCGCTGGCAGTCATAACTTTTCTCAATTCACTGGACAACGCTTTTGTCTATGATGATGTCTTTACCATCACCAGCAATTATTTCATCAGGGATTGGGGAAATTTTCCGGCCTTATTTACTAACGAGTATTTTAACAGTTCAGGAGAAGTTACCTACCGTCCGGTCGTTACCCTTACCTATTTCATCGACTATTCACTGTGGCGCCTCAACCCCCTGGGATTTCACCTGACCAATGTCCTGCTCCACACTATCTGTGCGGCGCTTGTCTACACACTCCTTTCCACCATCGTCAGGAACAGTACCATTCCATTTCTCACAGGTATCCTGTTTGCCACTCACCCGATATTAACAGAGGCAGTAAATGCAATCAGTTACCGGGAAGACCTCTTGGCTGCTATCTTTTTTCTTGTTTCCCTTTTGTTATTTATTCAATCAGCATCCCGAAATCCGCAATCTAAAATCTGCAATTACCTGTATCCCCTTTCCCTGTTTTCATACCTTCTGGCGCTCTGTTCCAAGGAAATGGCGATTACCCTGCCTTTTATTATCATTCTTTTTGACTGGGTCTTTGGCGATACTAACAGAATAAAGAAAAATGCTGTAAAATTTTATTTGGGATTTGTACTTATCAGCGGTTTTTATCTCTTCTTAAGGTTCGTGTGGTTTCACAATCCCGTAGAGAAACAGTTGATGTACCCCGGCAACAGCTTCCTGATAAACCTGCTAACCATCCCAAATATCCTTGTATCATACATAAAACTTCTATTCTTTCCCATCAGTTTTAATGCAGACTATATTATACCGAGCACAAAAACTCCTTTTGCTATGACTTTCCTTTATAGCGTTGCGTTTTTGTGCGCAATCGGGGCAATCACCTACAGACTGCATAACCACTCAAGGCATCTGTTTTTCTTTATACTCTGGTTTTTTGTTACTTTGATACCTACCATGAATATCATCCCCATAGCCAACATTATGGCTGAGAGATACCTCTATCTTCCTTCTGTAGGATTTTGTACCGTCCTCTCATACATTTTGCTGGGAACATGGGGACAGGTATGCACTTTTATTTTGCGTGGAGATGGGAAAATGGGAATATGGGAAAATAGGAGTCTCAACATCTCAACCCCAAATATTCCCGATTGCTCAAATTCTAATTTCTGCCGGATGCCATTCGTTTTTATAACTTGCCTGATATTAATCCCAACTGTCCTTTATTCGTTAGCTGCAATGAAGAGAAATAAAAGCTGGAGGGACCAGCTTACGTTCTGGTCAAAAACCATAGAGGTATCACCCGATAGTTCCAGGGCCCATAATAATCTTGGTATGATTTACCTCCAGGACGGCGGATTAGATTTGGCAATTCATGAGTTTCAAACGGCAATCGCCATTGAATCAGATCCTGAATATCATCACAATTTAGGAATGGCATATCAGAAGAAAGGCATGCGAGAAGAAGCATTGGAAGAATACCACCGTGTTCTAGCAGTAAATCCCAACTCAGCACTTACCCATAATAATATGGGTAATATCTTCGTTGATAAAGGACTTCTTGATGAAGGAATCTCAAAATTCAAAGAAGCCATTCAATTGAAACCCAATTACTATGATGCCCACTTCAATCTTGGGCTTGCCTATTTCAAGAAGGGACTTTTAGACGCCTCAATGGATGAATTTAAACTGGCCATCCATTACGAACCCGATCATGCCGAAGCACATAGCTGCCTGGGCACAGTCTATGCCAATAAGGGCCTATTTGATAAAGCGATTATGGAAATTGAAGAGGCCTTACGGCTAAAACCTGACTACCCCAATGCCTGCAAAAACCTGGGCATAATCTATTTAAACTATAAAAAGGACGTTCAAAAGGCTTTATACTTTTTCCGTGAATTTCTGAGACTGGACCCAACAAATAAAGAGGCTGAATCAATAAAGAGAACTATTGAGGAGCTCCAAACATTGCAATAACCAAATTATATCACAGAGGCCTTATGGTGACATCAGGAATTGGAGCATGGGAACGGGTGGCAGAGGGGCTCTCCATTTTCCCTTATATCTACATCGTCTTAGCCAGCTTGTCATTTCTCCTTCGGTCGAATGGCAAGGGTAGGCGTTTTCATTCAGCGACTAAATATAATACTTCTTCTGGGCCTTCTGTAAAAGTGCGTTGATCTCCTTCTTTCTCTGCTCGTATCCCTTTCTCCCCAGCATCGCAAAGGCATTAATCTTTCCCGCCTCAACGCCCGGCTGATCAAAGGCATTTACGTTATAAAACCTGCCTCCATATGCGGTTTGTAGTTCAAGCAGATAGAATAGCTGTCCCAGGGTAAATGCGGAAAGTTCATCCAGGGTAATGGTGCAATTGGGACGCCTTTGTTCTGTCAGCGCGAGTCGTGTTCCTTCAAATTCTGCCTTCATAACGTCATTCAGGGAGTGTCCTTTCAGATAAGCCAACTCACCTTCAAGTTCGTCTTTATTGGTAATGGGCACACGCTTATTAAATCGCTCAATGGTACAAAAGGCTATGACCTTGTCATAAGGGCCTTCCATATAGAGTTGAAGCTGGGAATGCTGATCAACCACACCAATCGCCTTTACCGGTGTTGAGCCTGTGTATACAATCTCTTTATTCAGGGAGAATTTTTTACCAAGACTCTCAGCCCAGAGTTGGCAGAACCAATCGGCCACTCCGCTCAGGGCATGAGAATAGGGCATCATAACCAGTATATTTTTGCCTTTTTTTGTGTGGCTCAAAAAATAGAGCGCCGCACCCATCAAGGCAGGATTTTCCCAGAGATCATCAGATTGACATGCCCTGTCCATGAGCGCCGCTCCGTCCAACAAGGCGGTAATATCCACCCCGCTCACTGCCGCTGAAAACAAGCCAACGGGCGTTAGTACCGAATACCGCCCACCAACTCCAGCGGGAATCGAGAAGGACTTAAACCCTTCACGTTTTGTTATGTCCCGTAAAGTACCTTTTTCACTATCGGTAGTGGTAATAACATGTCCTTTATAATCTTTGCCAAGTTTATCCTGTAAAAGTCTCATTATGATCAGAAACTGTGACATGGTTTCTACCGTTGTGCCGGACTTCGTAATGAAATTAAACAAGGTTTCTTCGGGTTTAACGATATCCATGAGACCGGAGAACCTATCCGGGTCAATGTTATCCAGCACAAAGATACGCGGGGAACCGTTCCTTTCTTTTTCACCGAGGATATTGTAAAAAGGATGGTTCAGGGCTGTATGAATTGCGATATTGCCTAATGCAGAACCACCGATGCCCACAACAACAAGGTTTTTAAATTTTCCTTTGACAGCATTTGTCATTTCAAGTATCTGCGCTACCGTTTTTTTATCATAAGGCAGATCAAGAAATTGTAGTTTGTCTGCAGCGCGTTCTTCCTTTACTGTAGTAACAAACTGAGTGGCAAGGGGCGCTACTTCTTTCAATTCTTGCTCAGTTATGCCATGTTCCGGCCCGATCGTCTGTGCCATCATATTATTAAAATCAAGGTGTATGTTTTGTTTACCTTCCATTATTTATATCCTTATTAATAATTATTGTCGCTGGCTATAGTACCAACCCTTATGCAGGAGCAACCTCTCCTCTGCGGTTCGCAGGAAAGCAGCATAAATGTCGTGCTACATATTCCGACTCATTCGTGTTAGGATGGCTTACAAACATAAGTTTCCGTTGAACCGCAGATGTTTATCGATCTTATTCTTCAATTCCTCTTCATCCAGCGCAAAGCAAGGGCTAATTTCGATTAAGCCAATAACATTGCCCTGAGAGTCTGTGGGAATAGAAATGCCTGCATTTCGCAACCATCGTCCAAACAGATTAACCATGTCCTGTTTCGATGTAGCCGGGGAGTTTGCCCCCTCCATGTTTTTCACGGGCGAGAACTCATCTTCACGAAGAACTTCCATGATCACACTTTTCTGTACGTGTTTCAATATGTCAAAGATGAAACTCTCAAATTTAATAGCATTGTTTTTTTCCGGAGTAATGGTCATACCATTTTCATTCAAATACGGTACCCTTTTTATGGCTGCATGATAGGAAGGAGTCTCTCCTCTCTGATGTACTTTCTCAAGAAAATCAATGCTAATCATATGTACCGCAATATTCCCGGCATTAAACTTTAATGTGCCATCCTCTCTAGTTGCATACATATCCTCCCGACTCAGCTCGCTGTATTCAATCACATGTAAATGTCCATTGATATTTACGACAATCCCTACCTTTTCTTCGGGGTGGCATTTTTTTACAACTTTTAATGACATCTCTGCATGACCCGTGAGATGATAGCCAATAAAAATTGGATCGGCAATCTTTATCAGTACGTTATCTACTTGATGATAGAAGATGTACTTCATACCACGCCTTTTCATGTCGTCAAGAATGCCTTTTTCTCTGAGAGCAATGATTACTCCACCGTGTCCATTCGGACTCATTACAATATTTGATTTAGAATCCATGAGTAAATTCCCCTGAAGGTCTACAACGGGGAGCATACCCTGGGTAAAAAAGCACACCTGCTGAGGGCTTAATCCAAAGAACCGGTGAGACTGAAAGAAATCTTGCGTCATAGGGCCATTGGTTTCGCTCGTCATGATGTACCATGGAATGCAAACGCCGTACTTCTGTTGAATCGCACATATTTTTTCCGCATGCAATTGAAAGATGCTCTTTCTGGTAATGGGTGTAATGGGAAATGCCCCTTTAGGGCCGTTAATCCCTAGTCGTGTACCGTCCCCACCTGCAACTGTGAGGATGGCAACCTCTCCTTTTCGTAAAGAACCTTCGCCAATCTGCCTTGCCTTTTGCGCTTTTTCTTTTTCCGTGTCACTTTCAGGAATCGGTATAATTTGTGGCGGGGTTATATTGCCCTGAATGGGCTGAGGGGCCTTCAAAAGGGCGTCGTTGACAAGACTCTTTATCAGAAGGAAATCAATAGAGGATATCTGGTTGAGGAGGTTCTTCTTTTCTGAAGTGGTTATTTCGTTCCACCACCTGAAGATATGAGACTGCCCCGCATCAAAGGCATTCTTAATACATCTTTCATAGGTTGGATACTCCTTTTCCAATGTTTTTCTATTCACGCTTTTGTTATTAACCGGAGAACCAATGATTGAATTAGGAAGATTCATGCCTACTTTCTCCCGACAACAAGATAATAAGACAGATAAACCATTTGATTTTTTACCTAAAATCCTGCAACAAGGCTTCGCCTTGTTGCAGGGCCAGGCCAGAAATGGTAGAATCTCCAGGGTATTTCGAGAACAAAAACACCTAAAAGGAGGTTCACCTTTTCTATGAAGAATATACCACAAAACTCGGAAAGAAGACAACCGAAAATCAAGACAGGGATGAACGTGAAGGGATTAACGGTACATGCATGGCTGCTACCGGTACTTACTTTCATGGAGAAGTTGTTGTTCAGGCAGAGAATACAGG
>JABRVT010000103.1:0-5145 GCA_040048245.1 Candidatus Brocadia sp.
CTTTTCAAAACATTCGTAAAGCGTATCCAATACTCTGTTGAAGTTCAGAAAAGATTTACCATTTGATATCACAATTACCCTCCGTGAGAAATGCGGGTTAAATGTCTGCCAAATAGAGGCAGATATTGTAAATCAGGGCCTTCAGCAACTTTTTCATAATACTATTATGGCAGGAGTCATCTCCTTGCGGCGACTGGCAATACACAACGGCGTACATGCGTTAGGTTGCCAACGGCAGTTGGTTCCTTCCAAAAACCTTGAAATTCTTTAGCCTTAAATTAATTAGGCTGATCCCACTTGTAGAGCGAAGAGGCTCTTCGCTCTACAAACCGTGGATTTAAATCCATTGTATAATCAAATTGAAAGGCAGGAATTTTTAATTGTTTTGCCCCTTTAACCGTTCGTATTCAGCAAATTCTCTGTTGGCCTCCGATAGCATTCCCTTCTTTTTATAAGCAAGGCCAAGGTTGTAGTGCACATTAGCCAGGTTGGGCTCAATGGCCGCAACTTTCTGAAATTCCTTAATTGCCTGGTCATACATACCCTTCCTGCCGTATTCAATCCCCCTCTCGTTAATCTTTCTTATATCTACTCCACTTACCTCCTCTCCTTTTTGTTCTTCGGACACCTTTGCTTCTGGAACTATCGGGGGGTAAGGTTGTGCAACGGCCTTGGTCTCCTGCTTCACCGTACCGGAAATCTTTTTGCCGGACGATGTTTTGGCCGTACTTCCGGATTGGGTACCGGACTTCTTTTGTGTTGTCTTTGGAACCGATTTTTTCTGGGCTACCGACTTTGGTTTTTTAGAAGTTTTAGCCACGTTGACCTTGCTGGACAACTTTTTATAAGCAACTTCCAGAGACGCAGCTTTCTTCTTCAACCTGTCATGTTCTTTTTCCAGATTAGATTGTCGCGCCTTTACCTGGTCATACGCCTTATTCAATTTATCCTTCTCCGATGTAAGCATATTAACTCGTCCCTCAAGATTTTGATTCATGGCCTCAAGATCGTCTGTTTTTTGTTCCAAGCCGTTGATAGTTTGGCTGAGCCCATTCTGAAATTTACTAAATGAACTCTTTTTAAACCTCTCTTCATGCCTAATATATTTGTATGAATTTTCTACCCCGTAAACCATACTGCTATCAGCGATCAATAGTAACAACACGAAAAAAATGAATAGTCTGACAGATTTGAATTTAAGTAATCTTCGCATTGTCATTTTCTTCCCCCTGGTGATAGGTAATCATTAATACTGCAAAGACACAAAGCGCACAAAGGTAGTATTTTCCATAAAATACACACTGAAAATTTCTGGAAAACCTTGTGATTTTATTCATGTACAGACGTTCCACCATTGGCGTTTCTGTGTAACGTTCTTTTCCCTTATTTAAAGTTTTTTCTTTGCGTCCTTGCGTCCTTGCGGTGGGCTGGACTTTTACTGATGACAATAATACATCCGCAAATAGATTTTGCAAGTAATTTCGGCCATTCTTATAAAAATTTTTATTATGTCTACCGTTTACATAATCCGCAGATTGCACTAAAAAGGCCATAATATTTTTTACGTTGACTTGCTTTGTGTTTATTATGTAAAATTATTCTGTACTTATTTCTACTACCATTTAAGGAGTATCAGTAGATGAAAAACAAAAAAACGAAGAAGAGCATTTGTTTTGGATGTAATTATGCAATTGTTTTGGATGGCAAAGATGTCTTTTGTAACATTCTCATGCGTGATGTGGCCTACAAGTCCTGCACGGCTTTTGAGCGAAATTGGCAAATAGACGACATTGTTCCGGAAAAGACAAAGGAGCGGAAAAAAGGGCATTAAAAATTGAGTCATTTTTGTATATTAGACATTATATTCAAAAAATTTTACAAAACGGGATAATATATATTATCCCGTTTTTGCTTTATGGATTTTTACAGAATTCCCTCAATGTCTCGCCCCACGTTGTTTTGATCAAATTCCAATCCAACCTGGTTTAAAAAAAAGTCCGCAAAACGGCACAAGTGACTGTGTTACAATATGATATGAATAAATAGTTCTATTTTCATCGTTTCAGGGTGTTGCTAGCGCAACATGACGACCGACCAGGATTTTTCCACTGCATTATTATCCTAGCGTGATATTTCATCCATAAGCATTTATGCACCCGCAGGGTAACTATATCCTGTCCCTCTGTGCCGAACTTAAAGCGGTCTCAAATTCTATTGACTAATTTTCATTGTATGCTATAATATTTAACTATTGCATTGCTGACGAATAGCAGAAAACACCTGATCTTTTAATATTATTAAGTCAAGCCTTCCGATTGTATCGCCTTTAAAGCACGCCTGATGCATGAACGGGTATAGAGTATCTTTAGATGGGTTATTTTGCAATTTAATTCATGGAGAAGAATAATGAAAGAAGAATTTGCTCAATTTAAAAAACTCCTCCTTTCTTTAAGGGAAAGGCTTGTCGGGAAAGTGGATTCTATGCAAGGGGAGGCCTTAAAAAGATCCAGGCAGGATGCGTCTGGCGATTTGTCAAACGTTCCGATACATATGGCAGATGTAGGTACAGACAATTATGAAAGGGACCTTATGATTGAGCTTATCCAAAGCGGAGAAGAAAGTTTACGGAACATCGATGCTGCTTTGGAAAAGATCGAAGAAGGCACTTTTGGTATTTGCGAATTATGTGGAAAAAAGATAAACAAAGAACGACTAAAGGCAGTACCGTATGCAAAACTCTGTATAGATTGCCAGCGAGAAGAAGAGACGACGGCATTTTAAAATGACTTTATGAGGAACACTGCGACATTTGTTATTACTGCCGTGGGCGGTGTTATCACTGACATCGTATCAAAATGGGTTGTATTCTCAAAATTAAATGAATTTGAAAGGATAAATGTAATCACCGGATTCATCAATATATTGCAAAGTAAAAATGAAGGCGTTGTTTTTGGGCTGTTTCCTGGCAAAACCAACGCCTTTATTGTTTTCTCAATCATAGCAATTGCAATTATTATCTATATTTACATCAAGTCTGATAAGTCACTTTTTGTGTCAAATGTTGCTTTAGGTCTTATTCTGGCAGGTGCAGCAGGAAATCTTTGGGACAGAATATGGTATGGATATGTAAGGGATTTTATAGATTTACATATTGGAGACACATACCATTGGCCCACTTTTAATATAGCGGACAGCCTGATTTGCATTGGTATATCTATTATGGTTTTTGCATCCTTCCCTGCTCCAAAACCAAAAAAATCCGCCTAAAAACCGTCTGTCGTAAGGTCGCGATACCTTTTTAACAAGTCAAGGGTAACTCTACCAGGCTTACCCGCGCCGATTATACGTCCATCAATTTTTACAACGGGAATAATTTCAGCAGCCGTCCCGGTCAGAAAACATTCATCGGCAATGTATACATCATATCGAGTCATTAATTCTTCCCTGACCTGAATTCCCATCTTAGCGGCCAATTCCATTACAACGTTTCTGGTAATGCCAATTAATATCCCGGCATTTGCAGGGGGCGTTAAAAGGATATTATCTTTAAAAATAAAGATATTATCACCGGCGCATTCCGCTACATAACCATCTTTATTAAGCATCAATGCCTCGCCGGCACCAGCCTGTATTGATTCAATCTTTGCCAGAATATTATTCAGGTAGTTGAGAGATTTAATCTTGGGGTCAAGGGCAGAAAAATGGTTCCTGATCGTGGAAACGGTTACAATATCGAGTCCCCTTTCATACAGTGCTTTTGGATAAAGTTCAATCGTATCCGTAATAATGATCACCTGAGGCGCTGAACACTTGTTGGGGTCTAATCCGAGTTTTCCTACCCCCCTGGTAACAACCAGCCTGATATATGAATCTGTCTGGTTATTGGCATCCATTGTTTTTTTAATAGCATCTGCCATTTCAGTCTTTGTCATGGGTATCCTGAGAGCGATGGCCGTAGCGGAGTTATAAAGCCTATCCAGGTGTTGAGACAGCATAAATATCTTTCCCTTATAAGCACGTATTCCTTCAAACACACCATCCCCATAAAGCAACCCATGGTCAAAAACCGATATTTTGGCCTCTTCTTGAGGAAGTATCTGGCCATTTATATAAATCTTCAATCCCATTAATGTAATTTTACTCCTTTCCCTTCCCTCTATTCTAAACTAGAGAATACACCCATCAACAATCCTTACTACCCGTCCAGCATGTCTTGCTATTTCTTCATCATGCGTAACGATTACGACTGTCTGATGCAGTGTCTTATTCAGATCCCAGATTAATTCCCGGATTTCATGACCTGTCTTTGTATCCAGGTTACCCGTAGGTTCATCGCATAACAAAACTTCTGGGTTATTAATCAGTGCCCGTATGATAGCCACACGCTGTCTTTCACCGCCAGATAGCTGTGAAGGTTTGTGCGCTAGGCGGTCTCCAAGACCCACCCTCTCTAACAATGAAGTTGCCCGATCTTTGTAGTCTTTATTTACCACCTGCCACTTTGAGAATCCGCTTCCAATTAAACCAGGCAGCAAAATATTTTCCAAAGTGGTAAAATCAGGCAGGAGATGGTAAAACTGAAAAACAAAACCAAAAATACGGTTACGCATGTTTGCCTGCTTCTTCGCGCCTAACTGAGTCAGATTTACTCCTTTATATATTACAGAACCAGAGGTTGGCGTATCCAGTATCCCCAGGATATGCAACAACGTACTTTTCCCCGCACCAGAAGCACCTACTATTGCAACAATCTCACCCCTTTCAATGGACAAGTTAATTCCCCGCAGGACAGGTACTGTGCGTTCACCATCCGTGTATTCTTTAACTAAATTTATAGCCTGCAATAGTCTGTTGCTGTTTGTCATTACCTGAAAACACCCATATACAATGAACAACTGCTTCTGAATTGGAAAGAAAAACTATATCATATCTGTAAGTATAAGTCAATTATTTATTTAGGATTTTCCAGGTTTTTTCATGTGTTCTTATATTTTTCAATTTCGTTTGATTCTACCAGTATTCACAAGGCTTTCAAGTTGATTTTAATTCTTGTCTCTTTTTTACCATTTTTGATCAGTGGTGTCCAATAAGGCCGCTTATCACTATTGGAATAAATAACTTAAAAATCGAGGTCTTAGCTTACAC